>SVGT01000045.1 GCA_015056175.1 Clostridiales bacterium | reverse complement strand
ATGCTGGGCACGGTGGGCATGCTGGAAAACTGCACCTTCCGCTTCTCCCAGTGGGATCCCGAGAATCCCAAGGGCAAGTACGAAGGCACCAAGGAGCAGTGGGAAGAGGCCCAGAGCGTGATGAAGCGCATTCTGGACAACCTGGAAGTCAACTACTCCATCGGCATCGACGAAGCCGCTTTCTACGGCCCCAAGCTGGACATCCAGTACAAGAACGTGTTCGGCAAGGAAGATACCATCGTGACCATCCAGATCGACATGCTGCTGGCTGAAAAGTTCGGCATGGAATATGTGGACGCCGACGGTCAGAAGAAGCGTCCCTACATCATCCACCGCACGTCCCTGGGCTGCTACGAGCGTACGCTGGCTTACCTCATCGAGCGCTTTGCCGGTGCCTTCCCCCTGTGGCTCTCTCCCGAACAGGTGCGTGTGCTGACCATCACCGACCGCGCCGACGAAGCGGCCCTCAAGGTGCAGCAGGCGCTGCAGCAGCAGGGCATGCGCGTGGAAGTGGACCTGCGCAACGAGAAGATTGGCTTCAAGGTGCGCGAGGCCGTCACCCAGAAGGTCAACTACATGCTGGTGCTGGGCGACAAGGAAGTGGAAGACGGCACGGTGGCCGTGCGTACCCGCAAGGGTGAAAACCTGGGCGTGATGAAGCTTGACGAAGTGATCGCCATGTTCAGGCAGGAAATCGATTCCAAGGAAATCAAGTAAAAAATCATGGGCGCCTTCCCGTCGGGGGAGGCGCTTTTTTGTTTGACGGGAACGGGGGAAACGTGTATGATAGAAGCAGCGAAAAAATAGACGTTCACCGGAGGTAATGCCATGGGTGACAATATGTGGATCAAATCAATTTGTGATATGGAAAAGATCGTTTTCCGCGGCCGTCAGAAGGAGATAGACGGCGGCAGGATGCTTTTGTGGCCGCTGAGCGGCGTGGATATCCGCATCCGCTGCAGGGAGCTGTATGTGGAAGCGGAGGGCAGGGGAGACGGCCATGCGCCCTGGCTGTGCGTGTGGGCGGACGGCGGCGTGATTGCCCGCTTCCCCGTGCAAAAGGGCAGGTACTGGTATCCCGCAATGCTGGGCATGGACGATCAGGTGGAGCACACGGTGACTGTCGTATGCGATACCCAGCCCGTGGGCGGCGACGGCATGCGGCTTTTGCTGCACAGTTTGAAATCCGACGGTCAGGTGCTGGACGTGCCTGCGCCCAAATACCAGATCGAGTTTATCGGCGACAGCCTGACCACCGGCGAGGGATGCACCGGCCCCTGCAGCGCCCGGGAATGGAAAACGGCCTGGATGAGCCCCTCCTTTGGCTATGCCCACCAGGTGGGGTGCGATCTGAGCGCCCGGGTGCATCTGATCAGCCAGAGCGGCTGGGGCGTGTGCAGCGACTGGGAGGGCAAGGCGCAAAACAACCTGCCCCGCATTTATGAAACGCTGTGCGACCTTGTCCCGGAAGCCAACGAGCCCTATGCCTTTGATACTGCCATGGACGCCGTGGTATTGAACCTGGGTACCAACGATCACAGCGCCGTGGCGCGTCTGCCGGAAGATGAGCGGGACGCCCATCGGCAGAAGATCCGGCAGGGCGCGGCGGATTTTATCCGCATGATCCGCAAGCATCACCCCCGCGCCTACATCCTGTGGACCTACGGCATGTGCGGCGGCGACCTGGGGAAGGATTTGGCCAAAGCCGTGGAGACCGTCCGCAGCGAGGGCGATCTGCGGGTGGGGTACGCCCAATTGCCCGCCTGTGCGGAGGAGGATACCGGATCGCTGCTCCATCCCGGCGTGAAGAACCACGATCAGGCGGCGCAGGTGATTTTGGCGCACCTGAAAAGCGTATTGGATTGAGGGGAAACAGAGATGAACGCGATGAAAAATGAAATGGTCCGCTATCTCAGGGAGCGCCTGTTGCCCTTCTGGCAAAGCCTCCGGGACGATCAAAACGGCGGCTATATAAGCTATGTGGGGCAGGATCTTTCCCGCGATCCCATGGGAGAAAGGGGCTGCATCTTAAACAGCCGCATCCTGTGGTTTTTCTCCGCTGCCTCAAGGGCGCTTGGGGATGCATCGCTGCTCCCCTACGCCGAGCACGCCTACAAGGCGCTGCTGACCATGCTGGACGGGGAGCACGGCGGCGTGTACTGGTCCGTGACGGCGCAGGGCCGGGTGCTGGACGGCACCAAGCATACCTACAACCAGGCCTTTGCCATCTACGCCCTGTCTGCCTATGCGGAAGCTTCCGGCAGAAAGGAGCCGCTGGCGCTTGCCTATCAGCTGTTTGATTTGATCGAAAGCAGGTGCACGGACGAGATCGGCTATCTGGAGGCGCACAAGGCCGACTGGACGCCCGAAAGCAACGAAAAGCTCAGCGAAAACGGCGTGATGGCGGAAAAAACCATGAACACCCTTTTGCATGTGCTGGAAGCATATACCGAGCTTTACCGGGTGGACGGAAGCGGCAAGGTCAAAGACCGCATCCTGTTTATCCTGCATCTGCTGGAGGAAAAGATCTACAACCCCCAAAAGCGTCGTCAGGAAGTGTTTTTTGACAGGGAGTATCATTCGCTCATTGATCTGAGCAGCTTTGGCCATGACGTGGAAACCAGCTGGCTGGCAGACAGGACGCTGGAGGTGCTGGGGGATGAAGAAATGACCAGGCGCATCCGGCCTATGCTGATGGATATGGCGCAGGAGGTGTATGAAACGGCCTTCACCGGGGACGGCTTTATGAACGAGCGCCACGATACCCAGGTGGATACCACCCGCATCTGGTGGGTGCAGGCCGAGGCGCTGGTGGGCTTCCTCAACGCCTGGGAAAAGACGGGAGAGGAAAAATTCCTCTCTGCAGCAAGGAGCCAGTGGCAGTACATCAAGGACAAGATGATCGATCCCAGAGAAAACTCCGAATGGTTCTGGAGCGTGGATGAAAAGGGCGTGCCCATCCCGGGCAAGCCCATTGTGGAACCGTGGAAATGTCCCTATCACAACGGAAGAATGATTTTTGAGGTCATGGAAAGGAGCAGCCATGCGCACGTATCAGCAAATCAATGAACAGTACGAAAAATTGATCGCAACGCCCAACCAAATCGATCACAGCCACGAAAACGGCATTTACGACCGTTATGTGCACCCTGTTTTGACCAGGGAGCACGTGCCGCCCTTCTGGATGTACGACGCCAATGAGCAGGATAACCCCCACATGATGCAGCGGCTGGGCGTCAACGCGGTGTTCAACAGCGGCGCCATGCTGCTGGACGGCAAGTACACGCTGGTGGCCCGGGTGGAGGGCATGGACAGAAAGAGCTTCTTTGCGGTGGCGCAGAGCGACAGTCCCACGGAGGGCTTCCGCTTCTGGGATTATCCCGTGGTGCTGCCCGACACCTGTCCCGAGGAAACCAATGTGTACGATATGCGTTTGACCAAGCATGAGGACGGCTGGATCTACGGCGTGTTTTGCTCGGAAAGCAAGGATCATACCGTAAACGACCTGTCCGCTGCGGTAGCCGCCGCCGGCATCGTGCGCACCAGGGATCTGAAAACCTGGGAGCGCCTGCCCAATCTGGTCACGCTGCGCTCGCCCCAGCAGCGCAACGTGGTGCTGCACCCCGAATTTGTGGACGGCAAGTACGCCTTCTACACCCGTCCCATGGACGATTTTATCGAGACGGGCAGCGGCGGCGGCATCGGCTTTGGTCTGTGTGAGGATATTACGCATGCCGTTATCGACGAGGAAAAGATGACCTCTGTCCGCCGCTATCACACCATCACCGAAAGCAAGAACGGCGCGGGCGCCACGCCCATCCGCACGGACAGGGGCTGGATCCACATCGCCCACGGCGTGCGTAATACGGCGGCGGGGCTGCGCTATGTGATCTACGCCTTTGCAACGGCGCTGGAGGATCCCTCCCGCGTCATCGCCGAGCCCGGCGGGTATCTGATCGCGCCCATGGGCGATGAGCGCGTGGGCGACGTGAGCAACGTGACCTTTACCAACGGCGCCATCGATACCGAAGACGGCAAGGTATACATCTATTACGCCTCCAGCGATACCCGGCTGCATGTGGCCGCTACCACGGTGGAAAAGCTGGTGGACTATGTGTTTAACACCCCGCCCGACGCCCTGCGCAGCGTGGACTGCGTAAAACAGCGCTGTGCGCTGATCGAAAAGAACCTGGCATTTCTGGGTAAGTGAGGAGGGACAACTGTGAACCGTCATCCCGAGCATGATTTGCTGCTTTGCTACACGGTGGACGCCTTTGGCCATATCCCCAACGACAAGGAACTGTTCCGCCCGGCTGTTGGGTATTATCAGGACGGTGAGCTGAAGGACTTTATGTACGATTCCTTTATCTTCCTGTCCTCGCCCAATTACCTGTACAACTATTTCCCCGGCGGCTACAGCCATAAGGACCTGAACATGGAGGACGTGCTCAGCTTTATCGGCGAAGAGCTGAAGGAGGGCTTTGCCATGGACGCGCTGAACGCGGCTGTGGGCGAAGCCAAGGAAAAACTGAACCGCCCGGATTACAAGGCCCATGTGTTTATGTCCCTTTTGTACCCCGCCAATACGGTGAAGGAGTTTGGCGTGGTGGAGGGCAAAATGCGGGATCTTTCCGTACTGGAGGACAGACTGGCCGCCCTTCGCTGGATGGCGGACGAATCCATCCGTCAATTCAAGGAAAAGCACTTTGCGCATCTGGACCTGTCCGGCTTCTACTGGTTCTGTGAGGAAATGGAGTATGAGGATCAGAACAGGGAAATGACCCAGGCCACCACGGCCTACATCCGCTCCATCGGCTATAAAACCTGCTGGTGTCCCTGGTTTGGCGCGCCGGGCTTTGAGGATTGGAAGGAGCTGGGCTTTGATATTGCCACCCAGCAGGCCAATTTCTTCCCCGAGCACCGCAAGGACTGGCCTAACCGCGGTACGCAGGAGCGTCTTCCCGCTGTGGCGGAGTGGACGCGGAAGATCGGCATCGGCGTGGGCATGGAAATGAGCGACGCCGAGCACGAGAGCGCCGAGGTGTTCAAGCAGTACCTGGAAACGGGCGCCCGGGAAGGGTTTATGCACTATCCCCACATCTACTATCTGGGCCGCGGCCCCAAGGTGCTCAACAATATTTTTACGTCCCCGGATCCCTACGTGCGCTCGGTGTACCACGAACTGTACAAGTACATCCATCGCACACTGAAGCCGGAAGACGTGCAAATGTAAGCAAAAAAAGAAGAACGCCCCTGAAAAGGCGTTCTTTTTTTGTGTCAGGGTTTTTTCGCGATCAAAAGGAAGCGGTGGGTGCGCCCGGAAAGGCAGCCGTCCCTGTCCAGCAGCGCCTGTGCGCGCAAAAGGCTTTCCAGGTGGGTATCCACGGAAAAATCGGGGAATTCCCACTCAATGATGCGGGCAAACCAGACCAGGGCGCCCACGTCAAAGAAGCGGATGGCGCCGAAGGCCTCCATGCCTTGTTCAATGCGGAAGCCCTGCTTTTCAAACTGCCTGCGGATGATGGCAAGGTGCTGGTCGGGGAAAGGAAGAGGCGTATCGCCCAGCAGCAATTGCACCAGCTCCCGATCGTTGCAGGCGCCCACCTGCTGGGTGATGAAGTATCCGCCGGGCTTGAGCAAACGGAAGATCTCACCCGGGCACAGATCGCCGTGACGGTTGATCACCATGTCAAAGGCATGATCCGCCCAGGGGAAGGGGCCTTTGCCGTCCGCCTGTTTGAAATCCACGCCCAGGGGCAGCAGGGTATCCCGGCACAGGGCTGCGTTGGGCGGGAAGTTTTCCGCAGCGGCGCAGAGAGGATGGGGATGCTTGAGGGACAGGAGAAACTCGCCGCCGCCCGTATCCACGTCCAGGATGTGCATGGTGGGGTCGAGACGGCGGAGGATCTCCTCCCTGTAATCCCAGGGAAGGGTTTCTTCCTCCTCATAGCGGCCGTGGATGTGGGAAAAATCCCAGCCGCGGATGTGGGCGATCTTTTCTTCCGCTTTCCAGCGGGCGATATGCTTGTGCATAATAACTACTCCTTTTTCAGTAAATCATGCGTCTGAAAAAAGTGCAGCCTTTTGGACAGCACGGGATCAACCCGATACGGCTGCTGTCACAAAGACCGCACCGGGCAGTTATATCGGATGAACGGCCGCACAGCCTTCACCGCCTTTCGGTTTGCGCTGTTATTCGTCTTCGTCCTCGGCGATGGCGTCCTCCAGGTAGCATACCACCTCGTCCAGGCTGCCCAGGGCGTCTTCCAGGTTTTCCAGGGCTTCCTCCATCCGCTCGCCCTGCCGGGAATTGCGCCAGGCGCGGGGCATAGCCTGCAGTTCCTGCTCCTGTTCGTTCAGGATCTTTTCCAGTTCATCCATCATGCCGTCCAACTGTTCCAGGATTTTTTCAATGGCGGCAATGCGCTGTTCGTTCATGGGAATACTCCTTTATTTGTTGTTGAGGATCTGCTGCAGCATACAGTCTGCCATGCACAGCGCGCGCAGTACATGGAAGGGGCCTTTGTTGTGATTGCCTTTGGCAGTGGGATCGTGCGGAAAGGGGGTATGATCCCGGAAAAAGCCGTTATACCATTCGCCGTGCACGGGATCGCTGAAATGCTCCCTGCAGTAGACAAGCGCACGGGTGAAAATGCGGCGGTATTCCTCATTTCCGGTATCCCGGTAGGCCCTCAGGGAGGCGATGAGCAGTTCGGTCTGGGGCCACCAGGTTTTGCAGGCATACCAGGGGTCCTGTTCAATGCCGTATCTCAGATCCAGCAGGTTCAAAAGACCGCCGCCCTGTTCTTCGTCCCACCCGGCTGCATAGGCGTCCCTCAAAATGGCTTCTGCCTTTTTGTGCAGTTCACTGTCGCCTTTATAGTTGGCGTAGTCCATCAGGAACCAGCTCAGTTCAATATCATGGCCCGGGTTGATCTGCCTGCCCAGCGGCGTATCGATGATCTCGCCGTTTTGCCCTGCTGTTTCAAGGGTGCAGTGCATGTCTTCCTTGCGGTGATAGCGGAAAATTTCATCTGCGCACCGGTCGGCACGGGCATTATACAGTGCAGCGTTTGCCGGATCGTTTCTGCGCATGACGGCGCAGATGTTCAGGTAGATCATGGGCAGGTCAATGGTGCGCAGGTCAGGGGTATAGCCCGCGCGGTTATCCGGCTGGGCAAAGGGATCCTGCGCAAAGGGATCCTGAATATGGCGGCGGAACAAATTCCAGTACAGCTCATAGGCGGCTTTCGCCCGTTCCAGGTACTTTTCCTCACCCGTCAGGCCGTAAAACTCTGCATTGGCAATGCAGTAAAAGCCTTCGGAATGGAAGCGGGTGCGCCAGTGTACGGGGTGTCCCTGCGCCGTTACGTGGAGATACATGCGGCGGCCGCGGGTATGGTCCACGCAGTGCGCTTCCGCAAATTCCAGACAGGAACGGGCAAAATCCATCCATTGCTGGTTTTTGCCATAGATATGACAAAGATAGGAGTACATCCATGCGCAGCGGCCCTGCATCCACACGCTTTTATCCGTATGGAAGACGTGGCCTTGTTCGTCCAGCGTGGTATACACGCCGCCGTGGACATGATCCCAGCCGTTTTCCAGCCAGAAGCGGATGCACCTGTCCATTTCTTCCCGGATCCAGGCTTGTTGAGCGGTCAAACATTCGGTATCCATCGCGGCAACCTCATATTCTGTGCGTATTGTGCGCAAATACGCGCACAGGCTGGTTTTATTGTATACCCGGAGGAATTGACTGTCAATCAAATGACGGGCTGAAAACGCAAAAATAAAGGAAACAGGACAAAACATACGGCAAGTGTTTTGCTTGGCAGCCCGGCTGCAGGATGAAAAAAGCAGCCCCGGAAAGGGGCTGCGGGAAGATGTGATCCGCGAATTATTCCAGAAAAAGGTAGCCGGGAGGCGAGGATTCCAGCGTCGCGCCGGTGGAGTCCGTGATGCGGACGATGAACTTTGCACCGTGCAATTCCGTAGCCATGGGCATGCGCATGTGGGTATCGATGCGCCATTCCTGCCGTTCAACGGTGTACACAGAAGGATCAAGGGTCATATACTCCGTCTGCCCAGCCGGTGAGATGAGCCATTCCAAAGTAACCACATCGCCTTCGCAGGTGATGTTGAGATGGGCTGTTTCACCGTGGCTGAAGTAACGGCTCTCCATGGGGCTGCTCCAGAACTTCAGGTGATGGATGCAGCAGATATCGCTGTACACATAATGGCCGTATTCGTTGGTTACTTTGCAGTAAGCGTAGAAATGCGAATCCTTTTCAATGGGGTAGTCAAAGGCTTTTTCGGTGCTGACCAGCGCGCCGGTGTATGCCCTTTCGGTAGCCCTGTACCATTCGTAGGTCAGACCTTCGCCATTGGCGTTGAGCGAGAACCTCTGGGTTTTGCCGATGTAGTACGTCACGAAAACGTCGGGAGAATACTGAGTGGTGATATCCAGCCAGGACAGGCGCGCCGTATTGGAGGTGATGGAATTGCCAAACTGGTCCGTGACGACGCAGTACACCTGACGGCCGGATTTTTCTTCGGCCATGGGGGTGGAGTAGGTGCGGCCGGTGCTGGAAGAGAGCAGGTATTCTTCCATATCCGCATTTCTCCAGTACCACTTGTACGTAAGGCCCACGCCGTCGGCCTTGACCGAGGTGCTGACCGTTTCGCCCAGCGCGCCCGTTGCCCACGTGGGCTGGCTGTTAATGGCCAGCATGCTCAGCTTGGCGGTGTTGGTTTTGAGGGTATTGCCAAAGGCGTCGGTGATGACGCAGTACACCAGGCGTTCGGCCTTGTTTGCATCCATGACGGTGGAATAGGTATTGCCGGTGCAGGAGGACAGGCTGTATTCATTTGCCCCTCTGTTTTTCCAGTACCACTTGTAGGTCAGATTCATGCCGCTGGCTTCCACGGCGGTGGAAGCGGTTTTGCCGTTCCCGCAAAAGACGGGGGCGGGCTGCTTGTCAATGCCCAGATAGTACAGGCGTGCCGTATTGGTTTTCAGCTGATTGCCGTAGCTGTCGGTGATGATGCAGTACACATAACGGCCGGATTTTTCCGTGGTCATGGCCGTGGTATAGGTGTTGGAGGTACAGGAAGACAGCTGATAGGCGCTGTCATAGGCGTTTTTCCAGTACCACTGGTACTGCAAACCGGTGCCGGTGGCATTGACGGTGGTGGAGCAGCTTGTTGCCGTGCGGACGATCTGATCCGTGGGCTGGGAGGTGATCTTGATGGCGTCCTTGATATTCAGCGTGACGGTATTGGTGGTTTTGGTATTGCCGTATTTGTCCGTGATCACGCAGTAGATTTTCCTGCCGGCTTTGCGAGCTTCCATGGGGGTGGTATAGGTGCTGCCGGTGCAGGAGGAAACTGCATAAGCCGGCGTGTCCAGATCCTTCCAGTACCAGGTGTACTTCAGATCGTCGCCCTCGGCTGTCACGGGAACGGAGGCCGTTTGCCCGGCTGCCACGTAGGTGTTGGCAGGCTGCTTGACGATGGAGAAGACCACCAGACGCACGGTGTTGGATTTGACGGAGGTGCCGAACCGATCGGTCGCCACGCAGTAGATCAGCCGGCCGGATTTGACGGAAGTCAGGTTTGTGGAGTAGGTGCTGCCGGTGCAGGAAGATACCTGATAGGCAGACATGCCCGGATCTTTCCAGTACCACTGGTAGGTGATGCCGTCGCCGGTAGCCTTGACCGAGGTGCTGACAGCGGTGCCGGAAGCGACCACCTTGCCGGAGGGCTGGGTGGTGAACGCCACAGTCAGCGGCTTGCGCAGCGTGACGGTATTGCTGCGGACGGACATGCCGTATTTGTTGGTGATCACGCAGTACATCTGGCGGCCGCTGCGCTCGTCAATCATGGTGGTGGTATAGGTATTGGTCTTGCAGGAGGAGGCGTGATAATCGGACTCGCCGGCATTTTTCCAGTACCACTGGTAGGTCAGCCCTTCGCCCTCTGCCTGCAGAGAAATGCTGGCGGTTTTGCCGACAGGCACTACCGTATCGGCAGGCTGGCGGGTGACGCCCAGCAGGCTCAGACGCACCCAATCGGACTGGGTGTAGTTGCCTTCGCTGTCGCTCACCATGCAGCACACCAGGCGGCCGGATTTTGCTTCCGTCATGGTGCAGGAGTAGGTACTGGTCTGGCAGGAGGACATGGTATAGTCGCTGTCGCCCACGTCCATGTAGTACCACTGGTAGGAAAGGGCGCTGTGGTCGGTGGCGGTGAGGGATGTGGATACCGTTTTTCCGGAGGCAGCGAATTGGCTGGTGGGCTGGCTGGTGATCACGGGAGGCGTGGTATCCCGGATCACCACGGTGGGCGCGCCCAGATATTCGCGGTCGGAGTAATCGTTAATATAGTAGGTGTCGTAGGAATCGGTAAAGGAATTCCATACCTTCTGAGGGATGCGGGTAACGATAGTGCCCTGCAGGGTGGCCTCGATGGTGGTGGTGCCGGGCTTGAGTGCAGTAATGGTGGTATAACGGCTGCCAGACACCGGATCGAAGGAGACGATGGCGTTATTGGCACCCCAGTAATAGGCATAATAGGTGAGCCCGGAAGAAGAGTAGGGGTTGGTCAGATGCAGCGTATCGCCGACTTCCAGATAGTAGGTGGTGCCGGTGGTGGCGTCGCCCGTATAGTGCGCGGCATGCGCAGGCAGGATGAACAGCGCTGCAAGAAGCGCAGCGGCAAACAGAAAACGCAATGCCCGGAGGATATGCTTTTTCATGGTCAGGACTCC
>SVGT01000044.1 GCA_015056175.1 Clostridiales bacterium | reverse complement strand
AAGATCGGTCAAAAGATACATGGGATGGGCGCCCAGGTCGATCATGGCGCCGCCGCCGCACACCGCGCCGTCATAGAAATGAGGCGGAAGCCAATTGGCGATGGAGCCGTTGTGCACATTGCGAAGACGGGCGTAGTTGATTTTGCCAAGCTTTCCGCTCTTGGCTGTTTCCAGCGCAAACTGTACGGCAGGCTCGGACAGATGAGGGAAGGAGATGGCAAACAGCGTGTTGTTCTTTTCCACGGCGGCTTTGACCTTGAGGGCATCATCGCAGGTCAGCGTCAGCACCTTTTCGGTAAAGAGCGCCTTTCCGGATTCACAGACCTTGACCATCAGCGGGCCGTGATCGCAGGTGGCGTTGCAGATGACCACGCCTTCGATCTGGGGATCGGCAAGGATATTGTCCACAGAGGCGCTCTCGCAGCCCAGGTATTCCGCCCATTCCCGAGCAACAGCAGGATCCTCATCCCACACCTTGACCACCTGACAGCCGGGCAGATCGTGAAGGATCTGCGCATATTCCGGTGCATGAACATGCCATTTACCAAGCATTGCAAACTTTTTCATCGTATAGCTCCTTTGATATCGAAATCATTTGCGCACATTATAGCATGGATTGTGTAAAATGAATAGCCCCAAAAGAAAGACACCGCCAATATGACGGTGTCTGTTTGTTATGCCTGTGCTTCGCAGTAAATGCAGCGGTACACGCCCTTTTCGGCATCCACAAGCTTGAACTTATGATCAAGTTCCTGCTCGATGGTGGTGATGCAGCGGACGTTTTGGCACTTGAGCCCCTCAACGGCACAGCCGTCGGCGACAGCATTCACGCGGCCAGGGTTCTTCTGCGCTTCGTCCAGCAGCTTGAGGATCAGCGCCATACGGATGAACTTGCCGTTGAGCGCCTGGCGGAAATAGCCGGCGCGGGGATCGTCGTCGATGGCGGTGGAGATCTCATTCACGCGGGGCAGGGGATGCATGATGGTCAGATCCGCCTTGGCGGGGATCAGCTTATCAGGCGTGAGGATGTAGCTGTCCTTGAGGCGCAGATACTCGTCCGCATCGGCAAAGCGTTCGCGCTGGATGCGGGTCATGTACAGGATATCCAGCTTGGGCATGGCGTCCTCAAGGGAGGTGGTTTCCTCGTAGGACATGCCGTTTTCTTCCATCATTTCCAGCACATAGGCGGGCATGCGCAGCTCCTTGGGGGAGATGAGCACAAAGTGCAGATTCTCATAACGGGACATAGCCGAGATCAGAGAATGCACCGTGCGGCCAAACTTCAGATCGCCGCACAGGCCGATGGTCATGCTATTAAGACGACCTTTTTCGGTGTTGATGGTGAGCAGATCGGTCAGCGTCTGGGTGGGGTGGGCATGACCGCCGTCGCCGGCGTTGATGATGGGAATAACGCTCTTGATGGACGCAACCAGAGGAGCGCCCTCCTTGAAGTGACGCATGGCGATGATATCCGCATAGCAGTTGACGGTGCGCACCGTATCGGACACGCTTTCGCCCTTGGCGGAGGAGGAGTTGCCGGCGTCGGAGAAGCCGATCACATGACCGCCCAGCTCGTACATGGCAGCCTCGAAGCTGAGGCGGGTACGGGTAGAGGGTTCAAAAAACAGCGTTGCCAGCTTTTTACCCTCGCACTTGTGGGCATAGGCCTGGGGATTCTGCTTGATATCCTTGGCGGTTGCGATCAGTTCGTCGATCTCGGCGGCGGACAGATCCAGAATATCGATCAGGTGTTTCATGCTTTTGCTCCGTTCACAGCCAGATAATTCTTGATGCGCTGCACGTTTTCGGCGTTCTTTTCGTCCGCTTCCAGGTATTCGATGATATCGTACACGTCCACCACGGAGTACACGGGGAAGCCGAACTCCTCTTCCACTTCGCTCATGGCGCTCTTTTCGGTCTTGCCCTTTTCCTTGCGGTCCACCATAACGAAGGTGGCGGCGACCTTGACATTCTCCAGAGTGCTCAGGATGGCCATGCTCTCGCGGATGGCGGTACCGGCGGTGATCACGTCTTCCACGATGACCACTTCCTCGCCGGCTTTAGGCACATAGCCCACAAACACGCCGCCTTCGCCATGATCCTTGGCTTCCTTGCGGTTGAAGAAGAAGGGCACGTCAAGGCCTTCCTTGGACAGCGCGATAGAGGAGGACACGGCGATGGAAATGCCCTTGTAGGCGGGACCGTAGAGCACGGTGCGCTTGTTGCCCACCTTTTCCAGATATGCCTTGGCGTAGAATTCGCCCAGCTTCGCGATCTGTTCGCCGGTTTTGATATCGCCAGCGTTGATGAAGTAGGGGATCTTGCGGCCGGACTTGGCGGTAAAATCGCCGAACTTCAGCACGCCGGCGCCTTCCAGAAACTGAATAAACTCTTTCTTGTAAGCTTCCATGATGATATCTCCCTTCTGTTAGTCGCAGAATTCGCTGACGCAGCGCTTGTAGGCAGCCACAGGATCTTCGGCAGCGGTGATGGGACGGCCGACCACGATCAGGTCGGAGCCGATGGCCTTGGCAGCGGCAGGGGTCATGACGCGCTTCTGATCGCCCACATCGCCATCGGCAAAGCGGACGCCGGGGGTAACGGTGAGGAAGTTCTTGCCGCAGCGGTCGTGCACCTTGCCAGCTTCCAGGGGAGAGCACACAACGCCGTCAAGACCGGCGTTCTTGGCAGTTTCGGCATAATGCATGACAACTTCGTCAATGGGTTCTTTGATGAGCAAATCCTTTTCCATGGCTTCCTGATCGGTGGAGGTGAGCTGGGTCACGGCGATCAGCAGGGGACGGGTGCCGTCTTCACGGGTCAGGCCTTCGATGGCGGCCTTCATCATGGCAGTGGTGCCGGCGGCGTGCAGATTGGTCACGTCCACGTCCAGGTTACGCAGCACGGACATGGCCTTCTTTACGGTATTGGGAATGTCGTGCAGCTTCAGATCCAGGAAGATCTTGTGGCCGCGCTTCTTGATCTCGCGAACGATTTCGGGGCCTTCGGCGTAATACAGCTCCATGCCGATCTTCACAAAGGGCTTCACATCCGTAAATTTATCCAGAAATGCAAGGGTGGCTTCGCGGCTGGCAAAGTCGCAGGCAACGATGACGTCTCTTTTCATACGTGGGCTCCTCCTATGATGTCGGTCAGATTGTTGATATGATACTTCGCCATAACGGCGGGAAGCGCGTCGATGATGTTCTTGCAGGCGCAGGGATCGATCAGGTTGGCGGCGCCCACCTGTACGGCGGTGGCTCCGGCCAGCATCATTTCAATCACGTCTTCGGCGCTCTGCACGCCGCCCATACCGATGATGGGGATTTTCACGGCGTTATAGACCTGGTACACCATGCGTACGGCGACGGGGAAGATGGCGCTGCCGGAGAAGCCGCCCATCTTATTGGCGATAACGGGCTTTTGGGTCTTCAGATCGATGCGCATACCCAGCAGCGTATTGATCATGCTGATGCCGTCGGCACCTGCATCCTCACAGGCCTTGGCGATGGACACGATGTCCGTTACGTTGGGGGACAGTTTGATGTATACGGGCTTTTTGCACACGTTTTTGACGGCGCGGGTCACTTCGGCAGCGCTCTCGGGGGAGGTGCCAAAGCTCATGCCGCCGCCGTGCACATTGGGGCAGGATACGTTGACCTCAATCAGGCCGACCTGCTCTTCCTTGTCCAGTTTTTCGGCGCATTCGATGTATTCTGCCAGAGAGAAGCCGCTGACGTTGGCAATGACCTGCTTATGGAAGCATTCTTTGAGCTTGGGCAGTTCGTTTGCGATGACGGCGTCCACGCCGGGGTTCTGCAAACCCACGGAGTTGATCATGCCTGCGGTGCATTCGGCGATGCGGGGCGTAGGATTGCCAAAGCGGGCGTCACGGGTGGTGCCCTTGAAGGAGAAGGTGCCCAGCTCGTTGATATCGTACCAGTGGGCAAATTCATAGCCGAAACCAAAGGTGCCGCTGGCGGGGATGACGGGGTTATCCAGCTCCCAGCCGGACAGATTGACGCGGGTATTTACCATATGATCTCCTCCTTGACGAGTACAGGGCCATCCTTGCAGATGCGCTTGTTGCCGTACTTGGTTTTGCAGGAGCACCCCATGCAGGCGCCAAAGCCGCAGCCCATGCGCTCTTCAAAGCTGAATTGACCGCTGGTTTTGCAGGCGTTGTACACAGCCTTCAGCATGGGTTCGGGACCGCAGGTGAAAATGTGGGTGTATTCGATGTTTTCCATCACGGTGGTCACAAAACCCTTGGTGCCGTAGGAGCCGTCCACGGTGGTTACATACACATGGGCGCCCATTTTTTTGAACTCTTCTTCGTAGAAGATCTCGGACTTGGTATTAAAGCCCAGCACCACGGTCACGTCCTTGCCCTCTGCGATCAGCTTTTTGCACAGCATGTAGAGGGGCGGAACGCCCACGCCGCCGCCAAGCAGCAGGGGCTGATTGCCGGAGAGGGAGGTATCGTACCCGTTGCCAAGGCCGGAGAGCAGATCCAGATCGCCCTCCTGCATGCCCTGCATCATTTCGGTGCCCTTGCCAACTACCTTATAGATCAGCGTCAGGGTATCGTTTTCGCAGTCGCACACGGAGATGGGGCGGCGGAGGAACAGCCCGTCCAGCTTGATGTTGACAAACTGGCCGGGGCGGGTGATGGCAGAGGTATCGCCCGTCAGGGTCATGCGCATGACATTATCGGTCAGCGCAATATTTTCCTGGATGGTGAACAAGCCTTGTTTCATGGCATATACTCCTTACGCATCAATGGTGGAAATGCTGAGGGTGGTTTCTTCCAATACATCCAGAAGCACCTTGACCGTGTCAAGGGAGGTAAAGAGCGGCACATTGTTCTCGGCGGACAGACGGCGGATCAGGAAGCCGTCGGTGGCCTGCTGCACGGAGTTCACATCGCGGGTGTTGATCACGTAGGCGATGTAGCCCTGGCGCAGCGCCTCCGGGATTTCGTTGCTGCCATCGGAGATCTTCTTGAGGATATGGGTGCGGATGCCGTTTTCCTTGAGGAACATGGCGGTGCCGCGGGTGGCTTCGATATTGAAGCCCAGGTTATAGAAGCGGCGGATCAGGGGCAGCGCTTCCTCGCGGTCCTTGCGGGAGACGGTGGCAAACACGGTGCCGTAGTTCTGCAGATGGGTGCCGCCGGCCTGCAGCGCCTTGTAGAGAGCGCGGTACAGTTTGTCATCATAGCCGATGGCTTCGCCGGTAGACTTCATTTCAGGGGAGAGGTAGGTATCCAAACCACGGATCTTGTTGAAGGAGAAGACGGGCACCTTGACGTACCAGCGCTTCTTTTCGGCGGGATAGATATCGAAAATGCCCTGCTCCTTGAGGGACTTGCCCAGGATGACTTCGGTGGCGATATCCGCCAGGCTGTAGCCGGTGGCCTTGGACAGGAAGGGGACGGTACGGGAGGAACGGGGGTTCACTTCGATGATGAACACCTTTTCCTCATCATCCACGATGAACTGGATGTTGTACAGACCCACGATGCCGATGCCAAGACCCAGCTTTTTTGCATACTGCAGGATGATGCCCTTGACCTTGTCGGAAATGCTGAAGGCAGGATATACGCTGATGGAGTCGCCGCTGTGAACGCCGGTGCGTTCCACCAACTCCATGATGCCGGGAACGAACACATCGCGTCCGTCGCAGATGGCGTCCACTTCCACTTCCTTGCCGCTGATGTACTTGTCAACCAGCACGGGCTTATCATCGTCGATCTCCACGGCGGTCTTCAGGTAGTGGCGGAGCTGTTCTTCGTTGGCCACGATCTGCATGGCGCGGCCGCCCAGTACGAAGGAGGGGCGCACCAACACGGGATAGCCGATTTCGGCGGCGGCATTGACACCGTCCTCGATACGGGTCACGGCCTTGCCCTTGGGCTGGGGAATATCCAGCTTCTTGAGCAGCTTTTCAAAGCTGTCGCGGTTTTCGGCGCGCTCGATGGCGGCGCAATCGGTGCCGATCAGCTTTACGCCGCGCTCCATCAGGGGCTGGGCCAGGTTGATGGCGGTCTGACCGCCCAGGGATGCGATGACGCCTTCGGGCTTTTCAAACTCGATGATGTTCATCACGTTTTCGGGGGTCAGGGGCTCAAAATAGAGTTTATCGGCGGTGGTATAGTCGGTGGAAACGGTTTCGGGGTTGTTGTTGATGATGATGGCTTCGTAGCCGGAACGCTTGATGGTGCTGACGGCATGCACGGTGGAGTAGTCAAATTCTACGCCCTGACCGATGCGGATGGGGCCGGCGCCCAGCACCAGTACCTTCTTTTTGTCGGTGAGGATGGAGGCGTTTTCGCCGGTGTAGGAAGAGTAGAAGTAGGGGATATAGGCGTTGGTATGGCAGGTATCCACCATGCGGAAGGCAGGGAACAGCTTTTCCTGCTTGCGGATATTGTAAAGCTCGATCTCCTTGATGCCCCAGAGCTTGGCGATGAAGGTATCGCTAAAGCCCATTGCCTTGGCTTTTTTAAGCGTTTCAATATCGCCCTTGTTGTTCTTGAGCGCATTTTCCATATCCACGATGCGCTTGAAGCTTTCCAGGAAATAGGGGGTGATATTGGTGACGGCGTTGATCTTTTCGATGGAGGTGCCCAGGCGCAGAAGCTGGGTCACGGCGAAGATGTTGTCTGCCTTGAAGGTGGCGACATAGTTTAGCAGCTCTTCTTCCGTCATGTTGTCAAACTTGGGCAGATGGAAATGGGTGGCGCCCACTTCCAGAGAGTTGACGGACTTGAGCAGACATTCTTCCAGATTGGAGCCGATGCCCATTACTTCGCCGGTGGCTTTCATCTGGGTGCCCAGCTTGTTGGAGGCGTTGGTGAACTTGTCAAAGGGGAAACGGGGAAGCTTGGCCACGATGTAGTCCAGGCGGGGTTCAAAGGAGGCGTTGGTGTTGGCAATGGCAATTTCTTCCAGCGTCATGCCCACGGCGATCTTGGCGGTCACACGGGCGATGGGGTAGCCGCTGGCCTTGGAAGCCAGAGCGGAGGAACGGCTCACGCGGGGGTTGACCTCGATGAGGTAGTATTCGCTGGTATGGGGATTAAGGGCAAACTGCACGTTGCAGCCGCCTTCGATCTTCAGTTCGCGGATGATCTTGATGGCGCTGTCGTTGAGCATCTTGTGGTCCTTTTCGCTCAGCGTCAGGATGGGAGCCACCACGATGGAGTCGCCGGTATGCACACCCACGGGATCGATATTTTCCATACCGCAGATGGTGATGGCGGTATCCGCGCCGTCGCGCATAACCTCAAACTCGATTTCCTTATAGCCCTTCACGCTCTTTTCGATAAGCACCTGATGGACGGGGGAGAGACGGAAGGCGTTGATGCCGATATCGACAAGCTGCTCTTCATTATCCGCAAAGCCGCCGCCGGTGCCGCCCAGGGTAAAGGCGGGACGGAGCACCACGGGATAGCCGATGCGGGCAGCAGCTGCCTTGGCTTCTTCCAGGTTATAGGTGATTTCGGAGGGGATGGTGGGTTCGCCGATCTGCTGGCAAAGCTCCTTGAACAGTTCGCGGTCTTCGGCGCGCTCAATGCTTTCGCTGCTGGTGCCCAGAAGCTGGACGCGGCATTCCTTGAGGATGCCCTTCTTTTCCAGCTGCATGGCAAGGTTCAGACCGGTCTGACCGCCGATGCCGGGCAGGATGGCGTCGGGGCGCTCGTAGCGCAGGATACGGGCAACATATTCCAGCGTCAGGGGCTCCATATAAACCTTGTCCGCAATGGTGGTATCGGTCATGATGGTGGCGGGGTTGGAGTTGACCAGCACCACTTCATAGCCCTCTTCCTTGAGAGCGAGGCAGGCCTGGGTGCCGGCATAGTCAAATTCTGCAGCCTGGCCGATCACAATGGGGCCGGAACCGATAATAAGGATTTTTTTGAGGTCAGTACGCTTTGCCATGTATGCTTCCTCCTTCTAATAACTCAGCGAAAGTTGGGATCCAGATAAACGACGCTGCCATGGTAAACGGTGGCGATGCATTTTCCAAAGAGCTTGCAGCCTTCAAAGGGAGTGGCGCGGCCTTTGGAGATAAACTGCGAGGGATCAACGGTGTATTCTGCGTTCGGATCCCACACAGTATAATCGTTTTCGTCAAGGGGCAGATCAAAGCGCCTGCGGGGCGCATAGACCAGAAGATCCATCAGCTTATCCATGGAGATCATACCGGGCTTTACAAAATGGGTGTACATGACGGAGAAGGCGGTTTCGATGCCGACGATGCCAAAGGCGCTGCCGGCAAGGCCTTTGCCCTTTTCCTCCGCAGAGTGGGGAGCGTGGTCGGTGGCGATCATATCGATGGTGCCGTCCAGCAGTCCTTCCACCAGCGCCAGGCGATCCTCTTCGCTGCGCAGCGGCGGATTCATTTTGAAGCGGCCGTCCTCCTGCAGGTGAGAATCATTCATGATCAGGTAATGAGGCGCGGTTTCGCAGGTCACGTTGACGCCGCGGGCTTTGGCCTTGCGGATCAATTCCACGCTTTCCTTGGTGGAAATGTGACACACGTGGTAGGCACAGCCGATTTCCTCTACCATTTTCAGGTCCCGGGCGATGGGGCCCCATTCGCTTTCGGACAGGATGCCCTTGTGATTGTGCTCTTTGGCATATTCGCCTGCGTGGATATAGCCGCCAAAGAGCAGGGCGTTATCCTCGCAGTGAGCGGAGATCACCTTATGGAGGCGTTTGGCATTTTCCATGGCGGCGCGCATCATATCTTCATCCTGCACGCCCTTGCCGTCGTCGGAAAAACCGGCAACGCTTCCTGCCATGCCGTCCATATCGCTTAACGTTTCTCCCTTTTCGCTTACGGTGATGGCGCCGAAGGGGCGCACGTCGATGCAGGCATTCTGCCGGATGAGCGCCAGCTGCCGCTCAAGATTCTCAACGGAATCTGGGACGGGGTTCAGGTTAGGCATGGTGCAAACTGCGGTATAGCCGCCCCGCGCAGAGGCGCGGCTGCCGGTATCCATGGTCTCCTTATAAGAAAAGCCCGGCTCACGGAAATGCACATGCACATCACAAAAGCCGGGAAAAACAGTATATCTTTTGGAAGCAATGCCATCGGCAATGAAAGCGCCCAAAAGGGCACGGGCCGATTCCTGGGAAAGCTGTTTGGAAGTGAACTTTTCCATTGCTGTTTCCTTTCTGCACATGAAAAAAGTCTCGCCGGCAGCGGCAAGACGCACACGGAAAAATGCAGTCAGCGCTGCAAAAATTCACATCGTTTGCAATCTTGCCGGTCTCTCTGTACCAGCTTAAAGATCATCAATTATATTACCATAGTACGGCGTATATGTCAAGGCGGAAAATGACGGTTGCAGCTCCTTTTTGACGGATTCCGGTGCACAGGACACTTGATTTATACACTTTTATCTGATAAAATGGAAAAGCGTAATATGTTCATAATATTTGGCAAAAGCCGATGATTTGGAGGTATGTGTTATGGATCGTCCCAATGCCTGGAATCAGTATGACGAAAAGGCGCTGTGCGCCCTTGAAAACACCAGCAAAAACTACCGCGCTTTTTTGGACAACGGTAAAACCGAGCGTGAATGCGTGACCGGCGCCATCGAAATTGCAAAGAAGCAGGGATATATTGACCTTGCCTGCGCCGTAAAGGAAAACAAGCCCCTCAAGACCGGCGACAAGGTGTATGTGAACTGCATGGGCAAGGCCGTGATGCTGTTCCACATCGGCAAGCAGTCCCTGGAAAAGGGCATCAACATTGTGGGCTCCCACATCGATTCCCCCCGCATCGACATCAAGCAGAACCCCTTCTATGAGGATACCGATCTTGCCTATGCCGATACCCATTACTACGGCGGCATCAAGAAGTATCACTGGGTGGCCATGCCGCTGGCGCTGCATGGCGTGGTGTGCAAGAAGGACGGTACCGTGATCAATGTGGTGATCGGTGAAGACGATAATGATCCCGTGGTGGGCATTTCCGAACTGCTTATCCACCTGAGCGGCGAATTGATGGGCAAGAAGGCCAGCGAAGTAGTCGGCGGCGAGGATCTGGATATCATCATGTGCGGCAAGCCTCTGGCCGGTGAGGAAAAAGAGCCTGTCAAGGCTGCGCTGCTGAAGATCCTCAAGGAACAGTACAATATCGACGAAGAAGATATGATCTCCGCCGAAATCGAAGCTGTGCCTGCCGGCAAGACCCGTGACTTTGGTCTGGACCGCAGCATGCTGCTGGGCTATGGGCATGACGACCGCGTCTGCGCTTATGCTTCCCTGGAAGCGCTGATGTCCCTTACAGAGGATCCCGAGTATACCTGCTGCTGCCTGATGGCCGATAAGGAAGAAGTGGGCAGCAACGGCGCCACCGGCATGAAGGCCCGTTATTTTGAAAATGCCATGGCCGAGATCATGAACCTGATGGGCGATTACAGCGAGCTGAAGCTGCGCCGCGCGCTGGCAGCCTGCCGTATGCTCTCCTGCGATGTGAGCGCCGGCTACGATCCTCTTTATGCCCGCGCCTTTGAAAAGAAAAATGCCGCGCTGCTTGGTCACGGCGTGTGCTACAACAAGTTCACCGGTTCCCGCGGCAAGTCCGGCTCCAACGACGCCAATGCTGAATACATCGCCCGTCTGCGCAACGTGATGGATGATAACAACGTTACCTGGCAGACGGCGGAACTGGGCCGTGTGGACGTGGGCGGCGGCGGCACCA
The DNA here is from genome assembly GCA_015056175.1 of Clostridiales bacterium. Taxonomy (GTDB): domain Bacteria; phylum Bacillota; class Clostridia; order Christensenellales; family Aristaeellaceae; genus SVGT01. The sequence continues at coordinate 178 of SVGT01000044.1, read as the reverse complement.
TCGCTTACATCTGCGCGCTGTACGGCATGGAAGTGATCGACAGCGGCGTGCCGGTTCTGTCCATGCACGCGCCCTGGGAGATCATCAATAAGGCCGACCTGTACGAAGCGGTGAAGGCCTATGCAGCTTTCATGCGCGATGCCAAGTAAGGAAAACAAAAGTCCCTCCGTGTGGAGGG
>SVGT01000007.1 GCA_015056175.1 Clostridiales bacterium | reverse complement strand
CGAGATCATGCCCGGCCGGCCGACCATTGCCCATCACCGCTTCCCCTACGATTCCATCCGTTTCCCCATGGTGCACGAGCGTGCCGCGCTGATGGACTGCCTGGCCGGCAATATCATCACCGCAGCCGAGCAGCAGACCATGAACTTTTACATGCATACCTCCGCGCTGTACCCGGAGGAAACGGGGCGGAAACTGTATGCCGAGATCGGCATGGTGGAGGAGCAGCATGTGAGCCATTACGGAAGCTTGCTGGATCCTACGCTGACGTGGCTGGAAAACTTGCTTTTGCACCAGTACACCGAGTGCTACCTCTACTGGAGCTGCATGGAAACGGAAACGGAGCCTCATGTGAAGAAGGTGTGGGAGCGGATGTTTGAGCAGGAGCTGATGCACCTGCACATTGCAAAGGAGCTGCTGGAAAAGTACGAGGGCAAATCCTGGCAGCAGCTATTGCCAAGAGGCGATTTTCCGGATGCGCTGCGTTTGGAGAGCAATATTCCCTACGTGCGGCAGGTGCTGCGGGATACGGTGAACTGGACGGCGCAGAAGGAGCAGTATGTGACGGTGGATTCGCTTCGGGGCGAAAACAGCTTTGAGGAGTATCAGCAGCGGGTAAACGAGCCTGTGGAGCAGGTGGCGAGCCACTTTGTGATCGACGATTATATCCGCAAATTTGGCGAGGATTATCGTTTTGAAACGGCGCAGAACCCCATTCCCGATTTAAGAGTACGCACCGTGGACAATGTCCGGGTGGGCAGAGTATAAAAAAAGCCGGACGTTTTTGTCCGGCCTTTTTGTTTATCCGATGTGCTCCAGGGTTTTGTGCGCAGCCTTTGCAATATCGATGCGGCTGACGCCGAAAATGGTGGTATCCAGCTTGCCGTGGAGGGGAGATGTCCACTTTTCGGGAATGGATTTGGCGCCGTTGCGCATACCGATGACGGAGCCTACCGTGGCGCCGTTGCAATCGGTATCAAAGGCGGCGTCCACCGCAAGGCAGATGGTCTTTTCAAAATCGCCTTCGCCGTAGAGCAGGGCCATGGCGCAGATCATGGCGTTGGAAATGGTGTGGCACCAGTGGTGCGGCAGGTATTCATCCCATTCTGCATGGATAGCCTGGCGAACCTCCTGTGCGGAGGCACCCTGATGGTGCAGCGCGATCACATGGGAAACGCGCTCATGCAGGCGGCTGGTTTTGGGGATCTGGGCCAGGCCGTGACGGATAATGGTCAGGATATCCTTTTCCACGGCTGCTGCGGCGATCATGGCGGCAGCGAACATCTCGCCGTAGATGCCGTTTTTGATATGGGAAATGGAGGCGTCGCGCCAGCCCATTTCGGCGGCGGCTTCCGGCTTTCCGGGATTGATGTAGCCAAAGTAATCGCCGCGGATCTGCGCGCCGATCCATTCGCGGTAGGGATTCTTATACTGCGCGGACACAGGCGGCTGATAGCCCTTCATGAAGTTGAGGTAGGCTACGCGCTCGGCGGTGCAGTAGGCGTTGCGGCTCTGCTTTTCCACCCACAGGGCGGCAACGTCCGCGGGGGTAAAATCCCGGCCGTATTTTTCGATGAGCAGCTGGCCCAGTACCACGTAGTTGGTATCGTCATCCGAGGGCGCGGCGGTGCACTGATCGATAAAAATGCGGCGGTAGGTGGGGATCACCCGATCCTTCTCATCGTCGCGAAGCTTTTCGTAGTCTTCGGAGGTGATGTAGCGGTGCAGGGGCGTGTTGCCGCCCACTTCCATGATGCGCTGAAGCTCGGGGGTATGATCGCCCTCCACGCACTTGCCCAGCACGCAGCCGGCTACGCGGCCCAGCCATGCGCCCAGCACCTGATCGGGCAGCGTGTCGGGATCGGGCGCAGCAAGCGGTGCAGGCGCTTCCTCGCGCAGGGCGCGGATCTCTTCCAGGGCGCTGGGTTCTATATAGGTAAAATCTGCCCGCTGGGGCAGCGTCTGCAGCAGCTGAAACAGCACGTCCGCCATGTTTTCCCGGTGTTCGCCCCGGGGCAGGGCGGCAATTGCTTTGAACAGGTTCTCAAGGGCGGCAACATCCTTGCCCTCGTCCAGGCACTGCTGATATTCCACCATCAGGTCTGCATCGTAAAAATCCCAGTCGTAATAGGCGGTGTAGCTTTTCTTCAGGTCACTCATACGGATCCTCCTGCATCATGGTTTCAAGCAGAGACACGGCAAAAAGCCGGTTCATGGTTCGGGTGGGGTGGTTGATGTAGTTGGAAAGCAGATCTGTGGTATCCACACCGTATTTTTCCATCTGCTTCCATTTGGCGTAGCAATCGCACAGGGTGACGCGCTTGTCCCGGCACAGCCTGCGCACAGCGTCCATGTAATAATCCAGATCGCCCTCCGTCTGGAAAGGGATCATTCTTTCCGCAATGGCGCGCAGGCGGGGATCGGTCAGGTGACAGCTGACGCAGGTGCCCATCATGTTGGGGGTCATGAAGATCAAATCGCTGCCGGAGGCGCGGACCTTGTCAAAAATGGCGGAAAGGGCATCCAGATAGCGGGACAGGTTTTCCCTGCCCTGGCAGGCGTCGTTGAGGCCAAAGCACACCACCACAAGATCGGGCTTGTGGGAAAGCACGTCCCTTTCCAGCCTCTCCAGGCCGTGGGGAGCGCTGCCGCCTGATACGCCGGCGTTGATGATGTTAACGGGCACGCTGGGATAGAGCACGTTCAGCATCTCAAACAGGTACTGATGGTATGCGCTGTGCTTGTCAAAAACCGTTTCGTGCAAGCCGTCGTTTTTGATATACAGTTCAAAACAGCCCTGCGTTACGCTGTCGCCGAGGAAGGCCAGCGTGACAGGCGCTGCGTTCCAGTTATCCCGGGCTTTCTGCATAAACTTTTCCATGATACGCATGAAAACTGCCTCCGTATATGCACATGATATCTGCCGTCAGTGTACCACACGCGGCACCGAAGCGCAATTGTTTTCGGAAAAAGAATAATTCATTTTTTCTGAGTCAAATGGGAATATTTGAGGTATAATGTATCTGAAATACTGCGAAGGAGGCATTTTGCCATGGAACAGGTAACCCATGATATTCTCTACATTGGGGTCAACGATCATCAGATCGATTTGTTTGAGGGTCAGTATCATGTGCCAAACGGCATGGCGTATAATTCCTATGTGATTCTGGATGAAAAAGTGGCTGTCATGGATACGGTGGACGTGCGCTTTACCCATCAGTGGCTGGACAACCTGGAAAAGGCGCTGCAGGGCCGCAAGGTGGATTATCTGGTGGTGCAGCATATGGAGCCGGATCATTCCGCCAGCATTCAGGCCTTTGTGAACGCTTATCCGGATGCGAAGATCGTGGCCAATCAGAAGACGGTAAACATGATCCGCAATTTCTTCCCCCGGATGGATATCGGCGACCGCGTGGTGCTGGTCAGGGACGGCGAAACGCTGACGCTGGGCAGCCATAGTCTGACGTTCGTGTTTGCGCCCATGGTGCACTGGCCCGAAGTGATGGTGACCTATGACAGCACGGACAAGGTGTTCTTTTCTGCGGACGGCTTTGGTAAGTTCGGCGCGCTGGACAGGCAGGAGGATTGGGCGGATGAAGCCCGCCGCTACTACATCGGCATTGTGGGTAAGTACGGCCAGCAGGTGCAGGCGCTGCTGAAGAAGGCATCTGCGCTGGATATTGCCATGATCTGCCCCCTGCACGGCCCTGTGCTGAAGGAAAACCTGGGCTATTATCTGGGCTTGTATGATACCTGGTCCTCCTATGCGGTGGAGACGGACGGCATCGTGGTAGCCTATACGTCTGTGTACGGCAACACCAAGGGCGCTGTTGAAAAGCTGGTGGAAAAGCTGCGCGACAAGGGCTGCCCCAAGGTTGTGGTGCATGATCTGGCCCGCACGGATATTCATCAGGCGGTGGCGGACGCTTTCCGCTACGGCAAGCTGGTGCTGGCTACCACCACCTACAATGCGGATATCTTCCCTGCCATGAAGGAGTTTATCAACCATCTGACCGCCCGCAATTTCCAGAAGCGCACGGTGGCGCTCATCGAAAACGGCTCCTGGGCGCCCATGGCGGCCAAGGTGATGCGCGGGATGCTGGAAAACTGCAAGGATATCACCTGGGCGGAAAATACGGTGAAGATCCTGTCCGCACTGAACACGGACAGCCTGGAGCAACTGGATAAGCTTGCGGAAGAAATGTGCCGCGACTATATCGCACGGAGTGAGGACAAGGCCAACAAGAACGATATGACCGCGCTGTTCAAGATCGGCTACGGTCTGTATGTGGTCACCAGCAACGACGGCAAACGGGATAACGGCCTGATCGTCAACACCGTGACCCAGGTGACCAATACGCCCAACCGGGTGGCGGTGACCATCAACAAGGACAATTACTCCCACCACGTGATCAAAAACACGGGCAAAATGAACGTGAACTGCCTGAGTGTGGACGCGCCCTTCAAGGTGTTTGAGGCCTTTGGCTTCCGCAGCGGCCGCAATGTGGATAAATTCAAGGATTGCACGCCTCTGCGCGCCGATAACGGTCTGGTGATCCTGCCCAGGTACATCAACGCCGTCATGTCGCTGGAGGTGGAGCAGTATGTGGATCTGGGGACTCACGGCATGTTCGTGTGCATCGTCACCGAGGCCAGGGTGCTCAGCGATCTGGAGACCATGACCTACACCTATTACCAGGAAAACGTGAAGCCCAAGCCTGCTACGGAAGGCAAGAAGGGCTATGTGTGCAAGATTTGCGGCTATGTGTATGAGGGCGATCCCCTGCCGGAGGATTTTGTCTGCCCGCTTTGCAAGCACGGCGCCCAGGATTTTGAACCCATTCAGTAACATAAAAGCGGCTGGAAAACAGCCGCTTTTTGATTTTGCTTGCAGGAAGCAGGAGCAAAAAAACGAATATATGAAGCAAGCTTACGAAGGAGATATGGGATCATGAAAATGCTGGTGTTCGGCTCTGTCAATATCGACCATACCTATCAGCTCCATCATCTGGTGCGCGCGGGGGAAACCCAGCCCTCTGAGGCATATGCCCGCAACGAGGGCGGCAAGGGATTTAATCAGGCTATTGCTCTTTTGAAGGCCGGGCAGAAGGTGCACTTTGCCGGCGCCGTTGGCGAGGACGGGCTGTTCCTTCAAAAGCGGCTGGAGGAGATGGGCGCGGATACCGCGCATCTTGCCGTGCTGCCCGTGCCCACGGGCCATGCGCTCATCCAGGTGGATGCGCAGGGGCAGAACGCCATCATCCTCTTTGGCGGCGCCAACCGGGAGATCACAAAGGAAATGATCGACCGGGTGCTGGAGGATTTTGAGGCGGGCGATTTTGTTTTGTTGCAAAACGAGATCTCCCACGTGGATCACATCATCCGCAGAGCCGGTGAAAAGGGCATGCAGGTGGTGCTGAACCCTTCGCCCATCTCTCCGGAACTGCAGCATTTTCCCTATCAGCATGCGAGCTGGCTGCTGCTCAACGAAGTGGAGGGCGAGGATCTGACGGGCGAAACGGAGCCGGACAAGATGCTCTCTTCGCTGATTGGGAAGTATCCGGACATGCGCATCGTGCTGACGCTTGGACACAAAGGCGCTGTATATGCCCACGGCAGCGAGCGCATCAGCCAGGCGGCCTTCCCCGTCAGGGCGGTGGATACCACGGCGGCGGGCGATACCTTTACCGGATATTTTCTGGGCGCCATGCTGGAGGGCATGGACGTGCAGCTTGCCTTGAAGCGTGCGGCGCTGGCTGCCTCCATTGCGGTCAGCCGGCCGGGCGCTGCGCTGTCCGTACCCTTCCGGGACGAAGTGGACGGCCTGATCTGACGAAAAAAACAAAAGATCCGTCTTGTGGAGGCGGATCTTTTTTTGTTACATTCCTTTGGGTAAAATTTGGGGAGGTGCAGAGCCCATATATCCGCATCGTGCAGATCAAAAACCACAAAATATACCCTTTTCAGGACATAATATTACATTTTTCGCACATTTTCTTTGGCGTATTGAAATTGGTTCGTCTTTCTGCTAATATACAATATGTAGGCTTTTGCCGATTTTTTGTGTGCAAACGAGGTACGGATGATGAACGGATTTGTGTTCGCGGGGATGGTGCTGTGTTTCATAGCATCCATGGCCCTTCTGATCGGTGAACGCGTCCGCCGTGCCCATCAGGAACTGGCCATGAAGCGTATGCGCGAAAGCGCCATGTACGCAGAGCTCTACGACCTGATCCTCTATGCGCAGCGCTACGATCTGGACGAAATCCGCATCGAGCGTGACCGGATCTCCTTTTTCAGCATGATCCCGCCCGGGTGCATCGGCGTGTTTGAACTGTCCGTAGGCGGATATCGCTACATGAACGCCCGCAAGGTGCATGCGCTGAGCCAGGTGCTGGCGCTGGATCTTGCCCAATTGCAGAGCGCCAGGCAGTACCGCCTGCGCCGTTACAAGGTGATGCGCCCCAACGGCCAGATGGACAACGCCTATGTGTACACCGCCCGCAGCGGGTACAAGGCCAAGGTGCTGGCCAAACGCAGAAACGTGCTGACAGACCCTTTCCTGACATAAGAAAAGTGACGGAATCAGATCCCGTCACTTTTTTTGTTACCTTAGTCCCCGTCCGGCGGGGATTTTTCTTTCCAATCTGTTTTCCACATATTCCCGCAGCAGCAGGAAGGGCGCGTCCTCCGGCGGGCAGGCTGTTTTTTCGATGCCGTTTTTCAGCACGTCCCGCATCCAGAGGATCTGCTTGGGGTAGATGCGCACGCCGCCCTTCAGGCTGTCGGCGCACTCCCTGCAGCACAGGCCGCCTTCCTCCACGTCCATCAGGTATGCCTGCTCCGGCTCAATACGCTTGCCGCAGCGGATACAGTGCTCAAGCCGCGGACGGTAACCCATGTGAGCGGAGAACAACAGCAGAAACGCGCTGGTCACCGCCCGGGGATCCATATCCTTGTAGGCGATGCGGGAAAGCGACCGGCTGAGCAGCGTAAACAGCTCCACAGCCCGTTCGCCGGGCTGCGCTGCCGTTTCGCACACGGACAGCATGTAGGTGGCCCAGGTCAGCAATTCGTAATCCTCCCTGAGGGGATAGAAGCTGTCCTGCAATTGGCAGGCGGATACCGTCATGCGTCCTTTGCCGGAAAACAATACATATTCGCCCAGGGCAAACCACTCGCTGCAGCCAAGCAGCGGGCTTTGGGGGCGCTTGCAGCCCCGGCACAGCGCGTCGATGCGGCCGTGGGTGGGGGACAGCAGCGTCAGCATGCGGTCGTTTTCCCGATAATCCGCATGGCGCAGCACGATGGCCAGCGTTTTGACAGATGGCATTTGATCAGCTCCCGGTGGAACGGTAGTACTTGAGACCGTGCTGAAATACACGGTACATAATCAGGAAGGAGACGAGCCCGGAAAGAGGCGTCAGGAATGCACTCCAGGCGGGCAGATTAAGAATGGGCATATCCAGGATGTACGCTGCCGGCACATGCATGGTCAGCGCAAAGGGCGCCACCACCGTGAACATGATTTTCAGCGGCCCCGGGTAAATGTCGATGGGGTACTGGCATGTGCTGCGTCCGCCGTAGGTGAACACGTTGACCATTTCCACGGATTTGATGGAGTGCATACAGGTGACGGCCTGGATGAGGAAGAGAGCTGTGATCAGCAGGGAGCCGCCTGCCATGCTCTCAAGAAGCACGACGACTTTTTTCCACGTCCAGAGCACCTGGCTTTCCCGGGATCCTACGAACAGCGCGGCGGCACCGATTGCAATGCAGCCGATACGGCGGGGATCGACGGCATGGCAGCATACCTGCGTCAGCACGCCCCGGGGACGCAGCAGCATGGTATCCAGAGAACCGGATTGAACGATGGGGCCGAAGGTGGTGATCCCCCTTGCAAAGCACTCCATCAGGTAGAAGGTGATGGTCATCAGACCGAAGAAGAACAGGATATGGCTGCCGCTCCACCTGCCTACCTGCTGAAACCGATCCACCAGCAGCAGAACGGCCATCAACTCGCCGCCCATCATGACCAGCTGGGAAAGCGTATTGAGTAGGAAGGAAACGGGATACTCCATCTGGCAGCGCATGAGCATTTTCATGGATCGGAGATAAAGTTTGACAGTATCCATCACTTAACCTCCCTGCACGATCATTTTTTTCTGGTTGCTCTGCCACATGAGATAGCCCACAAGGCCAAGGCACAGCGTCCAAAACAATTGAATAAGCAGCGTTTCCAGAGATTGCGGGAAGGTGTATTCCCCAGTGTAGATGCGGATGGGTGCATCAAGCAATTGCGCATAGGGCGTAAGCCTGATGGCCTTTTGCCAGGCATCCGGGAACAGCGTCAGCGGCAGGAGATTGCCGCTGAAGGTGACCAGCAGCAGATTCAGCATGCCGGTGATACCGCTCATGTCCAGCGAGCGGATGGTGAAGGCCATGGCGATGTTGGAAAGCGCGCAGGTGCACAAAAGGCCAAGCAGCAGCGCCGCCAGGAACATCATAAACTGCCACAGCCCCGCAGGCGCCGAAATGCCCCAGGGAGAAGGCAGCAGCGCGGCGCACAGCACCATGGGCCCTGCGCGAAGAGCGCTGCCCACCAGCTTCTGGGCTAGTGCGCGGGCGTAATAGAAGCCGTAGGGCGACAGCGGACGGCACATTTCATAGCCGATGCCGCCGGTGCGTACGGACTGCATCAGCTCCGTGTCCGTGGAAAGCAGCATGCGGAAGCAGCTTTGCTGCAGCCACACATAGGTGACCGTCTGGGCAAGGGGGATGCTTTGCGGGGCGCTTTCGTACAGGGCTTTGTAGAGCGCCACCAGCATCAAACCAAAGAACAGCTGGGTGATGATGCCGCCCAGCGCAGCGCCCCGGTACTGGGTTTCGATGCGGAAGCGCATGACGAACACGCTCAGATACGGGCGCAGAAAGGAAATGAACTTTTTCATAGCTGCATTTCCTCATACATCCGGGCGATCATGTGATCCACCGATTGCCGGCCGGCGTTCATCTCCTGGATGGGGCCTGCTTCCTGCAGAATGGGAAGCAATTGTTGCATGGATACGCGGGCCGGATCGTAGGAGATGCGGTATGCGCCGTCATCTGCATGGACGCTGCAGCCCAAAGGCAGGCTGCCAAGCTTTACGGGCGTGCCGTAGCGCACGCTGAGCGTCCGGCTGGTATCGTAGCGGCTGAGAAGCTGATCCAGCTTTCCGTCGTAGAGAAGCTTTCCGTGTCCCAGCACGCATACGCGGCTGCACAATTCCTGGATATCGTCCATATCATGGGTGGTCAGCAGGATGGTGGTTTTGTTGCGGGCGTTTTCCGCCAGCAGAAACTCCCGCAGCTTCAGTTTGCTCACGGCGTCAAGGCCGATGGTGGGTTCGTCCAGGAACAGAAGCTCCGGGCTGTGCAGCAGCGATGCGCAAAGCTCTGCCCGCATCCGCTGGCCCAGGCTCAACTGGCGCAGGGGCGTACGGATGAAGGCGGCAATATCCAGCGCCTCCGTCAGCTCCTCCAGACGGTTTTTGTAGCTGCTTTCCGGGATGCGGTAGATATCCTTGAGCAGGCTGTAGCTGTCCAGGGGACTTACGTCCCACCACAATTGGGTGCGCTGGCCGAATACCACGCCGATGTGGCGCACGTGCTCCTTGCGCTCCTTCCAGGGGATGCGGCCGCCTACGGTAGCCATGCCGCCGTCCGGGGTGAGGATGCCGGAAAGGATCTTGACAGTGGTGGATTTGCCTGCGCCGTTGGGGCCGATGTAGCCCACCAGCTCGCCTTTTTCAATGGAAAAAGACACGTCTGTCAGCGCGTGCACCGTTTCTTTGTCCCGTATGAAGCTGTGGGGGCGCTTTTTGCGCAGGGTGAAGGTTTTTTGAAGTGCCGATACCTGAATGTAAGACATGGGATATGTCCTTTCTTGAGGTACAGCGCGGAGTTTTGTGCCGAAAATGGCGCAAAATACCCACTTTTGCGTGAAAACGGCGCGCAAAAGCAGGTGGATTCTCCACTTTTTAACGATGATCACGGAAGTTGCGAAGCGCCGCCGCCACCTGCGTTGGGCGCTGCAGGAGGACGGGCTCGAGGTCTTTCCGTGAGAGGGATGGTGGGTTATTGTACCACACAGCCTGCATCCGTGTCAAGAAATGTCCAAAATACGCAGAAGAACAATGCACACAGACGGAGGGGCATGCGGGACGAATTGGGAAAAGAGAGTGCATAAAATGACAAAAATATGGGCGATTATGGCACAAAACGAATGCGCGTTTCAATTGACAATATCCAAGCGGTTGTGCTATTATTTCATTAAGTAATAAATGCGGAGAAACAGTCGTTTTTGACACTCTCTGCTGCCCGGGATCGTAACGTTCCGGGAATCAAGAAACGGAGGAAACTCTACTATGAAGAAACTGCTTGCCATTCTGCTGGCGCTGGTTCTGTGCGTTGGTCTGACCGCGTGCACCGCTCCCAAGCAGGCCGACCCCACCGAAGCTCCCGCTGATCCCACCGAAGCTCCCGTTGCCAAGCTGAAGATCGGCATCCTGGCCCCCGCTGTGACCCACGGTTGGGTTGCCGGTGTGGCTTATCAGGCCGAACAGCGCTGCATCGAGCTGGCTGACACTGTGGAATACAAGGTTGCCACCTCCAACAACGCCGAAGAAATGACCGCTCAGCTGGACGACCTGAAGACCTGGGGCGCCGACGCCATCGTGGCTTTCCCCCAGTGGGAAGGCATGGAAGTGCCCGTTCAGGCTGCCATCGATGAAGGCATCAAGTTCGTGAACTTCGACATCGACATCGCTTGCACCGGCATCTACAAGGTGACCGGCGACAACGAAGGCATGGGCACCAAGGGCGCCGAATACATCGTGGAAAAGATCGGCACCACCGGTACCGTCGTGGCTCTGCCCAACCCTTCTTCCGGTTCCGTCAACGAACTGCGCATGAAGGGCTTCAAGGAAAAGATGGCTGAGATCGCTCCCGACATGACCATTCTGGAATACGCGCTGCCTTCCTTCGCGGCTGCCGACGGCCAGGCTGTCTTTGCTGACGTTCTGACCAAGAACCCCCAGATCGACGCCGTGTTCTCCATCGATGACGAATCCTCCATCGGCGTGCTGAAGGCCATCGAAGAAGCCGGCCGTACCGACATCAAGGCCATCACCGGCGGCGGCGGCGCTCAGACCTACTTCAAGATGATGCCCGAAAACGAGAACATCTGGATCTCTTCCGCTCTGTACAGCCCCCTGATGATGAAGGACGCTGTGGACATGGCTGTGAAGCTGGCCCAGGGCGAAACCGTGGAAGAAGCCGTGGTTGTGATCCCCACCTCCATCGTGGACCGCACCAACGTGGCTGACTACATCGACCCCAACAACACCGTGTATTGATTTCATCTGCCGAGGTATTGACCCGCAGGTCAATGCGTTCGACAACAGGAAGGGGCTGCGGCGCGACCGCAGCTCCTTCTTCTTCCATTTATTGAAACCTGTAGAGCACTTTCAGAAACGGATGTGAAAGCGTATGAAGCTGGAAATGAACGGGATCAGCAAGGCGTTTGGTCAAAATGCCGTGCTGAAAAACGTGCGTTTTCATCTGAATGAGGGCGAAATCTGCGCGCTGCTTGGCGAAAACGGCGCGGGCAAATCCACCCTGATGAATATCCTGGGCGGCGTGATTCCTGCCGATCAGGGCGAAATCTTGCTGGGTGGAGTAAAGCAGCATTTTGCTACGCCTGCCCAGTCGCTGAATGCAGGCATTGCCTTTATCCATCAGGAGCTGAACCTGATCAACGACCTGACGGTGTATGAAAACATGTTCATCGGCCGTGAGCTGCAGAAGAAAAGCGGTTTGCTGGACCATAAGGCCATGATCCGAGAAACCCAGAAGGTGTTTGATCAGATCGGTATGGACGTCAATCCCCGTGCCATGGTGCGGGACCTGGACGCTTCCTACAAGCAGATTGTGGAAATTTCCCGTGCGCTGATGATGAACGCAAAGTTTATCATCATGGACGAGCCCACTACGTCGCTGACCGATCCTGAAATCCAGCGGGTGTTCGGCATGCTGCGTACGCTGAAAAAGCAGCAGGTGGGTATCGTGTTTATTTCCCACAAGCTGCGCGAGGTGATGGAGATCTGCGACCGCTACACCGTGCTGCGCGATGGCGTGATGGTGGCGCAGGGCGCCGTGCAGGATGTGACCACGGATGATCTGGCCCGTCACATGGTGGGGCATGACGTGGTTTCCGGCTATCGGGAAGTGCAGGAAATTTCCGGCAGGGAAGTGCTGAAGCTGGAAAACCTCAGCCACGCTCCGTATTTTGAAAACGTATCGCTGTGCGTCCATGCCGGCGAGGTGCTGGGCATTACGGGTCTTCTGGGCGACGGCAGAAGCGAGCTGTTCGCTTCCGTATTTGGCAGCCTGGAGGGCTATACCGGCGATATCTGTCTGGAAGGCAGGCAGGTCAGGATCAAAAACACGCTGCAGGCCATGAAGCTGGGGATCGGTTATGTACCCCGCAACCGCAAGGAGAACGGCATTATCAAGGATATGGATATCCTGGATAACGGCTCCATTGTGACCTGGGACGTGCTTACCGGCAAGAACGGTCTGCTGGATCACAAAAAGCAGCGGGCGGATTTCAACGCCCAGAAGGAAGCGCTGCGCATCAAGCTGGATGACGTGCGCAACGGCATCACCAGTTTGTCCGGCGGTAATCAGCAAAAAGTCGTACTGGCCAAATGGCTGACCCGCAACCCCAGGCTGCTGATCCTGGACAACCCTACTCAGGGCGTGGATGTGGGCGCCAAGGAAGAGATTTATGAGATCATCCTGCGGCTGGCTAAGGAAGGCGTGGCCGTGGTGGTGCTCTCTTCCGAAGCGCAGGAGGTTATCCGCGTGTGTGATCGCGCGCTGGTCATGTACCACGGCAAAGTGGTGGATGAGGTTCGCGGCGACAGAATGAACGAGCATGAGATCATGCGCCTGGCAACGGGCGGCTGATGTGGAAATGCGGTACAGGAGGATATGAACATGGTTACTTCGATGAAGAAAAAGAATTTCTTCCAGTTTCTGGCGGACTGCTGGAAAAACAAACCGCTCTTTTCCACGGGCTGTGCGCTGCTGGTGATGATCGTGCTGCAGACGCTGGCGCTGGGCTTTGATTATCCCACCCTTGGCGATTGGTTTACCGCCTGGGGCAGGAACTGGATCAACATCCTGCGTAATAACGCAGGCGTGGGCATTGTGGCGCTGGGCATGACCTTCGTCATCATTTCCGGCGGCATTGATCTGGCGGTTGGCTCCACCATGGTCACCATCGGCGCTGTGGTCATGGCCATGATCGACAGTGGCGCAAACGGCTGGCTGCAGACGATTGGCATCACCGGCGTACCTGCCTATGCCATTGCCATCGTGGCGGGGCTCATTGTGGGCATGCTGCTGGGCGAATGCACGGGCCTTCTGGTATCCAAGGGCAAATTGCCGCCCTTCATTGCCACGCTGGGTATGATGAAGATCTGCCGCAGTGTGACCCAGCAGATGACCATCCAGTCCAACCCCACCGTGCCCAAGGGCTTCCTGGCCATCACCGGCACCCGCATCGGCGGCGAACTGATCCTGCCCATCATTTACTGGCTGGTCATCGCCGTGCTCCTCTACATCGTCAGTAAGCATACCGCCTTTGGCCGTCAGGTGTTCGCTGTGGGTTCCAACGAGCGCACCAGCCGCCTTTCCGGCGTGAATGTGAACAAGGTCAAGCGCCGCGTGTATGCACTGATGGGCATGCTGGTGGCGGTCACCGCGGTGATCCAGATCTCCCGTATCGGCAGTATGGACTATGCCAACGCCGGCAGTGGCTATGAGATGGACGCCATCGCGGCGGTCATCATCGGCGGCACCAGCATGAGCGGCGGCAAGGGCTCCGTGGTGGGTACTGTGCTGGGTATGCTGATCCTGGCTGTGATGAACAACCTGCTCAACCTGATCGGCGTGCCGCCCTTCCTGCGCGAGGCGTTCAAGGGCGTCATCGTAATCGCGGCCGTAATGCTGCAGAAGAAGGAAAACAACTAAGCAAAACAAAAACGCCGGGTGCATTTGCACGCCGGCGTTTTATTGTGCCCAAATCAGCGGATGAGCCGGTACATTTCTGCAATGTCCTCTGCTGCCATCTGCATTTTGCTCTTTTCGATCAATATGTTGCCGCCCGTCATGATGTAGGAGGGCATCACGCGGATATCGCCGTGGTAAAAGGGCGTGCCGCGCAGCTTGTAGGTGGCCAGGGATGGGATCACATTCCGCTGCAGTGTTTTTCGCGCGATGCGGTTGTACATTTTCTTGGCCACGTCGCCCATGAGGAGGATCACCTTGACATTCGGGAACAGCGCGAGCTCTGCTTCCAGCCAGGGCAGGCTTTGGTCCATGTTTTCCGGATCAACGGCGTAGGCTGTTTTGGGCATTTTTACAGCGTTGGTGATGTAGATGCCCAGATCCAGAATGTCCCGGATGCTGCGGACGTTAAGGCCTGCCTTTTGAAAGAGAGGAAGGGTGGTAGAAAGATACAGTTCTCCGCTGCTGCCGTAAAAATCCTGTCTGGGATCCTCGGGCACCACTTCGTTGATCAGGACGGCGCGGACAGAGGCAGGATCAACCTCCACGTCATTGAGGCGGATCAGAGGATCATTTCCCTTCAGATCAGTCAGCGCTTGTCTTACGTTCACGGAAGCCTCCCGTTAATCCAGGAATTCTTCCCGCAGCGTCAGGCCAAAGTCGTTGGCGATGGCGCGCATGGCGTCATCCGAAATGGTCTGCATGACGGGATGCCCGGAGGAGGTGACCAGCATGTAGATTTGCGCTGCCTTTTCGATGGTATGCATCAGGCCGAAGGCCTCGTCCAGATCCTGACCGGACACAAACAGGCCGTGGTGCGCCCATACGGCGGCGGGGAATTCCTGCATCAGCTTGCTGGTGGCCAGCGCGATATCCCGTCCGCCGGGCACCATCCATTCCACCACGCCCACGCCCTGGGGGAAAACCACGGGGCATTCGGTGGCGCTTTGCCACAGCGCTCTTGAAAAGGCGCGGTGTGTAAGCGGCAGGATATAGGTCATGGCGATGATGTTGGCGGGGTGGGCGTGATAGATCACCCGGTTTTTGCCGTCCGTCGCTCGCAGACGCACGCTGTGGTTGAGGAAATGGCTGGGGAATTCGCTGGTGGGCTTTCCGCCCTTTTCCAACCCCCATACGATGCGCCAGCTGTCGCCGGCGTCGTTGATCTCCAGGATGCAGATGTTGTCCTGCGGAGCGAGCACCACGTTGCGGAAGTACTTGCCGCTGCCGGTGGACAGGAAATAGGCGTTTTTCAGATTATCCGCCTGCACATCCATTTGAACCCATTCGCCGGGCACAGACTTAAAGTAGGGACGGCAGGCTGCTACCTCCTCGGCGCTCATCAGATAGGTCAGATTGCCGCCGTTGCGCTCGTGCCAATCCAGCTCCCAGCCGTCGTTACAGGCGCGGATATAGTTTTTCAGTACGTCCAGATTCAGAATGCTCATTTATGTTCTCTCCTTCAGCACGGTGCTTTCGTAGTCCAGGATCTGCCGGTACCAGCTGTCATCCCCGGGCACACCCATCCTTTCGCAGTACGCTTCCCAGATATCCCCGAAGGGCAATGTTTTGCACTCCTCCTGCAGCATCAAAAGGCGGGTAAAATCGCCCTCCTGCTGCAGCTTTTTCAGGGTTTCGTGGGGCTGTGTGAGGGCGTAGAGCAGGGCTTTTTGCATGTTGCGGGTGCCGATGACCCAGGCGGCCACGCGATTGATGGAGGCGTCAAAATAGTCAAGACCGCACAGCACCTTGTCCATGGCGTCGTTGCGGACGATCTCCGTGGCGATCTCGCGGATCTCATCGTCAAAGCGCACCACGTGATCGCTGTCCCAGCGCATGGGGCGGGTCACGTGCAGCGGAATTTTGTCAAAGAAGCACAGCATGGCAGGCAGCTTATCGCTGATCGTCTCGGTGGGATGGTAATGGCCGTTGTCCATCAGATCGTATACGCCGGGATGGGTGGCGGCATACCCCATGTAAAACTCGCTGCTGCCCACGGTATACGCTTCCACGCCGATGCCGAACACCTTGCTTTCCACGCAGTCGATGACGCCGGGTAGTTTTTCTGCAAAGATCTGGTCCAGCGAATCTCGCAGGAGCAAACGGGGCGTCAGCCGGTCGGCAGGCACGTCCTTGAGACCGTCGGGGATCCACACGTTGCACAGGCAGTGGGTGTGAAGCTCCCTGGCAAAATGCGCGGCAATCCTGCGGCAGGCGATGCCGTGGCGCACCCAGAAGGCGCGCACCTGTTCATCCGGGCTGGACAGGGTGAGGCCGTCCTTCACCATGGGATGGGAAAAGAAGGTGGGGTTAAAATCGATCCCCAGGCCGCGCGCTTTGGCATATTCCACCCAGGGGGCAAAATCTTCGGGCGTAAGGGCGTCGCGGTCGTGAAAGGCGCCCTGCTGCACCGAATAGGAAGCGTGCAAATTGATGCGCTTCATGCCGGGGATCAGGGACAGTGCCAGATCAAAATCCGCCGTCAGTTCCTGAAAATTGCGGGCTTTGCCTGGGTAATTGCCGGTGGTCTGGATGCCGCCGGACAGTGCTTCGCCGCTGTTTTCAAAGCCGGTCACGTCATCGCCCTGCCAGCAGTGGATGGAGATGGGGAATGTACTCAGCTTCTTCATCGCCAGCTCTGCGTCCACGTTCAGACGGGCATAGCGCTGCGCAGCTTCCTGAAAACGAGTTGCCATATATGTTCCTCCCGGGTGCGGTCAGGCCGCAGCATGTACTTTTTTCTGCCTATATCATACCGCGAAAACGGAAAAAAGAAAAGAAAAAGTTGACCGGCATATCGGAAGGAAAGAGAAAACGGCAAAAAACGTTGCCTGCAAAGGGAAATCTGTGATAGAATAAGAAAAAACAGATGCCTGATTGATAATACGCATCTTTCGGAGGCCGATATGGACAGACAGGATTTGGTGCAGCTGGCGCTGGATGCAGGCGCCACCAAGGCGGTGATCATCCCCACGGACAAGATCGTGATGAGCGCTTCCTTCCGGAAGATCTGCGAGGATAACGGCTGCGGCATGTATCAGAAGTGCTGGATGTGCTCGCCCACCATTGGCGATATTGATACGCTGATGGATAAAGTGCGCTCCTTCAAATACGGCTTGTGGTATCAATTGATCGGTGATATTGAAGACAGCTTTGATTTTGAGGGCATGACAGAGGTAGGCGACGAGCACGTGCGATTGTGTCAGCGCATCAACGAGGCGGTAAAGCCCCAGCTGGGCAAGGAGATGCTGCACTTGGGCAAGGGCGGCTGCGGGCTGTGCGAAAGATGCACCATTCTGGATAACGAGCCCTGCCGGATGCCGGATAAAGCCCTCTCTTCGCTGGAAATGTACGGCGTGGACGTGTACAGGACCACGGAGGGGACGGGCCTTAAGTACATCAACGGCGCCAATACCGTGACCTACTTTGGCATTGTGCTTTTCAATGACTGAGCAATCAAAAAGCTCTGTACCACTGGCGGGAGAATTCTTAAGGAACAATTTATCCAGCAACGAACAAAGGAGCATCCGACGTTTAGATGCTCCTTTGCATACGTAGGTATACAAACGCAATGCACGGATGCCGTGCGTATAATTGCGTCCTCATAAAAAGATGGGAATTCATTTTTCGTCTGCCCGACAAATTGGAAGTTATCGCTTCATTTTGACAATATATTCTGTTGTGCCTTCTTCATATTGTTTTTCATCTGTAATCACAAAACCGTGCCTTTGATAAAATCGTATTGCCTTTATATTCTTTTCAAGAACCCATAAAAAATCACAATCTAGCTGCTCAATAGCATATTTTATAAGCTTACTCCCAATCCCTTGATTTTCAAAAAATGAATCAACATACAATTCTACAATCTGTTTTCCATCATGATGTATTACTCCTTTAACAAATTCATCATCATAAACCCATATTCCCTCCAATTCATCCGAATTATCAATATAACTTTTTGCCAATGGGTATACTTGCATTTCTCCAAATGATACCTTATCATTCTGAAAAATCTTTCTATAATTCATTCTCTTTGTAAATATCAATATTTCTGCTATTCTTGATGCATCTGCTATCGTTGCATGTCGTATCATATTATCGTTCCCTTCTATAAATTCAAGTTTATCGCTTTCATTCTATCACAGCACTACACAAAACCGCAAGCCATTCAAAGGCTTGCGGTTTCATTATTTGCATAATGGTAAGTGAAGGATAACTCTTCCTTTTCATCACGCTCCCTGGGTACAGAGCTTTTTTTGTTTACGCCTGCAGGCTGTATTTGCGCAGGTACATTTCAAAGTTTTCCCGATAATCGCCCGGGCCTTCCTTGACACGCTGCAGATACTCATGCACGTCGAAGGCGCCGGCTGCGATCTCGATGATGGCTACGGCGATGTTGGAGCAGTGGTCGGAGACGCGTTCCAGATTGGTCAGAATATCGCTCAGGATAAAGCCCATTTCCGTGGTGCAGTCGCCGCGGGTGAGGCGGTCGATGTGATGGCTGCGGATCAGTTTGGTCAGGCGGTCGATCACCTGCTCCAGGGGCTCTACGTGACCGGCCACGGTCAGATTCTCCTGATGGAGTGAGGTTAGCGCATTGCTCAGAATCTCGTCAATGGCGCTGCACAGCGTCATCAGTTCCTTTTTGGCGTCTGCGGAGAAGGACAGCTGCTTTTCATGCAACTCCTGCGCGGATTCCATCAGGTTGACGGCATGGTCGCTGATGCGCTCCAGATCGCCGATCATGTGGAGGTACTTGGTCAATTCGCGGCTGTCCTGGGCGCTGAGCGGCTGGGCGGTCAGCTTGACCAGATAAGTGCCCAGCTTATCCTCGTACATGTCCACCCTGCTCTCGTCATCCACGATTCGATCGGCTTTTTTCTCATCGTATTTGTCCAGAAGCTGCAGGGAATCCTTCAGGGAGCGGATGCTCAGGTCGGCCATGTCCAGCAGCACTTCGTGGCTGCGCTCCAGGGCAATGGCGGGGGTGACGAACAGGCGCTCGTCCAGCATGGCGATCTCCTGCTTCTGCTTGCCTTCGGGTACCAGTCGGGTAGCCAGTGCCGCCAGCTGCCTGCCAAAGGGCGCCAGCGTGCAGGTGGCCAGAATGTTGAAGCAGCTGTGTGCCACGGCGATGCCGAAGGGAGAAATGGCCTGATTCAGGAATGCGGGATCTGCGATCCAGCGGAACAGGCAGAACACGGTGAGCCATACGATCACGCCCACAATGTTAAAGCACAGGTGCACCATGGAGGCGCGGCGGGCGTCCTTGGTGGCGCCCACGGAGGAAAGCAGTGCGGTGACGCAGGTGCCGATGTTCTGACCCATGATGATGGGAATGGCGGCGGCGTAGGATACCGTGCCGGTGAGGGACAGCGCCTGCAGGATACCCACGGAGGCGGAGGAGGACTGGATGATGGCCGTCAGCACCGCACCTACCAGCACGCCCATAACGGGGTTCTGGAACATGGTCATCAGGTTGGTAAAAGAAGGCATGTCCTTCAGGGGTTTCACGGCGTCGCTCATCATGTCCATGCCGAACATGAGAATGGCAAAGCCCAGCAGGATGCAGGCCAGATCCTTTTTGCGCTGCTTTTTGGCGGACATGATCAGGATGATGCCGATCAGGGCCAGAATGGGCGTAAAGGTGCTGGGCTTGAACATGGTGATGTACCAGGCGCTGCCGTCCAGACCTGCAAGGCTGATCAGCCAAGCGGTGACGGAGGTACCCACGTTGGCGCCCATGATGATGTACACGCTCTGCGCCAGCGTCATGATGCCGGAGTTGACAAAACCAACGACCATGACCGTCGTGGCGGAGGAGGATTGAATGACGGCAGTAACGCCCAGACCCAGCAGGAATCCGGACAGGGGATTGGACGTCAGGCGGGTGAGGATGCTCTTGAGGCGGTTGCCTGCAAAGCGCTCCAGGGCATCGCCCATCATGGTCATGCCGTACAGGAAAATGGCCAGACCGCCAATCAAAGACAGAACGTTGGTGTAGTTCATGGTGAATCCCTCGCAATCGATCATCGTGTGTAATATGCGGAGTTTACCATTGTAATGTAGCATGTACAGGTCACGGTTGAATCAGCCCTTTGTAAAATCTGTGTAAAATGAAAACAGCGCCTGATATCAGGCGCTGAAAGGCGGAAAAATCAGAAACGGACGCTGATGCGGGTGCCCTTGCCTACGGTGCTTTGCAGCGTAAGCTGGGCGCCGTGCGCCTCTGCGGTGTGTTTGACGATGGCAAGCCCAAGACCGGTGCCGCCCGTCTGCCGGGAGTGGCTTTTGTCCACCCGGTAGAAGCGTTCGTAAATGTGGGGAATGTGCTCCTTTGGGATGCCGATGCCGGTGTCCTCCACCGTACACAGGACGTGATCTGCATCCTTGGCCAGCGTGACGGTCACGCTGCCGCCGGCAGGGGTGTACTTGACGGCGTTGTCGATCAGGTTGTGGAACAGCTCTTCAAGCAGCATGGGATAGCCCATAATGCACTGCTCCGTGCCGCGGATGGTCAGGGAAACGCCCTTGTCCGCGGCAATGGGACGGAAGCTTTCGTAAAGCCGGTGGAGGAGCGGCAGCAGCTGCACTTCCTCCATTTGCCCAAGCGACTGCTTTTCGTCCAGCCGCGACAGATCCAGAATATCGTTGACCAGCGTCAGCAGACGCTTGGATTCTGCGTGAATTTTGCCTGCAAAGGACGGAATATCCTCCGGCCTTGCAATGCCGTCACGGATGATCTCCGCAAAACCGGAAATGGCCGTAAGCGGCGTTTTCAGCTCGTGAGATACGTTGGCGGAAAACTCCCTGCGGCTTTCTTCTGCCGCGTACTGGGCGGAAATATCCATGATCAGAAGCACTACGCCGCCGATTTTCTTTCTGTGCATGACGGGGGAGGCAAAGCAGCGGTGGGTTTTGCCGTCCTTGCGCAGCAGCGCATCGCCGCTTTTGCCATGCTGCGCATCCCGGACGATGGCAAGGATGGCGTCATCATGGCACAGGGCGGAGAGCGGCGCGCCAATTTCGGGCGTCGCACCCGGATCGAACAGCACGGCGGCGCTTTCGTTGGCGGTAAGCAGCTGATTGTTTTTGTCCAGCAGGATCATGCCCTCCTGCATGCCTTCCATAATGGCGTTGATCTCGCTCTGCGCCTGCTCCAGGTCGTGCATGTGCTGACGGATTTGGGTGTACTGCCGGTCCATACGGGTGAGCAGGGGCGTCAACTCATCGTACACGTCATTTTCAAGGGGCGCCTTCAGGTTCAGGTTGTTGACGGGCGCCACGATCATTTTGGCAGAGATCCGGGCGATGAGCAGCGAAAGCCCGGTGACGGCCAGCAGCATGCAGATCAACTGGGGAACCAGATCCGCGAACACACCGAAGATGGAGCTGCGGGTATAAGAGATACGCAGGATGCTGCCATCCTGGGTGCGGCGGGCGATATAGTGGGTCATCTGAGCCAGGGAATCCGAATACCGCCTGCTTTCCCCGGCGCCTGTTTGGATTGCCTCCATGACCTCCGGGCGGTCGCTGTGGTCGGAGAGGCTGCCTTCATCCAATATGTTGTCAAAAATGACGACGCCGTCCTGATTGATCAGCGTGATGCGCTCGGAGGAAACAAGATCCGCCAGATATGCTTCGTCATCCGTCAGATGGTTCAGCGCCTGGACGATGTGGTCTGCTTTGCTGCGCAATTCGCCTGTGATGCGTTCCTCGTATGCGGCATACACGGTTCCCGCCATGAGGAACGAGGCCAGCAGCACGGCCACAACGGCGGTGATCAGGATGGTGGAAAATATGCGCCGTGTCATTTGCCGCCTCCCAGCCGGTAGCCCACGCCGCGCACTGTTTCAATCAGCGCGCCGCAGGGGCCCAGCTTGGCGCGCAGGGTTTGGATATGCACGTCCACCGTGCGGGTGCCGCCTTCATAGCTCATATCCCACACCCGGTCCAATAGCTGCTCTCTGGTGAACGCAGCGCCGCCGTTTTCCATAAGCAGCAGCAACAGCTCGTATTCCTTGAGGGTCAGCGTCTTTTCTTCGCCGCAGACAAAGACCCGGTGTGCACGCTTGTCGATGTGCAGATCGCCATGGGTGAGCAAATCCTCCGCGGGGCGTGCTGCAGTGCGGCGCAGCCGGGCACGGATGCGCGCCACCAATTCGGCCATGCCAAAGGGCTTGGTAATATAATCGTCCGCGCCCAGATCCAGCCCCTGCACCTTGTCAAACTCTGCGCCCTTTGCGGTGAGCATGATCACGGGCAGCGCGGCGGTGCGTGCATCGGCACGGAGCCGGCGGAGCAGGGAAAGGCCGTCCTCGCCGGGCAGCATCACGTCCAGCAGCACCAGGTCGGGCAGCTCCTTTTCAAGGGCGGAAAGAAACCCCGAGCCTTCCGCAAAGCCTTTGGCAGGCATGCCCATCTGGCGCAGGGTGTAGATCACAAGCTCCCGGATATTGTCGTCATCTTCCACGTAATAAATCATGAGGTAGCTCCTTGAAAGGAAATTTTCGTATTCATTTTACGTATACAGCCGGATAAATGCAAGAAGGGAATCAAAAAAAGACGCTGTGCCTGAAAACACAGCGCCTTTTTGTCGGATCAGAACAGGCCGGTGATCTTGCCGTTTTCGTCCACGTCGATCTTTTCGGCGGCGGGAACCTTGGGGAGACCCGGCATGGTGAGGATATCGCCGGTGAGCACCACGATGAAGCCGGCGCCGGCGGAGATCTTCACGTTCTTGATGGTCACGTCAAAGCCTTCGGGCGCGCCCAGCTTGGTGGGATCGTCGGAGAAGGAGTACTGGGTTTTGGCCACGCAGATGGGGCAGTTGGCAAAGCCCAGTCTGGTGAGGCTGTCGATCTGCTTCTTGGCAGCGGGAGTCACGATGATGCCCTTGCCGCCGTATACCCTTTTGACGATGGCTTCGATCTTTTCTTCGATGGTGCCTTCAAGTTCGTAGGAGAAGGTGAAATCGCCCTTTTCCTCTTCGCACAGGCGCACCACCTCGCGGGCCAGCGCCTCGCCGCCCTTGCCGCCTTCGGCCCACACGGTGGAAAGCACGGTGTTGACGCCCAGCTCACGGCACTTGGCGATGATGAAGTCAATTTCGTTATCCGTATCGGTGGGGAAACGGTTGACAGCCACCACGCAGGGCAGCTTGTATACGTTCTTGATGTTGCTCACGTGGCGCAGCAGGTTGGGAATGCCCTTTTCCAGCGCGGACAGATCTTCATTGGCCAGCGCGGTCTTGGGAAGCCCGCCGTGCATCTTCAGCGCGCGGACGGTGGCGACCACCACCACGGCAGAGGGGGTGAGGCCGGCCATGCGGCACTTGATATCCAGGAACTTTTCGGCGCCCAGATCCGCACCGAAGCCCGCTTCGGTAACGGCATAATCGCCCATCTTCAGGGCCAGCTTGGTGGCCATCACGCTGTTGCAGCCGTGGGCGATGTTGGCAAAGGGGCCACCGTGCACAAAGGCGGGCGTGCCTTCCAGGGTCTGCACCAGGTTGGGCTTGAGCGCATCCTTGAGCAGGGCGGTCATGGCGCCCTGAGCCTTCAATTGGCCGCAGGTGACGGGCTGATCGTCATAGGTGTAACCCACGATGATGCGGGACAGGCGCTCCTTGAGATCAGCGATGGAGTTGGACAGGCACAGCACGGCCATGATCTCGCTGGCGACGGTAATATCAAAGCCGTCCTCGCGGGGGGTGCCGTTGGCCTTGCCGCCCATGCCGTCCACAATGAAGCGCAGCTGGCGGTCGTTCATATCCACGCAGCGCTTCCAGGTGATCTTGCGCACGTCGATATTCAGGCTGTTGCCCTGCTGGATGTGGTTGTCCAGCATGGCGGCCAGCAGATTGTTGGCAGCGCCGATGGCGTGGAAATCGCCGGTAAAGTGCAGATTGATATCCTCCATGGGCACGACCTGGGCATAGCCGCCGCCGGCAGCGCCGCCCTTGACACCGAACACCGGGCCCAGGGAGGGCTCGCGCAGCGCCACGGTCACGTCCTTGCCGATGCGCTTGAGGCCGTCGGCAAGACCGATGGTGGTGGTGGTTTTGCCTTCGCCCGCAGGGGTGGGGGTGATGGCGGTAACCAGGATCAGTTTGCCGTCCTCGCGCTTGGTTTCCTCCAGCAGCTTCAGGTCGATCTTGGCCTTATACCGGCCGTACTGCTCGATGTACTTTTCGTCCACATGGGCGGCAGCGGCGATCTGGGTGATGGGCTTCATTTCGCAGCTCTGTGCGATTTCGATATCGGATTTATACTGCATGGCGCTTCTCCTTTCACATTAGCGGAAATAGCGGACGGCGCTTTCAAACATGCGGATGTCAAACTCGCCGGGAACGTTCTTGTACAGGCCCTGGCCGATGCGCTCGCTGTGGCCCATCTTGCCGATGACGCGGCCGTCGGGGGAGGTGATGCCCTCGATGGCGTACATGGAATCGTTGGGGTTGAAGTGGATATCGCTGGTAGCGTTGCCGTCAAAGTCCACATACTGGGTGGCGATCTGGCCGTTTTCGGCAAGCTGACGGATGAGCGCTTCCTCGGCAAGGAAGCGGCCTTCGCCGTGGGAGATGGGCACGTTGTACACGTCGCCAACGTTGGTCAGAGCCAGCCAGGGGCTCTTGTTGGAGGCGATGCGGGTGCGTACCACGCGGCTCTGGTGACGGGCGATGGTGTTGTAGGTCAGGGTGGGGCAGTGTTCATCGGTATCGATGATCTTGCCATAGGGCACCAGACCCAGCTTGATCAGCGCCTGGAAGCCGTTGCAGATGCCGCACATCAGGCCGTCGCGGTTTTCCAGCAGCTCGGTGACGCTCTCCTTCACCGCAGCGTTGCGGAAGAAGGCGGTGATGAACTTGCCGCTGCCGTCCGGCTCGTCGCCGCCGGAGAAGCCGCCGGGGATGAAGATCATCTGGCTTTCCCGGACCAGGCTGGCAAACTGCTCCACGCTGCGGGAGATGCCGGAGGCGCTCAGGTTGTTGATCACAAAGATCTCGGGTTCGGCGCCTGCATCGCGCATGGCCTTAGCGCTGTCATATTCGCAGTTGGTGCCGGGGAAGGCGGGAATGAGCACGCGGGGCTTGGCCACCTTAATGGCGGGAGCAACGCGCTTTTCGGCCTGATAGGAGAAGGTTTCCATGGGCTGCTCTTTGTGCTCGATGTTGCAGCTGTACACCTTTTCCAGCTTGTTTTCATACAGACCCAGCAGCTCGTTCAGGCTGATGCTTTCGTCATGCAGCGTGATGCAGCCGTCGTCCGTCACCGTGCCTACGGGCATGGCGTTTTCAACAGGCTCGGTGACTTCCAGCAGGAAGGCGCCGTAGCAGTAGTCAAAGATGCCCTGGCAGCACAGCTTGTCATCGTACTTGAAGCCAAGTCCGTTGCCCAGCCCCATCTTCAGCACGGCTTCCGCAATGCCGCCCATGCCGGGGGTATAGCAGGCGACCGCCTTGCCGCTGCGCATCAGCGCGGTGACGCGGGTAAACACGTCCACAAGGGACTGGGTCTTGGGCAGACCGTTTTCGTCATATTCCGGGCACAGCAGCACCACGGAATGACCGGCCTGCTTGAATTCGTTGGACACGATATCGGAAGTCTTCTGGGTGGTCACGGCAAAGGAGACCAGCGTAGGCGGCACGTCCAGCTGCTCAAAGGAGCCGGACATGGAGTCCTTGCCGCCGATGGAGCCGATGCCCAGCTCCAGCTGCGCCTTGAAGGCACCCAGCAGCGCGGACAGGGGCTTGCCCCAGCGCTTGCCGTCCTTGCGGGGATGCTCGAAGTATTCCTGGAAGGTGAGGTACACGTCCTCAAAGCTGGCGCCGGTGGCAATCAGCTTGCACACGGATTCCACCACGGCCAGGTATGCGCCGTGATAGGGGCTGTTTTCCGCAATGAAGGGGTTGTAGCCAAAGCTCATCAGAGAGCAGTTGTCGGTATGCTTCTTTTCCACGGAGATCTTCTGCACCATGGCCTGGATGGGGGTCAGCTGATTTTTGCCGCCAAAGGGCATCAGCACGGTGCCGGCGCCGATGGTGGAGTCAAAGCGCTCGGAAAGGCCGCGCTTGGAGCAGATGTTCAGGTCCTGGGCAAGGGCGGTGTAGTTTTCCGCAAAGGTGCCGGTGATCTTCTTATCAAATGCCTTGGGGGCTTCGGGGGTGATGGAAATATGCTTGTCCGCGCCGTTGGAGTTGAGGAATTCGCGGCTCAGATCCACGATCTTTTTGCCGTTCCAGTGCATCACCAGACGGGCTTCCTCCTGCACGGTGGCAACGGGGCAGGCCTGCAGGTTTTCTTCGGCGGCAAGGGCGAGGAAAGCGTCCACATTTTCCTTTTCCACCACCACGGCCATGCGCTCCTGAGATTCGGAGATGGCAAGCTCGGTGCCGTCCAGGCCTTCGTACTTCTTGGGTACCTTGTTCAGGTCGATCACCAGACCGTCGGCCAGTTCGCCGATGGCAACGCTTACGCCGCCTGCGCCAAAGTCGTTGCAGCGCTTGATCATGCGGGTGACGGTGGGATTGCGGAACAGGCGCTGCAGCTTGCGCTCTTCGGGGGCGTTGCCCTTCTGCACTTCTGCGCCGCACAATTCCACGGACTTGGCGGTATGGGCCTTGGAGGAGCCGGTGGCGCCGCCGATGCCGTCGCGGCCGGTGCTGCCGCCCAGGAGGATCACGATATCGCCGGGGGCGGGCACCTCGCGGCGCACGTTTTCGGCGGGCGCAGCGGCGATCACAGCGCCGATTTCCATGCGCTTGGCCGCATAGCCGGGATGGTACACTTCGTCCACGATGCCCGTGGCCAGGCCGATCTGGTTGCCGTAGGAGGAATAGCCCGCGGCAGCGGTGGTAACGATCTTGCGCTGGGGCAGTTTGCCGGGGATGGTCTCATTTACCGGCACGGTAGGATCGGCAGCGCCGGTAACGCGCATGGCGCCGTACACGTAGCTGCGGCCGGACAGAGGATCGCGGATGGCACCGCCGATGCAGGTGGCAGCGCCGCCGAAGGGTTCGATCTCGGTGGGATGGTTATGGGTTTCGTTTTTGAACAGCAGCAGCCAGGGCTCGGTAACGCCGTCCACGTCCACGTCGATCTTCACCGTGCAGGCGTTGATCTCTTCGGATTCGTCCAGCTTGTCCAGTTTGCCGTCCTTCTTCAGCTGACGCACGGCGATGGTGGCGATATCCATCAGGCAGATGGGCTTGGTGCGGTTCAGATCCCGGCGCACCTGGAGGTAATCCTCATAGGCGCTCTGCAGCAGCGGATCTTCAAAGCGCACATCGTCAATGACGGTGAGGAAGGTGGTATGGCGGCAGTGGTCGGACCAGTAGGTATCGATCATGCGGATCTCGGTGATGGTGGGATCGCGGTGCTCGCTGCGGAAATACTGCTGGCAGAAGGCGATATCGTCCGCATCCATGGCCAGACCTTTTTCGGCCACAAACTGCTCAAGACCCTGACGGTCCAGATCGATAAAGCCGTGGAGGGTTTTGACTTCCGTGGGCACCACGTAATCCATGACCAGAGTCTTGGGCATATCCAGGGAAGCCTCGCGGCTTTCCACGGGGTTGATCACGTACTTTTTGATTTCGGCGATCTCGCTTTCGGTCAGATTGCCGTAGAGAGCATAGACCTTGGCGGTGCGGATCAGGGGACGCTCACCCTGGGAGATGATCTGGATGCACTGGGCGGCGCTGTCGGCACGCTGGTCAAACTGACCGGGGAGGTATTCCACGGCAAATACGTACGCGCCGGAAAGATCGCATTCTTCGGAGGCGTTGTCCAATTGAGGCTCTGCAAACACCGTCTGAATGGCATAATCAAACAGTTCGCGGCTCATGTTCTCGGCATCGTAGCGGTTGAGCAGGCGCACGCTTTCCAGGCTTTTGATGCCAAGCAGGTGGCGTGCGTCATAGCGCAGAGAACGGGCTTCATTATCCAGACCGGGTTTCTTTTCCACAAATACTCTGTAAACCATGTGTTATTCCTCCGCCTGAGCCTTCAGTGCACGCACGCCGATATCACGGCGGCAGAAGGCGTTGTCAAAGTGGATGGTATCGGCCAGGGCATAGGCCTTTTGGATGGCGTTTTCAAGGGTGTCGCCGATGGCGGTGACGCCCAGCACGCGGCCGCCGGAGGTAAGGAGCTTGCCTTCCTTCAGTGCCGCGCCGGCAACGTAGGTGCTCTTGCGGGCTTCTTCCGTCATGGTGATCTCAAAGCCCTTTTCATAGTGGGTGGGATAGCCCCTGGAGGCCAGCACCACGCAGCAGGCATGGGCGTCCATAAATTCCACAGGGGTATCGGCAAGCGTTTCGTTGGTGACGGCCTGCATAACGGTGAGGAGATCGCTCTTGAGCAGCGGCAGCACCACCTGCGTTTCGGGATCGCCGAAGCGGCAGTTGTACTCGATCACCTTGGGGCCGTCGGGAGTGAGCATGAGGCCAAAGTACAGACAGCCCTTGAAGGTGCGGTTTTCGGCGTTCATGGCGTTCACGGTGGGGAGGAAGATCTCTTCCATGCAGCGCTGTGCCACAGCCCCGGTGTAATAGGGGTTGGGCGCTACGGTGCCCATGCCGCCGGTGTTAAGACCCTGATCGCCGTCCAGTGCGCGCTTGTGATCCATGGAGGATATCATGGGCTTAACACAGCGGCCGTCGGTGAAGCACAGCACGCTCACCTCGGGACCGGTGAGGAATTCCTCCACCACGATCTGATCGCCGCTCTTGCCAAACTGCTTGTCCTCCATGATGGATTTGACGGCAGATACGGCTTCCTCGCGGGTCTGGGCGATGATCACGCCCTTGCCAAGGGCCAGGCCGTCCGCCTTGATCACCACGGGAATGCGGCAGGCGCTCACATAATCAAGCGCGGCCTGCACATCGGCAAACACCTCGTACTGCGCGGTGGGAATGCCGTATTTCTTCATCAGGTTTTTGGAAAACACCTTGCTGCCCTCAATGATGGCGGCGTTTTTCCGGGGGCCGAAGCAGGGGATGCCCTTTTCCTCCAGCAGATCCACGCAGCCCAGCACCAGAGGATCGTCGGGAGCCACGATGGCGTAATCCACACGGTTGCTGACGGCGAAATCCACAATGCCGGCAATGTCGGTGGCGCCAATCTCCACGCAGGTGGCGTCGGCAGCGATGCCGCCGTTGCCGGGCAGGGCGAAAATCTCGGTGACGGCAGGATTCTCCTTCACCTTTTTGATGATGGCGTGCTCGCGGCCGCCGCCGCCCACGACCAATACTTTCATAGGACTATCCTCCAAAGATCAATGGTGGAACAGGCGCATGCCGGTGAAGGCCATGGCCATATGGTGCTTGTTGCAGCATTCGATGACGGCGTCATCGCGGATGGAGCCGCCGGGCTCGGCCACGTAGCGCACGCCGCTCTTGCGGGCGCGTTCGATATTGTCGCTGAAGGGGAAGAAGGCGTCGGAGCCCAGCGCCACGTTGTCGATGGTGGCCAGGTATTCGCGGATCTCTTCCTCGGTGAGGGGTTCGGGCTGGCGGGTAAAGTACTGCTGCCACACGCCGTCTGCGCACACGTCCTCTTCGTTCTTGTTGATATAGCCGTCGATCACGTTATCGCGGTCGGGACGGCCCAGAGTGGGCAGGAAGGGCAGGGCAAGCACCTTGTCATGCTGACGCAGGAACCAGGTATCTGCCTTGGTGCCGGCAAGACGGGTACAGTGGATGCGGCTCTGCTGGCCGGCGCCCACGCCGATGGCCTGACCGTCCACCGCGTAGCACACGGAGTTGCTCTGGGTGTACTTCAGGGTGATCAGGGAGATGATCAGATCGCGGACAGCGGATTCGGGCATGTCCTTGTTCTCGGTGACGATGTTGGAAAGCAGTTCCTTGTTGATCTCAAAATTGTTGCGGCCCTGCTCGAAGGTGATGCCGAACACCTGCTTGTGTTCCTGCTGGGCGGGCACGTAGTTGGGATCGATCTTGACGATGTTGTAATTGCCCTTGCGCTTGGTTTTGAGGATCTCCAGCGCTTCGGGCTCATAGCCGGGGGCGATGATGCCGTCGCTCACTTCGCGCTTGATGAGCTTGGCGGTGGTCACGTCGCACACGTCGGAAAGGGCCACCCAGTCGCCGAAGGAGCACATGCGGTCGGTGCCGCGGGCGCGGGCATAGGCGCAGGCCAGGGGGCTTTCGTCCAGACCCTCGATATCGTCCACAAAGCAGGCCTTCTTCAGCTTATCGGAAAGGGGCAGACCCACGGCGGCAGAGGTGGGGGACACGTGCTTGAAGGAGGTGACGGCGGGAAGCCCCAGCGCTTCCTTCAGTTCCTTGACCAGCTGCCAGGAGTTGAAGGCGTCCAGAAAGTTGATGTAGCCGGGACGGCCGCTGAGGATTTCGATGGGCAGTTCGCTGCCGTCGTGCATGTAGATCTTGGCGGGCTTCTGGTTGGGGTTACAGCCGTATTTCAGTTCAAACTCTTTCATGACGGACACTCCTTCGCTTGATTATTCGTGCTTGTTGATCATGCGTTCTTCGCAGTTGCCGGTTTCGATCTCGGTATAGCGGACGTACAGGGAAATCTTGTTGTCTTCATTGAGGCTTTCCCACAGGTTATCGGTGAAAGCATCGATGCAGTCGGGAATCTTCACCCGCTCAGGCTCGCCCTGGAAGGTGGGGATGACGGGATTGCCGTCGCACACATAGGTGTGCAGGAAGTGGCCCAGACCCGGGATGGCGGGGTATTCATAGAAGAAGCGGGCGCAGGCGGTGCCTTCTGCATCGGCGGCCTTGAGGATGGACATCTTGTAGCTGCCGTCCCTGCTTTGTAGGCCGGAAATGCGGGGCGTCCAGTTGGGCTTGTCGTCTTCAAACTGACGGGTGCGCAGGGCGCTTTCCCAGCTTTCGCCGCGGGAGAGGGCTTCCCAGATGGTGTCGGTCTGGTCGCCGTTGGTCACGATGAGGCCGCAGCCGCATTCGCGCACGGGATGGTAGATGATCAGGTGGGGATCCACCATCAGGGAGGGATCGTGCGCCTGGGTGCGGATGCCGTCCGGCTCGCCCACAAACACACGGTTGCGGCTGTTTACACTGCGGCCCATGATGAAGTAGGCGCACACGGCGTATTTGCCGTTTTCGCTGACGCCCAGCACAATGCCGCGGCCGGGATAGGTGTTGTTTTCAAGGCGCTCCTGCATGGTTTTCACTTCGTACACGTTCATGATCAATTCTCCTTAATGCTCACGATGCGGCCGTTTACGGACAGGCGGCCTTCACAGAACAGCTTGACGGCATGGGGCAGCAAAATCCATTCCGCTTCCTCCATGATGCGCTTTTGCAACGTTTCGGGGGTATCGTTTTCCAGCACGGGCACAGCCTTTTGGGCGATGATGGGGCCGCCGTCGCATTCGGGACTGACAAAGTGGACGGTAGCGCCGGAAAGCTTGACGCCGTAGGCCAGGGCGGCTTCGTGCACATGGAGGCCGTAGAAGCCCTTGCCGCAGAAGACGGGGATGAGGGCGGGATGCACGTTCATGATGGCGTTGGGGTAGGCGGAGGTGAGCTCTTCCGTAAAGATCACCATGCAGCCTGCCAGCACCACCAGCTGGATGTCCAGTTCACGGAGCTTTTCCACCATGGCGACGGTCATGCTCTGATTGCTGTCATAGCTTTTGCGGGGCAAAACATAGCCCGGGATGCCGGCCTTGGCGGCCCGCTCCAGCGCATAGGCGCCTTCCTTGGTGGAGATGACGGCTGCGATCACACCGCCGCCAAGCTCGCCGCGCTGCTGCGCGTCAATCAGCGCCTGCAGATTGGTGCCGCCGCCGGAAACCAGCACGGCAATACGGGTGTTTTTCATCACAGGATCACCTTTTCGTCGGAGGCGATGATTTCGCCGATCACATAAGCATCTTCGCCGTTGTCGCGGAGGATCTTGAGCGCCGTTTCCACTTCGGCTGCAGGAACCACCACGCTCATGCCCACACCCATGTTGTAGGTGTTGTACATATCGCGCTCGGGAATGTTGCCTTCCTTCATGATCAGGTCGAAGATGGGCAGCACCCGGACGGCGCTCTTATCGATCTTTGCGCCCAGCCCGTCGGGAATGGAGCGCGGGATGTTTTCATAGAAGCCGCCGCCGGTGATGTGGGAGATGCCCTTCACATCCACCTCTTTCAGCAGCGCCAGGATGCTCTTTACATAAATGCGGGTGGGGGTCAGCAGCGCTTCGGCCACCGTTTTGCCCTGAAGCTCCTCGCGGGGAACGTAGAGGGACGGAGGGTTCTGATCGATATCAAACACCTTGCGGCACAGGGAGAAGCCGTTGGAATGGATGCCGGTGGAGGCCAGGGCGATGACTGCGTCGCCTGCCTGCATGCGCTTGTTGTCGATGATCTTCTTTTTGTCCACAAGACCCACGGCAAAGCCGGCCAGGTCATAATCCTCCACGGGCATCAGGCCGGGATGCTCCGCCGTTTCGCCGCCGATCAGGGCAGCGCCGCTCTGCACGCAGCCTTCGGCCACGCCGGAAACGATCTGGGCGATCTTTTCGGGCACGTTCTTGCCGCAGGCGATGTAATCCAGGAAGAACAGGGGCCTGGCGCCGCAGCAAATGATGTCATTGACGCACATGGCCACGGCGTCGATGCCGATGGTATCGTGCTTGTCCATGAGAATGGCCAGCTTCACCTTGGTGCCGCAGCCGTCGGTGCCGGAAACCAGAACGGGCTCTTCCATGCCCTGTACGGGCAGGCCAAAGCAGCCGCCAAAGCCGCCTACGTCATCCAGGCAGCCTTCGTTGCGGGTACGGGCGATGTGCTTCTTCATCAGCTCCACGGCCTTGTAGCCGGCGGTGATATCCACGCCTGCCGCGGCGTAGCTCTCGGAACGGGAATTGTTGTGCATGGTTCTCTTTCCTTTCTTGCGTCAGACGTTGGGTTATTCCTCGCCGTCAAGGCAGTAGGTACAAAGTTTGCATTTGGGAAGGCCGATCGCTTCCACCAGACCTTCCAGGGACTGGAATTCAAGCGATGCAAAATGGAACTTTTCGCAGATGGCGCGGCGCAGGTTTTGTCCGCGCTCGGTGGAGGAATCGCTGTATTCGTCGATGTGGTTGAGACCTTCCTCGCCCTCCAATTCCAGGATGGTGCGGCGGGTGATCAATTCCATATCGCCGGTGGAGCGGGAAAAGTTGAGGTATTTGCAGCCGTACATGATAGGCGGGCAGGCAGAGCGCATGTGCACGGCCTTGGCGCCGTTTTCATAGAGGAATTCCACCGTTTCCTGCAGCTGCGTGCCGCGGACGATGGAATCGTCCACAAACAGGAGGTTTTTGTCCTGGATCAGATCGGGAACGGCAATCTGCTTCATCTTGGCGATCTGGTTGCGCTGGCTTTGCCTGGTGGAGGTAAAGGAGCGGGGCCAGGTGGGCGTGTACTTGATGAAGGGGCGGGCGAAGGGGATGTGGCTCTTGTTGGCGTAGCCGATGGCGTGGGGCGTACCGGAATCGGGCACGCCGCCCACATAATCCACGTCCTTGTTGGAACCGTTCAGTTCGTCCTGCTTGGCCATGATCTCGCCGTTGCGGTAGCGCATGGTTTCCACGTTCACGCCCTCGTAGCGGGCGGTGGAATAGCCGTAATAGGTCCACAGGAAGGAGCAGATGCGCATTTTTTCGCCGGGAGGGGAAAGCTGGATCACTTCATCCGGCGTGATCTCCACGATCTCGCCCGGGCCCAGTTCCCGTTCGTCTGCATAATCCAGCTTCTGGTAGGCGTGGGATTCAAAGGATACGCAGTAGCCGTCCTCGCCCTTTCCCAGCAGCACGGGCAGACGGCCTACTTTGTCGCGGGCGGCGATCAGGTGACCGTCGTCCTTGAGGATCAGGATGGAGCAGGTGCCCTTGATCACCTGCTGGGCAAAGCGGATGCCCTCGGAGAAGCTGCTCTTCTGGTTGATCATGGCGGCGACCAGCTCGGTGGTGTTGACTCTGCCGCCCTGCATGGCGTCAAAATGACCGCCGCTGAAGGACAGGTACTGGCTGATCAGCTGCTCGGCGTTGTTGATGAGGCCGGTGGTGCACAGGGCATACGTGCCCAGGTTGGAGCGGATGAGCAGGGGCTGGGGATCGGTATCGCTGATGCAGCCGATGGCGGAGCAGCCCTTCATCTCGTCAAAAATGTGTTCAAACTTGGTGCGGAAAGGGGAGTTACTGATATTGTGGATCTCCCGCTGCAGGCCGATTTTTTCGTCGTATGCAGCCATGCCGCCCCGGCGGGGGGCCAGGTGGGAGTGGTAGTCGGTACCGAAAAATACGTCGTAGATCGCGTCGCGCTTCAGCGCGGCACCAAAAAAACCACCCATATATTCCTCCGATTCTAATGTGTGTTATGCGTTGCCAAGCAGGCGGCGCAGGATTTCGTGATAGCCGGCGTCCATCTGCTCCATATCCAGACGGAAGCGGTCCTTGTCCAGACGGAAGTGGGTATCGATATCCCACAGGCGGCAGGTGTCGGGAGAGATCTCATCCGCCAGTACCAGCGTGCCGTCCTCCGTCAGGCCAAACTCCATGCGGAAATCCACCAGGTGGATGCGGACGGACTGGAAGTATGCCTTGAGGATCTCGTTGATGCGGAAGGCCAGCGCCTTCATTTCCTCAATGCGCTCCCGGCTTTCGATCTTCAGCGCCACTGCGTGATAGGTGTTGATGAGCGGATCGCCCAGCATATCGTTTTTCAGGTAAAATTCGATGGTGGGTTCATCAAACACGATGCCCTCTTCCACGCCGTAGCGCTTGGCGAAGGCGCCTGCGGAAATGTTGCGCACGATGACGGCCAGGGGGATGATCTTCACCCTGCGCACCAGGCAGTCCGTTTCGCTGCTTTCGGACAGGAAGTGGGTGGCGATGCCCGCATTTTCCAGCACAGTCATCAGATGATTGCTGACCCTGTTGCAGATGGCGCCCTTGCCGGGAATGGTGCTCATCTTCAGGCCGAAAAAGTCGGTGGCAATATCCTTGTAGCTGACCAGGAGTACGTGCTCGTCGTCCGTGGTATAAATGCGCTTGGCGGTACCGTCATAGAGCAGGTCCCGTTTTTCCATGGCTGTGTCTCCTCGTTTGTGCAAATGGATTATTGGAATTCGGCGGAAACAGCGGCGTCCTTTTTGAGCACGTTTTCCGCATCGTCCCGGCGCTTTTTGTCAAGACGGGCAGCAAGTGCATCGTCGGACAGAGCCAGGATCTGGGCAGCGAGCAGGGCGGCGTTCTGGCCGCCGTTGATGGCCACGGTGGCAACCGGGATGCCGCTGGGCATCATCACGGTGGAAAGCAGTGCGTCCATGCCGTCCAGCACGCTGCTCTTGCAGGGAATGCCGATGACGGGCAAGGTGGTATTGGCAGCCACGGCGCCGGCCAGATGGGCGGCCATGCCGGCGGCGGCAATCAGCACGCCAAAGCCGTTATCGCGGGCGCTGCGGGCAAAATCCCTGGCCTCATCAGGCGTGCGGTGAGCAGAGTAAACATGTACTTCAAAAGGGATCTCCAGCAGGGACAGCATGTCCGTAGCCTTGCGGATGATGGGCAGATCGCTGTCGCTGCCCATGATGATACCAACTTTTTTCATGGTGCCTCCTTCAAAAAATCAAAAAAGGGTACACTTACTCCGATTCGAGTATGTGCGCCCAGACGGTCGGCGAAATGGGGCATCCCGTGTACGCCCTCTGTTTCCCCGTGGTTACCCACGTTACTTCCGTCAGTCGCAGAGAACGATATTCGCTTAACACACAAATTGTACCATGAAGAGGATATAAAGTCAATGTAAAAGCAAACAATTTTGATGGGATGTATTTAAATGTTCGGTTTCTTGCCATTTACTCGAAAGAACTTCCGGCTGTGACAAAAACAGTTGTTTTATAAGGCATAGAATGACTTTTTGTTTACGAAAACAGAAGGATCGCCAGGATGGAAAGCCCGCAAGCACATGGGCGATCGTTCGCCGGATGGACGCCGCGGGGAAAATGTGTTCTCCGCTGCGCAAGACTGCCGGAAACGGCATCGTATCATTATATCACATTGTGACACATGGGCTCCAGGGCTTTGAAAAATCATTTTTTCATGATATAATAAATCCAACGCAAAACAATGATCCGGATACATATTGTTTGGAGGTAAACAGCATGAATCAAGTGATGCCGCGTCCCGAATACCCCCGTCCGCAGTTTGTGCGCGAGGGCTGGATGAACCTGAACGGCGTATGGGAATTTGAAATGGATATGGGCAACAGCGGCATGAGCCGCGGCCTTGTGACCAAGGAAAAGCTGGATGGCACCATTCTGGTGCCCTTCTGCCCGGAAAGCAAGCTGTCCGGCGTCGGCAACAGGGATTTCATGCCGGCGGTATGGTATAAGCGCAGCTTCACTCTGCCCGAGGAAGCCTGCGGCAAGCGGGTGATCCTCCATTTCGGCGCGGTGGATTATCTGGCGACCGTGTGGGTAAACGGTCAGGAAATGGGTCAGCACAAGGGCGGCTATGTGCCCTTCTCCTTTGACATTACCGATGCCCTCAAGGCGGACGAAAACACCGTGGTGCTCCGCGCCCAGGATGATACCCGCTCTCCCCATCAGCCCAGCGGCAAGCAGAGCAAGCGGTACGAATCCCACGACTGCGACTATACCCGCACCACCGGCATCTGGCAGACCGTGTGGCTGGAATGGGTGGATGCGTGCCACATTGAAAAGGTGCTTATTACCCCGCATTATGCGGATTGCGCCGTGACGGTGAAGGTGATAGCAAGCGAAGATTGCGACGTGGAGATCGCAGCCTCCTTTGAGGGAAAGCCCATGGGCGACGGTGCTGCGCATGCCTTTGGTGGCGTTGCGGAAACCACGGTGAAGCTTTCCGAAAGCCATCCCTGGAATGTGGGAGAGCCCAAACTGTATGATCTGCAATTGACCCTGAAGAAAAACGGTGAAACGGTGGACGAGATGCAGAGCTATTTTGGCCTGCGTTCCCTCCGGTTTGAAGGCCGCCGCTTCTTTATCAACGATAAGCCGGTGTTCCAGCGCCTGGTGCTGGACCAGGGCTTCTATCCCGACGGTGTGTATACCGCACCCACCGATGAAGCACTGAAGAATGACATCATCATGTCTCAGGCCATGGGCTTTAACGGCGCCCGTCTCCACGAAAAGGTGTTTGAGCCCCGCTTCCTGTACCATGCGGATCATCTGGGCTACCTGTGCTGGGGCGAAATGGCCAACTGGGGCCTGGATACCAGCAAGGAATACGCTCTGGCCGATTTCCTCAACGACTGGCTGGTGGAGCTGGAGCGGGATTACAGCGCGCCCTGCATCATCGGCTGGTGCCCCTTTAACGAGACCTGGGATGTGGAAGGCCATCAGCAGTATGACGATAACCTGCGCATGATCTACCGAATCACCAAGCTGTTTGACAAGACCCGTCCCTGCATCGATACCAGCGGCAACTTCCACGTGGAAACGGATATCTTTGACGTACATGATTACGATCAAAACCCCGTCACCTACAAGGAGCGCCTGGGCGCCGGCACCAAGCCGATTTACGATAATTTCAGCAAGCGCCAGCATTACGATGGCAAGAAGCCGGTGTTCGTCAGCGAATACGGCGGCATCTGGTGGAGCGATACGGACAAGGACGGCTGGGGCTACGGCGAGCGCGTGAAGAACCGGGAAGAATTCCTGGCGCGCTACAAGGGGTTGACGGATGTGCTGCTGGATAATCCCGATCACTTTGCCTTCTGCTACACCCAGCTCACCGACGTGGAGCAGGAGCAGAACGGTCTGTACACCTTTGACCGTAAGCCCAAGTTCCCGCCCGAGGTGATCCACCGGATCAACAGCCGCAAGGCCGCCTGCGAGGAAGAATAAGCATGAAGAAAGCCCGACCGCATGGTCGGGCTTTTTTGATGGGTGGATCAGCCTTCTGCAGGCGCATCCTCATGGCCGTATTTCTTTTTGCAGCGCTTGAGCCAGCCCCATTTGTAGTAATACAGGAGGAACAGCACGGAAGTGATGGTCCAGGTGATGGGGTAGCAGTAGAGGGTCAGCGTCAGGCTGCCGGTGCCGGGTACGATGACAAGCAGCCAAACCACGCGCAGTAGGCATACGCCTACCAGCGTGAACACGGTGGGCAAAAGCGAATCGCCCGCGCCGCGCAGTGCGCCGGAATAGATCTCGATGCATACGTAGGTCAGCCAGAAGGGAGCCAGCTGGCGGAGGATCTGCATGCCCAGCTCCAGCACATGCTCTTCGCTGGTAAACATACCGTAAAGCGGTCTGCCCAGCAGCAGCATCACGGCGATGACGATCAGCGATGCGCCAAAGGACATGGCCAGGCAGGTATGCACGCTCTTTTTCATGCGGTCGTACTTATGCGCGCCGAAGTTCTGTCCCACAAAGGTGGTAATGGAAATGCCAAAGGCGCTGATGATCATCCAGAATACGGCGTCCAGCTTGCCAAATGCCGTCCAGGCGGCGATGACGTCCGTGCCGAAGGAATTGACCGTGCTCTGGATGATCACGTTGGAGATTGAA
This sequence comes from Clostridiales bacterium, assembly GCA_015056175.1. Classification (GTDB taxonomy): domain Bacteria; phylum Bacillota; class Clostridia; order Christensenellales; family Aristaeellaceae; genus SVGT01. Next base: position 30,797 of record SVGT01000007.1, on the reverse strand, counting down.
TACATGACGCTCTGCAGGCCGGCAGGCAAACCGATGCGCACCATGTCCTTCATGATGCTGCCGTGGAAGCGGATCTTGTTGACGTGCAGCTGGTAGGAGGTCTGGCTGCGCAGCAGCGTTGTCAGCACCAGCACGGCGCTGAAGAACTGAGAAATGGTGGTGGCCCAGGCAGCGCCCGCCACGCCCATGTTCAGACCCAGCACCAGCAGCACGTCCAGCACGATGTTCACCATGCAGGAGGCGATGAGGAAGTACAGGGGCCTTCTGGAATCGCCGATGGCGCGCAGGATGCCGGAACCGATATTGTAGATCAGCATGGGGATCATGCCGACAAAGTAGATGCGGATGTAGGTGGTGGCGTAGGGCATGATGTCCTCAGGCGTGCCCATCATGCGCAGAAGCGCAGGAGAAATGGCATAGCCCACAAAGGTGAGCATCAGACCTGCGGCCAGCGCAAAGGCCATGGCGGTATGCACGGTATGGCTCACGCTCTGCTCGTTGCGGGCGCCGTAGTACTGGGATACGATGACGGTGGCGCCGGACGCAAGGCCCATGAAGAAGCCTACGATCAGGTTGATCAGACTGCCTGTGGCGCCTACGGCGGCCAGCGCATGGGTGCCTACAAATTTGCCCACGATGATGGCGTCGGCGGTATTGTAGAGCTGCTGGAAGAAGGTACCCAGCAGGATGGGGAAAAAGAAGACGAGCAGCTGCTTCCAGATGACGCCTTCCGTGATACTCTGGGGAGAATCTATCTGTTTTTTGCCAAACCGCCTCATGCGTATGTCTCCTTGATATATGATTTATATAGTATATATGATATACCTTTCCTGTATCTTTGTCCAGCATAAAGTGATGATTGACAGCTGAAAAGGGAGGGGGATAGAATAGTCGCAGAGATGGTAAATATAGCTTTTTCAGGAAAGGATGGGGGCTGGATGGCACAGGAAATGACCAGTCGCGAAAGAATCAAGCGGATGTTTGAACACCGGGAAGCGGATCGCATTCCCATTCTGGAAGAGCCCTGGGATTCCACCGTGGAACGATGGGAAAAAGAAGGCGTGGAGGACTGGCCGGTCTATATGGGATTGGATCAGTATCGCCAGATCGGCACGGATAATTCGCCCCGTTATCCCTATAAGGTGGTGGAAGAAACGGATAATTACATCATCCATACCACCGAATGGGGTGTGACGCTGAAAAACTGGAAGCACGCCACATCCACACCCCAGTTTCTGGATTTTTCCATCAGGGATCTGGAAAAGTGGCACGAAGCGAAAAAACGCATGACCTTTGATATGAGCCGCATCGACTGGGATGAATTGAAAACCCAGTATCCTGTCTGGCAAAAAGAGGGCGCGTGGATCGTGGCCAATTTGTGGTTTGGGTTTGACGTGACCCATTCCTGGATGATCGGTACGGAAGATTTCCTGATGATGATGATCGACGATCCGGACTGGTGCAAGGATATTTATGAAACGCAGCTTAACCTTCACCTTCAGATTCTGGACAAAATCTGGGAGGCGGGTTATCACTTTGATCAGATCTATTGGCCGGATGATATGGGATATAAGCACGCGCAGTTTTTCTCTCTCGACACGTACAGGGAAATGAGCAAGCCCTTCCACAAAAAGGCGGTGGACTGGGCGCACGAAAGAGGCTGCAAGGCGATGCTCCATTCCTGCGGCGACGTGCGGCCTTTTGTGCCGGATTTTATCGAGATCGGCATTGACGGGCTCAATCCCCTGGAAGTGAAGGCGGGCATGGATCCCTATATGCTCAAGGAAAAGTACGGCGATAAGCTGTTGTTCTGGGGCGGGCTCAATTCCCTGGAGTGGGCGGATCCCCAAAGGGTGGAAGCGGAAGTGGAGCGCCTGGTGCCGGTGATGAAGCAGCAGGGCGGCTTCATTTTCGGCACGGATCACAGCGTGCCGGACAATGTGAGCGCTGCGGAATTCAAGCGCATTATGGAGCGCGTGCGCGAACTGGGAAAATACTGACATGAAAAGAAAACGCATCAAAGTGCAGACGGAGACGTAGGGCGTCTCCGTTTTCTTTTGACTTATTCCGTAAAAAGCGGTATGATACAGGTATCAGGAAAACCAAAAATTCTGCCCGACAGGAAGTGTGCAAGGACGGGCGGCAGACTTGTAAGGAGTCAATCATCATGAAGAGACAGTTTATCTGGATCATGAGCGACAGTACCCGGTACGATATGATCGGCTGCTACGGAAACCCGGTGGTCAAAACGCCCTGTCTGGACGCTTTGGCGCAGGAGGGCATGCGCTTTGAGCGGGCTTATACCACGCAGCCCGTATGCGGCCCCGCGCGCTCTGCGCTGTTTACGGGGCAGTTTCCCCATTCCAACCAGAGCTGGGGTAATTGCATGCCCCTGGGCGCCGATGTGCTGACGCTGGGGCAGCGGCTCCGTGACAAGGGGATCTCCTGCGCCTACATCGGCAAGTGGCACCTGGACGGCGGCGATTACTTTGGCAACGGCGTCTGCCCGCCCGGCTGGGATGAAGGCTACTGGTTTGATATGAAAAACTATCTGGACGAATTGACGCCGGAGGAACGGGTGTTTTCCAGAAAGAAGGAAAGTAATTTTATTCCCGGCGGCATAAAAAGCGAATTTACCTTTGCCCACCGCTGCACGGACAGGGCGCTTCGGTACATGGATGCTCATCGGGAGGAGGACTTTTTCCTCACGCTGTCCTTTGACGAGCCCCACGATCCCGGCTTGTGTCCGGAACCCTACTGCAGCATGTATCTGGGAAAAACGTGGGAAAAGAATCCCAGCCATTATGACACGCTGGAGGGTAAACCCTTGTACCAGCAGCTCTGGGGCGCAGGCGGCAGGCAGGAGGACAGGGACAAGATCGAACCTATGAATGCAGGCTTGCTGGGCTGCAATTCCTACGTGGACAGCCAGATCGGCCGGGTGATTGCAAAGGTGCGCTCCATGCTGCCCGACGCCACGATCCTGTATACCTCCGATCACGGCGACGGTATGGAGGAGCATTGTTTGTGGGCCAAGGGCCCCACTGCCTATGACGGCATCGCCCGCGTACCCCTCATCATCAGCGGCCCCATGATCGCAAAAGGACAGGTGTATGACGGCGTGGTATCCCATATCGATCTGCCTGCCACGGTGCTGGATTATATGGGCGTTTCGGTGCCCCGCTGCTTTGAGGGGAAAAGCCTGATGCCCTTACTGGCCGGCGAAGCGGAACACGGTCATGTGGACGAAGCGTTTGTGGAGTTTGCAAGATACGAGATCGATCACGACGGCTTTGGCGGCTTCCAGCCCATGCGCGCCATTGTGACGAGGGATTATAAACTGCAGATCAATCTGCTGGACGAAGACGAAATGTACGATCTGAAAAATGATCCGCATGAAATGCGCAACTGCATTCTGGATGAAAAGCATCGTGAGGCGCGGAATGCGCTGCACGACCGGCTCATCGCCTGGATGAACGAGACCCGCGATCCCTTCCGCGGCTATCAGTGGCAGTGCCGCCCCTGGCGGGAGGATAAAAAGCCCTCCTGGGCGGTGGACGGCATGACCCGCCAGCGCAAGCAGGAGGAGGGCGGCTACCGCCAGCTGGATTATATGACCGGCCTGCCCATGAGAGAGGAAACGCGGGTCAAGGGCGAGAGCTGATTTGAGGAGAGCAATATATGAACGTTCGGGAAGAATCGCTGAAAAAGCATGGAGAATGGAAGGGCAAAATTGAGATCATATCCCGCGTGGAGGTAAACGACCGGGAAAAACTGTCCCTTGCTTATACGCCGGGCGTTGCTGAGCCCTGCATGGCCATTCATCACGATATTGAAAAAAGCTTTGAATTGACGCGCCGGTGGAATACGGTGCCGGTGATCACGGACGGTACGGCGGTGCTGGGGCTGGGCGATATCGGCCCCGAAGCCGGCATGCCGGTGATGGAGGGCAAGTGTGCGCTGTTCAAGGCCTTTGGCGGGGTGGACGCCTATCCGCTTTGCATCCGCTCCAGGGACGTGGATGAGATCGTGAACACCGTAAAGCTCCTTGCAGGCTCCTTTGGCGGAGTTAATCTGGAGGATATTTCCGCGCCCCGCTGCTTTGAAATTGAGCGGCGGCTGAAAGAAGAGCTGGATATCCCCGTCTTTCATGACGATCAGCACGGCACGGCTATTGTGATGGCTGCGGCGCTGATCAACGCGCTGAAGCTGGCAGGAAAGCAGATGGATAGCGTATGCGTGGTGGTCAACGGCGCAGGCGCGGCGGGCATTGCCATTACCCGTTTTCTGATGGCGCTGGGCGTTCGGGATATGACGGTGTGCGATAAGGCGGGCATTTTGCAGGATGACGAGCGCTTTAACCCCATCCAGCGGCAATTGGCGCTGGACACCAATCCCCGCAGGCTGCAGGGAACGCTGCAGGACGCCATGAAGGGGGCGGACGTGCTGATCGGCGTATCGGCCGCCCATTGCGTAAGCCGGGATATGGTGCGCAGCATGGCGCAAAAGCCCATCCTGTTTACCTGCGCCAATCCTGTGCCGGAAATTGAGCCGGAGGACGCCAAGGAAGCCGGCGCATTTATTGTGGGCACCGGCTCTTCCCAGAACCCCAACCAGATCAACAATGTGCTGGTGTTCCCGGGCTTGTTCCGCGGCGCACTGGATGCACGGGCTCATACGGTCAATGCGGACATGATGATGGCGGCGGCACGTGGCATTGCTTCCTGCGTCAGCGATGAGGAATTGTGCGCGGACTATATCCTGCCCTATGCCTACGACCAGCGGGCTCATGATGCGGTGGCCCGGGCGGTATATCATGCGGCGTTGCAAAGCGGCGCGGCGAAAAAATGCCGGGCTTGACAAAGCCGAAGCGTTCGTGATATATCCTTCTCATTGGGAATAAAGGAGAACAAAAGCATGTTGAAAAAGCGCGTCTGTGTGTTCTGCGCATCGTCCTTTGGCCAGGATCCTGCATATACCGAAGCGGCGAAGGAAGTGGGCCGTTTGCTTGGTCAGCAGAAGAGAGAACTGGTATACGGCTCCAGCCTGTACGGCCTGATGGGCGCGGTGGCGACCGCAGCCCAGGAAAACGGCTGCCATGTGACGGGCGTCAATATTGTGAAGTTCGATTTTCCGGACCGGGTGCAGAACGAGGATGAATACATCGTCACCAAAACGCTGCAGGACCGCAAGGTAAAGATGCTGGAAATCTCGGACGCCTTTATCGCTCTGCCCGGCGGCATCGGTACGCTGGACGAACTGTGCGAGATCCTGGCCATGCTGCAATTGCACCAGACGGATAAGCCCATCGGCCTTTTGAACGTGAAAGGCTACTATAATGCCCTGGCGGCCTTTGTGCATCACATGGTGGAGGAAGGGTTCCTCAAGGAAGCGGATGAAAAGCTGCTGATCATCCGGGACAATGCGGAGGAACTGCTCCGTGCGCTGGATGAAGTGTGAGCAGTACGCAAACGGTTTTTGAAATCCAAGTATATATACAAAGGGGTGCGGAACCATGCTGAAGCCCATTACCGGTACCTGGTTTGAATTCCATCACCACAATATCGCCGAAGGCAAATACTGGAATCCTGTCTGCCGCTGGTTCAGTGATGCGCAGTGGGAAACCAAAGTCGACGAGATCGCATCGCTGGGCATGAAGTACATCGTGCTGACGGCCTCCGCCCTCCGGTATGAGGACTGGAGCGAAAGCTATTTCAGGACGGACATCTATCCCTTTGCCGATATGGGCGCCAAGGATCCCATCGGCGCCATGATGCGTGCCTGTGAGCGCAGTGGCATCAAGGTGTTCATGTCCGCCGGCTTCTACGGCGTGTGGACGGATACCATCGGCAATATGACCAGCCCCGACGTGCAGAAGCGGGCCTTTCAGGCGATGGAAGAGCTTTATGCCCAGTACGGCAGGAGCCCTGCGTTCTACGGCTGGTACCTGCCGGATGAAACGGGCACCTACCCCTACTATCAGGATCTGTTCATCAAGTATGTGAACGAGTATTCCGCCTTTGGCAAGAGCATGGATCCCAGGCATCAGATCCTCATCGCGCCCTACGGCACCAATCATCTCAAGGCGGACGATACGTACGTCAGGCAGCTGGAAGAAATGAAGTGCGATATCATTGCCTATCAGGATGAGATCGGCGTGCGCAAATCCCGCCCCGAGGAAACGCCTGCCTTCTACGAGGCGCTGCGCAAGGCCCATGATAAGGCCGGTACCAGCAAGCTGTGGGCGGATATGGAAGTGTTTGAGTTTGAGGGAGATGTATACAAGAGCGCGCTGTATCCGGCTGCCATGGAACGCATCGACCGGCAGATCAGAAGTCTGTCGCCCTTTGTGGATGAGATCCTCATTTATCAGTACCCGGGCATGTTCAACAAGCCCGGCACCACCGCCTTCTGCGGTCATCCCGATTCCATCCGGCTGTATAACGATTACAAAGCCTGGCTGGACAAGCTGAACAAGTAATGACAATGCAAAGCGCCTCCTGCCGGGGGCGCTTTTTTGATCAGATCAGGCATGTTTCACGCTGCTTTTCCGTATGGTAGCGTGGAGGTGCGAAAAATATGGCGTTTTTGTTCTGGCTGTTTCGCGGCGCGCTGTTCTTCTTTGGCATTGCGGCGGCGGGCGGCAGTTTTCCCAAGCCCCTCAGCGCTCAGGAGGAGCACAGGTGTCTGGAAAGTATGCAGCAGGGGGATGAGGAGGCGCGGCAGAAGCTGATTGTGCATAATCTCCGTCTGGTATCCCACGTGGTGCGCAAGTATACCGTGCCGGGCTATACCCAGGAGGATCTGGTATCGGTGGGTACGCTGGGGTTGATCAAGGCCATCAACTCCTATAAAACGTCCTCCGGCACCAAGCTGACCACCTATGCCGCCCGCTGCATCGAAAACGAGGTGCTCATGCTGCTGCGTGCCAGTAAAAAGCAAAAGGGCGAGGTATCGCTGTTTGATTCCCTGGGTACGGACGGCGAGGGCAACGATATTTCCTTTGCGGACATTCTGGGTACGCCGGAGGGACAGGTGGAGGATGAGGTGATCCGCCGGGTGTCCATGGAAAAGGTGAGAAGGGCCATCGGCAAGCTGCCAAGGCGTGAAAAAACAGTGATATCCATGCGCTACGGCCTGCTGGACGGCAGGCAGTACGCCCAGCATCAGGTGGCTCAGGTGCTGGGTGTTTCCAGATCCTATGTATCCCGGTTGGAAAGCCGTGCTGTCAGGAGCATCCGGGAGGAATTGGAGCGGACGTAAAGAAAAATGCGCCGCATACTGGCGGGACGGGGAAAAATAGGGTACAATAGACATGTGAGAACACCACAGAAAGGGTATGTACGATGATCAAATTCGGACCTGCGGGCAACAGCGAAAGCTTCTATGCGCAGGGATATAAAAGCACCTGGCAGGCGCCCAAATGGCTGCAGGAAAGGGGTTTGAACGCCTACGAATATTCCTTTGGCCGGGGTGTGAACCTGTCGGAGGAAAGCGCCGGCAAGATCCGGGCGGAGGCGGAAAAATACGGGATCACCGTCAGCGCACATGCGCCGTACTTTATCAACCTGGCCAATCCCGAGCGGGAAAAAATCGAGAACTCGTTCCGTTATATTACCGAAGGCGCAAAGGCGCTGAACTTCCTTGGCGGAAACAGGCTGGTGGTGCACATCGGCGCTCAGCAGAAGCAGGAAAGAAAAACGGCTGTGGAAAGCTGCAAAAAGAATCTGGCCGAGGCGCTGAAGCATCTGGACGATATGGGGCTTGGCCACATCCATATTTGCCCCGAAACCATGGGCAAAAAGAGCCAGATCGGCGATCTGCAGGAAACGCTGGATTTCTGCCTGATGGATGAAAGGCTGATCCCCTGTATTGATTTTGCCCACCTCCATGCGCTGCACGGCGGCGCACTGAACAGTACGGAGGATTTTGCGCAGGTGCTGGATGAAATGGAGAGAATCCTGGGCAGGGAACGGGCCCGGTATATGCACGTGCACTTTTCCACCATTGAGTTTACTCCGGCGGGCGAAAAGCAGCACCGCACCTTTGCGGAGGATCAATACGGCCCCCGCTTTGAACACCTGGCGCCGCTGCTCCGTGAGCGGGAGTATGCGCCCACCATCATCTGCGAATGCAAAGGCACCATGGCGGAGGACGCCGGAACCATGCGCGCAATTTATGACGCGCTCAAGTGAGGATACCATGGCGACATACAACGAACTGGTAGAAAAATACAGAAAGCGGCAGAAGGATACGCTGCTGGATACCGTGGCTACCGGCCTTACCTATGCCGATAATGTGGCGGTGGACCTGGGACTTCTGGAGGATACGGGCGTGCTTGCCGATACACTGGAAACGGTGGGTGCGGCGCTGCCCTTTGCCTTTATTGCGGTGACCGAGCAGTGCAAGGTGATCCTGGGCAAATCCTCCCAGCGCACCGCTGCGGAAAATACGGTGTTCCGCATGGTCAAAACGGGCGCAGCCATGGGGGCAGGTGCACTGGCTTTTGCAGCCGGCGGCCCCATTGCGGCGATCCCTACGGCTATGAGCGTGCGTGCGCTGCTGGATCAGTATAAGAGCAAGGCGCTGCTGGGCGCCAGGGTGCAAAGCCGCACCCGCAGGCTGCAGGAGATTTCCCAAAGGCTCCGCCAGCGGCACATGGGTGAAGCGCTTCCCGATGCGCAGGAAAAGCTGCCCTGCGGCGTGGAATTGTTGCAGGCGGAATAACAACAAAAAGCCCCCGTTTTCGGGGGCTTTTTTCATACGCCGTATTTCAGCTTGATGCGGGTCATTTTTTCGCCAAAGGGTTTGGCAAAGAGATACAGGAACAGGAAATTGGAAACGGCGTAGAGGATGGTGTGAGGCAGTGCGGTAACGATGGCGCTCAGATACAGCGTTGCATCCAGACCGCTGCTGTACCACAGCACGGTCCAGATATCCATGATGAAGGAGTAGGCAATGCCGCACAGCACGCCGAAAATGCACAGCAGCCACTTGCTTTTTTCCAATGGCTTGGAAAGTGCGCCCGCCAGCAGGCCGATCAGCCCCCAGGCCAGCATCTGGAAAGGCGTCCAGGGCCCCTGACCGAAGGAGAAATTGCTGAGCAGCGCGCTGAGCGCACCTACGAGAAACCCCGTTTCGCCGCCCAGGTAGATGGCGGTGATCACGGTCAGCGCCGTGATGGGCTTAAACAGGGGAATGAATCGGCCCGCGATGCAAAGGGCGGTCATGACGGCGGCGATCACCAGCCTTCGTGCGCCGGTCTGTTTTTTTTCAAAGCCTGCGATGAAAAGCAGCAGGGATAGCAGCGCTACTGCGAAGGAGATGAGCAGGTAATGCTGTCCGCGCAGCAGCACTGCGCCCAGCAGCACCACCAGCGGGATGATTAAAAGCGGGACGGCTTTTTGCAGCACGCATCGTGTACGGGCGTTGCGGATGATGATCATGCATGCACCTCCCGCGGGCCGTTTTCCAGGCAACGGGCAGCCAGGTCCTCTACCGTGACGCAGCCCCGATAGTAGCCGCGGCTCATGCGGCTGACGGCGGTGGTATAGAAGCTGTTTTCGCAAAAGAAGCTCCTGGGCGTGCCGACAGATACCATATTGCCCCGGAAGAACATGGCGCAGCGATCCGCACAGCGGGCGGCAAATTCCACGTCGTGGGTGACGATCACCAGCGTCATGCCCTCGTCGCGCAGCTTTTTGAGAATGTCGATCAGGCGGCGTCTGGCTGCGGCGTCCACGCCCTTGGTGGGCTCATCCATCAGCAAAAGGCGGGGATGGGTGGCAAGCACCTTGGCAAGACCCACCAATTGCTGTTCGCCGCCGGACAGATCATAGGGGTGCTTGTCCAGAAGTTTTTGAAGATCCACAGGCAGGAGATTGGCTTCCGCACGGCTGTCTGCAAGCTCCTCCCTCACGGTGTGGCGCAGGAACAGGGTCTGCACGTCCTGCGGCAGCAGGGTGACGCAATTCTGATACAGGGACTGGTTCTTGTAATCCCTGATTTTTTTGCCAAAGACGCGCACTTCGCCGTCGTAGGGGCGCAGCAGCCCGGCGCAGGTGAGCAGCGTGGTGGTTTTGCCCGAGCCGTTGCCGCCCAGAATGCAGAAGATCTCGCCTTGTTTCACGTCAAAGGTCAGATCTTTCAGCACGTCCGGGCTGTTTTTTTCGTAGCGGAAGGATACGTGGCGGAAGGAAAGGGCATTTTCCGCCGTCTGCGGCGCGGACTGTTCATCGCACGCGGGCAGGCGGTTGTCAAAATAGGTCTGGATATAATCGCGCCCCTCGCGGACGGTCATGGGGCAGGGGCCGTGCATGCCGGTCTGGTGGTATACCTGGGCGGCTGCGGGCATGGCGTGGAGCAGCGGATCGTTTTGATCCAGACGGCTCAGCACGCATCTCGGGGCGTCAAAATGGGCGATGGCGCCGTCCTGCATGACCAGCAGCTTGTCGGACACGGGGATCACGTCCTCCAGACGGTGCTCGGTGATCAGGATGGTGGTGCCCAGCTCCCGGTTGATCTTGTGCAGTGTGGCGATAAAATCGGAGGCGGCGATGGGATCCAGCTGGGCAGTAGGCTCATCCAGGATCAGGAGCGATGGCTGCATGACCATGATGGCTGCCAGATTCAGCAGCTGCTTTTGCCCGCCGGACAGGGTGGAAACGTCCCTTTCAAACCAGTTTTCAATGCCGAAATAGGCGGCCATTTCCGCAATGCGGCGGCCGATGGAGCGCCTGTCCACGCCCATGTTTTCAAGGCCGAAGGCCAGCTCGTGCCAGACCTTGTCCGTGACCAATTGCTGCTCCGGCCGCTGCATCACATACCCGATCAGGTAGGCAGAGGCCCGGTCGTCCAATTGATCCCGCTCCGTGCCGTTAAGGAGCACCGTGCCCTGCATATCGCCCAGGGGCATGATCTCCTTTTTGAACAGCCGCAGCAGGGTGGATTTGCCGCTGCCTGTGGGGCCGCAGACGGTCACAAACTCTCCCTTCTCCACGGAAAAGGTGCAATCGCAGACGGCGGGATGCGTTTGCAGGGGATAGGTGAAGCTTACATGCCGGACGTCAAGCAGCGCCATCTGAGCACCTCCTTTACATGGATGATCGCGGGGAGAAGGATCAATAATGTGTAGCAGATATAGCCAAGCGTTACAAGGGGATTGGGCGATGTCATATGCAGCACGGGGTAAAAGGTGAAGGTATGGTTTTGCAAAAGCAGCAGCGAGCAGACGCAAAGCAGCAGCGATGCGCACAGAAGCACTATATCGCCCGCCGTCCATTTGAACAGAGAAAAACGGGAGCGCTTTTGCAGGCCGTAGCCGCGGGCGGTCATGCTGTCGGCGGTGGTGATGCCGTTTTCAAGCGCCCATGTGATCATGACGGAAAAAATGCGCATGCCGCCCCGGAAGCGGTCGGGGAGGTTATCCTCCCTGTACAGGCCGCATGCCGTCTGGGCTTGCTGTACCTTTTTGATCTGCTGCCCAAACAGCGGCACGTATCGGAGCGCCATGGACAGGACAAGGGACAGCTTGGGCGACAGGGCGCCAAAGAGATACAAAAGCTTGTCCGAGGTCATCAAGTGGGAGTAGGTACGGAACCAGTACAGGGATGCCAGCACGATTCCGCCGGTAAAGACGCCGTAGAGCAGCGCTTCCAGGGTGATGGGGTTGTGGTTCATCACAAACAGCACCGTCACGCCCTTGTGGGAGACCAGGGGGTTGAGCAGCGCAATGCCGAAAAACAGCAGCAGAGAAAAGCCGTGGCCGCCCTTCTGGCCGCAGTAAAGCAGCAAATTCAGCAGTGCGCCGGATGCGAAGAGGCAGGCGAGGACGGGGTCTGTTTTCACAAGCGGGATCAGCGCGGCGCACAGATACAGCGCCGATACGGCGATAGGGTTCATACTGTCCAGGCGTTTCATATCTGTGCCTCCTTTCTGTGTTTTACAGGTCGCTGCCCATTTCGCAGGAATAGCGCCAGAGGATGGTATCTCCGTTTTGCAAGGTGTACTGATCGCAGCTCAGGGACGGGGACGTGCCGTTGACAAAGTAGATCCAGCCGGACAGATCGCCGTACTGCAGCTCATACAGGTTATCAATGCCGCGCATGTAGATCATGCCGTCCGGGCCGCTGCTTTCCAGGTGGATCTCGTGTGCCCGCGCCGCATCCGTCAGTACGGTGTACACGGTATCGCCCTCTGCAATATCAAAGACGGTGGCGGGGAGAATGACGCCGTCCCGGGGTAAATAGTCGCTGCTTTCCAGCTCCGGAACCTTGTCGCAGAGGATGGACAGGGTGACCTTGCCTGTGGCGGCTTTCTTTTCGGGTGCGGTTTTGTAGTAATCCGCAGTGGATGAAAAGCTGGTGGTGAAGATGAACAGGATCAGCATAAGCGCGCAGAGAGCCACCAGCAGGAAATTCTTGGGGCTCTTCTTTTTGAGGAGCAGCAGCACGATGCAGACGATGACAGCAAGCGCCAGTACCGCAGCTGCGGCGATGGGCTTGTAGCCCAGGGACGAAAGGGAAAAACTGGTATCGCTTTGCTGCTGCGCATCCAGGATCAGCAGCGGCGTTTTGCCTTCCGTCATCCGCTGCTGGGCGATGAGCGCATGAAGCACCTGCACGGTGGCGTTGGCGTTGCTTTTGCCGCCCAGCGTGTGGCTGAAGCTGTGATCTTCCAGCCGGTAGGACAAAATGGCGTCCAGCACGGTGCAGCCGTTTTTGATGAAGCGGCTGTCGGAAAGCGCGTTGATATCCAGCCCGCAAAGTGCGATCCATACCTGCGCGGCGCTTTCCGGATTGGGAACGCCGTAGCTGATATAGCCGCCGTCCTCCGTCTGGCGGGAGGAAAGGAACCCGACGGCGCGGTCGATGGCGCTTTGGACGGCCTCGTCATCCCGATGGGGCGTGAGCGCCTGCACCGTCATGGCGGTTACGTCCGCGTCGCCTGCCTTGCCGCTGATCGCCCAGCCGCCGTCCTCAAGCTGCAGCGCAAGCAATTGCCGGACAGCGTCCTCTTGGGTCATGAGGGGGCTTGTGCAATGGTTGTTCATCATGTGCAGCGCGTACACGATGCTCATAATGCCCTGTTTTCCCGGCGCATCCGCCATGGTGGAGGCGATGTAGGGGTTTTCCCGGTCGCCGGACGCCAGCAGCGCCAGCGCAAATTTCAGCCTTGTAGAGGCGGATGCGACCTGGTTATCTGCAAGATAACTGCTCAGCGCATTGCGATAGGCGGAAAAATCGTAGCTGCCCGTCTGGCACAGCGCGATGACCTGCCATTCGGCGCCGATCCCGGCTGCGGAGGGAAGATAATCGTCCAGATACTGCTGGGCATGATCGGCATTGCCCTGCTGATACAGGCAATGCAGAATGCCCCGGATGAGCGCATCCGGCGCATCCGAGGCTGCGCCGGACGCAGGCGTGAAGCATCCCACGCACAGCGTCAGGCAAAGCAGCAGAGAAAAAAGTGTCTTTTTCATACGTCCTTATTGCGCGGCAGCCACGGTGACAACGCACACGGGAGCCACCAGGGTCTGGGTTTCGGATTTGGCGGAGATCACATACACGCCTTCCTCATCAAAGGTCAGGGTGCACTTGCCTTCCGCATCGGTCATGACGTCGGCAGCTTCGCCGTTCACGGTAATCACGGCGTCGGCGGCGGGCAGGGTAACGGGCGCCCAGGTTTCGTCGTAGCCGGCCACAGACAGCGTCAGCACGATTTCTGCGCCGGGCTGTACTTCCGCATGGACGGCGTCAAAGAAGCAGTAGGTGTCGCTCCAGGCCGCAAGATCGGTGTAAGCAAACGCTTTCACGTGATCGTTTTCCTGCACGGGGTCCATCAGGCTCCAGGCGGAGGCGTCGTTCAGGTAATAGCCGTAGCTGCCGCCGTTTTCAACGCCCCACAGACGGGTCATGGAGATGCCATACTCGGTCTGCGCGCTGGCAAAGGCGTCGGCGCCGTTTTCGTGATTGGCGGTATGGGCGCAGAGTAGCGCATCGTGGATGGATACAATGCCGTCTTCATCCGTATCCGTGACGGCGACAGGGACATAGGCCAGCACCAGCGCGCCGGTATCATCGGTGATGGATACGTATACGTTGACGGCGGCAGGGGCTTCTTCCGCGCAGGCGGAGAAGGAGAGGAGCAGCATCAGGGCGATCAGAAGGGCAGCAAACTTTTTCATGGTTTTACTCCTTTTCATTATCATGAGTTTTCATATCGGGGGAGGGGGAACGGTCAGGCGAGGAAGCGTGCCTGCGTTTCCTTGCGGGGATTGGCGCTGCTTTTTTCATTTTCAGACCGGCAGCCTCCAGTGCACGGGGCCAGGGGCCCAGGAAGGCTTTGATGCGGGACAGCGTCACGGGATCAAAGTCATCTTTTTTCGGCAGGCGGGCGAGGGCGGCGCCTTTTTCCTTCAGTTGCGTCACAGCCCACGCGATTTGCTTTTCATCAGCCATGCATTCACCTCCTGTAGCAAAAAACTCTTCCGACACGCAGGCCGGAAGAGTACAGCAAATTCATCACGGAAAAGAAACGGCAACGGATGCGGCGCAAAGCGCAGCACCATTCCGAGGAATATCATGATAAACCGGCTGCACTCTTCACACCAAATCGTGTTGGACCCGTAAGATACGGCAGGTCTCCTGACTTATGCCGGCGCGATCAACGCGCAGGAAGCGCCTTCTCAAAGCGTAGCTTCAATGGCTTCTGCTTCCCCATAGGCAATGACAGTAATGGCGGTTGTTCCGGATTTGCACCGGATTCCCTTTTACATCTACCGAGCGATGGCTCATCGAACCGTATCTACTTTATCTGTTCAGTTGTCAATTTATTGTAGCACGTATTTTTGCATGCGTCAACGGCGTTAGGGTAAAAGAAAAAGCCGTGCACCCGGCACGGCCTTTGGGTTACTGTTGATTCTGATTGTTCGAAGGGTGCTGCACACCCTGCTGCGGATAATTGTAGGGCTGCTGGGGATATTGGTAGGGCTGCTGCTGCGCCTGCGGATTGTACTGCTGTTGGGGGTACTGATAAGGCTGCTGCTGATAGCCGTAGGGCTGCTGCTGTGCCTGGGGATTGTAGGGCTGCTGGGGGTACTGGTAAGGCTGCTGGGGATAGCCGTAGGGCTGCTGCTGTGTCTGGGGATTGTACTGCTGCTGGGGGTACTGGTAAGGCTGCTGGGGATATCCGTAGGGCTGCTGCTGTGCCTGGGGATTGTACTGCTGCTGGGGATACTGGTAAGGCTGCTGCTGATATCCGTAGGGCTGCTGCGCCTGGGGGTTGTACTGCTGCTGATACTGGTAAGGCTGCTGCTGAGGCTGGTAGCCCTGCCTGGGCTGCTGCTGGGGCTTTTGCCTGATCAGCGGCTTGCCCATCAGCTTGACGGACAGCTTGTTGACGGCGGCCACAAAATCGAAAGCAGGCTTCTTCTGTGCCTGAGCGGGCTGATTTTTCCGGGGCTTTTCGCCGGTCAGGGAATCGGTATAAACCACAAAGCCGATCATCAGCAGGCACACGATGATGGCCACATAGATTCCCGGAGGCTCCTGGATGTAGCTGGCCATGTAGCCCAGCATGGGCACGCAGAAGCTGACCTTGCCGATGATGTTGCGTTCGCCCACCAGCGATGCGTCCACATCGTCGTTGGCGTCGCCCTTGGTGCGGAACAGGGTCACGGCGGGGTTGGCTTCATCGGGCACCAGCTCCACGATGCGGTGGGTAGCCACCACATTGGGGGACAGGCTGAAGGTGATCACGTCGTTGACGCGCAGGGTATTGGCGTCCACATCCTTGACGTAGATCAGCGATCCCACGGGATAGGTGGGTTCCATGGAGCCGGTCAGCACGCCGTACACCTGAAAACCGAAAATGCGCATGCCGGAGATCAGGAAGGCGATGATGATGGCAAAGATCACCAGGATGGTGGACAGGCCGCGGAGCAGTTTGGCGATTGGCTGTTTCATACAAGTACTCCTGTCTAAATAGCAGGCCCCAAAGGGCGCTTGCGTGCAGATATCTTACTCCTATGATACCATAAGAGGCGGCATGATGGCAACAGAAATTGTGCCGTTTACAGAAAAACGCTCCGCGATTGGCGGAGCGTGAATGGGTTTATGCGGTGCGTTTCTTTGCGGTGATGACCAGTGCAGCAAGTCCTGCGACGCCCAGCAGCACCATGCAGATGTAGAGCAGGGGCTGTGCGTCATCGCCGGTATCGGGGGGCAGGATCTCGGTGGTGTGGATGTTGGTAAAGGTGACCTCCACCTTGTCCACCTTCAGGCCGTCCAGCGTGACGGTGGGGGTCAGCGTGGCGTCATCGTTCAATTTCAGCGTCACGGTGACGATGTGCTCCGTCTCGTCATACAGGATGTGCTCGCGCGCATCGTTCACCTCGGTCAGACGGTAGGTATAGGTTTTGCCGGCCTCCTCCTTGGAGAAGGTGAGCATGCCAAAGGCGCGTCCGTCGCTGCCGGAGGTGAGCTTGATGGCCTTTTCCGTATCCGTGCGGGTGAGCAGGAACTGGAAATTTTCGGGGCCGACAGGCGGCTCTGCCAGATTGGTGACGGTTTTCACAATGTGCACGTCCACCACGGCGTCGGCGGTCTGGGTGTAATCCGGCTCAAAGGTGTTCACGATGGGATCCGTACGCACGGCGATATAGGAAATCGTGGCGGGTACGGCAACAGCTGCAATGAGCACTGCGGCTACAATCAGCGCCAGCCGGGCAAACGGACGGCGGAAAATCATGCTGCACCGCTCCTTTCTGAATGTCAGTTTAGAATGGGTTGAATGTATCTGTGACGGGCATGGTCTGCTGAAGCACCTCTGTGGCGCTGAGACCTTCAAAGCCCTCCGCGCCGACAAGCTGGGTGACGACGCGGATATCAAAGGTGATCACCTGATCCTGGGGCGCGTTTTTCTGCAGCGCCATTTGCAAAAGCGACGCCGGGGCGCACTGACCGGGCGGTAGCGCCTGTCTGTATTCGGCCAGATACATGACGTAATTCCGTCCCTCAATGGTGACGGGCACATGATCTGTCCACCGGTAGTCTGCGGTATTGCGGTTGAACACCACGTACCGCTGCATATCGCACACGGGCAGGGCAATGCAGGTGCGGAAATACACGGGCATATCGCCCTGATTTTCCACCACCAGGAATTTGTCCGTAGATCCCTTCAGTACCTGCTCATCCCAAAGCAAGTATTTATGTCCGTCCAGCGTGCAGGGCACGGTGGGCATAAAATCAAAGCTGTCGGGATAGGCGGCGGCGTCCAGATGGGTGCTGCGTTCGCTTGTCAGGCCGCCCATGCCGTCCCGGATCAGAAAACGGCTGTCCGCTTTCAGCGTCTGGGGAGCAGCGGGGGCGAGGCAGGATTTCAGCTGTGCAAAAGCCACGGAGGCGTGCTGCCACAGCGCATTGCCTTTGAGCAGGAGCAGCAGGGACAACAGCAGACACAGGATCAGCAGGGGACGTTTTTTCACAGGATGACCTGCCTTTCACAATGCCTTGACCTGCGGCGATCAAAGGGCGTGGATACCATGCCCTTTGATCGCCGCCCACCCCCGAAGGGGTGGACGGTGAATTGCTTGAGAATGATTATTCGTTCACAGTCACGTTGGCGTCGCCGGTCTTGATCTGCCAGAGGCCGTTGAAGTCGGCGTCGACGGTGTTGGTGCCTTCCAGGTTCACGGTGTAGGTGCCGTTGGTGCCGTCGATGGACACAGCGGCAACGTGGATGCCGTTCCAGGTCTTGGCGGGAGCGGTGGCGTTAAAGGTGCAATCCTTCACGGTCACTTCCTGATGAATATTGCTGCCGTCCTGGTAAACCAGAATCGCGCGGCCGTCGGTGTTGAAGGTGCACTTGTCAAAAGTGGCCTTGGCGGCGCCGTTCACACGCAGATATTCGTTGGAGATGTTGATGGTGCAGTTGGTGAAGGTGTTGTCAGAGTTGGCACCCAGGTTATAGGTGTTCTGGATCACGCAGTTGTTGTAGTCGGCGCTCAGACGGGCGTAACCGGCATACAGCTGGCTGTTGGTCTTGATGGTCAGGTCATTGAAGGTGACGGTGGAGCCGTCCAGGTTGTAGTCCAGCTGGCCGTTGGCTTCGCCCTGACCGGCGGGAACAACAGTGATGGTGGTCTTTTCGGGGGACACGCCGGTCAGCGTGAGGGTCTTGCCCTTCGCAGCGGCGGGGATGTTGTATTCACCGGCAGCCAGCTTGATCTCGGTTTCGCCGTTAGCGATAGCGGCAGCCAGTTCTTCGTTGTTGGTCACCATGCCGGGGAACACGGGGGATTCGATGTAGGGGGGCTGGCCATTGTCAGCTTCGGCCATCCAGGGATGGCAAGTGGCAGAGGTGGTGCCGAAGGCGGTGTTCAGAGCGGTTTTGGCATCGGCAAAACCGGCGGTCTGCACAGCCTGGGAAACGACCAGCACGTCATAGGTGCCGTTGGCGTTGCCATCCAGCTTCACCATGTCTTCGTTGGTGGCGGAGGGATCAAGGAACAGCTGCAGCAGGCTGGGATAGGAGGTAGCGCCGGGAACCAGGATACCTTCTTCAGGAGTGCCCTGCTTGCTGTTGGCGCCCAGGTACAGCGCTTCAGCCAGCACGTACTTGTTGCCGTCGATGGTCACAGGGGTTTCAAACCAGGTAAAATCCCAGTGGACCTTTTCGGTTTCACTGGTATTCTTGTCATTGTTGTTGATATGGACCAGGGGGGAAGTTTCATGGCCGATCACGGTGTTAAAATCGTATTCGCCGACTTCGAAAGCGAAGATGGTGCGGACATACGCATCGGACTTGCCGGTGTTTTCCACAAACACGAACTTGTCGACCACGTTGGCCAGCTTTTCATCGTCAAACACGGGGGAAGAAGCGGTAGCGCTCACATCGGGCCAGTAAACCAGCTCGGGATCCCAAGCGTAGGTACCCACGGCAGGATACATATCCTTGTTCTGGGTGAAGTTCTGCAGATTGCCTTCTTCATCGCGCTCGAGCTCGATCTGCTCGATGTCCACGTTGCCCAGGGTCATCACGTTCACGTCGTCGTCGGTGTCCTGCAGGTAAGCCATGGTGCCGCTGACGCCCATCGCCAGCGCCAGAACCAGCGCAACGATGGTGAGAAGAGTAGACTTTTTCATTCCATTCGTCTCCTTGTGCATAGTATAGAGTAGGGTGTCCGTTGCGTTTACCGCGCAACACAGCACAACCGGGGTTACATACGGTGCGGCTGTGCTGTATTACGCCGCGCGCGCAGTTTTATCTCCATCCCCGGCCGCCTCTCGGGGAGGCGGCGCAGGGAAAAGATACTGAGGGGATTACTTGAGGGTCACGCTGGAAGTGCTGCCCTCGGTGACCATTTCGGCCAGGATGGCGGCGGTGATGGGCTCGCCGTCAAAGGTGCAGTTTTCCATGGTCACGGTAGCGCCGGCCAGCTTGTCCAGGAACAGCTGGGTGCCATGGAATTCGCAGTTGACGAAGGTGGTATCGTCATAGGGACGCACCACGTTCCAGATCTCGTGATTGCTGTTCTCGCGGAAGGTGCAATCGGTGAAGGTGACGCTGTCAAAGCCGGTGTAGCTGGACCAGCCTGCGAAGGTGGTCTTGTTGGCGATGAGGTTCACGTTCTCCGCTTCCACAGCGTAGAGGTTGATGGCGTAGGTGCCGTCCAGGTAGGAGTTGTTGATGATCAGATCCTCGGTCAGGTAGTTGGAAGCACCGCCTTCGCCGTTGTACATGGCGCGCAGGTTATCGTCGGCGGTGGAGTCATCCAGCACGATGAGGTTATCCAGCACACCGCCCTCGGTGGAGGGGATGTAACCGGCAGGACGGGTAGAGCCCGCTGTGGGAGCGGCAACGATGGGCAGGTTGTAATCGGCGTTGTTGTCATCGCCCCACTGCTCGCCGTAGGCCTTGTAGGCAGCATCCACGGTGTCAAAGCCGTTGGCCTGCATGCCGTAGGCAGCCACGAAGATCTTGGGATTGCCCATGGTGTTGATGTTGTAGTTCAGCTTTTTGGCATTGCCGTTTTCCACCCAGTACAGTTCGCCGTCGGGAGCGATATCCACACGGGTGTCCATGTACACCTGGCAGAAGGAGCCCAGGGTGGTTTCGCCGGGCACCAGGACGGTGTTGTACTTGAAGAGGTACACATTGTAGGCAACGCCGTCGATGGTCTGCACGGCGATGGGGGTCTTTTCATCCACGGTCCAGTTATCGCCGGCGCGAACCTGCTCGATGGTGGTGCCTTCGGGCAGCCATTCGTTATCGATGTAGGTATCGATGGAATCCTGACCCTTGCTGTTCATGTGGCGGGCGTCGGTGCCGGCCATCCAGTTCCAGTGGAGCAGGTTCTTGGAGGCATCGCCGCTTTCATCTTCCATGCCGGCGGGGATGGCTACGGTCATCCACACCCAGGCGTCGGTCTTGCCGGTGTTGGTGATGACGGGAACCTTGGTGATCTTGGTGCCGGGCACCAGGGTGGCGCCCTGCTCGAAGTCTTCGGTCAGGTCGATGTCAACATTGCCAACGGTGAACACGTTGGTTTCGGTTTCGTGGTCGGTGAGGTAAGCCAGAGTGCCGGTAGTGGCGACGGCTACGCTCAGCACGAGAGCAAGGATGAGAACCAGCTTGCGGTTCATTTTCATGGGTGTTTCCTTCCTTTCTTACTGATACGCTATGTGAACGGCTGCTGCCGTTTACACCGGGTGGGTTTACTCCGCGATCAGCGCAAAGGCGTCGCCCGGGAGCGCAATGCCTTCCATCTGTACGGCGCAGGCAGATACCGTCAGCGTGGGGAAGGTCTCCTGGGTGAGCGCATTGAGCATGAGCGAAGTAACGGAGGGCAGAACGGAGACGGTATCATCCTGAAGGACGCTGAAGGATACGTCCGTTTCCGAAGCGGGAACGGTGCGGAAATAGACGCCGGGTACATTGTCCAGCGCCGTCCAGCCTTCGGCGACCTCGTAGGTGAGGAAATCGTCAAAGTTTTCGGATTTCTGCAGCACAACAAACACCCATGCATCCTCGCTGCCGGAGAGCACCGTGACCACGGGGTCCTTGGTGATGGTGGCGCCGGGGAGCAGTTCGTAGGTGTTGGTGTTGGCATCGTCATCACCGTCATCGGTGTCCGTTTCGGACAGGGTGATGTTGATATCGGTGGGGGAGAACACGTTGGTGACGGGAGCGGTTTCGCCCATCAGCAAAGCCACGGTGCCCCCGAAAGTGCTGCCAAGCACGATGACGCATGCCATCATCAGCAGCAGCGACCGGGTTTTGAGCACGGAGGTGGCCGTGTTCCTCTTCAATCTGCTGAAAATCATAAATGCCCTCTCTGCCTGAATGGGGTTATGATGTCAGATCATCAAGATCTGAGAAGTGACGGGTGAATCAGGGATTCTGGCTTTCGAACTGAGCCCAGGCGTCGGCAGCAGTTTCGAAGGAGTAAGCCTGGATGGCCTGACCCTTGGCGTTGATCTCCAGGCCTTCCAGCGTTTCCAGCTGTTCGCCGGTGAGGGCGGCAGGCACTTCGATCTGGGTGAACAGGGCGGGCAGCACGTTGTCGGTTTCGCCGGTGGAAGCGATATCGGTGCCGTCCTGGTTCTTGTAGGTGAACACGAAGGTGATGGTGTTGGCGGCGGTATCCGCGATATCTTCACCGCGCACCCAGCTTTCGGTGTTCAGGTCCTTGACCAGGTATACGGGCTTGACGCCGTCCACAGCGGGGAAGATGGCATCCAGCTCGGAAGCGTTGTTGTAGGTCACCAGCAGACGGGCATAGCAGTCTTCGCTGTTAGCCTTGATGGTGAGGGTGGGGTCCTTGGTGTAGACCTTGCCGGGCACCAGACGGTATTCGTTGCCTTCGTCGGTGCGCTTGTTGTTGTCGTCTTCGTCCAGCACGGGATTGCCGTCTTCATCCACTTCGGTTTCATCCACGGTGATGTCCACATCGCCCATGGTGAAGGTGTTGGTGACGTCTTCCTGAGCGGTCAGGTAGGCGATGGTGCCGAACGCGGCGCTGGTGAGAACCAGGACGGCGCAGATCAGCATGATCAGGGACTTCTTCTTCATGACAGTCTCTCCTCGTTTTTCCGCTTGCTGCGGTAGTGCCCTTTGCATTGCTCAAAGGTATTCCGCGCCTGCGGAATGATTTAACAAGCAAAAAAGGCGTGAATATACTTTCACGCCTTTACCATACCACAAAATGTTGTGGGTCACAATGCTGTGGACAACAATGTGATACAATTGTAAATATTTTGAAAAAGAATGAACGAATTGCAACAAAAAAGAAACATTATTTCAGCGGAGAATGAATATGAGCGAGGTTATTTTACGTGTGTATGAGAAATCACGTCCAAAAGGGATGCATCGCTTTCGTTATTGCGGATGCGGCGGGCGGCTACCACACGGCGGTCGCTGTCATCTTCCACGCAGGTGATGAGCAGCAAAAGCTGATCGTCCGGGCGCACGTCCAGGGGACAATCGAACACGGAAAGCTCCTTCAGGCGGCGGATGGCCTGGCTGCGAAGCGAGGCAAGGGGCGAGCACAGACGGGTCAGGTCCAGATACTGCCAGCTGCTTTTATCGGTGCTGACGGTGCCGGCGGCAAAGACTGCGTAGCGGCCTGTTTCGTAGGCGGTATCAAAGGTGATGAAGGGGTAGGAGGTGAGATAGGTAACGTTTTCGTAATTGCGCAGGCTGCCGAACATGGTGCCTGTTTTCATGTTGTGCCCGTAGAGCAGGTAGGTGTAGGGGCGGGTGGAAAGATCGCAGTGCTCATCCAGGAAGATAGCGCCGTTGCTGTTTTGATTGCCCAGATAATCCCGGTCCAGATAGTAGGCGTTATCCCGCTGCACCACGGCCTGATCGATCAGATCATCGGCAGAAAGCCAGCCGATAATATCGTCATTGAGCTTCTGGATTTCGCGGAAGCGGGAGGTGACGATGGTGTAGGGATTGCCGGGATAGCCCCGTGCGGGCAGGAGATCTGGATTGGTGGTGGGGGCAGGGATATCTGCGGCAGGAGCGGGCGCAGCCGTTTCGGTGGAGGCAGGCAGCGCGGCCGTCTGCGCCGGTGCGTCGGTGACCGCATAATATGCCTGGCGTATGGCGTCCGCCACCTGACGGGCCTGCTGAGCTTCTCTAATATAGGTAAAAAGACGGATGGAGCCGTAGGCGAGCAGCCCGGAAAAGATAAAAAGAAGCACAAGAAACACAACGTGCCTGCCGGGTAGGGGCGTTCTGTAGGTGCGCTTGGCTCTGCGCCGGGAGGAATGGGCGGAATATCCGCGGCCTGGGTCCTTTGACTTCATGGCGTCTCCTTTTTGGCTGAGGTAAAACAGGATCGATCCATTATACCACAAAACGGCGCCGCTGCAAAGCAAAGAGCCCGCATATGCTGCGGGCTTGGGAAAAGCTGATCAGGGCTGCCATTTGCGGTCGATGGTGTCATTCACCATGGCCACCCATTCAGCCAGCACCTGGGGGCGCTTGCCGACGGTGCTGATATCCTTGAGGATGAACTCGCAGGGCGTGCGGTTGCGTTTGCAGGCTTCCAGCACCCGCTCCACTTCGGCGCGGGCAGGGGCTTCATCCAGATGGCCGCCGGCAACAAAGGCCGGATTGCACTTGTAGGAGAGCACATAGTCATCGCCCATCTCATCGGCGGCTGTATCTACGTCCGCCCAGGGCGTGATGGAAATACGGCGCAGGTTTTTGAAGCGTTTGCGCAGGTAGGAGATTTTGTTGTGCAAGGGCTCGCAGCAGCCGTAATAGGAAAGGCCGCAGCGGTCAAACAGGCGCTGTGTGTATTGGAGATCAAACTCATCATGCATTTCGGGGGATACCATGGAAAATACCTGCGCCATGGAGCGGCACCAGATGTCCCTGGCCAGCACCTGCTCCTTTTCCGGATCCTTGACAGGCAGGTCATAGGTACAGGCGGGGGTGCAGTGGAGGTAATAGGGATCGCTTTCCAGCACATTGAGCTCCTCATAGCGCGTCAGTTCGTGCTCGTGCAGCCGGGTGAACATCTCGATGACCGCATGCATGAATTCAGGCCGGTCGTACAGGTCGATCATGCAGTTTTCCACGCCGTGCAGGCGGGGAATGACGTCCCAGGAGGGCATGTACAGCGAGATGCCGCCGCGGCGGAGCGGCAGCAGACCGTGAAACACCCGGTAAGTAAGCTCCGTGCGGGCGGAGGTCTCCCGATCGTCGATGGCAATGTCGGGGAGACGGAATTTTTCCAGCGCCCGTTCGTCTGTAAGCTGGTCTACATAGCTGTGGGCGGAGATGGCGCTGCCCGTCAGGGATTCAATGGTGCGCTTGTCCTGCACACGGAAGCCCCAATCGCCCGTCGAAAGCGCCACGGGGACTTCGGCATAGGGCTTTACGGCATAATCGCCCCGGTGATGGCGCAGCTTGAACAGTTCACGGCGCAGGATGACTTCCATGTTGCGCATCCGCTCGTCCCGGCAAAGAGGACGCAGCTCCTCATTCTCCAGTTCGTCCCAGGGCTCTTCAAACACCAGCACGGGCGGGCGCACGGAGGCATCCGGGCGGTTCAGATCGCGATAGCGCCCGGGAATGGCACGGTTATCATCACTCAAGGCAATATGGGTATATTCGTCCGCAAGGCCACGAAGGATATCAAGATCGTTCATAAAACACCTCTTTGAAAGGCTGTGATATGGATGTGTGATTTCCTTTATTATAGCTTGTTTTCCGGCGCTTTGCAATGCGCGGGGGGAAAAGAAAAACAGGAACCCTTGCGGATTCCTGTACAGAGCGGCGTATTTGCGCCGTTCACGGCTGTATACGATTCATGCTTCGTCGGCAGAGGCCGGCTGCGTATGGGGTTTGGTGTGACGGCAGATCAGCAGAGACAATTCGAACAGCAGCAGAATCGGGATTCCCAGCATGACCTGGGATACCACGTCCGGCGGCGTCAGGATGGCGGCGATGACAGCAACGGCCAGAATGATAAACTTGCGTTTGGGTGCAAGCATCTGATAGCTGGTCAATCCCATCCGCGTGGTCAGATACAGCGCAACGGGCAGCTCAAACGCAAGCCCGAAGGGAATGACGAACCCAAACAGGAAGGACACGTACTTATCGATGGACAGCATCGGTACGGCAAGATTCTCGCCGGAAACGATGAAGAAATCCACCGCCAGCATGTAGACCGCACTGTAGCAAAACACCACGCCCAGCAAGAACAGGAACACGGTGACTGCAAACAGCAGACGCACGGTGTGCTTTTCGTGTGGGTAAAGCGCCGGCTTGATGAAGCGCCAGAGCTGCCAGAAGAGGATGGGGCTGACCAGCACCACCGCTGCGATGAGCGAAACCTTCATTTTGGTCATCAGCGCTTCGGACATGGCGGTGTAGATCACTTCAATTCCCCGTGCCGTAATGGGGGACAGGAGCAGGGTCATCAGCATATCCGACGCAAAATAAAACACCAGAAAAAAGGCTACGGCAATCGTCCCGGCAGAAATGACCAGTATTTTGCGAAGCTCTGCCAGATGCGAAAAGACCGACTGCTTGGTATCCTGCGTTTGACTCATGAAAAAGCCTCCGAATCAGTCTTTACCGGAAAGCCGCTTTATTCGGCCTTCTGGTTATCATCGGCTTTTTCTGCCTGGCTGTCGTCGCTCTTGACTTCCTTTTTGAAATCGCGGATGCTCTGTCCCAGCGCCTTGCCTACGCCTGCCAGTTTGTTGCCGCCAAAGAGAACAAGGGCGATGACCAGAATAAGAATGATCTCCGTAATACCCAGTCGCATAATTAGTTTCCTCCTTCAAGATCCGATTGGATCGATTTCGTTTCTGTTTTGATTTGCTGCGTGGCTGCGTCGACCTCATCCTGCACGGATTTGATTTCCTGTTCGACGCTCTGCGCGGCCTGCTGCAATTCAGTGCGGATATCCGCTTCCTTCAGCGTACCGCGGATCTCATCCCCGGTATCCTTGAATTCGGCGGCCAGATCGTCCCAGCCGGTTTCCTTCTTCACCTCGCGCACAAGCTTGCGTAGGTTTTTGATCTGGCGGGCGATCCAGCGGGCCACCTTGGGCAGGTCCTTGGGGCCGACCACGAGAAATGCTACCAGCAGGATCAGCACCAGTTCCATCATGCCGATATTAAACATGTATCCGCCCCTTTCTGCACAAGATGATGCAAGCTGTGTTTATTATAGCCTATTCAGAAATAAAAGTAAATCTTTTTTTCGGTATTGCTTATATTGATTATGTGCGTTATAATGAATTGAGTAGTTCCATTTACAGTTATTGTAAGGAGGATATCATCATGAGCATCACTCAGACCCGCCGCGAGTTTCTGCGCATGGCCGGTAAGGTGACCCTGGGCGCCGCTGCGCTTAGCACCGTGCCTGCCGTTGTGAAGGCCGAATCCGAAATCGCTGCTCCCGCTTTCCCCTGGGAATACAAGCCCCTGGATGTGAAGGAAGTGCAGGACAAGATCTACGCCAATTTCTTTGAAAAGGGCGGCTGCTGCGCCGGCGTTGCTTCCGGCATTCTGGATCTGCTGGCTGAAAAGTACGGCTATCCCTACAACCAGATCGATGGTCGCATGTTCGCCCATGGCGGCGGCGGTTATGGCCGTCGTAACCTGTGCGGCTCTCTGGGCGGTGCCTTCGCCGTGCTGAACCTGTTCGTCACCGGCGGCGACATGAGCAGCATCCGCACCCAGATTTACGAGTGGTATGAGAGCACTGCTTTCCCCATCTATCAGCCCGCTGACAAGCCCGAACATCCCGTGCATTCCGTGGCCGGTTCCGAACTGTGCAAGGATTCCGTGGGCAACTGGATGGAAAAGTCCGGCTTCGAATTTGGTTCTGCCGAACGCGGCACCCGCTGCGCTTCCCTGTCTGCTGATGTGGGCGGCAAGCTGATTGAGCTGCTGAACATCCACTTTGGCTATGCCGAAGCGCCCGTTGCTGCTGAAGAAGCTGCTCCCGAACTGGCTGCCAACGAATACATCGGCGTGGCCAACAGTGAAATCGGCGGCGAAGTGAAGGTGAAGGTCACCATGGACGGCGATAAGATCGCCAACATCGAAGTGCTGAGCCAGAACGATACCCCCGACTTCTGGGCCAAGGCGTATCCCGCCATTCCCGACGCCATCATCGCTGCCCAGTCCACCGAAGTGGACGTGGTTGCCGGCGCCACCAAGAGCTCCGAAGCCATCATGGCTGCTGTGAAGAACGCTCTGGAACAGGTGAAGTAATTCAACTGAAGCTGAATAAGCAAGGACTGCATCCTGTCGATGCAGTCCTTTTTCTTTTGCCAATAAGTCTTGATGATAAAAAGAAAAAGCAGAAACTTTCGTTTCTGCTTATCTGGAGCTGATGACCGGATTTGAACCGGTGACCTCATCCTTACCAAGGATGCGCTCTACCTGCTGAGCTACATCAGCGACAACATTGACATTATACATCGGCATAAAGAAAAAAGCAATACCTTTTTTCAAAAAAATGAAACTTTTTTCGGTTCGTGGTGAAAGGGGCGGAAAAGGAATAGCGCGGGGCTTATTCCTTTTCCGGCAGGCCGCGGGAGCGGATGTATTCATCCAGCATGGCGGCGGCGCCCTCCACCAGCTTTGCGCAGGCGCGGTGCTGGTAGTATTCGGGCGTACGTGCGTCGGGGGTGGGATCGGTGGATACGGGCAGGTTCATATTGGCGATCAGATCGCGGCAGATGAAGCTGCCGTATTTTTCTTCAAAAGCATGGGCAAAGTTCTGGATCTGTGCATAATGGGCGGCTTTGGAGCCGTCTGCGCCCGTTCCCTCGTATCCGTAGAGCAGACCCATGATGAGAAAGGCGCTGGTGCAGGCGCCGCAGGCTTCCCTCAGGCGTCCCATGCCGCCGCCCATGGAGGAGGTCATTTTACGGGCGGTATCAAAATCCAGCCCGGTTACGTCGCAGAAGGCGCAGAAAACGGACTGGGCGCAGTTGAGCCCGTCCAGGAACAGTTCCCTGGCTTTTTGTGCATGATCGATCATGGCTTAATACTCCGTTCAAAAAAATCAGCCGAATGCTTTGCGGAAGCATTCGCAGTAATACTGTACCAGTGCAAAATGTGCGTCCGGCGGGATACGGTGGTCAATGCAGGGAATGAAGCCGCCTGCGTCGACCAGCGGCTTGAGCCGCTCGATCTCCTGTTCCACGGCCTGTTTATCCCCGGCAAAGACGCGCTTGTCCACGCCGCCAACGCCGCGCAGTGATTTGCCGTACTGCTGCCGCCAGGGGGCGATGCTGGCGTTCCAGGTGCCCACCTCGATGGGGAACATGGTGTTGACGCCGTTATGCAGCCAGGTGGGGATGAGAGCGTCGATGCAGCCGTCGCAGTCCAGGGAAACAATATCGATGCCGTGGGCATGCACCAGGTCCGTCAGGCGCTTATAGTGCCTGCCTACGAACCGGTCAAAGGTGCGGGGAGATACCAGCGGGCCGTTTTTGAAGCAGATATCCTCCCAGAAGTGGGCATAGTCAAAGTGGATTTTGTATGTGCGGAGGATGTAATCGGCCAATTGAAAGCACATGTCCGCCACGGTATCGATGATCTCCTGATACAGTTCCTCATCATCCACTTCCAGGTAGGCCAGTTCCTCCACGCCCAGCAGATTGCGAATGAAGCCGTACAGGCTGCCCAGGTGCAGGCCCAGCGGAATATCGCGGATATCGTCCAGCGCCTCCATGCGCTTGAAATGCGCATGATCCACCCGGTCGGGGGAAAAACGGAGACGGGGGAGATACAGGGTTTCCCACGCTTCGCGGCCTGTCAGGGAGGTGCCGATCTCGGAAGGAATGCTGACGATATCGTCATGCACCCGCACGATCAGTCCTTCATGATTGCGCATGACCTTGGCGCCGCTTGCTTCCACCCGCAGCACCTCCGGCACAAAGGGCGGGTGGAGCGTATTGTTGCCGCTTAAACAGTTGGACCAGTTGAAATCAAAGCCCAGCCGCTGCATGATGCTGACGTCGGCAGGAGAGCCGTCGCCCATCTGCCGGTAGCCGAGGGCTTCATCCGGGGTGATGTGGCCTTCCTGTGCCCACTTGTCCACTGTTTCGTTCCAGTAGCCAAAGGCTACCGCAGGCACACGGTCACAGGGCTGGAAGTGTAAGATGGCATTGACGCGCTGACGGTTATTCATGGCTGCCTCCCGAGCTTTGGATATCTTATTATAGCGTGAAACGGGTTTTCTGGCAACAAAAACGAAAACCGGAAGGGGTCCCTTCCGGTTTCATGATCACATATTTTCACTGAGCAGGTCGATCAATTCCCAATCGTCTGCCTGGATGGCGGCGTCCAACAGGAGCTGCAGACATGCTTCGTCATCCACCTCCTCTGCCAGCGTGCGGATAAGCTCGCTGTCTTGAATCTTTACGGCATGCTCGCATAAAAGATGCACCTGTTCATGGTTCAGCTCGCACATCAGGTCAGGGAGCATATCCCATTTTTTCTCGCGCAGGATGAGATGGCACAGCTCGGTTTTTTCGTCATCTTCAAGATCGTAAAAATGCTCTTCCAGCCAATCAACGTTGTCCGATTCTACGGCTTTGCGAGCGATGCGCATGAGGGGGCGCTCGGTGTCCCTGCGAGCTGCGGGAGCAGAAGGAGTTTCGGGCATTTCCGGAGAGGCGGATTGTAAACCGGTGCCCAGATTGTTGAATACGGAGCCGACGGTATCGCCGATATATTTGCCGATGTGCTGCAGCTTTCGCATGCTGCCAAGGTCAATGTCCAGGTTATAGCGCAGGGAGCCTTTTTGACCCTTCTTTTTCCAGCGAAGACCCTTGGCTGCGCCCCTTTGGATCAGCTCATCCACCAGCTCTCCGGGCAGGAAGGGGATGAGCGACTGCAGAAGGTGGGTCTGTTCGCCGTTCATGAGGGCGTCGTTTTGGCGTACCAAATCGGCAAGGAACTGGGTGGATACAAAGGGGGCCAGGGCGGGCAGCAGATCGGCATCCAGATTTTCCATGGCGTAGGTGACCACCGCTTCCGTCACTTCCCGGCTGGCAAAGGGCAGGATGGCCAGGATGACATGCCTGTCGGGCTTTCCGTTTTGCGGATTGCGCATGGCGTCCAGCAGCAGTTGATCCGCCGTTTCCTGACCGGCAAAGGGCAGCATGGCGATCAGCTGTTCCCAGTCCATGCCGCTTTCATCTTCGCCATCGGGAGATGTGTCGGTTTCATCCTCCCGGGCGGATTCGGCAGCGGGTTCGCCGGATGCTTCTTCGATGGCGGGGTGATCCTGCACGGGCGCTTCGGGGGCGGATGCTTCTGCTGCCTGCGCAGGCACGTTGCCGCTTAAAATATCCTCCATGGTGACGCCAAAATGGCGGCTCAAAAACAGAAGGGTCTGGATATCCGGCAGCGCCAGGCCGTTTTCCCATTTGCTGACGGCCTGATGGGTTACGCTGCACAGGTCTGCCAGCGCCTGCTGGCTCAGCCCCTTTTGCTGGCGCAGGGCGGCGATGGTTTTTCCGACGGCGGTGGTATCGATCATGGGTGGGAACTCCTTTTTGCAAAGTCAGCGGCCGCTGCTGTGCATTGAGCATAGCGGAAAAAAACAGGCGCTGTAAAGAAACTGTTGGTTGAATGAGGAATTGCAACCACCGGTTGCAACTGCAGGTTGCAAAGACAGCATAGCACAGCTATGTGTACCTGGCAAGCATTAAAAACCGGGAAGGCAAAACCGCCTTCCCGGTCATGGTTTCTTCTATTTACTTATAGATGGGGCCGTAATGCTTACAGGCGGCATAATCG
>SVGT01000043.1 GCA_015056175.1 Clostridiales bacterium | reverse complement strand
CATGCCCTTCCGCACAGGCGGCGAAAAGCTGCTGTCTCTGCTGCTTCCCCTGCAGGATACGGCGGAGGGCACGGCCATGCGCTGCGCGCTGCTGAATGCGGAGGAAGCGCTCTTTCTCCCTGAGCTCAGGGAGCAGCTCAGCCGCCTCAAGGCGTCCGGCAAGGCCTTCTGGCGCCATGCCAGGCTGCCGGAACTGGTATGGGACGCCCACAGCGCCCTGTACGGACGCCTGATGCAGTGCGCATCCCGCCTGCGCAAGGGCGGCGCGGCAGGCGACGTGGTAGACTGTCTGGAGAGCGCCCGCTTTTTGTGGGAGCGCGTGCTGGATCTGCCCTTTGGGGCGGTGGAGATCGTGCGGGCGGATGAAGCGCTGCAGAGCATCCATCAAGCCGTAAAGCACGCAAATCACCTGCCCGAAGGCAACGAATAAACACATAAGCCCGTCCACTTTGGGCGGGCTTTTTGCTTGCATTTTTTCTCAGCATTATGCGTCCCTGCGCCGTCCATACTGTTGTCAAAGGCAAAGGAGGCAACAGCATGGACACAGGCAAGGCAGTCGGCATACGCATTCTGGAATTGTGCGCCCGGCACGATCTGAGTTTGAACAAACTGGGCAGCATCTGCCATATCACCCAGAGCACGCTGAACAACATCGTCCACGGCGGCAGCAAAAACCCCACCGTGGACACCGTCTGGCGCATCTGCCGGGGGCTCGGCATGTCGCTCAGCGCATTTTTTGACGCGCCCTGCTTTGATCCGAAGGACGATTGACACGCGATGCTGCCGTCGATATAATGAAAGCAGCAAAAAACACGGAGGAATGTTTCATGAAACTGATGATCGCCTCGGATATCCACGGTTCCGCCCTGTACCTCAAAGCGCTGCTGGAAGCCTACAAGCGCGAGCAGCCGGATCAACTGGTGCTGCTGGGCGATCTGTTGTACCACGGCCCCCGCAACGATCTGCCCCAGGGCTATGCACCCAAGGAGGTCATTGCGCTGCTTTCTCCCCTCAAGGAGGAAATCCTGTGCGTGCGCGGCAACTGCGAGGCAGAGGTGGATCAGATGGTGCTGCCCTTCCCCGTCATGGCGGATTACGCTGTCTTGTTCGCAGACGGGCTTACGGTATACTTGACCCACGGCCACATCCATGGTGAAAGCAATCCGCCGCCCATGAAGAAGGGCAGCGTGCTGCTGTGCGGTCACACCCACGTGCCGGTGTGCCATCGCCACGAAAACTTTACCTACGTCAACCCCGGCTCCGTATCCATCCCCAAGGAAAACTCCCCCCACAGCTATGCCATGCTGGAAAACGGCGTGATGACCTGGAAGGATCTGGACGGAAAAATGTACATGGAGCACCGACTTGTCTGATATCTCTTTTCTCAAAAAAAGTTTGATATTTTTTGCAAAAAAGTGTTGACAAACGAACCGTGTTGTAGTATTATATCTCTTGTCGCCGGGCGATATGCTTACGACACGGTCCCTTAGCTCAGCTGGATAGAGCGTTTGGCTACGGACCAAAAGGTCGGGGGTTCGAATCCCTCAGGGTCCGCCAAAAATCCCGAATGCGAAAGCGTTCGGGATTTTTACTTTTTACCTTTTCACTATTCACTCTTCACTAAAAACGCATTCGGGATTTTTGGCAGGTAATAAGTAATAGTGAATAGTGAATAAGTTTGGTGGCGTTTCGCTTTGGCGAAACGCTTATTTTATATGATTGCAAAGACCAAGTGTTTTCGTTATAATAAAAACATCCTTTTCGCGAGGTGGAAGTTATGGCCGGCAGTCCTTTGTTGCTAAAATCAAAAGTATTTGCGCTAGATATTATCCGTGTATGTAATGAAATTAAGCAAAGCAAAAGAGAAAGTGTGCTGACCAATCAGTTGATCCGTTCCGGTACAAGCATCGGCGCAAATATCCGAGAAGCTTTCTATGCCCACGGAAAAGCGGATTTTATTGCCAAACTGCAAATTGCGTTGAAGGAATGCTCTGAAAGCGAATACTGGTTGGAGTTGCTCCTCGAAAGCGGTTATTACAGCGATAAAGCAATTCTTGATAAATGTATTGAGGTAAAGAGAATCTTAATAGCATCCATCAATACGGCAAAAGGAAATGATGTAAAATGAGCAAAGCCTTTTTCTGGGATTTGCAAGGTACGCTTGGTGGCGATGCTACTGCGGATATTGACACCTTTATCCCCTATACTTTTTCAAAACCTGCATTGCATCTTTCCAAGCAAAATGTTTATCTAAATATTGTTATAACGAATCAGAGTAAAATTGGCAAAGGCTTAGTGTCCCTGGAAGCTTATGAGAAAACAAAAGCTTCCATTTTAAGTTACTTTAATTCCGAAGAACAGCTGATTGATGATTTTCTCTGCTGCTCCCACCAAAATTCAGACAACTGCAATTGTAAAAAACCTAAAACAGGACTGATTGAGATGTGCATCGAGAAGTACGAACTCAACATTGAGGACTGCTATGTTATCGGTGATATGGGAAAGAACGAAATCATCATGGCCCATAACGCCGGCTGCAAAGGTATTCTCGTTCTAACCGGTGGTGGAAAAGCAAGTCTTGGTGAGTTTCGTCATACTTGGGCAACCCACGATGCCGACTTGATCGCGGACGACGCTATTAAGGCGGTTAAAATGATTATCGAATCATTTTAATCAACCTTTGTTTGTGCATCAAAAGTTTCAGAAGTCTGTTGAACTGGTATGTTTTTTACTTTTGATTTGGGATTTCGGTTCAAAAATTCCCCGTAGATTCATTTCAATCAAACTTGCCACGAAGACCTCGCTGCTTGCAGCGAGGTTTTTCTTTTGCCTGAAACGTATTTGACACCATCCCGCTTCTGTGATATGCTGATTTTGACAGAGCTTGACCGCTGGGGTTGCCTTCACGGGTCCCAGTCTTGAACGGCAAGCTCCGTTTTTGTTTCCTCCGCCATGGCGCATGATGGAATTGTTTATTCCCAAAGAAACGGAGAGCTCATCGCTCTCCGTTTCTTTATGCCTTTCCGGCACGTATTTCATTCAGATACCTTTCTACCAGCAGATGGGAGGCGTTGCCCGGGCCCTTGGGGTGCACCTGCGTGATGGCCTCCTCCGCCGTAAACCAACCGGCCTCCTCCACCTCAACTGACAGCGTCATATGGCTGCTTTCCGCATAGCCGATGAAGGCGATCATCAGCATCTCGCCCCGGGGAAACCAGACTGTTTCCATCAACCGAAGCTTTCCAAGCCGTATGCCGATCTCCTCCTCCACCTCGCGGCGGGCGCAATCCTCGGCGCACTCCCCCGGCTTCATGTAGCCGCTGACCAGCGTTTTATACTGATAATCCCGGTCGGCGGGCTTGAGCAGCGCCACCCTGCCATCAGGCGCAACTGCAAGCACGATCACGCAGGTAGAAAACATATCAAACCAGGGGCGATTGCAGCTTTCGCACCAGGGCACCATGCCCTCGTCGCCCAGCACGCGGCCCGCAAGCTTGCTTCCGCAAACAGGACAATACATAAAATGCATGCTTTTACCTCCCCGCCAGCGCAAGATAATGCGCGCTGTCCAGCAGCACGCCGCCGGACGTGCGATAGAATTCGCCGTTCAATGCAAACAGACCGTTTTTCCCGTCGATCCAGCCCTTGCCGTCCATGGGATGATAGGAGCGGAGCCGCTCCCAATCGGGATAATTCTGCTCGCCGTTGCTCTCCAGTGCGCCCACCTTCAGACCCGGGATGGGTGCCAGCCGCGCGGCCACGTTCTTGTTCCAGTCCACCATCCACGGCGGCACGGTCAGATCCGCACAGAAGCAGGGAATGCCCTTCTCCTGCGTAAGCGCCGCCACCTCCAGGCTGACGCTCAGCGTTTTGGCAATGGGCTTTAGGGCCACGGCGCCATAGCCCAGATCTATCAGTGTCTGGGCGTCTTTTGCGCCGTGAGCGCTTTCATCGCCTGCGATGCGAACAGGCAGACCGTGCACGTCAATGCCGCTGTCCTCGGGAAAGGGCTCCTCCAGCAGCACTGTTTGGGAAAGCGCGCCGATTTTGTCCATGTGGTCAAGCAGCCTTTCCAGCCGCTCCCGGCTGTCGTACCGGCCGTTGGCGTCAAAATAATAGGCAATTTTGCCGTTATCCGTATAGGGCGTTTCCTCATGCCGCAAACAGGCGTGCAGCTGCGAAATGCGCTGCATATCCCACTTGAGCATCTTTTCCCGGTCGCCGTCGCCGTCCGGATCACTGCCCAGCTTGATCTTGAGCAGAAAATCCCCGCCCGCCGTCAGCTGCCGGACGCCCGCTTCATCCACATTGTAGGAGATCAGCGGGATCCGGGCCAGCCTGTCATGCCGCGCAGGCAAAGCCTGGCGGTACTCCATCGGGATCATGCTGTCAAAATCCGCATACCCGTGCTGCCGGGCGTACAATTGCCAGGCCGCCAGGTCCAGCGGCACCAGGGCGTTGAGCACAAAGGTTGGGCGCAGCTCTGCAAGCCCGGTATAATCCCGGGCAAATTGAAGCAGTTCTTCTTCGATGCTGCGGATCATATCGACGGGCGTATCAAAACATTGACCCTCTACCATCTCGCAGGCGCGGCGGGTGATGTGAAACATGGCCTCGTTGCCCTCCTGATCGCCCAGATGCTCAAACACGGCCGCATCCGACCATACCACGCTCTGCACACCCGGCGCACAGCCATACAGGCCGTTTGCATCCGTCAGCTTTACCGCGGTCTGCCACAGGGCGCTGATATGCTTGCCCTTAAACCCAAAGGGCGCCTTCAGCCGCTCCACCTCATATCCGCATGTGGCACGGTCGATTTTGAGCATGTTTCTCATTCCTTCCGATAATTTCTTCCCGATTTTTCAAAAATTTGTTGTTCACGATGCCTTATTATATCGTATAATAGGGGCAGTTGAAAAGAACTATTTATCCAAGGAGGCTCTTATATGTCCGGTCTGAATATCGCCCTAGTTTGCGGCCCCATGCTGCAGCAAAAGCTTTTTACCCCCAAGACCATTGACGGCCTGCGTGAGCTGGGCACACTCATCACCAACCCCAAGGATACCCTGACCGCCGAAGAGCTGGTTGCTCTTGCTCACGATGCGGATGTCATCCTCACGTCCTGGGGCGCCCCCGTCTTTACGCCGGAAGTGCTTGATCAGCTTCCCCGTCTCAAGTATGTGGCCCATGCCGCCGGCAGCATCAAATCCTTTGCCACCGATGAGCTTTTCGACCGGGGCGTCCGGGTGACCAGCTCTGCCACCGTACTGAGCAAGGGCGTTTCTGAAACGGCGTTGGGTCTGACCATCGCCTGCCTGAAAAACTTCTTCAACGTGTCCCGCGATATTGCCGCCGGCGGCTGGACGGGCGAAACGCCCCTCAAATCCTACGATGATATCCGCGAGCTGGTGGAAGTGAAGATCGGCTGCGTGGGCGCAGGTATTGCCGGCTCCCACTATTTGAAGCTGCTTGGCATGTTCAATGTGGAACTGCTGGTGTACGATCCCTTCGTGTCCGCCGACGTGCTGCGCGAAAAGTACAACGCCAGGAAGGTCTCTCTGGAAGAGCTGCTTGCAGAAAGCGACGTGGTATCCATCCACGCGCCCTCCATTCCCGAAACCTACCACATGTTCAACGCCGATACCCTGAAGCTGATGAAGAAGGACGCCTCCCTCATCAACACCGCCCGCGGTAGCCTGGTGGACGAAACGGCGCTGTATGAGCACATGAAGGCCGGAAATCTGAAATACGCCTGCCTGGACGTGTTCGATCCCGAACCCCCCAAGGCAGACAATCCCCTGCGCACGCTGCCCAACGTGATCATGACGCCCCATCTGGCCGGCCAGACCCACAACGGCCTGCTGCGCATCGGCAGCCACTGCCTGGAGGAGATCAAGCGCTTCATCACCGGCGAAAAGCTGACCACGGAAATTCTGAAGGAACAGCTTGCTACCATGGCCTAAGGTGCCGTTCGGCACCTCCTGTTCGACCATCTTGTGTGCAAATACTACGCCGTCCCGCGACAGGTCGCATTTTCCAGATCACCAGTATGTGCCATTCGGCATTTCCCGTTCGACCATCTTGTGTGCAAACAATACCCCGTCCCGCGACGGCGCCCTTCACCCCTTCAATGACGAACCGCCCGATGCGTCATGCGTCGGGCGGTTTTTGTATCAAATCAATATGCCGTCGCAGTGATCCACCTCATGCTGGATGATCTGCGCCGTAAACCCGTGAAAGGTGCGGGTCTTTTTCTGCATTTTCATGTTCTGGTAAGCCACTTTGATCTTTTCGTAACGGACGGTTTTGCGCACGCCGGACAGCGAAAGGCATCCCTCCTCCGCCTCGTACGCGCCGCTCTTTTCCAGGATCACCGGGTTCAGCATAGCCATGCTTTTGCCTTGATCGTCAAAGGCGATCACCCGCTTGCTCACGCCGATCATGTTGGCGGCAAGCCCCACGCACCGCGCCCGGTTGGCCTCCAGCGTATCCAGCAAGTCCTGCGCCAGGGGTACGTCCTGCTCCGTCGCCTCCTGAGAGGGGATTGCCAGGAACACCATATCCTGCACGATGGGTTTTTCCACGTTTGTCACCTCGATTGCTTGATGGTATCACTGTAGCACAGGTGGTCCCGCAAAGTCAATGAAAAAGGCGCCTCCTCCGGGAGACGCCGTTTTTGTTGTTACTTGTCCGCTTCCCCGTCCCAGGGATCAAACACAGCCTTGAGCACCGTGCCCTTCTCCTCGATCTCACGGAACAGTTCGGTGACGCCCTCCACGGTAAACTTGGGATGGTGGGTGATCATATCCGTGATGTTGAAGCGCCCGGCTGCCTTTTCGCGGGCAGCATCCGCCATGCACTTCTTGTAGGGATCATCCAGGCGGGCATGCTGCAGTGCAGCATAGGACGAGGTGCTGCTATGCACCAGCAGACCCTTGAAATGGATATAGCCCCATTCCACATACACCGGGTCGCAGCAGGCGCCGATCTGCACAATGGTGCCGTCATAACGGGTGATGTAGGGCGCGGTCTTGATGGTGGCCGGCTCGCCCGCACATTCAAACACCACGTCGCAGCCAATGCCGCCCGTGATCCTGTCGATCTCGGCGGTAATATCCTGGGTGGTGGGATCCAGCACGATGTCCGCGCCGAACTTCTTGCTCAGCTCCCGCTTATAGGCAACGGGCTCGCTGGTGATAATGGTCTTGGCGCCGTTGATGCGCGCCCACTGGGTGGCAAAGCTGCCCAGCGCGCCCTGACCCAGGATGCACACCACGTCGCCGTACTTGATGGTGGTCTGGCAGGACGCCCACAGGATGGTCCAGGGCTCAAACAGGGATGCTTCCTCGTTGGTCAGGTTATCCGGCACCTTGAAGCAATAGTTCCGGTCTGCCACCACGTACTGGGAAAAGGTGCTCTCGCAGAACAGCGAAACGCGGTCGCCCACCTTAAGCGGCACGCTGAACTCATCCGTTTCTTCGCAGGGGCCCATTTCCACGATCACGCCCATGCCCTCATGGCCCATGGTGGTGGGATAGGGCTCCAGTGTGACGGGGCCTTTGTTGTAATAGGGCGCCAGCTCATCGCCCTCCAGGCGCTTGTCCCACACGCGCAGGTGATGGGGCAGCATGGAGTGGCTCTGCATTTCATGCGGCGGATGCTTGCAGCGAATGGCGTTCAGATCCGTCTGGTTGCATACAGACGTAGCCAATACCTTCACCAGCACCTCACCGTAACCGGGCTTGGGAATGGGCACTTCCTTCATTTCCCAGGGGCCGCCCTTGCCCATCAGCATCAAACGCTTCATTGTTCCTTCCATGAAAACGTCTCCTTTATGTGTTTGTCTTTCTTCTATTTTTCCACATGAGCATATTAAAGTCAAGCCCCTGACGTAAAACGGACAATATAGTACAAAAATCCCCTCGTAATTAGGTAATAAATAAGCGTCGGCTGCTGCCGACGCTTTGTATTTATTCCTCGTGCTTTTTGACGTATGCCACGCCCACGCTGTCCGTGCCCAGATGGGTGCCGATAATGCCGCTCACCCGGCTCAGGCCGGCTCTGCGCACGCCGTATTTTTCCATGGTATCCCGCATCAGGCTTTCGCCCATTTCCTTGTTGGAGGTGTAGCCAAAGCAGGGCGCAAAGGCGGGATCGATACCGTCCTCATCCATCATTTTATACATCATGGCAATGCCGGCCTTCACGCCGCGCACCTTGCCCAGCGGCTGGATGACCTTATTGGTAACGGTGATGACGGGCTTGATGCCCAGCGCATCGCCGATCAGCGCCAGTGCAGGGGGAATACGGCCGCCCTTGCGCAGATACACCAGAGAGCCGATAACGCCCATCACGCGCACCCTGTGCCGCACGTCCTTCACGCCGGAAACGATCTCATCCAGCGTGCGGCCGGAGTTGCGCAGCTTGACGGCATGCTCCACCAGAATGCGCTGGCTCATCACCGCCTGATGACTGTCGATCACGCGGATATTTTCATATTCTGCCATATCCCTGGCCACGCAGGCGCTTTCGTACGTGCCGCTGAGGCCGGAGGAAAGCGCCACCACCACCACGCCGTCGCCTTTTTCCTTGGCGTCCAGGTAGATATCCAGGTACTGCTGGGGCGCAGGGCGGCTGGTGATGGGCAGCTTATCGCTCTTCTTCAGTTTTTCATAAAACAAAGCGTAATCTTCATCGGTATCCATGGGACAGGGGCCGTCTTCAAAGGCCGTTTCCAGCACAACCCTTTCCACGTTCAGTGCACGAGCCTCTTCCAGTGTGATATCCGATCCGTTGTCCGTTACGATCCTGATCATAGAATCCTCCAAAGTATCGGGCAATAAACTTGTATCGATTCCATTATAGCACATCAATCGGAGTTTGTTTATACAATTTGCGAAAAATTGTTTGTTTTTTTCTTTGTTCCCGCTGCGCGAAATATTTGCCCATCCCCCGTATTCCGTGGTATAATATCATGAACGATTTTTTGAATACGAGGAATACAGCATGTTTGAACAGATTATGGCGCAGATCGCGGCGCACGATACCATCATCATCCACCGCCACAAAAATCCGGACGGCGATGCACTGGGCAGCCAGTTGGGCCTGAAGCATCTCTTGAAGGCCGCCTTCCCGGAAAAGCAGGTGCTGTGCGTGGGCGATGATGCAGGCCGCTTTGCCTTTATGGAGGATTCCGTGATGGATCAGGTGGAGGATGATACGTATCAGAACGCTCTGGCCATTGTGCTGGATACCTCCGCCTCCCATCTGATCAGCGACGAGCGGTACAAAACGGCGCATGCCCTGTGCCGCATTGATCATCACCTGTTCTGCGAGCAGATCGCCCCCATTGAGGTGGTGGATTCCACCGCCGAAAGCTGCTGCGCGCTGGTCACGGCGCTGGCCATGGAGCAAAACCTGCCCCTTTCCCCCATCGCCGCCCGCTCCCTTTATACCGGTATGGTGACGGATTCCGGCCGCTTCCGCTACGACGCCACCACCCACAAGACCTTTGAGCGCGCCGCCTTCCTCATGCAGCAGAGCATTGATCTTAACGCCATCTACCAGAACCTGTACGCCACGGATTATGAGCAGGCCCGCCTCCGCGCCCAGTTCATCCTCAAGATTCAGTTTACGGAAAACAACGTGGGCTATATCTACACCACCAAGGAGGAGCTGGCCGCTCTGCCCGTCAGCACCTTTACGGTGTCCCGCGGCATGGTAAACACCATGGCGGATCTGAAGGGTGTGCAGATCTGGGTCAACTTTACCGAGACCGACGAAGGCGTGCTGTGCGAGCTGCGCTCCTCCCGTCACAATATCAACCCCATCGCCGTCAAGTACGGCGGCGGCGGTCACATGAAGGCCAGCGGCGCCTGTGTAAAGAGCCGCGAGGAAGCCATGCAGATGCTTTCCGATCTTAATGAACTGGCAGGTGAAGAATGATGAACGTGATGCAGGAGATCCTCCGCAAAATCAAAGAATACGACCGCATCATGCTGTTCCGCCACATCCGTCCGGACGGCGATTGCGTGGGCTCCACCAAAGGCCTCAAGGGCATCCTGCGCTGCACCTTCCCGGATAAAGAGGTGCTGCTCATCGACCACCAGAAATCTGCTTTCCTCAGCTTCATGGGCGAGGACGATCAGGACGTGCCCGACAGCGTGTACGAAAGCGCCCTGGGCATCGTGATCGATACCGCCACCACCGACCGCATTTCCAACAAGAAGTTTGCCCTGTGCAAAGAGCTGATCAAAATCGACCACCACATTGAGCGGGAGCCCTACGGCGTGCTCAACTGGGTGGAAGAAGATGCATCATCTGCCTGCGAGATGATCGCCAAGTTCTTTGTCACCTTCCAGAGTGAATTGAAGATCGACCGCAGTGCTGCCGCCCACATCTACACCGGTATGGTGACGGACTCCGGCCGTTTCCGCTATGACGGCGTCAGCGGCGATACGCTGCGCTATGCCGCCGCGCTGCTGGATCAGGGCATTGATACCGAAACGCTGTACGCCCATCTGTACCTGCGGGATTTTGACACGCTGAAATTCAAATCCTACGTATACGAGCAGATGCAGATGACGAAAAACGGCGTGGCCTATATCTTCATCAGCAGTGAAACCCAGCAGCGCTTCGGGCTGGATTTTGAAGCCGCCAGCGCATCGGTTGGATATCTGGACGCCATCAAGGGCTGTCTTTGCTGGCTGGCCTTCATCGAAAACGAGCAGGACGGCGCTATCCGCGTGCGTCTGCGTTCCCGCTTTGCCGCCATCAACCACATCGCCGAAAAATATCACGGCGGCGGCCATGCCTGCGCCAGCGGCGCCACGGTGTACTCCCGGGAGGAAATGGACGCTCTCATCCGGGACGCCGACGCCCACATCGGCGAATACAAAGCCACCCACGAGGGCTGGATGTAATCGAGTTCATTCTCCCCTGCCCTTCCGGCAACAAAAAGACCGTATCCTTTCGGATACGGCCTTTTGTTTTGTCTGATTATTCGGCGGCAACGGGAGCCACAGCAGTGATGTGGGTGTTCACGCCTTCATACCAGTAGAGGAAGCCTTCGATGTCCACAACGTCGCCGGCCTTCAAGGCGCCAACAGCAGTGTACACTTCGGTTTCGGGACCGGTCAGGTAACGTTCCACGCAGAAGTCGTATTCAGCGCCGTTCTTGGCAACCTTCACGTAGATGTCATCGCCGGGTTCGTCGTTCTTGTAGGTCACGGCAACGATTTCCATGCCCTTGAAGACGACCTTTTCGTTCTGATGGTTGATCAGTTCT
>SVGT01000006.1 GCA_015056175.1 Clostridiales bacterium | reverse complement strand
GTCCTTCACCAGATAATCCACATAGGTAAACTGGTCGGGGGCGCTGCCCTCCACCACGCACACGTACTGACGGTTCAGGTCATGGGTGCGCACCTGCTCGGAAAGACGGCTTGCCGCCTTGCTGGTGCGGGCAAAGACCAGGAGGCCGCCCACCGGCCTGTCCATGCGGTGCACCAGGCCGATATACGCCTCGCCCGGCTTATTGTACTTTTCCTTCACGTATTCCTTGATCTGGGAAAGCAGATCGTTATCGCCGGTGGAATCGGCCTGGGTCAGCTGGTTGGGCTGCTTGACGGCCACCACCAGATGGTTATCTTCATAAGCGATCAAAGGCATATTTTCCATAGCTTTCGCTCCTTATCCGCATGTGCGGTTACTTATCGCAGGTCCATCTGCCGGTAGCTCCGCAGGGCAGCACGCCGCCGGAGGCAACGGGCAGGCACACTTCCTGCGCATCCACCCTGCCGCCCTTCTTGGCGCCCACGGTTTTGCGCAGAATATTACTGAGCACGGCGGGCTGCAGACCCGTGGTGTAGCTGTTGATGAAGAAGAACAGGGGATTGTCGCTAAGCACCTCGGTGCAGGCGGAAACCAGGCCGTACAGTTCGTTTTCCAGTTTCCATACTTCGCCCGTGGGGCCGCGTCCGTAGCTGGGCGGATCCATCAGGATGCCGTCGTAGGTGTTGCCGCGGCGGGCTTCACGCTTGACAAAGGCCAGCGCATCCTCCACGATGAAGCGGAAGCTGCTTTCGGGAAGGCCGGACAGTTCTCTGTTTTCCTTGGCCCAGCTGACCATGCCCTTGGCTGCGTCCACATGGGTCACATGGGCGCCCGCCGCCGCACAGGCCAGCGTGGCGCCGCCGGTATAGGCAAAGAGGTTGAGCACCTTCACCTTTTCCCCGCGCCGCTTCTGGATCAGCGCGCGCATGGCGTCCCAGTTGGCCGCCTGCTCGGGGAAAAGACCGGTGTGCTTAAAGCCGGTGGGATGCACGTAAAACTTGAGATCCTTGTAGCTGATCACCCAGCGCTCGGGCAGCTTATCGTAAAACTCCCACGCGCCGCCGCCCTTATCGCTGCGGGTGTAGTGGGCCTGCGCCTCATGCCAGGCGCGGGGCGTGCCCTTGGGCCAGATCACCTGAGGATCGGGCCGGGACAGAATCACCTGACCCCAGCGTTCCAGCTTCTGGCCGTCGCCGGTGTCCAGCACTTCAAAGTCTCTCCATCCATCCGCTAAATACATGCGTAAAACCTCTCCATCAAAATTCCTTCAAACCAAATAATTATACCATCAATCCCGCCTGCTTACAAGAATCAAAATGCAGGATTTGGAGCCAAATCGTCAATTTTCTCCGTTCATTTCGTCAATCAGCGCGCAGGGCTTGGCGGTCATTTCCACCCATGCAGGCTTAAAGCCTGCCGCGACAGCCGTGCGGGCGGAAAGCACATTGCTCCATGCGCAGCAGTAGAAGGGCACCTTGCCCCGTTCAAGCACTTCACGGGCCATGCGGCTGACCAGCGCGGAGGCAATTCCCTGCCTGCGGTAGGCGGGCAGCACGTCAATGCCGATCTGCCACATGGTGTCGCAATCTGCCGATACGCCCGCAAGGCCGATCAGGGTATCCCCGTCGTAGGCGCCCACCGCCAGCACGTCCAGATGCTTGCGGTCAAAGCAGAGTGCATTGCTCCACTCGGGCAGATACAGCTGTTCAAACGCGCCCTTTTCCAGCACGCGCACGGGATAGGGACAATTCTTCTCCTTCAGTTCGTTCATATCCGGGAGGAAATATTCCGCCATGAAGCACACCTTGTGGCCGTAGGGCAAAAGCGCCTTTTCCAGCACATGCAACTGCGGCGTTTCAAAGCAGCGGTACCAGGAAAACCTGGATACATACTTTTTGATCTCAGGCAAAAATTCCTTTGCACCGGAGGCCACCACATTGTTTCCGTAGGTGACCAATTGGCAAAAGAAGGGCAGCTTCAGGTATTTGCGGGCGTCCGGATGGCACAGGGATTCCACCGTCACATTTTCGCTTTTCAAAAAATCCTCCGGACGGCAGCCAAGATCCACGGCCGACTGCTCCATGGCGATCCTTACGATCTCCCCATTGGT
Organism: Clostridiales bacterium; assembly: GCA_015056175.1. Lineage (GTDB taxonomy): Bacteria > Bacillota > Clostridia > Christensenellales > Aristaeellaceae > SVGT01. The sequence goes on along the minus strand of SVGT01000006.1, from coordinate 68,443 downwards.
CATCATGTTCATTCCTTTTCAAACAGCAGTACGTTTTCCACATGCCCGGTGTGGCAGAACATATCCACGCTCTGGCAGCGGGTGGCCCTGTAGCCGCCCTGGGTTAAGATCACGGCGTCCCGCGCCTGGGTAGCCACGTCGCAGGATACATACACCACTCGCCGGGGCGACGCCTTGATGATGGCGCGAAGCACGCTTTCCTCGCAGCCCTTGCGCGGCGGATCCAGCACCACCACATCGGGACGAAGCCCCTTTTCCACCATATCGGGCAGCAGCTTTTCCGCAGCCGCCGCGTGGAATTCCACATTGGTTACGCCGTTGCGGCGGGCGTTTTCCTCCGCATCCCGGATGGCAGGCTCCACAATCTCAATACCGATCACCTTCTGCGCGTGCCGGGAAAGCAGCAGGGAAATGGTGCCCGCGCCGCAGTAGAGATCGGCCACCAGTTCGTTTCCGGAAAGGGCGGCAAAATCCACAGCGGTGTGATAGAGCTTTTCCGTCTGCACAGGGTTCACCTGGAAAAAGGACAAAGGCGACAGGGCAAAATCAAACCCGCACAGGGTATCGTGCAGCCTGCTTTCGCCCCAGAGCACATGATAATTGTCCCCCAGGATCACATTATCGCCCCGCTTGTTGACGCTGACGCACACGGAAGCAAGCCCCTCCACGCCCGAGCGCAGCATGGCGACAAGCTCCCGTTCATGGGGCAGCTGCTTTTGCGTGCTGACGATCACCGCCATCACCTGCCTTTGCCGGCTCACGCGGCTCATCACATGGCGGACAACGCCCTGATGGGTGATTTCGTTATAGGGCTGCACGGAAAACTTCTGCATCCAGCTGCGCACCACGCGCAGCACTTCATCGCTCTCTTCCATGGCGATCAGGCACTTGTCAATATCCACAATCCGATGGCTGCGGGGCGCGTAATAGCCCATCTTCAGATCGCCCGTTTCGCCGCCCACGGGGAGGGAGGTTTTGTTGCGGTAATGCCAGGGATTTTCCATGCCAAGCACGGGCGGCACCTGAACGTCCACATGGCCGATGCGCACAAGGGCGTCCCGCACGCGCTCCCGCTTCATATCCAGCGACATATCGTACGTCATATGCTGGCATACGCAGCCGCCGCACTTCTCATAATAAGGGCAAAGGGGCTCCCGCCGCGCAGGCGAAGGCTGCAGAATATCCACCGCTTTGGCAAAGGCGCAGTTCTTCTGCACCCGCTCGATGCGAGCCATGACCCTTTCTCCGGGCAGGGCGTTGCGCACAAACACCGTCAGGCCCTCGTGCACGGCAATTCCCTGCTCGCCGCTCAGGCGCAATATGGTAAGCTCCAATACGTCGTTCTTCTTCATAGTTCCTCACAGGCATGGTAATACATCTTCATGATACACGTATCTTTCGTCTTGCGCAAGTGGAAAAATGCCCAATTTCCGTATGGCACAGCGCAAATCAATGTGCTATACTGTTTCATGGACGTTTTTGCCCGCCGATCATAAAAAAGAGGTTTGTGATTTTGAAAAAGCTATCCCGTAAAACCTTAAGCAATGTGCTGAACTTCCTTCTGATCATCGGAACGATCCTGATTGTCATCATTCTGGGCGCCCGCAGCGGCGATCTGCCCTCTGCCTGGCAGGCGCTCATCCATGCAGACAAAGCCTGGGTGCTGGGCGCATTGATATCCTGCGCCGTGTTCATCCTGTTTGAAACGCTTCTGCTCCATGTGTTCTACCGCTTCCAGCATGTGCCGGCAAGGTTTTCCGCATCGCTGATCGCCACGCTGATCGGCATGTTCTATTCCGGCATCACTCCGGCTGCCACAGGCGGCCAGCCCATGCAGGTGGTGGCCATGAGCAAGCGAAAGGTGAGCAGCGGCGTTACCTCCTCAGCGCTTGCCGTCAAGTTCTTCTGCTTCCAGAGCGCGCTGCTGCTGATGGGCGCGGCCCTCTGGCTCCTGTTCCGGGATTTTGCAGCGCAGCATATCGGCGCGGCCAGGTGGTTTGTGTACGCCGGCTTCCTCCTCAACGGCAGCGCCGTGCTGCTGGTGATCCTGCTGTGCATCAGCCGGCATACGGTGCACAAGCTCCTCTTTTCCCTGCTGAAACTTTTGTGCCGCGTGCGTTTGATCCGCAGGGAGGAATTGTGGCGCACCAGGCTTGAAAACGCGCTTTCCGATTTCCACGAAAGCGTGCGGATGATCACAAAGCATCCGCTGCAATTGCTGGTGCTGCTGCTGATTGCCTGCGTGCAGGTGCTGGGGCTGATGAGCGTCAGCTTCTGCGTCTACCGCGCGCTGGGCTTAAGCGCCCTCTCCTACGCCCACATCCTTACGCTGCAATTGCTTTTGTACATCGGCGCGGCGTTTACGCCGCTGCCCGGCGCGTCAGGCGCCCAGGAGGGCGGCTTTTACATCATCTTCAGCGCTGTCTTCCCGGATGGCACGCTGCTTGGCGCACTGCTGCTGTGGCGCTTCTTTACCTACTATCTCCCCACCCTTCTGGGCCTTGGCGGCGTGATTTTTGACAGCGTGCAGACCATCCGCGGCAACCTGACGCAAACGGAAAACAACAGCGCCCAAAGCGCAGATCTCCCCTGAAAAAGCAAGCCGGCAGGCAGCAACCTGCCGGTTTTTTGCGCCTTTTTTGACCGCTCGACGCGCAAAAAATGCCGTTTGGCGCAATTTTGTGACAGCGAAAAAGAAATGTGCTATCATGCACCTGTCGACAGAAAAGGAGGGTGAACACCCATGAAATTCAAGCTGAATATCGTACCCGGGTGCGAGGAAGTGATCGAGGCCACCGTGCAGATGCGCAGCACGCTGACCGACCGCATCGAACAGATGGTACTCCGCTATACGGGGGAAGATCAATTGCCCGCCTACACCGAGGACGATATGCTCCTGCTCCGCTACGGCGATATCGAGTGTATCCGCGTGATGGACGGCAAAACCTGGGCGTCGGATAAAAACGGAAAGGACTACCGGGTCAAAATGCGCCTTTCCGAACTGGAGGAAAGGCTCCCCCAATGCTTTATCCGCATCAACAAAAGCGCTCTTGCCAACGAACAGCACCTGATACGCTTTGCGGCGGCCTTTTCCGGCGCGGTGGACGCCGTGTTCCGCTCCGGCAGAAAGGAATACGTTTCCCGCCGCTGCTACGCACAGATCAAAAGGAGGTATACTGAAAAATGAAAAAATTTGCAGGCGAATTTCTCAAGCGCGGCCTGATGGCAGCCTGGGGCGGCCCGGTGGTGTTGGCTGTGATCTACCTGATCCTTGACGCAAACGGCACTGCGGATACGCTGACCGTCACGCAGATGTGCATGGGCATTCTGTCCGCGACGCTGATGGCCTTCATCGCAGGCGGCATCACCGCCATCTATCAGGCAGAGCGCCTGCCGCTGCTCACATCCATTCTCATCCACTTTGGCGTGTTGTACCTGGATTACATCCTGGTCTACCTGATGAACGGCTGGCTGCATAACGCCCTGACGCCCATCCTGGTGTTCACGGTTGTTTTCATCGCAGGCTTTGCCCTCATCTGGGCGCTCATCTGGTTCTTCAGTGTCCGGGATGTGAAAAAGGTCAACGCCTCCATGCACAGGTAAAACAAAAAAAGCCGCGCTCTGCGGCTTTTCTTTTTTTATGCAAGGGGCAGCTTGGTGTGCTGCAAAAGCTTGATCAGCGGGATGCCCAGGAGATAGCACACGGCGATCTCTCCTACAAACACGGAAAACAGCATCATCCACAGCGGCAGCGCGTACACCATGGACAGCATGGTGCCCACAATCACCGTATTGAACACCACGGGCATGGCGGCAGCCAGCCAGATATTTTTGCGCAGCTTGCGGGTGCAAATCGCGCCCAGCAGCGTTGCCAGCGTGCCAAAGATCACGTCCTGCCAGGGCGCGCCGCAGATCAGATTGGCGGCAAAGCAGCCCACCGCAAGGCCGGGCACGGCGGCGGGCGTCAGGATGGGCAAAAGCGTCAGCGCCTCCGCTACGCGAAAATCGATGGTACCGCCTGCGCCAAAGCTGATGGGCGCCAGCAGCAGTGTCAGCGCGGCATAAAGCGCGGCGATGATCCCGCCGGTTGTCAGTGTGCGTACGTTCCATTTTCTGTCCATTTTCCCGCCTCCTTTTTCAAAACCTTGCAAAATATACCACAATTTTCCGGGGATGGCAAGTGCCGCTGCGGGGCAAAATGCTACTGACGCCGCTTTGGCGCCACAATTGGAAGGAGGGCTGTTTTCATGATGAAGGAAAACCATCACCAGTGCATCCATTGCAGCGTGGCATCCTGCCAGCATCTGAACGAAAGCAAGAAGGTGTGCTCCCTGGACGCCATCACCGTAGCTCCCAAGCCCATGTCCCACTCCGGCGATCCCGCCGACGAGAGCATGTGCCAGAGCTACCGCAAGCGCTGATGGATACGCCCAAGAAACGCAGGGATCAGGAGGCCCTTGATCCCATCTTTGACGAAGAAAACGTCATCTCCTGCACCGAGTGCACCGGCGTTGCCCCTTCCGGGCTCATGGACGGCTGGCAGCAGAACAATACCGCCGCCCTTTACGCCATCCACCCCAGGCCCAGGGATGAGGATAATCCGCTGGACGATACCGACTGGCCGGAGTAACATTCCCGGCGCGCCGCCCTCCCGAGGGCGGCTTTTTGCGTGTGCAGGCAGGAAAAACGCAGGCAAAAATAGAAATGATACACCCTGACTTTTTTGTACTCAAAGGATGTGCTTTATGGATCTGATCAGCATACTTGCCAAAGAATTTTCCCTCCGTCCCGAGCAGATCAAGGCTGTGATCGAGCTCATCGACGCAGGCAATACCATCCCCTTCATCGCCCGCTACCGCAAGGAAATGACAGGTTCCCTGGATGATCAGGTGCTGCGTGAGGTAAGCGAAAGGCTCACCTACCTGCGGGGCATGGACAAGCGCCGGGAGGAAATCCAAAAAACGCTGGAAGAAATGGGCGTGCTGACGGGCGAGATCGTATGTCAGCTTTCCTCTGCCCTGACGCTCTCCGAACTGGAGGATATTTACCGCCCCTTCCGCCCCAAGCGCCGCACCCGCGCCATGATCGCAAGGGAGCGCGGACTGGAAAAGCTGTCCATCCTCCTGCAAATGCAGGAAAAAACCGACCGGCCGCTTGAGATGATCGCTGCGGATTTTATCACCGATCTGGTTCCGGATGCGGAAAGCGCGCTCCTGGGCGCACGGGATATTCTGGCCGAGGGCATCAGCGATGATGCGGCGCTGCGCAAGGAGATCCGCGAGCTTTGCCGCCGCGAGGGCGTGATCCGCACGAAAAACGCCAAAGAGGAAGACAGCGTCTACCGCATGTATTACGAGCACGAGGAGCCGCTGCTGCGCATCCCCGCCCATCGCGTACTGGCCGTCAACCGCGGTGAAAAGGAGGAGTTCCTCAAGGTCGCCGTGGCCGTGAACGATGAAAACGTGCTGCGCCTCATCCACCACCACTATATCCGCGCCAATAACGAGTGCGCACGGCAGGTCGCTCTGGCCTGCGACGATGCCTGGAGCCGCCTCATCTACCCCTCCATCGAGCGGGAATTGCGCAACGAGCTGACGGACAAGGCCAACGAAAGCGCCATCCGCGTGTTTTCCCAGAACCTGCAGCAATTGCTCATGCAGCCGCCCATCAAGGGCAAGGTGACGCTGGGCGTGGACCCCGGCTTCCGCACGGGCTGCAAGCTGGCCGTGGTGGATGAAAACGGCAAGGTGCTGGAAACGGGCGTGGGCCACTTTACCCTGCCCGGCCAGACCTTTGAAAAGGAAAAGAGCAAGGCGCTCATCAAGCGCATGGTCAGCCGTCACGGAGTCACCGCCATCGCCATCGGCAACGGCACGGCCAGCCGCGAAAGCGAGCAGTTTATCGTATCCCTTTTGCCCGAGCTGCCCGCAGGCGTCGCCTATATGATCGTCAGCGAAGCGGGCGCCTCGGTGTATTCCGCATCCAAGTTGGCGGCGGAGGAATTTCCGGAGTTTGACGTATCGCTGCGCAGCGCCGTATCCATCGCCCGCCGCATGCAGGATCCCCTGGCGGAATTGGTGAAGATCGATCCCAAGGCCATCGGTGTTGGGCAGTACCAGCACGATTTGAAGGAAAACGAGCTGACAAGCGCCCTGGACGGCGTGGTGGAAAACTGCGTAAACGCCGTGGGCGTGGAGGTATCCACCGCGTCTGCCCAATTGCTTTCCCACGTGGCGGGCATCGGCCCGGCGCTTGCCAAAAACATCGTCAAATACCGGGAGGAAAACGGCATATCTTCCCGTGCGGAGCTGAAAAAAGTGCCCAAGCTTGGCCCCCGCGCCTTTGAGCAGTGCGCCGGCTTCCTGCGGGTGATGAACAGCAACAATGCGCTGGATCACACCGGCGTGCACCCGGAAAGCTACCCGGCTGCAAAAGCGCTGCTGGAAAAGCTTGGCTATCAGCTGAAGGACATGAAAAACGGCGGCATTGACGGCATCGGCAAACTGGCGGAGGAATACGGATTGCAAAAGCTGACTGAGGAGCTTGCAATCGGTCTGCCCACGTTGCGGGATATCCTCTCCGAGCTGCAAAAGCCGGGCCGCGATCCCCGTGACGATCTGCCCAAGCCCGTTTTGCGCACAGACGTTCTGGATATGAAGGATCTGGTGCCCGGCATGGAGCTTACGGGCACCGTGCGCAACGTGATCGACTTTGGCGCTTTTGTGGATATCGGCGTGCATCAGGACGGCCTGGTGCACATCTCCCGCATGGCCAACCGCTTCATCCGTCACCCCGGCGAGGTGGTGAAGGTGGGCGATATCGTCAAGGTCTGGGTGGTGGAGGTGGATATCCCCAAGAAGCGCATCGCCCTGACCATGGTGAAGGATCGCAAATAAGGAGGCCTCCCATGCCCATTGAACAAAGCTTCCGTCAGGCGGAGGCGCTGCTCTCCCCCGCCAATATCGCATCCCCCGTGCCCTCCTTTCCGGAAACGGTGGTCATCACCTTTTCCGATCACATGGAGCGCATCCTCTGCGCCACCCATGAAACGGAGGTCATTTCCACCCTCCGCGCAGGGGATACCAGGCCCATCTACAAATTTTCCCACCGCGGAAAAACGCTGGGCCTCTACCGTACCGGCCTTGGCGGCCCTGCTGCCGCGGCGCTGATGGAGGAAGTGATCGTCAAGGGCGCAAGGCAAATCCTGGTATTCGGCAGCTGCGGCGTGCTGCGGGAGGGCATTGCGGCAGGTCGCCTCATTTTGCCCACCCACGCATACCGGGACGAGGGCACCAGCTATCATTACCTGCCTGCGGACGATTTTATCCCCGTCCCCACCCACGATGCACTTGAAGCGATCATGAAGGGGATGGGCGTCCCCACCGTATCCGGCCGCACATGGACCACCGACGCCTTTTACCGGGAAACCGGCGAGCTTGCCGCGGAGCGCCTTAAGCAGGGCTGCATCTGCGTGGAAATGGAATGCGCATCGCTGATGGCGGTAGGCGCGTACCGAAATATCCCCGTATACCAATTCCTCTACGCCGCCGATTCCTTAAGCGGAAACGCCTGGGAAAAGCGCATATTGGGTACCATGACGGAGGATATGCGCCACACGCTTCTTACCGTCGCGCTGGACGCCGCCGCACAACTGTAAATAAAAAAGACGGAGCTTTTGTTCCGTCTTTTTGCTTGTCATTTTCTAAGCTTTTTGCAGTACTGGGTGCACAATTTGTCCGTGCACTCCGAGCATTTGAGCGCCACGTTGGTCATCTCCCAGAAGCGCTCCGGGTAGATCATCACGCAGACCTCCCACACAAGCCACGCCGCCACCGCCATCATCAGCAGCGAAATGCTGTAAAACCCGCCGGCGAAGATCAGGGGCGAAAACATCATCAGATGATCCCAGTTAAAGATGCGGCAGGTGGTGCAGCACTTGTTTTTCATGATCAGCCTGAAGGGGCACCAGATCAGCACGCAGACAAGGTCGCACACATAAAACAGCACGGAGATCATAAACAGCACGGTGCGGTCGATGAGCCCGGTGTAATACAGGATGCCGATGGCCACGATCAAAATGCACCAGATGATAAACACCTTGTAGGCCGCCCTTGTAGTATTGACCACGTAATCCCGCAGCGCCTGGTAGTTGATCTTTTCCATAATGGGGCGGAAGCGGTTTTGGAACAGCTTCTGGGAGCCCAGGGGCACCTTGTTGCGGATGGGGAAGATCTGCAAAACCATATCCATCATCCAGATCAGCCACAGCACGTGGAAGGGCGTAAAGCCGCGAAAAAAGTTCATCCCCTCCAGCACGCTGAAGGTATCCCGCCTGCGCAGCCACGTCCATGCGCACAAAAGCAGCACCACCACGCGGCCTGCAAGGCGCCAAAAATACTCTCTTCTCTTTGCAGACATTGTCTTTAACCCGTTCTTTCCTTACAGCACATACCGCCAGATGGCGCAGCTGACGCCGTGATCGCGGCAGTTTTCCGTCACATACCTGCTTGCCTGCTTCAGCGCCGGCACAGCGTTGCCCATGGCCACGCCCCAGCCCGCCGCGCAGATCATTTCGTAATCGTTCATTTCATCGCCCATGGTCATCACATCGTTCATGGAGATGCCGTAATGGCTTGCCAGTGCCCGCACGCCCAGCGCCTTATCCGCGCCAACGGGCATGATCTCCACATTATCGTTGCCCGAGCGGGACAGATAAATGCCGGGAATATCGGAAAGCGCACGGCGCACTTCCTCAATATCGGCGCAGTTGTAGGCAAACATTTTGTTTACCCGTTCCTGCGCGCAGGCCTTTGCATGCTCCGGGCCAAACAGGCACTGCTGCCCGTAGGAAGCCAGCCTGGCGCATTCTTCCGTGTTCAGCTTGTAGGAGTTATCCGCCCGGCTCATGCACAGGGTATCCCGGGTCACCACGTTGTACTCCGTGTCCAGTTGGCTCAACCGGTACTGGGCTTCCGCAGCCGCCCTGTGATCCATCACATGCTCAAAGAGCAGGCGGTTGTTTTCATCCACCACATGGGTGCCGTTGCTGCCAACCACCGGGCAGAAAAGCCCCAGCTCTCTGGTGGACATGAGCATGTTGGCAGGCGTGCGGCCGGTAGCGATAGCCACCACCACGCCCTTTTCCTGCGCCGCATGGAGCGCGGAAAGGTTCACTTCCGAAATGGTGCCGGGGCGGTCGTACAAGGTGCCGTCCACGTCCATGGCGATCAAACGTACTTGCGACATAATTTCTCCTGTGATCAAAACGGCGCGGCGATCTCAAACACCCTGCCGTTCAAATAGTCAAGCGGTGCGTCAAGGGACAGTATTTCCAGCCTTACGGCGCACAGCTTCAGGCCATTTGCCTTAAGCCGCCTGTTCAGCGTCCTGTCGCCGTAAAGATCATCCCCAAGCAAGGGATGGGCAAGATAGGCCATATGGGCGCGGATCTGGTGGGTGCGCCCGGTGATCAGGTCCACCCGCAGACGGCTCAGTTCCCCTTCCCTGCCGATCACCTCATAGCCCGTGGTGATGGGCTTGCTGCCCGGCGTTTCGTGGGACACGATGCGCACTTTGGCCAGCGCGGCGTTTTTCACCAGAAAGGCGCTGCACACCGCTTTGGGCGGACGCATTTCGCCCCGCACCAGGCACTCGTATTCCTTTTTCAGCGTGCGCTCGCGGAAGGCTTTTTTCAGCGCTTCCTCGCTTTCATCATCCTTGCACAGCACGAGCAAACCGCACGTCTGGGTATCCAGCCTGTGACAAAGACGCGGGCGGTATTCGCCCTTTGCCCGTTTTTCCATCAGGCTCAGCACCGTCATGCCGGCGTTTTCATCCTCCACGCACAGGCCTGCGGGCTTTACGATCACCAGCACCCGGTCATCCTCATACGCGATGGGGATTTCCGGCGCATAAGGCGTGTATACGCTGATCACGCTGCCGGGAATGACCGCATCCTGCGCCCTTGCGCGCACGCCGTCCACCTTCACATCCCGCTTTTCAAAGGCCTGGCGCACATAGCGCCCGGGCAAAAGCGGCAGGGCTTTTTCCACATAGCTTTGCAGCCGCGCATCCTTTTCGCCCTCCCGGACGCGCCAGGTATAGACCTCCATCAGTTCAGCACCGCAGGCGCCATGCCGATCCAGCGGACGGTCTGCATATGCACCTGATAGAGCGCGCCCAGCATAGCGGGTGTGGGCAACACGCACAGACAGTTTTCCAGCACCTCGCGCATTTCTTCAAGCGATGCGCCCTGCTTGGCCATCATGCGCAGATCGTCCAGCACGTCCTCTTCGTCAAGCTCGGGCCGCACGGCGCCGTGCAGGGCAAAGCGCATGCTGTCGGCGCTGGCCGCTTCCTCGGGAAGCAAACCGTTCATGCCGCCCAGCATCATGGCGTGGGTAAGCTGCATTTCGGGCACGCCCATGCCCTTGAGGCGGGAGATCAGGTTTTCGGGATCGTACAGGCCGGGATGCACCAGCAGCATATCCTCCTGCTCCAGCTCCCAGTAATCAAAGGCGGATTTCAGATACCTGCCCACGATGCGCTTGTCCGCAGGCAATTTGTCCGCCCGCAGCTGCTCCAGAAAATGGCGGGCAGGCACGGCGGCATGGAGAAAGCCGGACAGGTACAAAAGGGCGTTGAGCGTGGCGTCAAAGCGGAAAATATGCTGGCGGATCAGGCTGTATGCGGGGGACGACATGCCCTTGACCAGTTGCCCGGTCACCTCCCCCTGCAGACAGAGGGTAGCCATATCGTTTTCCTCATCGATGCGGATCACGCACCACATGCGCTTGATCAGGGATTCGGCGGCGGAAATATCCTCCCAGTCGTCCAGCACGGTCACGCCGCCTGCCATCAGCATGCGCTTGACCAGATTATCCTCCCGGGAAGACAGGAAGCACACTTCCTCCTCCGCCATGCCAAGTACCTTTTCCCGCACCTGGCGCAAAGCAGGCTGGGCAGCGCCCTTTTCCCATGCCAAATAGGAGCCGGGATAAATCTCTCCAAGCTCCGCCTGAGTAATATCGTCAAACAGACCCTTTTCGGGGCAGCGGGACAGCCGTTCCTGACAGGCCTCCAGCTGCTGCTCCCGGAGCACGCTCATCACCTTATCGCTCCAGCGCTCCACGGGAAATGCGGCAAATCTCTGCAATGTGTTAACCTCCGGCCGCGCAAAGCACATGCGCAGGCAGTTTCATTATATCGTCAAACAAAGGGGTGTCAAGGGATTTAGATAGGAATGGCAAAGGTGGCAGCTGACGCCTTATTCGTTAAAGAGCTGCGGGTTTTCGCTGAGCAGCCTTTTCACCGTTTCATAGCAGCCGCGGGCGGAGATCACCATGACGCGTGCATCGCCAAGCTTGCCGTCCCTGAGCGCGCCGCACTTGCGCAGCGCCTCCTCCGCCAGGTAATACTGTTCGGAGGGCGATCCCTTGTGCGGACGGGAGACCACTTCGCATTGTTCCCCGTCCTTGCCGATCACCTGATAGCGTACCGGCGCATCCAGCCTGTCCGGAATATCGCACCAGGCTTCCACGCCGTGGATAAAGGTGCAGCTGGTCAGCGTGCAGCCCACCATCAAAATCACGCCGTCCCGCTCCATCAGCTTATGCCAGGCGCTGTGCTCGCCGCAGGGCAGATCGTCCAGATGATCCTCCCCGGTGATCCATTCCGCATCCCGGCCAAGGGCCGCCACGGAATGGGTGGGGTGCAGCGAGCGCACCACGTGTTCCCGCTTGCGGAAAAGCTGGGGCAAAATGCCCACCAGGCTTGGCGTTTCCTGTACGTCAAACACCGGCTCCTTTTCCCAGGCCAGGTTCCAGGTGAGGGTGGGCAGCATCAAAAGCCCGTCCCGAAAAAACTCACTGAGCGCATCCAGCACCGTGTCGGCTCTGCCCTCCACGTCGCCGATGGCCTTCATGGAGGAATGGATCATCACCGTTTCCGTGCCGCAAAGCCCCATCTGTTTCAGGTCTTCCTTGAGCGCTTCCTTTGTGTACATCTCCTTTTCCTCCGTTCGTTGTTTTCCGGGTCAATACCAACCCATGATAGTATACCACACACCCGCCGCCCCCTTCAAGGATTTATCCCGCCTGCGCCGGTGCACTTTTTGCATTTTTCTGCCGAGGAAGCATGCATCCGGCTGAATCTGATGCATCCGCCGGACGGATTTGCTATGCAAAGCGGCGCTTTCCGTGCTATAATGAAGGCAACAAAAAAAACGATACACGGAGGATTTTGTATGGACCTGAGCGCATTCCGCAAGGCGGCTGCCCAAGTTGTGCCCTCCCCCCGGCAAAAGGCTTTTATGGAAAAGCCCTTTTACGCCTTCGTCCATTTTTCCCCCAACACCTATACGGGGCTGGAATGGGGCACAGGGCAGGAGGACCCCGCCATTTTCAACCCCACCGATCTTGACTGCGACGAATGGGTGGAAGCCATCAGGTCCGCCGGCATGACGGGCATGGTGCTCACCGCCAAGCATCACGACGGCTTCTGCCTGTGGCAGACGAAATATACCGATCATTCCGTCAAAAGCAGCCCCTGGAAGGGCGGCAAGGGCGACGTGGTGCGGGAGGCCGCCGAGGCCTGCAGACGGGGCGGCATCCGCTTTGGCTTTTACCTGTCCCCCTGGGACCGCCACTCTCCCCTCTACGGCACCGACGCCTATAACGATTACTACAAGGCCCAGCTCACCGAGCTGCTCACCCAGTACGGCGATATTTTCTACGTCTGGTTTGACGGCGCCTGCGGCGAAGGCCCCAACGGCAAAAAACAAGAATACGATTTTGAGGGCTATATCGACCTGATCCGCAAATATCAGCCCAACGCCTGCATTTTCAACGACGCCGGTCCGGATATCCGCTGGTGCGGCAACGAAAGCGGCCATGCCCGCTATGCCGAATGGATGGTGGTGCCCCATGAACTGTGCCACCGGGCGCAAAAGCAAACGGAGGGCGCACTGCTCCCCGGTACGCTTGACGGCATCGACAACATGTGGCAGGACCTGGGCTCCATGGAAGTGATCCAGTACAGCAAGGGACTGTGCTTCTGCCCTGCGGAGGTGGATATGTCCATCCGTCCGGGCTGGTTTTACCATCCCGAAGAGGAACCTCATTCCCTGGAAAGGCTCATGCACACCTACATGACCAGCGTAGGCGGCAGCGCCTCCTTCCACCTGAACATCCCGCCCATGCCCTCAGGCCGCTTTGACCCCCGGGATATCGCCCGCTTCAAGGAATTGGGCGATGCGCTGAAAAGCGCCTTTGGCCAGGAGAAGGGCACAGGCAAGCAGATCACCCGCACCGTGCAGAACGAAAATCAGTGCGTCTACCACATTACGCTCCCGAAGGACGAGACAATTACCTACGTAGAGCTCCGGGAGCCCCTTGACAAAGGACAGATGATCGAGCGCTTCCGCATCAACCATACCACCGACTACGGCGAAACCTTCAACCTCTTTGACGGCACCACCGTGGGCAGCAGGCGCATCTGCAAATTGTGGGAACCCATCACGCTCCGGGAAATGGACGTGTGCATCACCTCCTCCCGGGACGATCAAAGCGCCCTTTCCATCCGACTTTTCTGATTTTTCCCTCTTCCCACCGCGCCGTTTTTCCGCTATAATACAGACAATAAGAACCTTATAAAGGAGATACTGTTATGCCGAAGATCACTTTTATGGGTGCAGGCAGCACCGTGTTTGCCAAAAACGTGCTGGGCGACAGCATGCTGACCCCCGCGCTGGAAGACAGCGTCATTGCGCTGTACGATATCGACCCGCAGCGTCTGGAAGAAAGCTACCTGATGCTGACCGCCATCAGCAATAACCTGGGCAACAAGGCCACCATCGAAAAATACTGCGGCGTGGAAAACCGCAAGGACGCCCTCCGCGGCGCCAACTACGTGGTCAACGCCATTCAGGTGGGTCTGTACGATCCCTGCACCATCATCGACTTTGAAGTGCCCAAGAAGTACGGCCTGCGCCAGACCATCGGCGATACGCTGGGCATCGGCGGCATCTTCCGCGCCCTGCGCACCATCCCCGTGATGATGGATTTTGCCAAGGACATGGAAGAAGTGTGCCCCAACGCCTGGTTCCTCAACTACACCAACCCCATGTGCATGCTCACCGGCGCCATGCTGCGCTACACCCCCATCAAGACGGTGGGCCTGTGCCACAGCGTGCAGGTGTGCACCTCCACCCTGTTTAACAACGTGGGCATGGAATATGACGACAGCATCCAGTGGAAGATCGCCGGCATCAACCATCAGGCCTGGCTGCTGGAAGTGACCAAGGACGGCAAGGATCTGTACCCCGAGATCAAGCGCCGCGCCCTTGAAAACCCCGACAAATACCCCTATGACAAGGTGCGCATGGAAGTGATGAAGCGCTTTGGCTACTACATCACCGAATCCAGCGAGCATAACGCCGAGTACATGCCCTTCTTCATCAAGGATAAGTATCCCGAGCTCATCGAAAAGTTCAACATCCCGCTGGATGAATATCCCCGCCGCTGCATCAACCAGATCGCCAACTGGGAAAAGCAGCGCGATGAGCTGACCAAGAACCCCTTCCTGACCCACACCCGCACCCACGAATATGCCAGCTACATCATGGAGGCCATGGAGACCAACAAGCCCTACAAGATCGGCGGCAACGTGCTCAACAATGGGATTATCACCAACTTGCCCCGCAACGCCTGCGTGGAAGTGCCCTGCCTGGTGGATAAGAGCGGCGTGAATCCCACCTTCATCGGCGATCTGCCCGAGCAGTGCGCCGCCATGAACCGCACCAACATCAACGTGCAATTGCTTACCATCGAGGCCGCCATGACGAAGAAGAAGGATTACATCTATCAGGCTGCCATGATGGATCCCCACTGCCAGAGCGAGCTGAGCATCGACGATATCGTGGCCATGTGCGACGATCTGATCGTGGCTCACACCGGCTGGCTGCCCGAATATCATTGATCTCAACACAATCAAAAAAGCCTGACCACTGGTCAGGCTTCTTTTTTGTTTATTTGTTATTTACCATATTCCTCCAGCGCCTGCATGGGCTTTCTGGTGCCGGAAAGGAAGCACAACAGGGCGGAAAGGAGCGCCGTCAGCACCCAGGAAACAAACAGGCCGTTTGCGCCGAACGTCTGGGATACCGTGCCGCCCAGCACGCCGGCCAGGGCAGAGCCGATGTAGATGAAGCTGTCGATGAGCCCGGCGGCAAGGCCGATGCGGCCCGCCTTATCGTATTCCAGGGGCACCAGCGCCGTCAGCAGCGGGTTGAGGCCGTAAAGCCCTGCGCAGGCAAGACCCATCAAGAGAGCAGATACCACCATTTTGCTGCTCAGCGGCAGGGGCAGGCAGAACGCCGCCGTCATCACCAGCATCAGCGCCACACAGAAGCGGGTGTTTCCAACGCCCCGCTTGTTAAGGTATTTGCCCGCCAGAATGCCCAGCGTGTTGATCACGGGGATGATCAGCGAGATCAAGGTGGCGCTCATGGCGCCTGCGCCCATGTCGGACAGCAGCGTGGGCGCCCAGGTGACGATGCCGTCCCGCACAAAGCCGTACAGAATGCAGGATAGCAAAATCAGCAGAAAGCCCGTGCGGGCAAACAGGGTCAGCACAGGCGTTTTCTGCCCGCTTGCCTGCGCCGCCTTTTCCTTCTTTTCGCCCTCCACCTTTACATCTCTGAACAGATACCGGACAAAGAAGAAAATGATCACGCCCAGCACCGCCGGCACGCGGAAGGACATGTGCCAGCCAAAGGCGCCCGCCATCAGGCCGGACACCGCCCATGCGCCCAGATGCCCCATGACCAGCGTCAGCGAGATAAAAATGTTGGCCTTCGCCCTGGCTTCCTGTCCCACAAAATACAGCGCCATCAGACGCACGATGGGCGTCCACAGCATACTCTGAAACGCGCCGTTCACCAGGCACAGCGCCAGCAGCACGCTGTAGGTAGGCGCAAAGCTCATCAGCATATTGACGGCACAAAAGCCGATCATGGCAATCAGCATATGCCGCACCGGGTTCACCCGGTCCACAATGGCGCCGTTGATCAATTGCCCGCAGGCGTACACAATGGCAAAGGCGCTCTGCAAAAGGCCGGCACGCGCATCCGTCAATGCAAACGCCCTGGTGATGCTTTGAAGTGCCGCGCCCAGATTGAGCCGGTTCAGATACGCCGCCGTATAAGCCAGCACCATGCCCCACAAAATCGCCTTCTGGCCGCGGGTAAAACGCACGCTCATGTAAATATCCTCCCATGCTTGCGCATCAAAAAAATATGCCTCTTTTCATTCGCCTCCCCTCCCGCATTTTCCTGTTCAAAAATACATCAATTTCCGCAATTCCCGCCATCATTTTCCGCATTCCCGCACATCATATTCTGACGGCATGCACCGCAAAACTCCTTTTCTTTTTGCCTGCAAGCATTGCAATCCACGACGCAACGTGGTATAAATGTATGTAGAGAAATTCTGCCATATCCAGATTTACAAGGAGGCTGTCCCGCCATGAAAAAGCTCAACGTGGCCATTATCGGCCAGGGCCGCAGCGGCCGTGACATTCACGGTGCGTTTTTCCGCAGCGACCGCAACACCAAGTTCCAGGTAGTCGCCGTGGTGGATGCGCTGGAAGAGCGCCGCATCCGCGCCAAGCAGGAATACGGCTGCGATGTGTACGCCGATTATCGTGAACTCTTTGACCGCAAGGATATCGACCTGGTGGTCAACTCCACCTTCTCCCACATGCACACCCCCGTCACCATCGATCTTCTGGAGCACGGCTTCAACGTGATCTGCGAAAAGCCCTTTGCCAAGACCTATGAAGACGGCCAGCGCATGATCCTGGCTGCCAAAAAGGCCGGCAAGATGCTCAACGCCTTCCAGCAGAGCCGCTTTGCCCCCTACTACAAGGAGATCAAGAAGATCATCGACAGCGGCGTGCTGGGCCAGTTGATGCAGGTTTCCATCAGCTTCTCCGGCCATGCCCGCCGTTGGGACTGGCAGACCAGCAAGTCCTATGCCGGCGGCAACGTACGCAACACCGGCCCCCATCCCATCGACCAGGCGCTGGACCTGCTGGGCTTCCCGGAGGACGTGAGCGTCTATTCCAAGCTGGACCGCACCAACATGCTGGGCGACGCGGAAAACTATGCCAAGATCATCCTGACCCATCCCGGCAAGCCCCTCATCGATCTTGAAATTTCCTCCTGCAACGCCTATGCGCCCTACACCTATGTGATCTCCGCCGCCAACGGCTCCCTTCGCGCCACCATGGCCCAGATCGAGTACAAGTATTTCGTGCCCGAAAAGGCGCCCGAGCAGCACCAGATCATGGATCCCCTCTTCACCCCCGATCGCACCCCCGCCTATTGCAGCGAAAAGCTGGACTGGATCGAGGAAACGGTGCCCGTCAAGGGCGACGCCTTCACCGACGCCGTGCTGGAATACTACGATATGATCTACGCCCACCTGACCGAGGGCAAGCCCATGCAGATCGTGCCTGAGCAGGTGCTCAAGCAGCTGAAGGTGATCGACACCGTGCACGCCCAGAACCCCCTGTCCGTGCGCGAATAACAGGAGGCACATATCATGAAAATCGTCCTTTTGGGTACGGAAAATTCCCATGCCTATGCATTTGCCAAATTGATCAAGGAAAACCCCAAGTATGCCGATATGGAAGTGATCGGCGCCTACGGCCCCGAACAGCCCCAGAACGATACGCTGGTGAACGAAGGCCTGTGCCCCCACATTGCCTCCGATCCCCATGAATATCTGGATCAGGCCGACGCCGTCATGGTGGTAGCCCGTCACGGCGATCTGCATTACGATTATGCCCTGCCCTACATCCAGAAGGGCATCCCCGCCTTCATCGACAAGCCCTTCTGCGTGGATATGGAAAAGGTGGATGCGCTGATGGCGGAGGCCGATAAGAGCGGCGCGCTGCTCTGCGGCGGCTCGTGCCTTAAGTACCTTGACGAACTCAAGCCCCTCATCCGCTACATCGACGGCAAAAAGCTGATGGGCGGCTATGTGGCGGCTCCCGTCAACATGGTCAACCCCTACGGCGGCTTCTACTTCTACGCCCAGCACCTGATCGAAATGGTCTTCCCCGTGTTCGGCGACAAGGTCAAGTCCGTCCACGCATATTGCCCCGATCAGGAAAAGAACCGCATGTCCATCATCCTCCACTATGAGGATTACGACGTCCACTGCCAGTACACCGACTGCTACACCTACTCCGCCACCGTGGTCACCGACAAGGGCATCATGCACGGCGTGTGCGACAGCGTTGGCTACTGCTACGAATACGAGCTGGACGTGTTTGCCAACATGGTGCGCAGCGGCAAGGCGCCCTACAGCCACGCAGCACTGCGCCGTCCCGTGGAACTGCTCCACGCGATCGAAGAAGCATACAAGACCGGCAAGGAAGTCCAGTGCTGATCTGAACCCATTTCAAACGGCCTCCGCACAGTCTGCGGGGGCCGTTAGCCTATCAGGGAGGAAAAAGCCATGTTCAAGCGCCTGTTCGTCCTCACGCTCCTTTTGACGCTGCTTTGCACGCTTGCCACCGCGCAGGAAAACCCCTATGCGGCGCCCTCCAATTACGACGTGCGCAGAAGCGATACCGAGTACGGCAAAACGGTGTACCACACCTACCAGAGCACCACCACCGGCACCGAGCGCAAGTGCTACGTCATTTTGCCGCCCGGCTATGACGAAAGCAAAACCTATCCCGTTTTGTACCTGTTCCACGGCATCGGCGGCGACCACGGCGAATGGATGGGAGGCAAGCCCGACGTGGTGGTGGGCAATCTGATCGCAGCGGGCGATGCGGAGCCCATGATCATCGTCACCCCCAACATCAAGGCCTTTCCCAAGGGCACAGCTACTTCCGCCGGCATGTACAGCGCCGACGCCATTGCCGCCTTTGACAACTTCATCAACGATTTCAGGGACGATTTGATGCCCTTTATCGCCGCCTCCTATCCTGTGGCGCAAGGCCGGGAGAATACCGCCATTGCCGGCCTTTCCATGGGCGGCCGCGAGGCGCTCTACATCGGCCTGACCATGCAGGATGAGGTGGGCTACATCGGCGCCTTCTGCCCCGCCCCGGGCGTGATGGATACAGGCGCAGGCGACGGCCTGATTGCCAAAGCCGATATGAAGGTCCGGGACGGCTATCAAACGCTGATCATGATCAACACCGGCCTTTCCGACAATGTGGTGGGGCCCTTCCCCAGGAGCTATTCCGACGCGCTGACCGAGAACGGCACAGAGCACATCTACTACGAAACGCTGGGCGGACACGACTTCTTCGTGTGGAAAAACGGCCTGTACAATTTTGCCAAACGCATCTTCAAATAAACAAAAGCCGGAAGGGTTTTGCCCTCCCGGCTTTTTTGCGCTTATTTTTTCGGGATCTCAAAGAAGTCCAGCGCCCGCTCGATCATCAGATTCCAGAAGCGCCACTCATGCTGATAGCCCTTCTTTTCCTCAAAGGTAATGGGAATACCCTTTTCAAGGCACATTTTCTTGAACTCTCTGTACTGGGGGTAGAGGCCGTCCCTGGTGCCGCAGCAGCAGAACAGCTTGGGCAGCGTGCCGTTTTCATGCATCTCCACCACCCTTTTCCAGGTATTTTCACGGGATGCGATGAAGGCCTCCCTGCCCCCTGCGTTGTTTACCATGTTAATGGCCCGCTCGCCCATATAGTTGGTGGGATAGCCGTTTTTCCACTTGATGGTGTCAAAATCCCTGGGGCTCTGGGAAAGCACCGCGCCCGCCGCAAACTTGTCGGGATGACCCAGGATGTACTTGAAGGTGCCCCTGCCTCCCATGGAAAGGCCTGCGATGTAGTTATCCTCCTTCTTGTCCGACGCCGGATACCAGTTGTGGATCATGGGCATCAGTTCTTCCGTCAGATAATCGTACATGTTGAAGCCGGTGGAAAAGGTGGGCCAGTTTTCGTAATTGGCGTTCAGGCCGCTGGGCATCACCACCATCAGATCCCGCTCCATGGCAAAGGTCTCGATCTGGGTGTAGCGCACCCAGTCGCTGTGATCGCCGGAGGTGCCGTGCAAAAGCCAGAGCACCTTGTATTTTTTGCCGCTCCGGTAAAACGTTTTGGCGTCCGCCTCCCAGGGCCTGTCCGGCAAAATGATGGAAACATGATGCCCGTTGCCCAGATACTGACTGTAGAAATTCATGTCCACAAGCGCCATTTTTGTCACTCCTTTTCGTTCTTTTCAATGGGAAACAGCATATATCCTCTGCCCGTCCGGGGGCAGGTGTAATCCTGCACGGCGCCGGCAAGCGCAAGACCGTGCTGATCAAGATACGCCAGCATGTTTTGAAATATGTCCGGTTCGTTTTCGGCTTTCAGATACGTAAACGCAGGAACCGTCCATTTGATCCATCCGCGGGGCGCCGCCGCATCCGCCCGGCACTCCGCACCGGCCAGATACAACCCTTTGGTAAAGCCATCCTCCCAGGGCTGAAAGGTACGGGAAAAATCCGTCATCAGGCCCCATATGCCCGAGAGCGTGCCATCGCTTTCATACTTGGCCAGATGCTTTATTTCGTCAAAACATCCGTTGGCCTCCTGCCACAGCCTTTGCACAAAGCCCTCGCCCTCCTCCGCGCTGCCCTCTTTGCCGATCACCGCAAAGGACGGCAGCGCTACCTTTTCAAACGTCATACAGCCTCCTTACAGCAGCCGAAACCGGCTGCGTTCCGTATCCAGAATGCCGTCCTTTTTCATCCTGCCGATCTCGGCGGACAGCGCGCTGCGCTCCACGCCCAGAAAATCCGCCAGGCTCTGCCGGTCAAAGGGGATCACAAAATCCCGTTTCCCCTGCCGCTTGCTTTCGTCGGAAAGGTAAGCCAGCAGCTTATCCCGGATGGTGCGGCGGGAGAGGATATGGTTTTTGCGGTGGAACATCAGCGTTTTTTCCGCCAGGCCGCGGAGCAGGTTCATCACCACCTGCTGATGAAACGCGCAGGCGTTGGAACAGGAATGGGTGATGCGGCGGATGTCCATCAACAGCACGGTGCATTTTTCCATGCACAGGATGCTGACGGGCAGCGTATCCGCGCCTGCGCATGCAAAGGTCTCGCCAAACAGCTCCCCTTCATCCACCGACGCCACCACATGCCGATTACCGGACAGATCCTCCCGCAAAATCTGCATTTTGCCCTTCAGCAGAATGCCCACCTGATCAGCCCTGTCGCCCTCTGAAAACACATATTCGCCCTTTTCCCGGGTGCTGATGCGCCCGTCCAGGCACCGGAGCATGCCCGGAATGTTTTCCGTTTCCACCCGGTCAAACAGCGGACAGCGGCTTAGCACATTCAAAAATTCCTGCATATTCTCCTCGTTTTGTTGGATTTCCAACATACATTCTGCTTTCAGTATAGTAAACTATGCGTGTAAAGTCAATCATTCCTTTCAAAAACAGGAGGTTTTTATATGATCCGCAAGATCATCCGCATCGATGAAGACAAATGCAACGGCTGCGGCCTGTGCGCCAAGGCCTGCCACGAGGGCGCCATCGGCATGGTGAACGGCAAGGCCAAACTGCTGCGGGAGGATTACTGCGACGGCCTGGGCGATTGTCTCCCCGCCTGTCCCACCGGCGCCATCTCCTTTGAGGAACGGGAAGCCCCCGCCTATGACGAAAAAGCTGTGCTCCGTGCCAAGGCGGAAAAGGAAAGTAAGCCCCTGCCCTGCGGCTGCCCGGGCAGCAACGCCAAGGCCCTTCAGCGCCACGTCAGCTGCGACGCCGCCCCCGCCGCGCCCGTGCAAAGCCGCCTCAACCAGTGGCCCGTGCAGATCAAACTGGCCCCGGTGAACGCCCCTTATTTTGACGGCGCCCACCTGCTCATCGCCGCCGATTGCACCGCCTACGCCTACGGCGATTTCCACAACCGCTTCATCCGCAACCGCATCACGCTGATCGGCTGCCCCAAGCTGGACAGCGTGGATTATGCCGATAAACTGACCCGGATCCTGAAAATGAACAACATCAAAAGCCTCACCGTGGTGCGCATGGAAGTGCCCTGCTGCGGCGGCATCGAGATGGCGGCAAAGCGCGCGCTGATGGAGAGCGGCAAGTTCATCCCCTGGCAGGTGGTCACCGTTTCCACCGACGGCCGCATTCTGGAGGACTAACATGCCCGACAGATCCATCCTGTCCGTACTGATCGCCATCGCCTATGGAGAAAGCGAAAATCCCCATCGCTTTACGGCGGATATGCACGCTGTCATTCGGGATGCGCTCCTCACGCATCAGGATGCGGCTGCGCTCCTCCCCCGCCTGCGCGATATCAAAGGGCAGCTGCTGCCGGACTGCGCCCATTGCCCCCATCCCTGCGGCCGCTCGGAGGATTTTGATTTTGCCCTTCTCACTCTGGAAACGCCGGCGGCACGTGCATTCAAGGAGCAGCTCATGGAAGCGCTTCCCCGCATCGCCCGGGAAAAGCCTCAGCTTTTGCTACCTGCGCTCCGGGCCGTCAGCGAATACCGCCGGGACGAAAACCTGCCCGCGCTTGCGGAAAAATTCCTGTAATACAAAAAAACGACGCATCAACGCGTCGTTTTTCCTTTTATTGTCTGCTGATAAAAAACATGCCGCCCATCACCAGCACGATGCCGATCAGCTTGTTCCAGCTCAGTTGCTCCTTGTAGAGGAAATAGCCCACAAAGATCAGCGCCACGGCGATCAGCGCGCTGCACACCAGCTGCCCGGAATTGACGGGCCAGCCCACCTTGTACAGGTACACGCTGCCGCCCTCCATGCCGATGATGGCGATGCCCAGCAGCAGCGTGGCCCAGTTGATGCCCTTCCACTCCGCCACGATGTTGCCGCCCTTGTTCAGCGCAAAATACAAAATCAGCGATACCACCGCGCCCACCATGTACGTGACCGTCAGCCCCGCCATGGGATGGATGCGATGGGGCGCCTGCTTGGAGCAGATATTGTATACCACGTTGGAGATCACGATCAATACCACCGGCCAGTACATGCTCATCTTCTTCATATCCTCACACAGCCAATCTTATCTTCGGGATTGCATCCAGTATATCACACCCGCCAAAACGCCACAAGCTGCAAAATACGCCCGCTTGACAGGCATCCCCTTTGCGCGTATACTCAAAGTATCTCAGGAAAGGGTAAGTGTGAAAGCGATGATCATCAAGTAATCTTTGTCGCCAACATTGCTGCCTGCTTTTGCAGGCGTGTTTTGCTGCGCACAGAGATGATCCTGGTGATCTGCACACGGGCTGCCCGTAGGCTTTTTTTGCTTTGATCATCTCTCCCTGCGCACGCAAGGAGGGATTTTTTTGCGTACAACACCCTATTTTCATCTGGAGCAGGTGTCCCTGTCCTTTGCGGACAGGCTGCTTTTTCACATCGACAAACTGACCGTGTACGAGGGCGACCGCATTGCCCTGGTGGGCATGAACGGCACGGGCAAAACCACGCTGCTGCGCCTTTTGTGCGGCGAAATAAGCCCGGATGAGGGCGTGATCCGGCGCTATTGCACGCCCTGCTTCTTCCGGCAGATCGCACAGGCGGATGGAACGCTGGCCGCCCAGGCAGAGCTGAGCCGCTTTGGCGTGCAGGGACTTGAAGAAAGCGCTGCCGTCAGCGGCGGCGAAAACACCCGGCTGCGCCTGGCCGAGGCGTTCACCCAGGACAGAAGCTGTCTGCTGCTGGACGAACCCACCTGCAATCTGGACGCACAGGGCATCGCCTATCTCAACAGGCGTCTGGAAAGCGTCCCCACGCTGATCCTGGTCAGCCATGACCGGGATCTGATCAACCGCCAGTGCACCCGCATCTGGGAGATCGAGAACGGCGCCGTTACCGCATACGAC
Organism: Clostridiales bacterium; assembly: GCA_015056175.1. Classification (GTDB taxonomy): domain Bacteria; phylum Bacillota; class Clostridia; order Christensenellales; family Aristaeellaceae; genus SVGT01. The sequence continues at coordinate 44,548 of SVGT01000006.1, read as the reverse complement.
GGCAATTACGACGCCTATCTCCTGCAAAAGGAGCAGCTGCGGGCGCGGGCGCAGACGGAATACGAGCAATACACCGAGGAAATGACAAGGCTCAAACAGGTCTATGCCGCCAAGAAGGAAAAGGCCCGCAAGATCGAAAACAAGCCCAAAGGCATGAGCAACAGCGAGGCCAAGGTACGGGAGTTTTCTGCATCCCACCGCAGCCCCCGCAGCAAGGCGCAGATGCTGGAAAGAAGCGCCAACAACGTCAAGCAGCGCATGGCTCACATGGAGGTGAAGGAAAAACCCAAAGAGCTCCCCAAAATCCGCCCGGATTTTGCCCTCACCGATCCGCCCCGCAACCCCATCATACTGGAAGCGGATCACCTGTCCTTTGCCTACCCGGACGGAAAAACGATCTTCGACGACGCCGTGTTCCGACTCCGCCGCGGCAGCCGCACCGCCCTGGTTGGCGAAAACGGCGCAGGCAAAACCACGCTGCTGCGCCTCATCGAGGAAAACGATCTCATCCGCCGCGTGCCCAAGGCGCGCCTAGGCTTCTTCCGGCAGGATATGTCCGACCTGAACGAGCAGAAAACCGTGCTGGAAAGCGTGATGGAGGTCTCCATCCAGCAGGAAAGCGTAGCCCGTACCATGCTGGCCCGGCTGCTCTTCCCCGCCCGGGACATGCAAAAGCAGGTATCCGTGCTCTCCGGCGGCGAGCGCATCCGCCTGTGCTTTGCAAGGCTCTTTGTCAGTAGCGCCAATGTGCTGATCCTGGATGAGCCCACCAACTATCTGGACATCCCCTCGGTGGAGGCGCTGGAAACTCTGTTTTCCGAATACGAAGGCACCCTGCTCTTCGTTTCCCACGACGCCGCCTTCGTCCGCGCCATCGCAACCGACAGGCTGCTGATCCGGGATCGGAAGATCCATATCCTGCAGGAATAATCGCAATACAAAAGCCAGGCTGCACACGCAGTCTGGCTTATTTTCCTCAAAAGATAGGAGATGCTTTATGCTTCCGCATCGGATGCTTCGGCAGGGATAAAACCTGCTTTTTTTGCCGCACGGATCATGGAAATATTGGTTTCTGCCGTAGAAAGTATAGCCATTTTCCCTTGCTCCAGTATTTTGGCAATGCAATGCGCAACCAGTCTTGCAGAATACCCTTTGTTTCGGTATTCCGGCCGGGTAATGACCCCCGCAACTTCCCATTGCACCTCGCTGACCTTCCAGATTCCTGCCCGGGCGGCTATTCTCCCATCTTCCCAGATCACATAATCTTCCCAGTTCGCGTACCAATCCCCGTCGAAGTATTCTTCTTTGGGAAAGGATTGGCACTCCGGGCAGCTGTCATAAAACGCCGTGATCAGTTCATAATTCTCGTATGCATCAAAGGGCACCGCAGACGCATCCAAGGTGCCGGTGAAAGTTTCCTTTGTGCAGATGAAGTTCAGGTATTTCGTGATCATCAATCCATGCCCCTTTGCATCCCGTTTGCCACTTCGTCTTTAGTCTATCATCGTTTACATAAATGCGCAATAAAAAACACCAACCTTGCGATTGGTGTTTGGTGCGCCATCAGGGACTCGAACCCGGGACACCCTGATTAAGAGTCAGGTGCTCTACCAACTGAGCTAATGGCGCGTGTGACGGGAATATGGTGATTCCCGTATTTGTGGTGCGCCATCAGGGACTCGAACCCGGGACACCCTGATTAAGAGTCAGGTGCTCTACCAACTGAGCTAATGGCGCATGTGACGGGCGGAAAGAATGGGAGTTTCCATCCGGCCCGCTTTTGTGGAGCGGGTGATGGGAATCGAACCCACGTGACCAGCTTGGAAGGCTGGAGCTCTACCATTGAGCTACGCCCGCATAATGGAGCGGTAGACGAGGCTCGGACTCGCGACCTCCACCTTGGCAAGGTGGCGCTCTACCAACTGAGCTACTACCGCATAAAATAACCGGGGCGCTGTACTGGTGCGGGCGAAGAGACTTGAACTCTTACACCGAAGTACCAGAACCTAAATCTGGCGCGTCTGCCATTCCGCCACGCCCGCATTACCGAAGGCAACGCCCCGAAGGGTGGTGACCCATCGGAGATTCGAACTCCGGACACCTTGATTAAAAGTCAAGTGCTCTGCCAACTGAGCTAATGGGTCAAGGTGGCTGGGGTGGCAGGGATCGAACCTACGAATGCGGGAGTCAAAGTCCCGTGCCTTACCGCTTGGCTACACCCCAACGTCGGCATACACGCCTCAGACGCGACTTTGTCATCCCTCATACAGGCCGGAGAGCCTGTCCGAAGAAAAAGTGGGGTGGGTAGTGGGAGTCGAACCCACGATATCCAGAGCCACAATCTGGCGCTCTAACCACTGAACTATACCCACCATGCAAGCACGAAGTTGGCGCGCCTGAAGGGATTCGAACCCCTGACCCACGGCTTAGAAGGCCGTTGCTCTATCCAACTGAGCTACAGGCGCACGTTCCGCCGCGGAACAGCATTGAGATAACTCTGAAAGTCATCCCGCTGACAAGCATAGATGTTATCACACTTTGTATCGCTTGTCAAGCATTTTCCAGCACTTTTTATAACTTTTTTTGAAGGAGAGATTTTTTACTTTCTCTCCTTCCATTTATGGATCTTCGCCTCATGCCCCTGCTGGGTGGGATGGTAGTAGGTCACGTCCTTCATATCGTCGGGCATGTACTGCTGCTCCACCCAGTGGCCGGGGTATGCGTGGGGATATTTATAGTCCTGATCGGTCTTCACGCCCAGCCGCTCGTTGCCGGGGTAATGGGAATCGCGCAGGTATTCCGGCACCGGGCCGTAGCCGCCCTTTTGGGCATCCTGCATGGCGTCGGTGATGGCGTTCACCACGCTGTTGGATTTGGGGCTTTCGCACACGGCGATGATGGCCTGGGCAAGGGGCAATTTGGCCTCCGGCATGCCCATCATTTCCAGCGCCTGACCGGCGGCCACCGCCTGCAGCATGGCGATGGGGTTGGCAAGGCCCACGTCCTCGCTGGCATGGGCCATGATGCGCCTTGCCAGCATGCGGGGATCGGCGCCTGCATAGATCAGGCGGGAAAACCACAAAAGCGCCGCATCGCTGTCGCTGCCGCGCATGGACTTGCAAAAGGCGCTGAGCATATCGTAAAACTGGGTATCGTCGCAGCGCAGCATGGGCTTCTGGATGCTCTCCTCGGCGATCTCCCGGGTGATGCGGATGCGGCCGCCCACGGTGGGCGTGGTGAGCGCAGCCAATTCCAGCGCGTTCAAAGCCGTGCGCACGTCGCCTCCCGCCACGTGGGAAAAATGGTGCAGCGCGTCCTCATCAATATCCACATGCATACTGCCAAGGCCCCGCTCCTCATCCCGGGCGGCGCGGAGCAGAATCTCCTCCACGTCGCTGTGGGTCAGCGGCTCAAAGGCAAACACCCGGCAGCGGCTGACGATAGCCGGGGTCATAGAGATCATGGGGTTTTCCGTGGTGGAGCCGATGAAGCGGATCAGGCCCTCCTCCATGGCAGGCAGGATGGAATCGCTCTGCGCCTTGCTCCAGCGGTGACATTCATCCAGCAGAAGATAGGTAGCCTGTCCGTACATGGCGCGGCGGTCCTGGGCGCGCTTGAGCTCCTCCCGCACGTCCGCAACGCCGCTGGTGACGGCGTTCATTTTCACAAAAGCCGCCTGTGTCATCTGGGCGATCACGCTGGCCAGCGTGGTCTTTCCGCAGCCGGGCGGGCCGTAAAAAATGCAGCTGGTCAGCCTGTCCGCCTCAATGGCGCGGCGCAAAAGGCGCCCCTTGCCCACAATGTGGCTCTGGCCAAAAAATTCGTCCAGATTGCGGGGGCGCATCCTGTCCGCCAGGGGCGACAGCTTTTTATTTTCATTTTCATTGCTGAAATCAAACAAACTCATATCCGGTCCTCAGCCAGGAGCGTGGCCACTTCCTTGCCCTCGCCCCAGTAGATCACATGGTCCTTTTCCCCAACACCCAGGGACATATGCAACATGGCAATGCCCATATCCAGGCCGGAGGCAAACATATTTTTACGGCACAATTGCAGCGTGCGCCCGGCGTAATTCAGCTTCCAGGGCTGGAGATTGAGCGCAGAGGGCGCAATGCGCACGCACTCTGCGGCGTTATACGCCCACAGCGGCCAGTTATCCGGCAGCACGGCGCAGATATCCCGCAGCGTCTTCCTGCGGCGTTCCCTGTTTTCCATCTGTGCAGGCACGCCAAGGGGCGTGATGGCCGCCAGCTTTTCATGGGGCTGAAGCGTTACCTCCACCGCCTTTTTGCGGTAGGTGCCTCCCACCCAGCAGGTGCCAAGCCCCATGCCCACAGCCTCCAGCATAAATGCTTCGCCGCTGATGCCCATGTGCTCCATGGCATGAGGCACCTGCGTATCCACAATAAAGGCGGCGTAGCAGGGCGTACCCATGATGGTTTCCACAAAGGGCATGCTGCCGTACAGCTTTTTATCGTCACATTCCAGGATCTCGATCCGGACGCCGGGCAGGCAGAGCCTGGCCGCTGCATAGCTGAGCGTGCTCAGCTGGTCCTGATCCGGCGGCGCGATAAAGGTGCGCACGCTTTCCCTGCGGGAAACCTGCGCATAATACCGGGCGCGCTGCGCCGGCGTCAAAAAACCGTTGATGGCACATTTTTCCATATCCGGATCCCTCCTGCGGTTATTGTAACACGCACATTTGTGCCCGTCAACAAAGAGGCTGCTTCAATTCTGTTACAAAAGAAAGGCGCGGGGCTGATTTGCTCCGCGCCGGACAAGCTGAGGTGTTATTCTGCGCTGTCTGCCAACATGGCGGCCAGACGGTTGCTGCGCTTGAGGAAATTCTGCAGATCCTCCTGTTCCAGGGGACGGCTGCTCATACGGGCCACGTCGTACAGATGGCGGCACAGCATGGTGCGCATATCGCTTTCCTCCATGGCAGAAAGCTTCTGCACCAGGGGACACAGACGGTTGAGCACCAGCGTGTACTTGACGGGGAAGCCAAAGTCCTGTCCGTAGATGGCGCTCATTTCCTTATAGCGGCGCAGCTGCTCATCCTCCAGCAGCATCAGCGGCAATTCCCTGTCGCTGAAGGCTTCGGTTTTCACTTCCATCTCCGGATCGGAAAGAGCGCTCCGGAACATGGCTTGAAGCTTTTCCACGTCCATGTCCTTGCCCTCGTCGCTTTCCTCGGTCAGGCCGTCCACCGCAGCGTCCACGCGCACAAAATGCACGCCCTCGCCCGCCATATTCATTTCCATAAAGGACATAAAGTTCATGTCGATCAGGGTATCCATCACCACCACGTCCATACCCTTATCGGTGTACAGTTTGATCTGCGCGGCCTGACGGTTGCTTTCGGTGGTATAATACACCTTCTTGTCGGCCTTTTCCTGATTGCGCAGCTTGTATTCCTCCATCGTCAGGTATTCGCCCTTGGTGGTCTTATACAAAAGCGCATCCTTCACCATATCGCAGAACTTCTGATCCCGCATGCAGCCGTACTTGACAAAGGGATGGATATCGTCCCAGTAGCCCTCGTACTGCTTGCGCTCCACGTTGAACAAGCTGTTCAGCTTGTCCGCCACCTTCTTGGTGATGTGGGCGGACAGACGCTTGACGTACCCGTCATTCTGCAGGAAGGAGCGGCTCACGTTGAGGGGCAGATCCGGGCAATCGATGACGCCCTTGAGCAGCATCAAAAATTCGGGGATCACTTCTTTGATGTTGTCCGCCACAAATACCTGACGGTTGAACAGCTTGATCTCGCCCTCCTGACCGCCAAAGTCCTTCTTGATGCGGGGGAAGTACAGAATGCCCTTCAGGTTGAAGGGGAAGTCCACATTGAGATGCACCCAGAACAGGGGCTCCTCAAAGGTGCGGAACAGCTTGCGGTAGGTTTCCTTGTATTCCTCCTCGGTGCAGTCCCGGGGATTCTTCAGCCACAGGGGGCTGACGTCATTGACGGGCGCGGGGGTCTTGTCCTCCCCTTCTTCGCCGTTTTCTTCCTGTGTGGCGCTCAGATCCTCCAGATAGATGGGCACGCTCATGTAGCCGCAGTAGCGCTCCAGCACCTGACGCACGCGCCAGGCGTCCAGGAATTCCTTTTCTTCCTCGGCGATATGCAGCGTCACCGTGGTGCCGCGCTGCGTTCTGCCGCCCTCGCCCATTTCAAATTCCATGCCGTCCTCGCTCTGCCAGATGACGGGACGGGCGCCCTCCTGCCAGGACAGGGTATCGATGCTCACCTTGTCCGCCGCCATGAATGCGGAATAAAAGCCCAGACCGAAGTGACCGATGATGCCGCTCTTGTCATCGCCGGTATAGTTCTTGAGAAATTCCTCGGCGCTGGAGAAGGCCACCTGGTTGATGTACTTGCCCACTTCCTCCTCCGTCATGCCGATGCCGTTGTCCGTCACGCGGATCTCGCCTGCTTCCTTATCCACCGTCACGGTGACGCGCAGGTCCTCGTTTTCGCCCTTTCCCAGCATTTTGTACTTGGTCACGGCGTCGCAGCCGTTGCTGACGATCTCGCGAATAAAGATATCCTTATCGGAATACAGCCAGCGCTTGATGACCGGCATGATGTTCTGTGCATGGATGGAAATATTGCCCTTCTGCATATAAAAGCCTCCTGTAAATCAACGGATCCTGCGATCCTCTTACAGGAGGTATTATAGCACGGCCAAAAAGAATTGGCAACATGCAAATTAGCACTCAAATGTGTCAAGTGCTAATTTGGTCGATTCATGTCAGGTCGATCCAGTAGCGCTGCTCGATATCGCCGTCCACAACAACTTCGTTTTCCAGCACGCCGCCGTTTTTGATGATGGTTCTGGCGGAGGCGATATTATTCTGATCGCACACCATCAGCACCCGCATGATGCCCAGTTCCCGGCACTTTTCCAGCGCCAGAGCCACCATCCGCGTGCCATAGCCCTTGCGCCGCTCCGACGGGCGCACGCCGTCGCCGATGTGGCCGCCGCAGAGCAGCAGGCGCTCGTTCAGATCATGGCGGATGTTCACCGCGCCGATGAGCATGTTCCTTTCCTCATCCAGTGCAAAATAGGTATCGTCCGGAACCAGCCCGGAGGAGGTATCGTGTACCTCGATGCTGGATACATAATAGTCGTAATCGTGATAGTCCAGCCTGCCGCCGTGGGAAATGGCCCAGGGCGTGATGCTTTCACCGGACGAAGTCCACTCGTCCATCATATCGATGAGCAAAGGCATGTGCTCCCTTTGCAGTTTTACAAGCTTCAGCATATCATTCCTCCGCTTCGGCCAGCGCTTCCTCCGCCTCTTCCCAGGCTGCATAAGCGTCGCTCAGAGCGTCCTTCAGCTCCTGATACTTGCGGCTTGCGGCCTCGGCGCCGGTGGGATCCAGGTAGGTTGCGGGATCGGCCATGATCTCCTCATGGGCCGCCACCGCCTCCTCGCAGAGCAGCACCTTTTCCTCCGCCGCCTTCACGGCGTTCTTCAGCGCCTTGAGCTGCTCTTTGGCCATGCGCTGACGGCGCTTTTCCTTGCCGGCCTCCGTGCGGGTCATGCCGGAGAAGGCGTCGTCCGCTTCCGTGCCCATGCGGCGCTTTTCCAGCATGGCCATGTAATCGTCATAATTGCCCTGGAAAATCTCAATGCCGTGCTCATCCAGCACCGCCACCTTGTTGGCAAAGCGGTTGATAAAGTAGCGGTCGTGGCTGACAGCCAGGATGGTGCCGGGAAAATCCTCCAGCGCATCCTCCAGTACCTCGCGGGAATCCATGTCCAGATGGTTGGTCGGTTCGTCCAGCAGCAGCACATTGTCCCGCCTGAGCATCAGCTTGGTCAGCGCCACGCGGCCTTTTTCGCCGCCGGACAGGGTGGATACGGGGGCAAACACATCGTCCCCGGTAAAGAGGAACAGGCCAAGAGCAGAGCGCACCTGGGTCTGATCCAGACGCACAAAATCGTCCCATACCTCGCGCAGCACCGTTTTTTCGGGGTGCAGCGTCTTCTGCTGCTGATCGTAGTAGCCCAGATCCACATTGGCGCCCCAGCGCACCGTGCCCCAGTCCGGCGTTTCTTCGCCGATCAGGCACTTGAGCAGGGTGGATTTGCCGATGCCGTTGCGGCCGATCAGGGCAATGCGGTCGCCGGCGTACATTTTCAGTTCCACATGGTCAAACAGCCTGCGTCCGTCGTAGGATTTTTCAAAATCCTTGACAAAGAGCACGTCCTCGCCTGTCTTGCGGTTGGCGCCGAAGGAAAAGTTCACCTGTTTTTCCTCCATGGGCTTGTCCAGCCTTTCCACTTTGTCCAGCGCCTTCTGACGGCTTTCCGCGCGCTTGATGGATTTTTCACGGTTGAAGGAGCGCAGCTTGGCGATCACCTTTTCCTGACGCTCGATTTCTGCCTGCTGCAGTTCGTACGCCTTCATGCGGGCCTCAAAGCGCTCGGTGCGCAGTTCCATATAGCGGCTGTAGTTGCCCTCGTACTGCTCGGAAACGCCCAGCAGGATCTCCGTCATATTGGTGCAGACCCGGTCCAGAAAATAGCGGTCGTGGCTCACCACGATGACGGCGCCCTTGTATGCGATCAGATACTTTTCCAGCCAGTTGAGCGCGGCAAGATCCAGATGGTTGGTGGGCTCGTCCAGGAGCAAAAGATCGGGCTTTTGCAAAAGCAGTTTGGCAAGGCAGAGCCTTGTCAATTCGCCGCCGCTCAAGGTTGCGGCCGCTTGCCCCCACTGCTCCCTTGGAAAACCCATGCCCAGCAGCGCACCCTGCACCAGGGAAGGCCAGCTGTAGCCGTCCTCCTCTTCAAAGCGGTGCTGCAGCCTTTCGTATTCCGCGCCAAGCCTTTCCAGCGTCTGCTGGTCCTGCGCCAGCGCCATGCTTTCCTCCATGCGGCGCAGCTTCTGCTCCATTTCGCGCACAGGCAAATACACGTCCTCCAGTTCCTGAAGCACGGTATTTCCTTCCTTCACGGTGCTCTGCTGTTCCAGATACCCCAATTTGAGGCCCTTGTTAAGGGAAAAGCTGCCGCCGTCATAATGCAATTGCCCGGACAAGATGCGCAGGAGCGTGGTCTTGCCGCAGCCGTTGACGCCCACCAGACCCATGCGCTGGCCGTTTTGCAGCGTCATGGATACGTCCTTGAGCACCTCGTCTGTGCCATAGGCCTTCTGCAGGTTCTGCACGGTCAAAATAATCACTTGAAATTACTCCAATAGCTTCACTTTTGATACGAAAAGAAGGGCTGACAAATACAGTCAGCCCATCTTCTTCACGCTTGCTTACGTCCGATCGGAAGCGATCAGGAAATGAAGAGCATGACCAGAGCCAGCACGACGAACACAACCGCGGACACCTTGGTGCCCATGGCCATCTTGCCTTCGAAGGTGCTGTTCTTGTTTTTGCCAAAGAACGTTTCGCTGTTGCCACCGGTGAGGCCAGCCATGCCGTCGGTATCGCTGGACTGGAGCATCACGGTCACGATCATCACGATGGACGAAAGGATCAGCAGAATGTTCACAATAATCTGAGCAGCAGTCATAGTAAAACCCTCCTTGAAATCACCGTGTCATTGTACCATAGACTCGTTGAAATTACAAGCAGAATTTTCAATTTCGTCAAATTCCATGCCGCTTACAGAGCAAGCCGCCACACAAGCCCCGCCGCAACGCCGCCGCACAGCCAGGCAAACAGGGCGCAGGGGACGGTATGCCGGGTTTTTGTCACATTGCAGGCGCCCGTATACACCGCCAGCACGTAAAACAGCGTATCCCCCGACGCGCACAGCACGCACGCGGCAACCGCCTCCGGGCTGTCCGGGCCAAAGGCTGCGATCAATTCCTCCACCATGGCGATGGAGGCGCTGCCCGACAGCGGACGGAGGAGGAAAAGCGGCAGTACCGCAAGCGGCAGCCCCATCCAGGAAAAGACGGGCGCAAGCAGGCGGGTCAAATGCTCCGTAAGGCCGGACGCCCGCAGGCACGCAAGTGCCGTCAGCATGCACAAAAGCGATGGCAGAATGCCCGCCGCCGTTTTCATGCCCTCCTTCGCCCCCTGCATCACGGCGTTTGCGCAGTTGACCTTTTTCACCACGCCAAGCAGCAGCTCAACCAGCACAAATACCGCCGTCATGCCTTTTTCTCCAGCAGCTTGCAGGCCGCAATGCCGCCTAATGTGGACGCAAGCGTTGCGAGCAGCGAGGGCAGCACGATACTCTCGGGATTTGCGGAGCCCGCCGCTGCACGCAGGGCGATGAGTGTTGTGGGCATCAATTGCACGGAGGACGTGTTGATCACCAGAAACAGGCACATGGCGTTGCTGGCGCTGCCATCGCAGGCCATCTTCTGCATGGCGCTGATGCCAAAGGGTGTGGCGGCGCTGCCCATGCCCAGCATGTTGCAAAGCAGATTCATACACATATCGGAAAGCGCCTCGTCCGGCGCCTCCCCCAGCAGACGTCCAAGCGGCTTCCTCAGCCTTTTTGTCCAGGCGTCCATCCAGCCGCTTTCCCGCAAAATTTCCGTCACGCCGCAGAAAAACATCAGCGTGCCCGCCATGTTCCATACCGTGTCCAGCGCCCGCCGGGCGGATAAAAGCAGCTCGCTGCCAAGCGCCTGTCCGTTGCCCTGCAAAAGCGCAAACCCGATCCCCGCCAGCATCATGCACACATACATGCCGTTGACCACACAATCGCCTCCCTGGGGCAGAATATGCCCGTTTCCGTGCCGCTATGAAAAGCGCATACATCCCCCGTCCCCCGCATACAGTACACAAGACGCCGGGAAGGGGTGTGCTTATGGACGTACAGGTACTGCTGCAGATCGCAGGGATCGGGCTGCTGGTCACGGTGATCAGCCAGATACTGGGCAAGGCAGGACGGGAGGATCTGGGAACGCTGACGGCCATTGCCGGGCTGGTGATCGTGCTGGTGATGGTGGTCCGGATGGTGGGCGAGCTTTTGCAGAGTGTACAAGCCATCTTCCATCTGTCATGAGCGAAGTATGGCTGCTTTCGGGATTCGCCGTGCTGGGCGCCGTGCTGACGGTGGTTCTGCGCCGCATCAACCGGGATATCTCCCTCCTGTGCGCCGCAACGGCAGGGTTTGCGCTGCTGATTTTTGCCTTCCGCCACGTGGCAGACAGCCTGCATACCCTGCGCAGCTGGGCAGCGGACGCCGGGATGACGGACGAAAGCCTTGCCTCCGTGCTGCGCATACTGGGCGCGGCGCTGGCGGTGGAATTTGCCGCCCTTATGTGCCGGGATCTGGGGGAAGACGGCCTTTCCCGCAAGGTGCTCATCTGCGGCCAGTGGCTGATGCTTTCCATGACGCTGCCTGCGCTGATCGAGCTTGGCGATCTGCTTTTATCCGTGCTGCCAAAGGGGTGACGGGATGAAAAGATGCCTCCTGACGCTTTGCGTGCTGCTTTTGCTTCCTTCCTGCGCCCTTGGCGAGGAGCTTTCCGCAGCCATCGGCGCCACGCTGGATACGCTGGATTTATCTCCCCTTTTATCCTTCCTTGGCAAACTGTTTCCCGATGAAGCGCACCTGCGCGCATGGCTGTTGCAACTGGCGTCCGGCCAGGAGATGATCGGCACGGAGGCGCTCCTGTCCCGCGCGGCGGACATGCTGGCGTCCACCCTCAAAAGCACGCTGCGCAGCATGGCGCTGCTCTTTTTGCCCGCCGTGCTGCTGGGCGTCATGGAGCGCATGGAATCGCTGTTTTCCTCCCGCTCCTTTCATCTGGCGCAGACGGGCTGCTGCCTTTCCCTGTGCGCCATGATGGCCAAGGATCTTGCCGCCCACCTCGTGCTGTGCGAAAACACCGTTCTGCGCATGGCAGACGCCATGCAGGCGCTGTTCCCGCTTTTGCTGACGCTGCTTACAGCCGTGGGCGGCACGGCGGGGGCGTCGCTGTACCAGCCGGCGCTGACGGCGGCGGGCGGCACCATGATCACCTTCGTGCGCACCTTTACCCTGAAACTGGCGCTGGGCTACGGCGCTGTGACACTGCTGGATACGCTTGGCGACAGGCTGCGCCTTGCATCGCTTGCTGCCCTTCTCAGGCGCGGGGCGGCCTGGACGCTGGGCATCGCCTTTACCCTGTTTTTGTCCGTCACGGCGCTGCAGGGCGTCACCTCCGCCGTCCGGGACGGCGTATCCATCCGCGCCGCCAAATACGCGGTGGATCATTTTGTGCCCGTGGTGGGCGGCATGTTTGCAGATACCATGGACGCGCTGATCGGCTCTGCGCTGCTGGTGAAAAACGCATTGGGGCTGACAGGACTTGCCATCCTTGTGCTTGTCAGCCTTTTCCCCCTTGTACAAACGCTGTGCGCCTCCTTTGCCTACCGCGCCTGCGCCGCACTGCTGGAGATTTTGTCCCCCGGGCGGCTGTGCCGCTGCATCGGCTCCTTTGCATCCGTGCTCACGCTGTTTTTCGTCATCCAGCTGTCCGTAGGCGCCATGTTTTTTCTCCTGACCGCCCAGTTGCTGGCGGCAGGCAATCTGATCGTCATGCTGAGGTGACAATATGCAGCTTTTATCCCAGCTGATCCTGCTTTCGCTGATGCGCCTTTTATGCACATGGCTGCTGCCGCCGGGCGACATGGAAAAATGTGCGGACGCGGGCGTCAGTCTGATCATGCTACTGACACTTGTGCACGGCGCACGCACGCTTTGGGAGGGATGGGGATGGTAGAAAAACCGGCGCACAAAAAGGACGCAAAACCCGTGCAGTGGCTTTTGCTGCTGCCGGCGCTGGCGCTGCTTATATGCTCCTTTATTCCGCGCGGCACGGAGAGCGCCTCCGGCATGAACGCCGAAGAGAGGCGCATTGCCGCTGCCCTTTCCCGCATCGAGGGCGCCGGGGAAACCTACGTGGTCATCTACACCCAGGAGTCATCCCTTTACAGCGAAACCGGTGTACCCACAGGCGTTTTGATCCTGGCCCGCGGCGCCGGGGATATTGCCGTGCAGCTGCGTCTTTCCCTGGCCGCGCAGACGCTGCTCAACCTGCCTGCGGACAGCATTCTCATCTACCCCATGGAGGAAACGCCGTGAAGAAAGACCGTTTGACCGGATGGCTTTTGTATCTGCTCTTTGCCGCCGTGCTCTATGCCTGCCTGCGCCTTGCGCTGCAGGGGAGCAGCCTGGCTCATTTTGATCCGCCTATCACCCATCAGGTGCGTATTCTCCACACGCCCTCCCCATCCCCCACGCCTGCGCCCGATCCCATCGCTGCCTTCCGCGCATCCAGGGACAGCGCCCTTGCCGGGCAGCAGCATGCCCTTTCCGCCCTGGCAGAGGATGACACGCTGCCGGAGGATATGCGGCAGCTGGCTTCCTCCCGCCTGCTTCAGAGCGCGGAGGATATCCGCTTAAGTCTGCTGGTGGAAAGCGCGCTTGCGGGCATGGGATACCCCGACGCCCTGTGCGCCGCAGCAGGCGGCGCCGTAACGGTGTTTCCCGGCACGCCCCTTGGGGAGGAGGACGGCGCGCGTCTCTTTGACCTGATCCTTACGTGGACGCAGCTCCCCGCCTCCTCCGTGCGGCTGGTGCAAAGCGCATCCCTTGCCAAATGATTGCATGCGTGGTATGATGTTTTTACCGCAATATATCCGCCTGCGGTTCAAAGGGACAGGAATGGGTATAATCTTTTTGCGGAAAGGAAAGATAACCATGATCCGTACCGGAAAAGTGATCAAGGCAGACGGCGATATGCTCAGCATCTGCTTCGAAAGGCCCGAAATGTGCCAGCACTGCGGCGCCTGCGGCCATAAGCAGGAAAGCCTGGTCAAGATCAAGGGGCAGGCCAACGTGGGCGACAGGGTGCTGGTGGACATGCCGGAGGGGCAATTGCTCCGCACCTCGCTCTTTACCTATCTGGTGCCCATCCTTTCGCTGCTTCTGGGGCTGCTCATCGGCTCCCGCATCACAGGCAGCGAGCAGAGCACCGCGCTGTGCGGCTTTGTGTGCCTGGTGCTGTCGCTGGCCTTTGTGATCCTGTATGACCGGTACCTTGGCAAGAACCGCCATAAAACCCCGCAGATCATTGCCGTTGAAAAAAACGAGGAGGAATAAACATGAGTGAACTGACCATTACCAAAGCCAATTTTGAACAGGAAATTTTGAATGCTTCTCTTCCCTGCCTGGTGGATTTCTGGGCGCCCTGGTGCATGCCCTGCCGCATGATCGCCCCCATTGTGGAGGAGATCGCGGAAGAAACGGCAGGCAAGGCCGTGGTGGGCAAGATCAATGTGGATGACGAGGGCGATCTGGCCATGCAGTTTGGCGTTGCCTCCATCCCCACGCTGATCGTGTTCAAGGGCGGCAAGGAGGTCAAGCGCGTGGTGGGCGTGCAGAGCAAGGCTGCGCTGCTCTCTTTGCTGGACTAAGCCGGTATTCCCCGCCGGGCGCCGCATGGCGTCCGGCTTTTTTTGATGCCTGCGTGTCGCATTTGACCCATTCCTGTCCAAATTTGATGCGCTTTTGTCCATCATTTTTTCGAAATAGGGGTAGTATTTTTTATGCTTGCGTGTTATAATAGGTTAAGATTAGGGAAGTTTTCAAATGAATAATTTGACCTAAGCACAACCATGATCTTATGCATCTATTTGATGTTTTATTTTGTCTACCATGACGAAAGGAGACCCCTATGCCTCAAGCACCCAAACTGCGCATCATTCCCCTGGGCGGCGTGGACGAGATCGGCAAGAACATGACCGCCTTTGAATATGAGGACGATATCCTGGTGGTGGACTGCGGCTCCATCTTCCCCAACGACGATATGCTGGGCATCGACCTGGTCATTCCGGACGTATCCTACCTGGCTGCCAACAAGCACCGGGTAAAGGGCTATGTATTTACCCACGGCCATGAAGACCACATCGGCGCCACGCCCTATGTATTTGAACAGGTGCCCGCCCCCATCTACGGCACCCGTCTGACCCTTGCGCTCATCGATATCAAATTGCGGGAGCACCGGGTAAACGGCATCCAGTTCAACACGGTGGAGCCCCGTCAGGAAGTGAAGATCGGCCAGTTCACCGTCCAGTTCATCAAGGTCAACCACTCCATCCCCGGCGCCTGCGCGCTGATCATCTCCTGCCCCGCAGGCGTGGTGGTGCACTCGGGCGACTTTAAGATCGACTTTACCCCCGTGGACGGCGAGGTAACGGACCTGAGCAGCCTGGCCGCCGCCGGCGAAAAGGGCGTGCTGGCCCTGATGTGCGAAAGCACCAACATCGAGCGCAGCGGCTATACCATGAGCGAGCGGAAGATCGGCGAAACCTTCATGGAGCAGTTCCGCAATGCCCGCGGCCGCGTGATCGTGGCCATGTTCTCCAGCAACATCAACCGCCTGCAGCAGGTGGTGGACAGCGCGCTGCGCTTTGGCCGCAAGGTTTGCTTTGTGGGCCGCAGCATGGTGAACGTGAGCCGCGTGGCCATGCAGTTGGGCGAACTGGTCATCCCGCCGGATTGCCTGCTGGAAATGGACGACCTGGACAATTACCGGGATGACGAGCTTCTGATCCTCACCACCGGCAGCCAGGGCGAGCCCATGAGCGGCCTGACCCGCATGGCCTTCTCCGAGCACCGCAAATTGCAGATCAAGCAAAGCGATAAGGTCATCATCTCCGCCACCCCCATCCCCGGCAACGAAAAATTCGTCTCCCGCGTCATCAACCAATTGTACCGCTGCGGCGCGGAAGTGATCTACGACGCCATGGCCGAGGTGCACGTGTCCGGCCACGCCCGCCAGGAGGAGATCAAGCTGATCCACGCCCTGGTGCGTCCCCAGTACTTTATCCCCGTGCACGGCGAGTACCGCATGCTTTGGCAGCATGCAGAGCTGGCCGAAACCCTGGGCATGGACCGGCAGAACATCGTGCTGCCCGTCGCCGGCCAGGTCATTGAAATGAGCAAAAAGAGCGTATCCATCGCAGGCACCGTGCCCACGGGCGAGGTGCTCATCGACGGCCTTGGCATTGGCGACGTGGGCAACGTGGTGCTGCGCGACCGCAAGCACCTGAGCCAGGATGGCCTGATCATCGTGGCCATGGCCTTTGACCGCACCAACGGCATTCTGGTGTCCGGCCCGGACGTGATCTCCCGCGGCTTTGTGTACGTGCGCGAAAATGAAGATATCATCGAGCAGACCCGCGAGATCGTCCGCTTCATCATCGCCTCCTACGGCCACATCGACGGCAGCGACTGGCCCAGCATCAAGAACCGCATCAAGGATGAGCTGCACCGCTACATCTACGAAAAGATCAAGCGTAACCCCATGATCCTGCCCATCATCGTGGATCTGGGCTGACGGAAAATGCAAAGACCGGGACGCACATCCCGGTCTTTTTTGTGTGCACCAAAAAGGAGCGGCACATGCCGCCCCCGTTTATTCCCTGCTTAGCGGATCCACGGTAAAGATTGGTTTCTTATTCTGAGAAATGAAAAGCATTCAGGCATCACGTGATGCATCGTGCTTATGCTGCAATAACCGCATCAGCATTGCTGCATAGAGCAAAAACAACGCCAACAAATATGCGGGGAGCAGCGCCATTGAGAATCGCTGCGCCAGCACCCCGAATGCCCACGGCATGGCCATGATGCCTGCATAGGAAGCAGCTTGCTGCGCACCCATGACAGACTGTGATACCTGCTTTCCGAACAGATCCGGTGTAAGGTGCGTCAGGTTGGGGAATACCGGGCCAATTCCAAGGCCTATCAACAGCAGCGCCCCGGCAGATAGTGTTGTATGCAGCGGCATCATAAACACAAGGATGGCAACCAGCAACAGCAGCAGACAGATTTTCAGCAGCCTGCGCCGTCCCAAACGCGGCGCCAAAATACCGGAAACAAACCGTCCCAGCGTCAATCCGATGTAGAACATCATGGCAAAACCGGCAGCTGCATCTGCACTTAACCCACGCGCATTGACAAAATAACTGCTGGCCCAGGAACCTGCACACAGTTCAAGCGCACAGGACGCAAAAAAAGCCAGACAGCTTGCCCGGACAGCGGGCATTTTCAGCATTTCTAAAAAGGAAAGCGTGCGGCTTTCGCCGTCCTGCCCCTCTTCATCTTTCTGCTGCACACGCCTCCATAATGGCAAAGACAGGAATGCGATCATCGTCAGCATCAGCTGGATAACGGCAACAATCATATATCCCTTGCGCCAGTTTCCGCTGTCGCCCAGTGCCAGCGACATCATGCAGGGACTCATCGCCACGCCCAGACCATAGAAGCAATGCAGAAAATTCATCCGTGCTGCACTGTAATGCGTAGCTACGAAATTATTCAGTGCCGTGTCAATAGAGCCTGCGCCCAGTCCCAGCGGAACAGCCAGCAGGAACAAAAAAACAGCGTGCCGATTGATCGCATACCCCAGCAAAGCCAGCGCAGTCAAGCCGGTGCTGACGGCAGAAACAAGACCGGTGCCGAAACGATTGATCAGCCTTGCGCTCATCAGGCTGGATACAATGGTGCAAGCGCTGACCGTGGATGTGATGTAGCCGGCCATCGAGATCGGCAGATCAAGTTCCAGATGCATGACCGGCCATGCCGTACCCAATACAGAATCCGGCAACCCAACGCCGATAAACGTCAGAAAAATCACAATCAGCAGAGCCGTCATCATAAGCCAATTACTCCCGAATCAATTCATTCCATATCCGCCAAAGATATTACCCTTCCTTTTCGGCAGAATGTTACAATGGTATCACCTATGCCGCTGCAAGTCAAGACACCCCACGATCAACGTTTTCATAAAAAACGGCAGGCTTTTTTCGCCTGCCGCTTTGCATATTACAGAATGTATTTTTTTACGTCGATCTCCTTGGCCGCCTTCACGTGGTCGCGCACGTACTGGGCGGTGATGGAGAGGTACACGTCCGGCATGCTGTCGCCGCCGGCATTGAAGGACACATCCTCAAGCAATTCCTCAAACACGCCGTGGAGGCGGCGGGCGCCGATATCCTCGCCCGTTTCGTTGGCGAGCAGCGCCACCCTTGCGATCTCGCTGAGCGCCTCCTCCTCAAAGGTCAGGTGCACCTTGTCCACCTCAAGCAGCGCGGCGTACTGACGGGTCAGCGCGTTGTCCGGCTGGGTGAGGATCATTTCAAAATCCTGCTGGGTGAGGCTCTTGAGGGTTACGTGCACGGGGAAGCGGCCCTGCAGTTCGGGGATCAGATCGCTGACCTTGCTCACCTGGAAGGCGCCGGCTGCGATGAACAGCATAAAATCGGTGCGCACGGGGCCGTACTTGGTGCTCACCGTGCTGCCCTCCACGATGGGCAGAATATCGCGCTGCACACCCTCGCGGCTCACGTCGGGGCCGTTGTGGCCGTTGCGGCCGGCGATCTTGTCGATTTCGTCCAGGAACACAATGCCGCTTTGCTCTGCGCGGCGGACGGCCTCTTCCTTGATGGCGTCCTCGTCAATGAGCTTGCCCGCCTCTTCATCAATGAGGATCTTGCGGGCCTCCTTCACCTTCACATGGCGCAGCTTGGTTTTTTTCGGCATCATGCCGCCCATCATATCGCCAATGCTGATGGAGCTGCCGCCCACCTCCAATTGGGGCGCGGCCTCTTCCACCTCGATCTCCAGCTCCTTCTCCTCCAGAATGCCCTGGCGCAATTGCTCGCGCACCTCATCCCGGCGGCGGCTGGCGATGTTCTTTTCTTCCTCCGTCTGCTCCGGCTCGTTCTTTTTGCCAAGCAGGAAATCCAAAGGGTTTCCCTGCTGCTTCTTGGGGGGATGGATGAGCAACGTCACCAAACGGTCCTCCGCCAGCACCTGGGCGCGGGTTTGCACCTTATCGGTATGCTCCTTGCGCACCATGCGGATGGCGTTTTCAACCAGGTCGCGGACGATGGATTCCACGTCCCTTCCCACATAGCCCACTTCCGTAAACTTGGTGGCCTCCACCTTGATGAAGGGAGCGTCCACAAGCTTTGCCAGGCGGCGGGCAATTTCCGTTTTGCCCACGCCCGTGGGGCCGATCATGAGAATATTCTTGGGATAGATCTCTTCCCGCATTTCATCGGAAAGCTGTGCGCGGCGGTAGCGGTTGCGCAGGGCGATGGCCACGGCGCGCTTGGCGTCATGCTGACCCACGATGTAGCGGTCCAATTCCCGCACCACTTCGCGGGGCGTCAATTCCTTCATCATCACACATCCTCCACGATCACGTTATGGTTGGTGAACACGCAGATGGAGGCGGCAATATGCAGCGCCTTCTCGGCGATATCGTGAGCGGACATATCCGTATTTTCCGCCAGCGCGCGGGCGGCGGCCATGGCGTAATTGCCGCCGGAGCCAATGGCAGCCACGCCGCCGTCGGGAGAGAGCACCTCGCCCGTGCCGGAGAGGATGAGCATGTTGCTCTTGTCCGCCACGATCATCATGGCCTCCAGTTTGGGCAGGCCCTTTTCGCTGCGCCAGTCCTGCGCCAGCATGACGGCAGCCCGTTCCAGATTGCCGCCGCACTGGGTCAGTTTTTCTTCAAAGCGTTCGCAGAGCACAAAGGCGTCGGACACCGTGCCTGCAAAACCGGTGACCACGGTATCGTTATAGATGCGGCGCACCTTGCGGGCCGTGCCCTTAAAGATGGTGCTTTCGCCCATGGTCACCTGACCGTCGCCGGCAATGGCGATGCGGCCGTCTTTCATCACACCGCAGATGGTGGTTCCTTTAAGCGTCATGGTTTTCCTCCGTAAATATCATTCAAGCGCCGCTTTCATTTCCCGCACGGTTTCCAGGGCGCGGTTCACAATGTAATCCTGCCGCTGATCCTTCTTGCGGATGCCCTCGGGCGCACCCTCCATGAGACCGAAGGTCACGTTCATGGGCTGGAAATGGCGGTTTGCGGCCGCAACATAGTGCGAAAGAGCGCCCAGCGCTGTGGTGCGGGGGAACAGGGGCACTTCTCTGCCAAGCAACTGCATGGCCAGGCTCACGCCGGCCACCAGCCCGCTGCCTGCGCTTTCCACATAGCCCTCCACGCCCGTCATCTGACCTGCAAAATAGGTCATGGGGCGGTCGATCATTTCGTAGCGTTCGTTGAGGAAGCCCGGGCTGTTGAGGAAGGTGTTGCGGTGCATCACGCCGTAGCGGGCAAACTCCGCATTTTCAAGGCCGGGGATCAGGCCGAACACTCTCTTCTGCTCCGGGAATTTCAGCCGGGTCTGGAAGCCCACCAGGTTGACCAGCGTATTGGCCGCGTCATCCTGACGCAATTGCACCACGGCATAGGGCATTTTACCCGTACGGGGGTCGCGCAGACCTGCTGCCTTCAGCGGCCCAAAGGCCAGCGTCTGCAAACCGCGCCTGGCCATGCTTTCCACCGGCATGCAGCCTTCAAACACATGCTTTTCCTCAAAGCCGTGGATGGGCGCCGTTTCCGCGTTGACAAGCTCGGTGACAAAATGCTCGTACTCTTCCCGCGTCATGGGGCAGTTGAGATAATCGTCGCCCCGGTCATAGCGGCTCTGACGGAACACCTTGTCCATGTTCAGGGATTCCTTGGTCACAATGGGCGCCGCCGCATCGTAAAAGTTCAGCGTGCTGATGCCGGGAAGCGCCGCGATGGCCTCGCCCATTTGATCGCTGGTCAGAGGGCCGGTTGCGATGATGACGGGGGCGTCGGGGATGGAAACTTCCTCCCGCTCCTCCACGGTGACCAAAGGATGCTGGCGAAGGGCTTTGGTGATATAGCCCGAAAACTGCTCTCTGTCCACAGCCAGCGCGCCGCCTGCGGGCACGCGGGCATGCTCCGCCGCCTGCATGATCAGGCTGTCCAGCGTACGCATTTCTTCCTTGAGCAGACCCACGGCGTTCTGCAACCGGTCGGAGCGCAGGGAATTGGAGCACACCAGTTCCGCAAAGCCGTCCGCCTGATGGGCGGGAGACTTTTTGCCCGGCTTCATTTCAACAAGCCGCACGGGGATGCCCCGTTTGCACAATTGCCATGCAGCCTCGCAGCCTGCCAGGCCTGCGCCGATGACGGTGACCTCAATCATTCGTTTTCCTCCGCGTTTTCCTGCACGGCGATCTTGTGACGGCAGGTTTCATTGGCACACAGGTGCCAGCTTTCGCCCTTGCGGCTGCGCTTCAATGTCATGAAGCTTCCGCACTGGGGGCATTTTTCCTTCACGGGCATTTCCCAGGATACAAAATCGCACTCCGGGTAATGCTCGCAGCCAAAGAACTTGCGGTTCTTCTTGCTGGTTTTTTCCAGGAGACGGGCGCCGCACTTGGGACAGGGCGTATCGATATAGTGCAAAATGGCCTTGGTATTGCGGCAGTCGGGGAAGTTGGGACAGGCCAGGAACTTGCCAAAGCGGCCCATGCGGTACACCATCTGGGCGCCGCACTTGTCGCACACCTCGTCGCTGGGCTCGTCCTTAAATTCCACCTTCTCCACTTCCTTTTCGGCATGGCTGAGGGTGGTGGCAAAATCCGGGTAAAAGTCGCGCAGCACCTGCTTCCACTGCACGGTGCCCTCTTCCACGCCGTCCAGCTTTTCTTCCATCTGGGCGGTAAATTCCGTATCCACAATGTCGGTAAAGTACTGGGTCATCATCTGGTTGACCATCATGCCAAGCTCCGTGGGGTACAGGCGCTTGTTATCGCGGGTCACATAGCCGCGGGCGATGATGGTGGTGATGGTGGGCGCATAGGTAGAAGGACGGCCGATGCCCTTTTCTTCCATCACGCGCACGAGGGACGCTTCCGTATAGCGGCTCGGGGGCTGGGTAAAGTGCTGGGTACCCTCCACGCGGAGGATCTGCACCCGGGCGCCCTCTTCAAACTCAGGCAATGCGCTGTCCTTATTTTCCACCTGGTCGTCGCTGCCCTCTTCATACACGCCGGTAAAGCCTGCAAAGCGCTTGTGCTCGCCGTAGAAGCGCAGACCCACGGTATCGCCCGTCACGTCCATGGTCATGGTATCGTACTGGGCAGCGTTCATCTGGCTGGCCAGGAAGCGGGCGTAGATCAGACGGTAGAGCTGGAACTGCTCGCGGGTAAGAGAGCCCTTAACGGATTCGGGGGTGCGGTTCACGTCGGTGGGACGGATGGCCTCGTGGGCGTCCTGGGCATTGCTGCGGCCCTTGTACACATTGGGCGTCTCGGGCACATATTTTTCGCCGTACTTTTCGCTGATATAGGCGCGGGCGGCGTCCACCGCCTCCTGACTGACGCGGACGGAATCGGTACGGATATAGGTGACCAGACCCTGGGTGCCCTCGCCCTCCAGATCCACGCCTTCGTAGAGCTGCTGCACCACCTGCATGGTTTTCTGGGTGGTAAAGTTCAGCTTGCGGCCCGCCTCCTGCTGCAGACTGGAGGTGGTAAAGGGCGGCGCGGGCAGCTTTTTCTTTTCGCCCTTTTTGATGTTGGTCACGGTGAACGCCTGGTTTTCCACCTGTTCTTTGGCATGCATGGCGTCCTTTTCGTTATCCAGCACGGCCTTTTTTCCGTCCAGGGTGGCCAGTTTCAGCTGGAAGGTGTTCTTCTTGCCCTTGGCGCCGGGGATCTGCGCATCGGCGGTAATATCCCAGTACTCCTCAGGGATAAAATCGTTGATCTCGTTTTCGCGGTCCACTACCAAACGGGTGGCGACGGACTGCACGCGGCCGGCGGACAGACCCTTGCGGATCTTGGCCCACAGAAGCGGGCTGATCTTGTAACCCACCAGACGGTCCAGCGCACGGCGGGCCTGCTGCGCATCCACCCTGTCCATATCAATGGCACGGGGGTTCTGCATAGCCGCCACAACCGCCTTCTTGGTGATCTCGTGGAATTCCACGCGGCAGGCCTTTTCGGGATCGATGCCCAGCGTCTGCGCCAGATGCCAGGAAATGGCTTCGCCCTCGCGGTCAGGGTCTGTCGCCAGGAACACTTTCCCCGCGGCCTTGGCCTCCTTGCGGATCTTGGTGAGGATCTTGCCTCTGCCGTGAATGGTGATATATTTCAGTTCGTAATCGTTCTCCACGTCCACGCCCAGCTGGGACTTGGGCAGATCGCGCACATGTCCCTGAGAGGCTTCCACCTTGTAGCCCCTGCCCAGAAATTTGGCAATGGTCTTGGCCTTGGCGGGAGATTCCACAATCACAAGTTTGGTTGTAGCTGCCACGTTTTTATCCTCCTGATGATTTACAGCTTTACATTATATTGCAAATCGGCCTGTGCGTAAAGCACCTGCCCGAATTGTGTACGTTTTTACGTTTTCTGATACGCCCTGCCGCCAAGCCGCGCCACCTTGCCTTCCATTTCAAGCAACGTAAGCTGCGCGCCAAGCTCGGGCGCGGACATACCCGTTTCCTCAAGCAATTCTTCAAAGGTTTTTTCTTCCAGTTCCAGCGCCTTGAGGACGGGATCGGTTTCCGTTTCCGACGGAGCGTCAAACAGCGTAAGCTGCTTTTCCTGACGCCGCCAGCCCATATAGTCCAGAATATCCGCACCCTCGGTGCAGATGCCCGCGCCCTCCTTGAGCAATTGCAGGGGCAGTTCGCTCCCCGGCGCGCCCACATTGCCGGGCAGGGCAAAAACTTCCTTTCCCTGGGCAAGGGCGTGGTTCACGGTACTGGCGGTGCCGCTGCGGTGACGGGCTTCGATGAGCAAAAGCGCGTCCGCCAACCCGGCAATCAGCCTGTTGCGGATGGGAAAATGGAAGGGCAGCGGCTCGGAATCCGGCGCAAACTCGCTGATCACGGCGCCGCCGGACTGTAAAATACGCTGTGCCAATTCCCTGTTTTCCGGCGGATACACGCTTTTGATGCCGTTGCCCAGCACCGCAACCGTAACGCCGTTCCCCTCCAATGCGCCCTCGTGAGCCGCCGTATCGATGCCCCTTGCAAGGCCGCTGATCACGGCAACGCCGCTTTCAGCCAGCTCCCTTGCGATGCGTTTGGTCTGCTCCCTGCCGTAGCGGGTGTCGTGACGGGAGCCTACGATGGCCACGGCCGGCATGGTTTCAGGGGGCAGCTTTCCCCGGACAAAGAGGATATCCGGCGCATCGGGAATGGATTTTAAGCGGGCAGGAAAATCCGCCATGGACGCAAGGGAAATATTCACGCCCATCCGGTCCAGCTCCATCAATTGCCTGTCCCTGCCCAGATTCCGGTATTCGCTGAGCTGGCGGTAGCCCTTGTCGCTCAGTTCCTTTTTCATCTCCGGCGAAAAGGCGTCCCACACCTTTTCCGCGCTGCCGTATTGGCGCAAAAGCTTCCTGACCGCATTCCAGGATGCGGCGTCCGCGTTCTGCAGCCACAGGCGGCACAGCATTTCACGGGAATAATCCATGTATCCCTCCGGGACGCATTACCGTCCCCAATATTTCTGATCCAGCGTGCGGTACTGAATGGCTTCCGCCACGTGCTGGGGAAGGATCTTTTCCTCCCCGGCCAGATCGGCAATGGTGCGGCTCACCTTCAACACCCGGTTGTAGCCGCGCATGCTCATGCCGTATTTTTCCACCGCCATTTCAAGAAGCCTGACGGCCTTCTCGTCCGGCGCACAGTATTTTTTCAAAAGATCGCCCTGCAGATGGGCGTTGCAGCTCATGTCCGTGCCCTTCAGGCGCATTTGCTGGATACGGCGCGCATTTTCCACCCGGGCGCGCACGCTTTCGGAGCTTTCCGCCTCGCCTGCCTGGTTGATTTCGCTCACCGGCACGGCGTCCACCTCCAGCTGCAGATCGATTCGATCCAGCAGCGGGCCGGAAATACGGTCCAGATAGCGGCGGATCTCATGCTCGCTGCAGCGGCAGGGGCGGGTGCGGCTTCCATAGTAGCCGCAGGGACAGGGGTTCATACCCGCCACCAGCATGGTACGGGCCTTGAACTGGGTGCGGGCCTTCACGCGGGATACCGTCACCTCGCCATCCTCCAGCGGCTGACGCAGACCCTCCAGCGTGGCGCGGGCATATTCCGGCAGTTCGTCCAAAAACAATACGCCATTATGCGCCAGCGATACCTCGCCCGGCCTTGCGTTTGCGCCGCCGCCGATCAAAGAGGGCAGCGATGCGCTGTGGTGAGGCGTGCGGAAGGGACGCTCGGTGAGCAGGCCCTGCCCTGCCTTCAGCACCCCCGCCACCGAATGGATGCGGGTGGTTTCAAAGGCTTCCTCCACCGTCATGGAGGGCAAAATACCGGGCAAACACCTTGCCAGCATGGTTTTGCCGCTGCCCGGCACGCCGATGAGCAGCAAATTGTGTCCGCCGGCAGCCGCAATTTCCAGCGCGCGTCTTGCGCCCTGCTGGCCGCGCACGTCCCGGAGGTCGTACCTGCAGCCCTGCAGCCGCCGCATCTCGTCATAGGGCGTCTGCTCCTGGGCAAGCAGGGGCATTTTGCCGCTCAGGTGCTCCACCGCCTGCACCAGGTTTTCGCAGGGGTACACCAGCATCCCCTCCACCGAGGCCACCTCGGCGGCGTTGCCCCGGGGCAGGATCACGCTGTCAATGCCCTGCTCCCGGGCGGAGATCACCATGGACAATGCGCCCCGGACGGGCACCAGCGAGCCATCCAGCGATAATTCGCCCACCAGCAGCGTGCGGTGCAATTCCGGCATGCCGGCCTGACGGCTGGCTGCGATCAGGCTCACCGCAATGGACAGGTCAAAGGCGGCGCCCTCCTTGCGCACGTCGGCAGGAGACAAATTGATGGTCACCTTGCCCGTGGGCATGCGAAAGCCGCTGTTGCGCAGCGCGCCCGTCACACGGTCGCGGCTCTCCCGGACGGCGGCATCGGGAAGGCCCACCATGGTAAAGGAGCCCATGCCGCCCGCCACGTCCGTTTCCACCGTGACCGGGATGCCGTCCACCCCAACCAGCGCAAAGCACAGCGTCCGTGCCAGCATGCTCACACCTTCCCTCCGCGTTCTGTTTGTTCCAAAAAAATTCCTTCATTGTATGCCGGATTTTTTGTACGACAGGTACATTCTAATTCATCCACCCCGTATCCGTCAACAGGGAAAATCAAAATGGCGCAGGAGCGCGTGTAAAACGCCTGCGCCATGTGATTATATGCCGTTTTCGCCCGCTTCCAGAGAAAAAAGCGTCATCCACGCCACCGATACGGGCAGCACCCGCTCATCCACGCGGAACTTGCCGTTGTGATGGGCGGCGTCGGAGCCGACAGACGCATCCGCAATGCCCACCTGCGCGTAGCAGCAGGGCGCAATGCGCCTGTAGGCGCAAAAATCGTCGCCCAGCATCATGGTGCGCTGCTCCCTGACATGCTGTTCATCCGTCACGCGCAGGGCGCACTGACGGGCCAGCGCGGCGGGGGCCGCATCGTTTCGCACCACGTCATGACGGTGGATGTTGTTGACCTTGGCCGTGCAGCCGTGCCCCGCAGCGATGCCAGAGGCCAGCTTTTCCATCCTGTCCACCACTTCCAGGCGGGTATCCTCATCCACCGTGCGGATGGTGCCCGTCAACACGGCTTCCTCCGCTACGATATTGTAGGCCGTGCCGGCCTGAAGCGTACCCACCGTCAGCACGGCAGCCTCCGTAGGCGGCACATGGCGGCTCACCACACTCTGCAGCGCCACAACCAGTTCGGACGCGCACACCAGCGCATCGTTGCACAGATGGGGCGTTGCGCCGTGACCGCCCTTGCCGGTGATCCTGATATCAAATGCGTCCACCGCCGCGCTGACCACAATGGGCGAAATATGCAGCATGCCGCTTTCATAGGGGCTCCACAGGTGGATGGCAAAAAACACCTCCACGTCGTCCAGCAGCCCGGTATGGATGGCCTCCTCCGCGCCTCTGCCGATCTCCTCCGCCGACTGGAAGATCACCTTCACCGTGCCGTGCATTTCCTGCTGATATTTTTTCAGCAGCACCGCCGTGCACAGGCCGATGGTCACATGGCCGTCATGCCCGCAGGCGTGCATCACGCCGGGCACGCAGGAGGCGTAGGGAAGCCCCGTTTCCTCCTGCACGGGCAAGGCGTCCGTATCGCAGCGCAGACCCACGGTGTGGCCCTGCTTATCGCCGCGGATGACGGCGATAGTCAGGTTATCAAAGGGCGCTTCGTAGCTGATCCCGTGCTTTTCCAATTCCCTGCGGATCAGCAGATTGGTTTTGATCTCCTCGCCGCTGCGCTCGGGGTTTTGATGCAGTTCATGGAAAATATCCAGCGCATAGGGCTGCAGCGCCTCGCAGTCGCAAAGCAATCTTTTTTCGTCAAACATCTTTCTTCCCTCCGTGATACACAAGCCTGCCGCCCACCAGCGTAAACACGCAATGATACTCCTCATCCCACGCAGCCAGATGCCCGTCGCAGCCGGGCGCGATCAGACCCATCTTGTCAAAGCCCATGCGCAGGGCGGGCGTGCGGGAGCCCATGCGGAAGGCATGCTCGGAGGGAATGCCCAGCTTCATCACGTTGCGCACGCCCTGATCGGTATACACCGCAGCGCCGGTGAGCGTGTTGGTACCCTCCAGGTAGCACGCGCCGTCGCGGATCTCGCAATCCTTTTCCAGCAGGTGGTACACGCCGTCGGGCAGACCGGCGGGGCCTGCGGAATCCGAGATGAGCATCATTTTGTCCGGCCCCTTCATTTTGTAGATCATGTGCACGGCGCCGGGATGCAGATGCACAAAATCGCAGATGGCCTCGCAGTATACCCGTTCATCCAGCAGCGCCGCAGCCACGGCGCCGGGCGCACGGTGATTGACCGCCGGCGCGGCGTTGAAGGTATGGCACAGGGAGGTAACGCCCTGGGCGATGGCCCGCTGCGCTTCCTCAAAAGTGGCGCAGGTGTGGCCCATCTGCACCTTGAAGCCCTTGTCCAGCAGCGCGCGGATCAGCTGATCTGCACCTGCCACCTCAGGCGCCACGGTAACCAGGCGCACCATATCCTCATACGCGCCAAAGCGCGCTTCAAAGTTTTCCTTTGTGGGCGCAGGCATTTTATTGGGGTCCATGGCGCCGCACTTCTTCGGGTTCAGGAAAGGCCCCTCCAGATGCACGCCGCGGATGCATGCGCCGCCCTTCTCCCCCGCCTTTTGCTTTGCCATGCTCTGCCTGCAAAGGGACAGAATGCCCTCGTACTCCGCATAGGAGCCGGTGCCCAGCAGGATATCCGTCACGCCGTGGGAAAGCAGATCGTCCAGATATTTCTGCTGCATTTCCTCCCGAAGATCCGTCACATAATAGCCCATGCCGCCGTGGGTATGCACGTCAAAAAGACCGGGCGTCAGCACAGCGCATTCCACGTCGCCTTCCTTGCCCGTTTCCACAGACATGATCACGTCGTTTTCCACCGTGATCACCTGATTGAACTTCCATCCGTCGGGCAAAAGCGCCCGCTGCGCTAAAATCTTCATGCATTCTCCTCCGCAAAATGGAATTTGGCCAGCATGGCAGCGCCCAGCACGCCTGCGCTGTTGCGGTGCCTGGCCAGGCGGAATTCACCCTTAAAAAAGTCCCGGCGGCCGCTCATCTGCTCATAGAAGGCGTCCTCAACGCCATGCAGCAGCACATCCCCCGCCGCACTGATGCCGCCGCCCAGGGCGATCACGTCCGGGTTGAACAGGCTGACCACGTTCACCATGCCAATACCGATCTCCCGGTAATAATCCTGCAAAATGCGCTGCATGCGCCCATCGCCCGCCTGCGCCCCGGCAAATACATCTTCCGGATCCAGGCCGCCTGCCATGCGCCTGAGCGCCGATGCGGAGGCGTACATTTCAAAGCAGCCGCGGCGCTTGCAGGCACAGACCAAACCGCCTGCATGGGTGATCATATGGCCAAACTCCGCCGCCACGTTGTTGGATGCGCGCCAGGGTCTGCCCTCGATGAGCAGCGCGCCGCCCACGCCCGTGCCAAAGGTCAGGTACACGGCGTTGCGCACATTGTGCAGCGCGCCGTCAAACACCTCGGCCATCATGGCGCACTGGGCGTCGTTATCCACCCACACTGGAAGGCCGCATGCCGCTTCCAGCTGCTTGCGGAATGGCACGCCCCACCAGCCCATGTTGCTGGCGTACACCAGCCCCGTATCCAGATGCACGGAGCCCGCCGTGCCGATGCCGACGGCGTCCACCTGCATCTCTTTGACGCGCCGGGCGATCTCCTGCGCCATTTTTTCCGAATCACCGTGAAAGCTGGGAAAGGAGGATCTTTCCAGCAAGCCTTTTTCGCCGTCCACCAGCGCCATTTTTACGCCGGTGCCGCCAATATCCACGCCGGCAAACCGCATGGCCAAACCTCCGTTATGATTTGATCTTTCCCACATTATAGCATCCCTCCGGTTTGCTGACAAGCAAAAAGCCCGTTCCGGAGAACGGGCCAGAGAATCAGTACCAGAGCCAGCCGTCAAACCACTTCATGGCGTCCAGCCACCGGGTGGGCGCTTCCACGCCGCTGATGTAGGGGAAGAAGGCGATCAAAAGCGCCAGCGAGGCGGCGCATTGCGCCGCAAACAGATATTTACCCAGGTTCCTCACCCGCTCATCCAGCCAGGCAAACACATACGTGTTGCACAAAATCACAAAGGGCACGGCGGTAAAGTAGTGATAGATGTACGTGCCGCGGGGCACCAGCATCCAGGGCAGGTACTGGGCAAGGAAGCACAAAAGCAGCAGAGCAGGCCGCACGTCCGGCGTCAGCGTATGCAACGCAATACTTCCGTCCCTCCGCACATGGCGCACGCACCAGAGCGCGCACGTCCAGAGCACGCTGACCGCGCCCACCCACCATACGGCGGGGTTGCCAAAGGCCATGATGGTGCTTTCCATGCCCGCCGCCTCATAGGAGGAGGAGGCGTACCACATGGGCGTGATCGCCAGCGGCCACTCGTACCAGGGGGAGTAGAAATAGTGATCCATGCCCAGCCCGGGCTGGCCGTGGTATTCCAGCATGCGCTTGCATTCCTCGATGATCCTTTTCACCGTAATGCCGCCGACGGCCTTGCCAAAGGGGATGTAGGAGCAGTAGTACACCAGCAGCGGCACCGCCACAAAGAACAGGAAGCAGCTGAGCACATTGAGGAGGATCTTCCGATACCCCTGCTCTGCGATCTGCCTTTCGTCGTCGGTCAGCGATGCGGGATTTGCCTTCTTCAGCTGCTGCACATAGCGCATGCGCCGCCACACACTGTAGAAGAAAAGCAGCGCCAGCCCCACGCCCGCATAGCAGCCCGTCCACTTGCTGGCCACGGAAAGGGCCATAAACAAGCCGGACAACGCAAGCGGCACAAAGGTTTTTATGTATTTGGTTTTCCAGAAGTCCAGCGCCAGATAGCGGAGCATAAAGTACACCGCCCAGATGATGAAGCACACCACAAAGGAATCGATGGTGGCGATGCGCGTCTGGGTAAAGTGCATAAAGTCCAGCGCCATCAGCGCCATGGGCATCACGGCGCACCAGCGCTTCTTAAAGAGCAGCTTGCCAAGCAGATACATGCCGGGCAGCATGAGGATGCCCATCACCGCACCTGCAAAGCGCCAGCCAAAGGGCGTCATGCCAAAGACGGCAATGCCCCAGCTCATCAGCACCTTGCCAAGAGGCGGGTGCGTCCATTCATAGGTACGCAGGCCGTGCAGATGCTCATAGGCCGTGCGCGCGTGGTAGATCTCGTCAAAATAGGTGCTGTTAAACCAGCCGGGCTCTCCGACCAGGGTATCCTTTTCATCGCACAGCGCCTGTGCGTCGGGCGCCCCTTCATACACCGTCATGGCGATGGGATCGCCGTTTTGATCTCTTGCCACCACCTCATGGAGCGTAAGGCCCACATGATCCGCGGTGATGCGCACATACCGCGCCGAAAGCTGCAAAGGATCCTTGGTAAAGGTGATCTTCTCCACGCCGTAGGTATCCACCAGATACTTCCAGCGGAAGCAGTCGCCGTCCTGCATTTCGGCGGCGTAGGGGCCTTCCCAGAACACGCCGTCCCGGCTCACCTCCACGGTAAAATTGCTGTCCGTCCAGTGGATGCCGCCGTAATAGAGAAGGTTGAATTCCTTTTCCGCACCCAGATCCAGCACGATCTGCTCCTCGGGGTCGGTAAACACATAGGCATTTTCCGGCGCCTTCACGGAGCCCAGATTGGTCAGCGTAAATACGGAAAACAGCACCGTTACCGCGCCCATGATCGCATAATCCTTCACGTCCATGCGGGATGCGGGCAGCAGACGGCTTTTCTCATAATGGCCGCTGCGCTTTTCCTCCGGGGAGGCTGCCGCGCGGAGCTTTTGCACCTTGTCGCGCTTGCTTACGTCCCTGCGGCACAAATCCAGCGCCAGATAGACCGCCGCCATGGAAACGATGAGGCTCATCACGGCGGAGGCATATTCCAGCAGCTTCAGATCGCTGTTGATATTGAAATAGGGTGCGGACAGATGGCCCGCCGCGCCGCCGATGCGCATGTTGCGGTCCAGCACGGCGCCCACGTTGAACAGGCACATCACCGTCACGCCCGCCATCAGCCACAGAATGCGCTTATCCTTTTCCACCAGGTACGCCAGCATCAAAAAGGCCACCGCAGGCACAAGATACCGTTCGTGCATCATAGTACCCAGCGTAAAGAGCAGCGTCAAAAGCACCGAGCCCAGCAGCGGCAGGTGCTTGACCGTGCGGCCGCGGATGTACAGCGCCATAACGATCAGGATGCTCAGCGCCATCAGCACGGCGCCCACCTGGGCATAGCTCAGCGTACCAAAGGCGCGGATCACTGCAAACAGCAGCACGGCTACCGCGCCGCCTGCCGCGCACACGGCCTTGAACCACATTTTCTGCCCCCGCACAAAGGCAAAGAGCAGCGCAGGCACCAGCAGCACCGCAACGCCCGCAAGGGGCAAAAGCAGCCGGGACATGCTGTTCACGTCCACCCAGTTGAGGCCAAAGAGGAAGTACAGATTGCAGCTGTTGACGGTGGCCTGGGAGTAATGGCTCATGGTGCGGCCGTACAGTTCAAACAGCCAGCCAATGCCTCCCTGATAGACAGAGAAGGGCACCACGATCACCAGGGCGCAAAGCACCAGCAGCGCCATGCCCTGACCGAACTGCATCCATACCCTGTTGATTTTTTCCTTGTCCCTGAGGCGGTATACCCGCACAAAATCCGTGATCAGCGCAGCCAGGCCCAGCGGGCCGAACATCAGCGCCTGGGGCTTGATCAGCACGGCGATCACGTAGGCAGGCAGCGCTGCGCGCCACTTGCCCTGCAGGGCGTAGAACAAAACAGCCAGCAGCACGGCCACCATCACGCTGTCCATCTGGCCCCATGCGGCGCCTGCGGTGAGCAGCAGCGGGTTCAGCGCGCACAGCAGCGCCGCCACGATGCCCGCCTTGCGGCTGTTTGTCAAATGCGCCGCCATGCGGTACATATACAGGCTGATGAACAAATCGCACAGGATGGAGGGCATCTTGACCAGCAGCACGCTCATGCCGCCCATCCACTTGCCCAGAATACCCAATACCCACAAGATCAGCAGTGCGCCGGGAGGATAATCGCAAAAGCCGCCGGACACATAAAAGCCCCAGGGCTTTTCCTGCTCCATGCGCTGCGCCCAGAGCATAAAATCATTGGTATCAATATCATAGCCGTGGATGAGCACAGCCAGCAGCAGGCGGAGCACCAGCCCGGCAAAGAGGATCGCCAGCATGACAAACGCGCTTTTGCGCTCATCGGGCTCCCTGTTTTCCCGGCGGGTCAGGTAGGTCACCGCGCCGTAGAAAATGATCAGATATACAAGCGCGGACAGGATCAGCGAAAAATTGGCAGGCTTGCCTTCGCCCGACGCCTCCTCCACATACGTTTCTTCCTTAAACAGATTCTGGGCGTAATATCCCTCCGGCACCTTGTCCACACGAGTCAGCGTCACGTCGTCAAACCAGGCTTCGCCCACGCTTTCGCCGCTGTAGCCGCCCAGACGCACAAACACCGTCAGGTATTTTTGATCCTTGCCGGTTTTGCCGTAGAGGGAAACCTCCTGCCACTCCGATTTAGAATCAAACACCTGATCGGAAAACACATACACGCCGTCCACGGACAGATTGCCGCCCCAGCCCTGCTCCGCATCGGCACGCACATAGCCGTGCAGGTGGTACAGCGCATCGCTTTCCACCTCCACCTCCTGCAGGTATCGGGCGTCGTTGGGATAATCGTTGCGGATGTACAGGGCCTGCGTGCCGTTCCTGCCCTCTCCCGGGCGCACCTCAAATGCGGTATAGCCCTGGGTGATCACATAGGCGTCCTGCGCCCAGGCGCTGCTGCCCGCTTCAAAATCGCCGTTGCCAAGCAGGTTTTCATAGTTTGTTTCCCTGCCCGAGGGCGCAAACACAAGCAGCAGCACGGCCAGAATGACCAGCGCCGCAGCCAGCAGCAATCCGCCTTTTTTCTTCATACAAGTCTCCTTAAAATGCATTCTTCACATGCCGGATGCCTGCGCGGGTCACTTCCACGCAGTCAAAGCGCACGTCCGCAAGCTGCCCGGGATGGGCGGCAAGGTAATGCGCCGCCGCGCTGCGCAGCCTTCTGCGCTTATCCTGCATCACGGCATGCAGCCCGTCGCCCACACGTCCCATGGGACGGTATTTGACCTCGGTAAAAACCAGCGTTTTCCCGTCCTGCATCACCAGGTCAATTTCGCCGCTGCCCCCGCGGTAGCGCCGGCAAACCAGCTTCATTCCTTTTCGGCGGAGCGCCGCAAGGGCGATCATTTCGCCCAGCAGCCCCACGCGCACAATATCGCTGCCGCTCATAGGCTGACAAAATTTTTGATAAAGCTGCGCCGGTGAGCGGGACAGGGCCCCAGCTCCTTCAGCGCGCGGATATGCTCCGCCGTGCCGTAGCCCTTGTGCTTGGCAAAATTGTAGCCGGGGTACAGTTCATCCAGCTGCGCCATCTGCCGGTCACGGGTCACCTTGGCCACAATGGAGGCTGCCGCGATGGAATAGCACAGCGCATCGCCGTGGATGATGCCCATTTCCTCGCCGGGCAGACCCAGCTTTTCCACCGCATCGATGAGATAGATCTCCGCGCCCGCGTTCATGGCGGCGCGGCGCATGGCGTTTTTCGTGGCGTTGAGGATGTTGATCTCGTCAATCTCCTCCGGCGTAGCCTCGCCCACGCCCACATACAGCGCCGTCTGCATGATCTGCTCATACACTTTTTCCCGGCGCATGGCGCTGAGCTTTTTGCTGTCGTCCACCCATTCCAGCAGCGGCTCGCGGGGCATGATCACGCAGCCCGCCACCACATTGCCGCAAAGAGGGCCGCGGCCCGCCTCATCCATGCCGGCAAACACCACGCCCTTTTCCCACAGGGGCATGTCGATCTTGATCAGCTCCTGCAAACGGTCCTGACGGTTAGTCTTCATCTTTTTCTTCCCTTACTTCCCTTTTGGGGGTCACTTTGGCATATTTTTCAAAGGGCTCCAGGGTGATGCGGCCCAATTTGCCCCCGCGGAACTCATCCAGCACCACGCTGCAGGCCCGCTCCCAATCGCACACGCCGCCCCGCATGAGGAAGCCTCTGCCCCGGCACACGGCCTCCAGCAATTCTTCCCCGCGGAGGGAAAGATCCTCCACATGGTAGCGCTCCTTCACCTGCTGAGGCACCGCCGCGATCATATCGTAGAGCAGTTGCAGCGCCAGATCGTCGGTATTGAGCACCTGGTCGCGGATGGACGCGATATAGGCCAGACGCCTTGCCGCCATGGGATCGTCCAGACGGGGCCAGAGCAGGCCGGGAGAATCCATGATCTCCAGATACGGCGATATTTTTACCCACTGGTTGGCGCGGGTCACGCCGGGCATATCGCCCACCTTGGCAACCGGGGTGCCGTGCAGGCGGTTGATAAAGGTGCTCTTGCCCACGTTGGGCACGCCCACCACCATGGCGCGCACCGTTTTTTTGATGCCGCGCTCGGCAGCCCGGCGCACCGTTTCCTCGGTGGCCTTGTCGATGAGCTGGCTCACCTGCTTGGCCTGCTTGTTCATATTGACGGCGATGCACAAAATGCCCTGATCGCGGTAGTGCTTCACCCATTTGTCGGTCTGCTGGGGATCGGCCAGATCGCTCTTGCCAAACACCAGCACGCGCTGTTTGTTAGCCAGCATTTTATCCAGATCCGGGTTGCGGCTGGCGCGGGGCAGACGGGCGTCGCAAAGCTCGATCACCGCGTCCACGCGCTTGAGCTGCTCGCTGAGCAGGCGCTTGGCTTTGGCCATGTGTCCCGGGTACCAGTTGATTTCCATGTGTTGCTCCTTCACACGCTGTATGCGTGAACATATTTCTACAGATATATTGATACCATGTTTCCCGGAAAAACGCAATCCCCAAGCAGCCGTGCAGCGCCCGCCAACGCAAGATTTTACACCCCCTTCACAGCTTGCCCCTTCACAGGCCGCTCCATCCCCGCCCGGGCGGGATGGATATTTCCCTTCCAATGCATGTAAAAATTGGCATCCGTCCCGCCCTTGACAGGGATGCAGCCCGGGCATATAATGAGTGCACAGGATGTTCCTGAGGTGTTAGCCAGTTTTCTATTTTTACCCACATTTCACAAAACGGAACCCGGGTCGAGCAGTCTATGTCATGCCCCCGCGCTTATGCGTGCCAGGGGACGGCAGATGACGGCAGCAGGGTACCGGCCTGCTTAACATAGCGGGTGAAAAAATAGAGGGCAGCGGCATTTCGGGGCATTCATTTTTTTGTGCGCAAAAAAGGATCGCAACAGGGAGATGCTTCATCAGGAAGCGTTCTCCCTGCATTCTTTTATATAAGGACTCGGCGCAGCCGAATATCACACGGCATAGCCGTATATCGCTGCGAAGCAATATCACTCGCCAACAGGCGCATATAGCTGAGGCGCACCCCTTACGGAGTGCGCCTCTACGCGATCCCTTTTGTTTTTATTTGATCTCCCGGATGGCTGCAATATCCCCCTCCGTGGCGTCCACAATGAGGGTCTTCTGATGGGTGTAGATCACAAAGCCGCTGGGCGTACCGCCCGGCTTTTTGACGTACTTGCGCAGGGTATAATCCACCGGCACGCCCATGCCCCTGCCCTTGGAATAGAAGGAGGCCAGCTTGGCAGCCTGCATCAGGGTGCTTTCAGGGCATGCTCCGTCACTGCATTTGACGATCACGTGGGAGCCGGGCATATCCTTGGCGTGGAGCCACAGATCGTTTCCCTGGGCGTCGTGGGTCAGCCGCTCGTTCTGGATGCTGTTTTTGCCAACATACATGTCCAGACCGTCGGAGGACACATAGTGGTGCGGCAAACTGACGGGCGGGCGCTTGCTGCCCTTCTTCTGGGGCTGGGCGCGCAGCACGCCGTTTTCGATGAGGAAAAGGCGCACGTCGTTTAGCTCATCCTCCGTTTCGCAGGTAGCCAGATCGGCCATGGCCTGCTCCAGCACGGTGATCTCGGCCAGCGTTTTTTCCTTCTGTTCGGCGGCCAGATGCATGGCGGAGCGCGCCTTGCGGTACTTTTTGAAATACTTCTGGGCGTTCTGGGCGGGTGTCAATGCCACGTCCAGGTCGATCGTCATGGCGCCGCCGTTTTCATCGTAGAAATTGGGCAATTCCACCTTGCTCTGCCCTCTTGGCACCATATAGCCCTGCGCCGTCAGAAGCTCGCCTGCAATGCGCCATTCCTCCATACGGGCGCTGGCGGTCAGCTCTTCTTCCTGCAGCGCCAGCTTTTTTTCATCCCTTTCCAGGGCGTTTTTGATCACATGGCGCAGCGTGGCGCTCTTCTGATTGATGCGCTCGCGGCGGTCGCGGCCCGCATAATAGGCGTCCATGGCGGCGCTGAGAGAGGGATACTCCCGCTGCATGTCCGGCGGGCAGTGGAGGAACAGGAAGGGAAAAATATCCTTGGGCACGCCCTTTTCATCATAGAGCACCCGGGGAGATTTAAGCTCCGGCAGCTTATGCAGAAACTCGCACAGCCGCTTTGCGGTATCGGGGATATCTAATTGCCCCACGTCCGCACGGGCAGCGCCCGTCAGACGGAAGGCGATCTCCCGCGCCGTCACCGGGCCCACGCCGGAGAGCATATCGGAAAGCGCTTTATCCAGCCGTCCTTCCGCGGCGCGCAGCCGCGCCAGGATGCTTTCCTCATCCGCATGGGCGATCTCAAGTTTGTCCTGCTCGGGGGGCATCACAAAGGGGATGCCGGGCAGCGCCTGACGCACGCGGCTCATATCATAGCTCACGTGGCGAATAGCGTCCACGATCCTGCCGTCCTGCACCAGCGTCAGATTGCTGTGACGGCCCATCAGTTCCAGATAGATCTCTCTCGTCGCCGCATCGCCCAGCTCGTCCCGGTTTTCCACCGCCATGTACAGCACACGGTCGCCCTTCACCTGGCTGATCTTCATGATCCTGCCGCCGGACAGATACTTGCGCATCAGCATGCAGAACATGGGCGCTTCCACGGGGTTGACGTAGTTTTCCTTCGTGGTCTGCACACGGGCGTAGGAGGGCGATG
Source organism: Clostridiales bacterium (assembly GCA_015056175.1). GTDB lineage: Bacteria > Bacillota > Clostridia > Christensenellales > Aristaeellaceae > SVGT01. The sequence goes on along the minus strand of SVGT01000006.1, from coordinate 7,086 downwards.
CGCACAGCATCAGCTTATGGTTGCTGCCCGGCGCGCGCACGGAAAGCAGCAGCATATCGCTTTCGGGCTGGTTCACCTTATCGATGCGGCTGCCCACCAGCTGCTGCATTTCCTCCACGACAAACGAAAGCATCACGCCGTCCATCGCCATAAAACCATTCCTCCTTGCTTAGTACAGCGGGAAGCGACCGGTCATCGCCTCGACTTCTTCCTTCACCCTGGGCACGGCATTTTCGCCGTCCCGGATGATGCGCACGATCCAGTCTGCGATCTGCGCCATTTCGGTTTCCTTCATGCCCCGGGTGGTCACCGCCGGTGTGCCGATGCGGATGCCGCTGGTATCGGCAGGCTTGCGCTTGTCGCGGGGCACCATGTTTTTGTTGACGGTGATATTGGCCATGCCAAGATACGTTTCCAGCTGCTTGCCCGTCACGTCCGTATCGCACAGATCCACAAGCAGCAAATGATTGTCCGTGCCGCCCGACACCATGCGCACGCCGCCTGCACGCAACGCTTCCTCCAGCGCCTTGGCATTTTTGATGATCTGGCGCTGATAGATTTTGAAATCCTCCTGCAGCGCTTCCCCAAAGCACACGGCCTTGGCGGCGATCACGTGCATCAGCGGGCCGCCCTGGATGCCGGGGAAAATGGCCTTGTCGATAGCCTTCTGATACTGCTCTCTGCACAGGATCAGGCCGCCTCTGGGGCCGCGCAGCGTTTTATGGGTGGTGCTGGTCACCACGTCCGCATAGGGGACAGGCGAGGGATGCTCCCCTGCCGCCACCAGACCTGCGATGTGGGCCATGTCCACCATCAGATAGGCGCCCACATCGTCCGCGATCCTGCGGAAGGCCGCAAAATCGATGGTGCGGGCATAGGCGGATGCGCCCGCCACGATCATTTTGGGCTTGCATGCTCTGGCGATGCGCAGCACCTCGTCATAATTGATGCACTCGGTTTCAGGATCAATACCGTAGCTTTCAAAACGGAAATACTTGCCCGAAATGTTCACCGGGCTTCCGTGGGTCAGATGACCACCGTGATTCAGGCTCATGCCCAGCACCGTATCCCCGGGCTGCAGCAGGGCAAAGTACGCCGCCATATTGGCCTGAGAGCCGCTGTGGGGCTGCACGTTGGCATGCTCTGCATGGAACAGTTCCTTTGCCCGGTCAATGGCAATGTTCTCCGCCACGTCCACACAACCGCAGCCGCCGTAGTAGCGGCGGGAAGGATAACCTTCGGCATATTTATTGGTAAGCGGACTGCCCATGGCGGCCATCACCGCAGGACTGACAAAGTTTTCCGATGCGATCAGTTCAATATGCGCTTCCTGACGGGCACATTCCATCTGAATCGCATCAAACAGCTGGGCGTCTTTTTTCAGCACTTCCGGTACATTCCACATATGCAAACCTCCTTACATGTAAGAAAAAAACCGCATGTGACGAACAGGCGAAACCGCAGCACACGAGCCTAAATGCTTACTGCTGCTTCCTTCCGGACCTGACAGGGTTCACACCGGCGCATCGCACGGGACCCATCCACCACACACGGCTCTGTTATTGTACCCTATTTTCGCAAAAAAGGCAAGAACTTATTGCGCAAATGCATCACATTCCCTGCCGCATCTTTTCCCATTTTTCAATCAGCTTGGTATACACGCGGTCGATCATCCAGGGCTCGGTGCATTTTTCCAGCGCCTCCTGCGGCGAAAACCACCGGACGCCTGCGTTTTCATCCTCCTTGACGCGGAGAGGTTCCCCTTCATCGCCCCGGAGGAGATAGGTCACGTTGAGATGCAGGTGCGAGGGCACATACTGCCCCCGCTTTTCGTGTCCGTCCACCGTGAGGATCTCCACGGAAAAGGGCGTATCCGTCACCGGCGTCACCGTTTGAAGGCCGCTTTCCTCCTTCGCTTCGCGGACAGCCACGGAAAGCAGATCCGTTTCCCCATCCGCATGACCGCCCGTCCACGCCCAGGAATTGTAGATCTTGTGGTACGCCATCAGCACCTTGCTGCCGTCGCGGCTGATCACCCAGCCCGACGCCGTCACATGGGCGGTCAGATTGCTGCGCACAAACGCATCCGGGTTGTCCGTGAGAAAGCGCACCATCACGTCCCTGTCCCGCGCCTCCTGCTCGTTCCAGGGCGTATACGCCCGCAATGTATCTATCAAGCTCATTTTTTCGCCTTCCTCTGCTGCTTAAAGGTCGCAATGCCCCACACAATGGTGCAAAAATTGCCGCCGAAGAACCCAATTCCCAGCACCCACGCCCATGCCGTGATCCATTCCGGGCGCATATCGCCCATGATCTCCACCGTAAGCGGAATGGCCGCGATCACCGCCAGAGCGATCAGGATACGGGAGATGAAACGAATTTTGCGCAATACTTCCTGCGTCATGATATCTGCTCCTTCTTGACCAGTTCCAGATATACGTTTTGATCCGGGTTTTCGCTGGTGTTCTTCTGCATATCGCACCAGGCGTTCCGAATCTCAAATCCGCATGCCCGGAAAAGCGCAAAAAGCTCCTCCCGGTCATACAATTGCAGCGTCACGTCGTGATCAAACTGCACGTTTTCCCCCACATGCACCACCTGATGGATGCGGTGGATCTTGCGCGCCGCGTCGTAATGCCCGTCGCCCTCTTTCCAGATGTACAGGCCGTCCCTTCGCGGCGCCCGGGGCTCAAACCGCCGCATGGGCGATGCAAAGGACATGTCCGGCGCAAACCACACCTCCAGCCCCAGACCGCCGCCCGGACGCAAATGACGGTTGATATTCTGCAAGGCCACTTTGACCGCATGCAGATCCGGTAAAAGGTGCAGGTCGGTGGAGGCTAAAAACGCAAAATCAAACTTCTCGCCCAGATCGCACGTACATACGTCCCCGCACACAAACCCAAGGCCGGGGATATGCCCAAAGCGCTTTTTCCCCTCTGCGATCATTTCTTTTTCCAGGTCCAGCGCCGTAACGCATGCGCCCTGCCGCGCCATATACGCCGCCGTCTGCCCGATGGCGCACATGGGCGAAAACACCTTGCTTCCATACGCGCTGCCCATCTCATACCAGAACCGATAGACTTCGCTGTCGTCAAATCCGTCCCAGTCCCAGTATGCGGCATGCAGTGAATAATCCGTTTTCATATCGTTCTCTCGGGAAGCGTTCCCTTGTCAAAGATACACCAGCGTCTGCTCCTGCGTATCCAGCACCGCTTTTCTTCCGATCTCCAGAATGCCGTGGTTGTCGCCGTGACCAAAGTCATCGCAATACGCTACCGGAATACCGTAGCGGTCTCCCAGCCGCGCAAGCCGCTCCGTCAGCCAGGCATTTTTCTCCCGGCTGTAATGGCCAAACAGCACGCCCGTCACGCAGGGCCAGAACGCGCTCTGCTCCATATGGCTGATCATGGCGCTCACATAGTCCACGCCGCCAAACATCTCATGATCCTCCAGAAACAGAATATATTTCTGCTCAAGATCGATGGGAAAATACTTGCTGCCCAGCAGCAGGGCAAAATTCCGTGTATATCCGCCCACCAGGATCCCTTCTGCCCTGCCGGGGCGTGCGGTATGCCATGGGCAGCTGTTTACATGTGCGGCCGCCTTTTCCTGCATCAAATGGGTTTCCACATTTTCCCGGTCATACGCGCTGTATGCGTCAAAGATCCGCGGCGCAGCGCCGTAATAGGTCGTCAGCCCCGTCTGCGCCCACACGGCATTGAGGATGGTCGTGCCGTCGCTGTAGCTGGCCATGCGCTTGGGATGGGCGCGAATCAGGTCAAAATCCAGGTACGGCAGCACCTCGCCTGCGCCTTCGCCGCCGCCAAAGAGCACCAGCTCCACGCTTTCATCCATAAACAGCTGCAGGATATCCGCCGCCCGCTCCTCCGGCGACGCCAGATAGCCATGGGTGGCCTGAAACATATTGTCAGCCGTCTTGACTGCAAAGCCCTCCCGCTGCATGGCGGCAATGCGGGGCGCATAATCCGCTTCCGTGGCCGCATGGCTGGGTGCGCATAAACCGATGGTGCCGTTTTTCTCAAGCTTGGGTGCGATCATCTGTATTCCCTCCCGTTTCATGTATCTTTTTTTCGTCATATCCGCCGTATTTCCTGCATGGCTGGCCTGTTCAACTTCTTCCCTGTTCTTGACATGCAGCTGCTTCCATGCTAAACTGTGCAAAATTTATCTGTGTGAGGTGAAACCCATGAAGGTCGGTCTGCTCTGCGCAGGGGATACGGAAGTACGTCCCGTGCTGGATCTGATGCACGTACAGCGCATCACAGAAAAAGCCATGCTGAAATTTCATGAAGGAGAGCTTTCCGGCGTCAATACCGTGGCGCTCTTTAGCGGCGTGTGCAAGGTAAACGCCGCCATCGCCGCGCAGCACCTGATCGAAACCTTCCGCTGCGATATGATCATCAACGCGGGCACCGCAGGCGGCATGGCGGAGGACGTGGATATTTTTGACACCGTGGTGGCCACGGAATGCGCCTATCACGATGTGGCGGCGGGCATCCTGACAGATTTCCACCCCTGGCTGCCCACCGTGTTTTTCCCCTCTCATCCCACGCTGCTTGCCGCCGCACGCAAAGCGGCGCAGCGCACGCAGGAGCCTTCCCGTATCCATTTTGGCCGCGTGATGACCGGCGAGCAGTTCATCACCGATGCGGAGCGCCCGCCCATCAACGCCGCCTTTGCGCCGCTGAGCGTGGATATGGAAAGCGCCGCCGTCGCCCACGTGTGCTACGTGCACGGCGTGCCCTTCCTGTCCGTGCGTTCCATTACGGATAACGCCGCCCACAGCGCCGGCGATCTGTTCTACCAAAACTGCCCCCGCGCATCGCAGATCGCGGCTGCGTTTACCCGCGATATCATCGCCGTGCTGAAGGAGGATTGCACATGCTGACCTTTGAGTGCATCTCCCAATTCCCCCGCGGCACGCTGGCAGATCATCTTGCTGACGCCTATTCCTTCAGTGCCGATTGCCGCACATACTGGGCGCAGGACTGGCGCGAATACGATGATTTTTTCTTTGCTCATCCCCGCATCGCCGACCGTTGCGGTTTCGTCACCGTGCTGGACGGCATGCCTGTAGGGCATATCACATGGGATCCCCGCAGCGCTCCCGATCTTGTGATCCTAGGTCACAACTGCATCCGCACCGCATACAAAGGGCAGGGACTGGGCAAGGCGCAATTGCAGGAAGCCATCCGTCGTATCCGTATGACCGGCGCCCGCAGGATCACCGTCACCACCAACGCGCTTTTACTTCCTGCACAGCGCAATTATGAAGGCGCCGGCTTCATCCGGCAAGGTGAACGGGAAAATACCGAAACACCCTTCGCCGGCAGCTATATCGATTATGAACTGATGCTGTGAGCGCTTTGCAGATCGGAACCCCGATCAAATTGCAAAGATATGCTGCGCCTGAACAAATGCTCCTTTCCATGCATCAAGACGCTTGCCCTTTTGCGGCAGGCACTGGAGCCCCAATAAAACAGCAGGCTGCAAAGACTTGCTGCTTTCCGCGATTCTGTGATAGAATATGCCGTAAACTTACATCGGGAGACATATCTATGGCAAGCAGAATTGTCGATCGGGAGATCCAGCTGATCCGCTACTACCCAAACTATCAAACGACCCTCAAATGGTATCAGGACCTGGATCTGTGCAAACAGGTGGATAACCGGGATACGGCCTATGACCTGGATTTGCTGAAAGCCATGTATAAGTATCTGGATCAAAAGGGCGATTTGTTCTATATCAAGTATCAAAACAGATTATGCGGAGACGTGTGTCTGCAGCCGGATGGCGAAATCAATATTGTGGTTGCAAAGCCCTATCAAAACAAGCGCATCGGCAGAAGGGTCATGGGCGAAATCATCCAACTGGCAAGGGAGAAGGGAATCACCGAGCTGCATGCAGTGATTTATGCTTTCAACCGCCAATCCCAAAGAATGTTTGAGAGCGTCGGTTTCCATCGAGTGGATACCGAAAAGTACACGCTGATCCTGTAATCCTCCCCTTTTTGCAGCTAGCACTGCACATTCTCTCATGTCATAAGGTGCCGTTACATCACGCTGCGTTCCCAGCTCTATATGTATGATACGTCATTCACCACTTCAAAAGAGCATCCGATGATGGATGCTCTTTCTATTTTCATATACACCCTGGTATTTGTTTGCCTGCGCTCAATCGCTCTATGCGTCAGCTGCGTCTTTCCAACCGGACCAGGTATTCTTCCGTTCCGTCCTCTTTTCGGCGTTCTATTGTGACGTCAAATCCATGCCGCCGGTAAAAGCGAATCGCCGCCGTATTCTTTTCCAGTGCCCAAAGGGTCTTTGCATCTTCTTCCCCGATGGCAAACCGGATCAACGCCGTTCCGATGCCCTGATTCTGCAGCACCGGCTCGACAAATAACCGGCAAATCTCGTAGCCCCTGATCTGCACAAATCCTTTGACCACACCATCGTCATATACCCAATACGTGTCGATCTCATCAAGGATTTGCTGCCCCATCCGGTCGACGGTCATCTCGCCAAAGTAGAAATCATCATTCCGAAAGATGGGGTAAAAGGACATCCGATAATTGAAAACCAGTATTTCGGCGATGCGCCGCTCATCCCCGGTCATCGCCTTTCTGATGAAATCCATATTTGCTTCTCCTTTCCTGAGTGTCCTACATTCAGGTTTTTATCCTTGAGGATCATACATGCCTTCATGTATTTCTTTTCTTTACGGCACATTATTCATCCGGACTGTAGCTTGCTAAATTCCTTCCTTTCACCGTAAGAATTACAATGCTCCAATTGTGCCTGAATGCCGTATTGCTAATCCTGAAAGTTCCTCATCGTATCTGTTCACTTTATCTTATCCGGGTTCTGTTATTCTGTCAAATTATCAGCCCGGTGATATAACAAAAAGAGAGACATTCGATGTGAATGTCTCTCAATTGGAATCCGGCGGCGACCTATCCTCCCGGGCCGTGTCCAGCCAAGTACTTTCGGCGCTGAAGGGCTTAACTTCTGTGTTCGGTATGGGAACAGGTGGGACCCCTTCGCCATTACCACCGGAAATTCT
>SVGT01000005.1 GCA_015056175.1 Clostridiales bacterium | reverse complement strand
CCATGGCAACCTGAGCAACGTACACATAGCCGTAGCTCATAGCCATCATGCCCAGGTCCTTCTTCTTGGTGCGCTTACCGGCAGCAGCAAACTTGGCCACGGAGCCGGTGGGGGTGGACTTGGAGGCCTGGCCGCCGGTGTTGGAGTACACTTCGGTATCCAGAACCAGCACGTTCACATCCTGGTTCTGAGCCAGCACGTGATCCAGTCCGCCGTAACCGATGTCATAGGCCCAGCCGTCGCCGCCGAAGATCCAGATGGACTTCTTGACCAGCATATCCTTGGCTTCGTAGATGGCCTTGCACAGTTCGTCCGCTTCGCAACCGCAGTTCATGCAGCCTTCCACGCACTTGACGATGACTTCGGCAGTCTTCTTGGTGATGTCGGCGTCGTCCACGTTCTCCAGCCATTCGTTGGCGGCTTCAACGTATTCGGTCCAGTCGGGGCACTTATCGGCCAGGGCCTTGATGTCGGCGGCCAGGTGAGCGCGGCGCTGGTTGGTGGCCAGGTTCATACCAAAGCCGAATTCAGCGTTGTCTTCAAACAGGGAGTTGGCCCAGGCGGGACCATGGCCCTTTTCGTTGACGGTGTAGGGGCAGGTGGGAGCGGAGCCGCCGTAGATGGAGGAGCAGCCGGTGGCGTTGGCAACGATCATGCGATCGCCGAACAGCTGGGTAACGAGCTTCACATAGGGAGTCTCGCCGCAGCCGGCGCAGGCACCGGAGAACTCAAACAGGGGCTGCAGGAACTGGCTGCCCTTGACGGTGGCCTTGTTGACAGCGATGTCAGCGGGGAACACCTGCTTGGTAGCGAAGTTCCAGTTTTCTTCTTCATGCAGCTGGGTGGCCAGGGGTTCCATGACCAGCGCCTTCTGCTTGGAGGGGCACACTTCGGCGCAGTTGCCGCAGCCGGTGCAGTCCATGACGGAAACCTGCATGCGGAACTTGTAGCCGGCAAATTCCTTGCCGATGGCCTTCTTGGCAACGAAGCCGGCGGGCACTTCGGCGTCTTCCTTGACGATCACGGGACGGATGGCAGCATGGGGGCAAACCAGAGCGCACTGGTTGCACTGGATGCAGTTGTCCACGATCCAGGAGGGAACCTTCACGGCGATGCCGCGCTTTTCGTACTGGGTGGTGCCGGTGGGCACGATGCCGCGGGGATCGAAAGCGGACACGGGCAGGCTGTCGCCTTCCTGAGCCAGGATGGGCTTGACGAAGTTGTTGAAGTATTCGCTGGCTTCCACATGCACGGGCAGAGCGCCTTCGGTGGCGGTGGCCCATTCAGCGGGCACGGGCACTTCCTTCAGACCGGAGATGGCGATATCGATGGCGTCCCAGTTCTTCTGAACGATGGCGTCGCCCTTCTTGCCATAGGTCTTCTTGGCATAGGCCTTCATGTACTGATCGGCGTCAGCGTAGGGGATGATATCGGCCAGCTTGAAGAAGGCAGCCTGCATGATGGTGTTGATACGGTTGCCCATACCCACCTGAGCGGCCAGCTTGATGGCGTTGATGGTGTAGAACTTGGCCTTCTTCTTGGCCAGCAGCTGCTTCATGGTGGCGGGCAGATGCTCGGCCATCTCTTCGGGCTCCCACTGGGAGTTGAGCAGGAAGGTGCCGCCTTCCTTCAGGGAAGAGACCATGTCATAAGCAGTCACATAAGCGGGGTTGTGGCAGGCGATGAAGTCAGCCGCATCGATCAGGTAGGTGGAGCGGATGGGGGTATCGCCAAAGCGCAGATGGGAAACGGTCAGACCGCCGGACTTCTTGGAGTCATAGGAGAAGTAAGCCTGAGCATACTTATCGGTATGATCGCCGATGATCTTGATGGAGTTCTTGTTGGCGCCGACGGTGCCGTCAGAGCCCAGACCGTAGAACTTGCAGCTGACGGTGCCCTTGGGAGCGGCGTCAAACTGAGCGCCCAGCTTCAGGTTGGTCTTGGTCACGTCGTCCACGATGCCCACGGTGAAGTGGTTCTTGGGAGCGGCCTTGTGCAGGTTGTCATACACAGCCTTGACCATGGTGGGGTTGAATTCCTTGGAGCCGAGGCCGTAGCGGCCGCCGACGACCACGATGTCCTTCTTGCCAGCTTCCATCAGCACGTTGCAGACATCCTGGTACAGGGGTTCGCCCAGGGAGCCGGGTTCCTTGGTGCGGTCCAGCACGGCCACCTTCTTGGCGGTTTCGGGCAGGGCAGCCAGGAAGTGCTTGGCGGAGAAGGGACGATAGAGGTGAACCTTGATGACGCCGACCTTCTTGCCCTTCTTGAGCATGGCGTCCACGGTCTCGTGGATGGCTTCGCAGCCGGAGCCCATGGCCACGATGACTTCTTCAGCGTCAGCGGCGCCGTAGTAGTCAAACAGCTTGTAGGCACGGCCGGTGAGCTTGGCAACCTGCTTCATGTACTTTTCGACGATGGCGGGCACCGCTTCGTAGTACTTGTTGGCAGCTTCGCGGTTCTGGAAGTAGATGTCGGGGTTCTGGGCGGTACCGGCCTGCTGAGGATGCTCAGGGTTCAGGGCGCGGGCGCGGAATTCCTTCACCTTTTCCCAGTCAACCAGCTTGCCCATGTCAGCGTAATCGATGGCGTCGATCTTCTGAATTTCATGGCTGGTGCGGAAACCGTCGAAGAAATGGAGGAAGGGAACGGAGCCCTTGATGGCGGACAGATGGGCAACCAGAGCCATATCCATGGCTTCCTGCACGGAACCGGAGGCCAGCATGGCAAAACCGGTCTGGCGGCAGCTCATCACGTCGCTGTGGTCGCCGAAAATGGACAGAGCATGGGCGGCCAGGGCGCGGGCGGACACATGGAACACGCTGGGCATGAGTTCGCCGGAGATCTTATACATGTTGGGGATCATCAGCAGCAGGCCCTGAGACGCGGTGAAGGTGGTGGTCAGCGCGCCGGCAGCCAGGGAGCCGTGCACAGCACCGGCAGCACCGGCTTCAGACTGCATTTCGGCAACGTGCACAGTCTGGCCAAACAGGTTCTTGCGGCCCTGAGAGGCCCATTCGTCCACGTATTCGGCCATCGTGGAAGAAGGAGTGATGGGGTAGATGGCAGCGACGTCACTGAACGCATACGCGACATGACTTACCGCACCGTTGCCATCAATGGTCAATTTGGTAGGCATGGTAAAGACCCTCCCTTATAATTGTATAAAAAGCGTACAATTGCGCTTCTCATCCAACTCAATATTATAAAGCGTTTATCGATTTCCGTCAATGTTTGATGCAAAGATTTATGCCCATTTTGCCCGTGCAAACGTCACTTTTCCTCAAAATGCCGCTGCGCAAGGAATTGACGGTAGCCGGAAAGAGCATTTTCATCGTCCCGGATCAGAGCGATCTGCCGGGCAAGGTGCCGGGCGTGAACGGCGCACAGCTTCTCCCCCAGCTCCCTGCATGCCAGATCCGGCCTGCCCGTCACATGGTTTTTGCGGGAGATGGCCCAGTTGGCGGGCGCATAGATGCGGTTCTCCCCCATCCACTCAAGGCCGGGGAAATAGTGGGGCTCCTTTTCATCATAGCGGTCCATGTGCACAAGGCTCTCGTCATAGGCCATGACCAGCGCCGTTTCGTCCCGGTCGGCATGGCCGGGGTCGTCGTCCCAGCCGTATTTGTCGCCCAGCTCTTTTTCCTCCTCGTCGGTGATGTACCAGGTGTTGACGCAGTAGACCAGGTAGGGCTTGCCCTTGGTCAGCATGCACTGGGCAAAATAGGGGATCAGGTGATTGTTGCCGCCGTGGCCGTCCGCGATGATGATCTTTTCAAACCCGTTGCGGTACATTTCGTCGCAGATGTTTTCAAGGAGCTCAAGCGTCACATCGCCCCGGATGGCAATGGTGCCCTGGCCGTTCATGGTTTCGCTGCCCTGGCAGTACACCACCTCGGGCGCGATCACAAAATCTACCGTTTCTTCCGCCTTTGCAAGGATCACCCGGTTGATCATGGCGTCCGTGCCAAGGGGCAGATGATGGCCATGCTTTTCGATGATGGATGTGGGGATGACCACCGTCTTTTTACACTGAATGACCGCATCGTGCAACTGATCTGCGGTCAGGTTTTCCCATTTCATGGCACTCCTCCTAAAAAGGCAAAAGCGCAGGCGTAAATCACCTGCGCTTTTTGTTTACACGATTACTTTTTCACAAGTTCCAAAACGGTGCTGACCACGTTCTCGCAGGTGAAGCCGAATTCCTTGAACAGGAGAGCGGCGGGGGCGCTGTCGCCAAAGTGATCCATACCGATCACCTTGCCGTCCAGACCCACAAAGCGGTACCAGGGCATGGTGGCGCCGGCTTCCATGGCCACGCGGGCGCGGACGGAAGAGGGCATCACTTCCTCCTGATATTCGCTGCTCTGCTCCAGGAACAGATCCATGCAGGGCACGGAGATGACGCGGGCGGAGATCTTGTGCTCGCGGCACAGCACTTCCTTGGCCTGCATCAGCTGCTCCACCTCGCTGCCGCTGCCCATCAGCAGCACATCGGGGGTCTCCCTGCATTCCTTGCCCAGCACATAGGCGCCCTTCATGGCGCGGCCGTCGGATTCGGCGTACAGGGGCAGGTTCTGGCGGGAGAGCACAAAGGCGGTGGGAGTGCCGCAGGTCAGCGCGGACAGATAGGCTGCGGTGGTCTCATGAGCGTCCGCGGGACGGAACACGTGGAAATTGGGCATGGAGCGCAGCATGGACAGATGCTCCACAGGCTGATGGGTGGCGCCGTCCTCGCCCACGCCGATGGAATCGTGGGTCAGGATGTACATGACGGGCAGGTTCATCAGGGAGGCCATGCGCATGGCGTGCTTCATATAATCGGAGAACACGAAGAAGGTGGCGCAGTACACGCGCAGACCGCCGTGCAGGGCCATGCCGTTGCAGATGGCGCCCATGGCGTGCTCGCGGATACCAAAGTGCATGTTGCGGCCGCCGCGGTTCTTGGCGCTGTAATCGCCGCCGCCCTTGATATCGCTCTTGTTGGAGGGAGCAAGGTCGGCGCTGCCGCCCACCAGGTTGGGCAGGATGGCAGCCAGCTTGTTGAGCACCTCGCCGGAGGTGGCGCGGGTGGCGTTGCCCTTTTCAAAGTGCCACAGATCATCGTTCATGAGCACTTCGTCGGGCAGCTCGTTGCTGTGCCACACATTCCATTCGGCAGCCAGCTCGGGATAGGCTTCCTGATACCTGGCAAACAGGGCGTTCCATGCTTCTTCCGCCTTCTGATTCTTTTCCATGCAGGCAGCGAAATGGGCGTACACATCGTCGGCCACGAAGAACTTGTCGGCGCTCATGCCCAGGGTTTCCTTGGCGATCGCCAGGTTCTCTTCACCCAGCGGCTCGCCGTGCGCGGAGGCTTTGCCTTCCTTGGCGGGGCAGCCAAAGCCGATCTTGGTGGGGCAGATGATGACGGTGGGCTTATCGGACTTTTTGCTTTCCTCGATAGCGGCGATGACGGCGGCATGATCGTTGCCGTCCTTGAGCTGGATCACGTTCCACTCGCAGGCTTCAAAGGTCTTGGGCACGCTTTCGGTAAAGGTGATGTCCGTGCTGCCTTCGATGGTGATATCGTTATCGTCGTAGATGAGGGTCAGCTTATTCAGCTTCAGGTTGCCGGCCAGGGAGATGGCTTCATGGGCGATGCCCTCCTGCAGGCAGCCGTCGCCGCACACGGCATAGGTGCGGTGATCGACCACGGGGAAGCCCTCGCGGTTGAACTTTGCAGCCAGCATGGTTTCGGCAATGGCAAAGCCCACGGCGTTTGCAATGCCCTGGCCCAGGGGGCCGGTGGTGGTTTCCACGCCGGGGGTGCGGCCGTACTCGGGATGGCCGGGGGTCTTGCTGCCCAGCTGACGGAAGTTCTTCAGCTCTTCCATGGGAAGATCATAGCCCGTCACGTGCAGAAGAGAATATTCCAGGGCGCTTGCGTGGCCCATGGACAGCACAAAGCGGTCGCGGTCCGCCCAGGCGGGGTTCTTGGGATTATGCTTCATGCCGTGAGCCCACAGGGCGTAGGCAGCGGGGGCGATGCCCATAGGCGCGCCGGGATGGCCGGAATTGGCCTTCTGCACCATATCGGCAGCCAGAACGCGGACGGTGTTGATGGATTTGGTTTCGATATTCATCCTCTTCAAACCTCCTGAGAATCGATATACGCTTTCAGTGCGGAAATATCCACGCCCTGAGCATCGCTCAAAGCGCAAAGCAGCTGTTTGGCCATGGTCACGTTGCCGCCCTTCACGTCGCTTTCCAGGTTGAGGGGCAGAACGGGATCATGCACGGACATGCGCAAAAGGAACCAGGCGCTGTCCAGTTCGTTATCCAGATCAAAAGTGATGCGCACGCCCTCCCGGTTATCCGGGGCGATGTGCCAGGTCTGCGCATGGTTGAAGGCGTAATCCATCACCTTTTCGATAGCCATGCGGCCCGCGCTGCGGAAATCCGGCGCAGTGATGGACAGACGCACCTCTGCGCTTTCCAGCGGCTCGCGCAGATCGCAGATCAGGTCGGAAAGCTCCTTGCCCTCCTGCTTTAAGCGCATGGCTTCGCAGATGAGCACGGTAGCCAGATACATGCCGTCGTCCAGGAAATTGTTTTCCCTCAGCGCAGCATGGCCGCTGGTCTCAATGGCCAGGGGGCAGTTGATGCCCGCTTCGTTAAGGCGGATGGCTTCGTCAATCACGTTGCGATAGCCCCGCTTGTAGCGGTAATGCACGCCGCCCCATTCGCCGATGAACTTGGCAAGGCCGGAGGAGGTGACGGAGTCCGTTACGATGGTCAACCCCTGCTTTTCGGAAAGCAAAATAGCGGAGATCAGCGCGATGAGCCGGTTGCGGTTCACTTCGCGGCCGGTCTTATCCACAATGGCGGCACGGTCGCAGTCCGCATCAAAAATCACGCCCAGATCCGCGCCCACCTTGACCACCGCGGCGGATACGGAAGCCATGGCCTCCTGATTTTCCGGGTTGGGAATGTGGTTGGGGAACATGCCGTCCGGCTCCAGGAACTGGCTGCCTTCCACCCATGCGCCCATATCCTCCAGCAAATCTGCGTAAAAGCCGCCTGCTCCGTTGCCGACGTCCACCACCACGTGGAGGCCCAGCAGGGGCTTTTGCACGTCGGTTTCCAGTCCCTTCATGATGCGCTCCTTGAGGATGGAAGCGTAGATGGGCAGGAAGTTTTCATCCGTCACCGATCCGCCCGCCTGATGGAAGCTCTGGCTGGATTCGGCAAGGGAGATGATCTCCTCCAGCACGGCGGAGGAAATGCCGCCGTCGGGCAGGAAGAACTTGAGGCCGTTGCGGTCGTAGGGATGGTGGCTTGCGGTCACCATCACGGAGGCGTCGCCCTTTTCGTGCAATTCGGTATTGAGCGCCACAAACATGGCGGGCGTGGTGCAAAGACCCACGCGCACCACATGGGCGCCGGCGTCCTGCATGCCGTAGGCGCAGGCATTGAGAAGCGCTTCGCCCGTCACGCGGGAATCCCGGCCGATGAAGATGCGGGGCGCTTCCACGCCCTTTTCACGCAGGTACCCCACCAGCGCCGCGCCGATGCGCTGCGCCACATTTTCCGTCAGTTGGACGCCGTCGCCCAGCGCCCTGCCGCGCACATCCGAACCTGAAATGAGCGCGCGAAGATTCACCATACATTCACTCCTTATCCACTCGATGGGAAACAGGTTATCAAAAGCTTATTCCTGGGCATTGCCCCGGAGCATCCGGTACACAGGCGCCATGGCCATAAAGTCCTTAAACACGCGGTTGACCAGGTTTTTCTGGTAGATCCACTGCATTTTGGTTTCCCGCTTGGAAAAATACAGCGACCGCATCACGTACAGAGGACGGATATCCGGCGGGATGGAATCGGGCGCCTTCATTTTTTTCCACCACTGGCCGCCCATCACAAAATCCGCCTGCGAAAGGCAGGGCAGGAGATTGACGTAATCCAGCGGCCTTGCTTCCATCTCCCGGCGCATTTTGTCCATCATGTTCCGGTTTTCGCCCCACACGCCAACGCCCCACGAGACGTTTTCCGGCGAAAGCTCAAACCAGTAAAAGGGCATGCCGTCCTTATCCGCGCCCGCCCGGCGGAAGGCCAGCCACAGATGATCCCGGTAGGGGGATTTATCCTTGGTAAAGCGGGTATCCCGGTTGATGCGGGACAGGCACTTGTGGGGACGCACTTCAAAATCCGGATCGATGAGCAGCATTTTCTGCCCCAGATCCAGTATGAACTCATAAAACGGCTCGCGCACCTCTTTGATGTAGCGTTCCCGGTTCTGATCCATGAACGCTTTTTCGTTGTGGAAGCGCAATTCCAGAAAAAAGGGAATGGTCTCCCTGGGAAATCCCTGAAACACTTGTTCACCCTCCATGCATACATGCATAGTTGGTTTTATTATACCCTGTTCCGCCTTATTTTTCAAGGCTGCATTGTATGCGGGTGAAAAAAAGTCATCTTTTCCCCGCCCTGCCCATAGGATGAAGCAGCAGACGGAAAGGGAGGAAAAAGGATTGCGTGCGGTGACGGAGGAAAAGATTCTGGCGCTGGCAAGGCACATGGTCAAGTCCGGCGATACGGTGCGCATGTGCGCCGGACAGTTTTACTTGAGCAAAAGCGCCGTGCACAAAATGCTGGGCGCGCCGCTGAAGGAATTGCACCCCGGATTGTACCGGGAGGTGCGCGAGGTGATGGAATATCACAAGGCGGTCAAGCACCTGCGGGGCGGCGAAGCCACAAGGCAAAAATATCTGCTGATAAATTCCGACAAAAACCGCTGAAATTGCCAGTGTTTGACGGGCGCTTTTTGCCGATGCTCATTTGCGGACACATTTTGACGCAAAGCGAGGCGATGGGCGCATGTCTGATTTTTTGAAAAACAAAAGAAGGGTTACAGCGCTTGTACTGACGGCGCTTTTGATGGGCGCGGTATTTTCGCCGCCTGTGCAGGGCGCGCTGCGCATGCCCGGCGAAATGATCCTGAATCCGGGGCAAAGCTGTCCCCTGCCCCGGGGCGTTACGGCGTCTGTAAGCCGGGATGAAACGCTTACGGCGCAGGAGGGCGCCCTCACCGCATCCGGAGAGGGCGAAACCCAGGTCAGCCTTTCCCTGTTTGGTCTTTTCCCGCTCCACGATATGAACGTAAAGGTGCAAAGCGGCCGCATGCTCATCCCCGGCGGACAGGCCGTGGGCGTGGGCATGCAGATGGAGGGCGTGATGGTGGTGGGCGTTGCGGCGGACAGCCCGGTCAAAAACCATCTGAAGGCAGGCGATACGCTGCTGTCCGTCAACGGAAGCAGGATTTTGAGCGCAGAGGATCTGTCCCGCACGGTGGAGGAAAGCGGGGGAAATCATCTGGTGCTCCGGTGCCAGCGGAACAACGCCCCCTTTTCCGTTACCGTCGCCCCGCAAAGGAGCGAAAACGGCTACAAGCTGGGCGTATGGGTGCGCTCCTCCACGGCAGGCGTGGGCACGCTGACCTACTATGATCCCCAAAGCGGCGGCTACGGAGCGCTGGGCCACGCAGTGAGCGACAGCGATACGGGGCGCATTTTTTCCGTGCGCACAGGCAAAATGTGGCGGGCCGGCATCGTGGACGTGAAAAAAGGCATGCGGGGCGCGCCGGGGGAACTCAAGGGCAGCTTCCTCAAGGAAAACAGGCTCCTTGGCACCATTGAGAGCAACACCGTGTACGGCGTGTACGGACAGGCGGAGGGTTTGACGAGCCCGCTGTATTCCTCCGGCATCCCCGCAGGCTCCAGAACCGGCGTGCACACAGGCAAAGCGCAGATCCTCTCCACCGTGGACGAAGGCGGCGTTAAGGCGTATGATGTGGAGATCGTGGAGGTCGCGCGGCAAAGCAGGCCTGCGCAAAAATCCTTTGTGATCCGGGTGACGGACGAAACGCTCATTGAAAAAACCGGCGGCATCGTGCAGGGCATGAGCGGCAGCCCGGTGATCCAGGACGGCTTTCTCATCGGCGCGGTGACCCATGTTTTTGTGGACGATCCTTTGATGGGCTACGGGCTGTTTATCGAATGGATGCTGGAGGAATCGGACCGGATCGCTGCGGACAAGGCCGCCTGATACGCCCGCCCGTCCCCTCTCGTTGACAAGACAAGCACTTGGCGTTATAATAGGTAAAACTTTTACAGATGAGGATTGTTGATGATGGATTACACCGCCAGTTGGGATTTTACCATGGGCAATTACGACGCCGTATGGCTGTTTATGGTGCAGTTCGGGCTTCTGCTTCTGTTCCTGATGCTGGGCAATATTCTGCGCCGCACCATTCCCGTGTTCCGCAAATGCCTCATTCCCTCGGCGCTGCTGGGCGGCTCGGTGCTGCTGATTGCCAATATCATCCTCAAGCAGTTCGGCATCGTGCTGGTGAACAACCGCATCATGCAATCCGTCACCTACCACTGCCTGGCCATCGGCTTTGCAGCCATGAGCCTGAAGACGGAAAAGAGCACCCACAAGACCAACCGCGCCCAGGTGTTTGAATTTGGCGCGCTGCAGGGCGGCACCTACATGCTGCAGGCCTTTATGGGGCTTGGCATCACGCTGCTTTTGTTCCTTTTGACAAAGAACGGAAACCAGGTGATCTCCTACGTCTGCGGCCTAATCCTTCCCCTGGCCTACGGACAGGGCCCGGGCAATGCGCTGAGCTGGGACATCAACTTTACCAACACCCCGGCGGCGCAGTTTATGGGCAACGGAAGCTTCGGCTTGTCCCTTGCCTCCATCGGCTTTGTGGTGGCGTCGGTGTTCGGCGTGCTCTACATCAACTACCACAAAAAGCGGGGCAGCCTGGTGATCCGCAAGGGCACCTCTGCGGAAAACCTGCCCTTTGACCCCCGGGAGAGCGAAAACGAGCTGCCCGACAGCGAATCGGTGGATAAATTCACCATCCAGGCCGGCTTTGTGGCGCTGGCCTATGCGCTGTCCTTTGGGTTTATGTACCTGCTGGGCATCCTGTCGGATTTTACCAACAGCATCGCCTGGGGCTTCAACTTCCTGTGGGCGTCCCTCTTTGCCATGCTGATCCGCCTGGTAGTCAAAATCCTGCGCAAAAAGCAATTGATGCACCGGGAATACATCAACAACTACCAGATGGACCGCATCTCCGGCTTTGCCTTTGACCTGATGATCGTGGCAGGCGTGGCCGCCATTGAGATCAACGATATCAAAAACTACATCCTGCCCATTCTGCTGCTGAGCGTTATCGGCATGGTGATCACCTACGTGTACATCCGCCTGGTATCCAAAGAATGCTTCAAGGGCTTTGAGCACGAATTTTTCCTCATGAGCTTCGGCACGCTGACGGGCACCGCCTCCAACGGCATGATCCTGATGAAGGAGGTGGATCCCGCCCTGCGCACCCCCGTTTCCAGCCTGTACATCCTGTCCAACTTCCCCGCCATGGTGATGATCGCGCCCCTGCTTTTGTTCCTGGGCTTTGCGGGCAGATCGCCCCTCAATGCGGTGATCGCCTGCGCGCTGTTCTTCACCCTGTGGGTCCTATACACCCTGTTCCTCTTCCGCAGACGGATTTTCAAAAAGAAATTTGCAAACAGCCCCGCGGAAGAATGGAAGGACGAATAACCCATGCCCATCACAGCCGGATTTGTATCCGGCTGTTTTTTTGCGCAAATCCTTATTTAGTGGAAGAAAAAAGGTAAAAAGTCCCCCCGCCCCCGCCGCTTTGGTATTTCCTATCCCCCGAAAATGTGTTATGATAGTGTGGGTTTGAATGTTCAGCCCTTATTTGATGACCTTTGAGGTGACACATGTATACGACCTTTGCCCGCATATACGATTCCCTGATGCGGGACGTGGATTATGACGCCTGGGCGCAGCGGCTGAAGGAGCTGCTGCAGGAGCGCGGCGTGCAAAAGGGCGCACGGGTGTGCGAATGTGCCTGCGGCACGGGCAGTTTGACCCTGCGGCTGGCAAAAAGCGGGTTGCGCATGACGGGCGTGGATCTGTCCGGCGATATGCTGGAGATCGCCATGGACAAGTGCCGCAGCGCCGGTCTCATGGTGCCCTTTGTGAAGCAGGATATGCGCATGCTTTCCCTGCCCCGGCGCTCGGACGCATTGCTGTGCACCTGCGACGGCGTCAATTACCTGCTCACCGAAAACGATCTGTGCGCCTTTTTCCGCGCAGCGCACGCCTCGCTCAAGCCCGGCGGCGCGCTTGTTTTTGACGTGAGCACGCCCCACAAGCTGCAAAACGTCCTGGGCAATACCACCCTGACCCGCACCGAAGAGGATTTTGCCTACATCTGGCACAACCGCTTCGACGAAAAAAAGCAGCAGGTGCACCTGATGCTGACGCTCTTTACCAAAGAGAAGGATCTGTTTTTGCGCACCGAGGAAACCCAGACCCAGCGCGCCTGGGACAGAAAAACCCTGCGTGCCTGCCTTGCCGATTGCGGCTTTACGGATATCCGCATGTACGGCAGGCTGCGCAAAACCCCTCCCCGCACAACCGACGACCGCTGGATGATCTCCTGCGTGAAAGCATAACTGCATTTTCTGCCATTTCCCCATACAGAAAGGAACGTTTTATGGAACACAATGCCCTTGTCAATCTCCCCGATGAAATGCTGCACCTGACGCTGTGCAACGGTCAGGCCCGCGTGCTTTTGTGCCGCACCACCAACCTGACCCGCAAGTGCGCCAATATCCACCAGCCCTCCTCCGTGGCGCTGGCTGCCGTCAGCCGCCTGATGACGGGCACGCTGATGCTCTCCAACATGCTCAAGGAAGAGGATTCCTCCGTCACCGTCACCATCGCAGGCGGCGGCCCGGCGGGCAAGATCACCTGCGTTGGCCGTCACAACCTGGTGAAGGCCACGCTGCAGAACCCCCAGCAAGAAATGCCCCTCAAGGCGGACGGCCATCTGGACGTGGGCGGCTACATCGGCAAGGAAGGGCGGCTCACCGTCATCAAGGATATTGGCCTCAAGGAACCCTACATCGGCCAGAGCAACCTGGTATCCGGCGAGATCGGCGAGGATTTTGCCCAGTACTTTACCGTCAGCGAGCAGCAGCCCTCTCTGGTGGCTGTGGGCGCGCTGGTACACGAGGGCTACTGCCTGTCCTCCGGCGGCATTCTGGTGCAGCCCCTGCCCGGCTGCAGCGAGGAAGTGCTGCAGCAGTTGGAGATCCGCAGCATGTTCTTTTCCGCCATCAGCCGGGAGGTGGCCGAAGCGCCCCTTGACGAGCTGTACGAGGGCTGGTTTGACGGCATGGAGCCCGTGCTGCTGAGCCGTGAAGCGCTGGACTATCGCTGCGACTGCTCCCGCGAAAAGATGGAGCGGGCGCTCATCTCCCTGGGCCGCACGGAATTTTCCCGCCTTATCGAGGAGGACGGCCAGGTGGAACTGACCTGCCACTTCTGCCGCACCGCCCAGCACTTTGACAAGGAAGAGCTCATCGCCCTGCTGGAGAAAGCCACCCGTGCGTGACAATGTGATCTCCCTGGTGCGCCCCCTGGACGACTGGATGAAAAAGGCCCGCGCCGCCATGGAGGAGGGGGAATTCCTCTCCGCCACCCGGTTTTACCGCAAGGCGCTGGATATCCGCCATCATCCCGTCATTTTGCTGGAAATGGCCTATGCCTATTTCAGCTTGCACAGCTTTGAAACGGTGGAGCACCTGATCTGGGAAAACCTGCGCGCCTATCCCCTGGACGGGGAGTGGTGCTTCCTCATCGCGCTGAGCGCCATGAACATGGGCGATCATGCCCTGGCCAGGGACGCGCTCTGCGCCTATCTGTTTATCGACCCCGAAGGCGACCACAAGGACAGCGCCGTTTCCATGCTGACCACCTTCCCCTGGAAGAAAACCGAGCCGCCGCCCCACGGCGCGCGGGCTTACGCCATCCTCCGCAGGCACGGAAACGAGATCGACCGCATGCTTAAGGCAGCCCGCATGGACCCGGGCGGCCGGTGCGACGCGCGCTGCGCCTCCCTCCTTGCCGATCGGGATCCCGCCTGGGCGCTGCACCACGTAAAATTGGCGCAGCAAAAGGGCGTGCCCAGGGATTGCCTGGTGGAAGTGCAGCTGGCCTGCATGAAAAGCTACCATGCCATGGGCCACCTGCAGGAAAGCCGCGTAGCCTGGGAGCGTGCGGGCGCCGCCTGCACGGAGCAAAGCCAGGTGGAGGATATGGTGCGCGCCGCCATCTTCTGCAAGGAATTTGACTGGGCGCAGGAGCTGCTGGACGCCTGGATGCATCACATCCCCTGCTCCGCCCATCTGTTGCGGCTGTATATTCTGCTGCTGGAGCAAAGGCATATGGATGAAGAAAGCGCCGTCATGCGCAAGCGGCTTTTCTACGTAGACCCCTGGCATCCCCTGCGCACACAGACCCACCAACAAGCGGAACAAACGCTTCAAAACAAGCGTTCTATGATATGTGAGCGGCTGCAGCCCCTTTGCATCGCCGCCAGAGAAGGAGACTTGGAACCATGAAGTGCATCGATTTTGACAAAGAGTTTCAGCGCTACATCACCGCGTGGATGAAGCAGCACGCCAAGGATTACAAGAACGTGGAGGCTATGGAAAACGCCATGCCCCAGGTGTATGCCACCTTCCTGGATACGCCTCAGAGCTTCATTGCCGGCGTAAAGCCCGGCGAGTACTTCCTGTCCTTCAAAGACGCCAAGGTGCTGGTCAACTGGATGGAGGATTACTTCAAGCAGCGCGTGCCCGTGCCGGATATGCTGCTCAACCGCATCGGCGAGCTGGGCGAAGAAAGCGTATCTCCCCTTCTGAACCTGATCCACAAGGAGCGCACCCCCCAGGACGCCAAGATGTGCGCGGTGACGCTGCTGCGCGAGATCGGCACGGAAGAACCCATGCAGATGTTTGTGGACTGGCAGCTTGCCCGCAAGGAAGACGACGAAATGGCGGATAACGCCCTGGAATGCCTGGAATCTCTGGGCGAAAAGGCCTATCCCGCCATGCGCGAGGCCATGGAAAAGGCCAATGAAGCCGGCCGCGAGGCCATGCTGAGCCTTTTGTGCGACGGCCCCTCGGACGACGGATTGTTTGAGATGGCCATGGAGCTGTTTGAAAACCGCAAGGACAACCGCGCCGTGCTCAGCGATTATCTCAGCCGTCTTGGCGACGAACGGGCGCTGCCTGCCCTCATGCGCGCCGCTGCGGACGATACCACCCATTATCTGGACTACATCGAGCTGCGCAGCGCCATCGAAAAGCTGGGCGGCGAATGCCCCGAAAGGGATTTTGACGACAGCGACCCCATGTACGAGGCCCTGTCCCGGATGCAGTAAAAACCCCGAGGTGAACACATGATCTGCAGATATTGCCAGCAGCAGGTGAAGGGCAGCGCCACCGTATGCCCCCATTGCGGCAAAAGCCTGATGGGCGGCGAGGAAAGGGACGCCTTCAGCCTGCGTCAGGGCAGAAGCCCCCGCACAGAGGGCCACACCGAGGGCTCCGTGCGGGAAAAGCGGTACGATCCGCTTTTGCCCGATCCGCCCATCTCCACCGAGCGCAGGCCCCGCGCGCAAAAGCACGGGCGCAGCGTGTTGGATGCGGGAAAGCCGGATTCCCGGCGCGGCCTGATCAGCGAAAACGCACAGGACGCCCGCGTGCTGCGGGGCCGGGACGATAAAAAGGTGCGCGTGTACAAAAGCAACGTGAACTGGACGCTGCTTGCGCTCATCCTGATCGTCCTGTTCCTGTTTGCGGTACTGGGCGGCTTTATGTACCTGAAGATGACGGATCAGGGCCAATTGATCCTGGCCCGCATGGGTCAGGAAGTGAATGCCAACGCCCTGTGGGCGCTGGGCACGGAATACCTGGATCAGGGCTACATCGAGCGCTCCATCAACGCCTATGAAACCGCCCTTGCCCAGGAGCCGGAACGGGACGACCTGTACGATAAGCTGCTGCTGCTCAGCGAGGCCTACGAAGCCGGCGGCTATTACGACAAGGCAGAGGACGTGTATATCCGCCTCTACAGCGAGATTGACGAAGCGGATATCACCGCCTACAACGCCCGCATCCGCCTGCTGCGCGACCAGCAGCGCTATCCGGAATTGGCGGACTTCCTCAAATATGCCTACGAAAAGACGGAATACAGCGACTACCGCAAGCAGCGCGAGGAGCTTTTGCCCTCCGCGCCTACGGTAAAGGAACCGGGTAACACCTACCGTCTGGAGGACGCCACCTATAAGGAGATCCACCTGGAATCGGCGGAAGGGTACGATATTTACTACCTGATCAACGGCGATGAAAACGATACGCTGCCCGAAAGCGGCACGCTGTATACCGAGGATGCGCCCATCCGCCTGTACGAGGGCGGCCATAAGCTGCGCGCCGTGGCGGTGAGCAGCGAGCTGGTCAGCGACGAAATGACCGCCACCTACTCCATCGCCCTGCAGGTGCCCGAGGCGCCCAAGTGCTCCCTGGCGCCCGACACCTACAAAACCAAGCAGCGCGTGTACCTGCGCTATCCCGACGAAAAGAACGCCGATAAGGTGACCATCTACTACACCATCGACGGCCAGAGCCCCACGGCCAACTCCCCCATCTACACGGGCGAGCCGGTGCAATTGCCGGTAGGCCGCGTGACCATCAAGGCCGTGGCGGTAAACGAGTACGGCAAGGTGAGCAACGAGATGAGCGTGGAGGTGAAGATCGACCAGCCCATCCGCCAGCGCTTCTTTAACGAGAACGATACTTTCGGCGGCTTCACGGTGCTGACCACCACCCACGAGCAGTTCATCAAAAAGTACGGCGAGCCGCTGGAAGAAGCGGAGATCACCGACGTGATGCCCGGCACCTGCCTGAAGCTGAGCTACAACTGGGGCGAATGCCGCTTCTACATGACGGAAAAAGGCTATGTGCTCTACGCGCTGGAAACCTCGTCCGCCTCCATGGGCGGCCCCCGCTCCACCAAGGTGGGCTCCCGCCTGGACGACGTGGTCGCCCAGTACCGCGACATGGGCCAGACCTATGACCAGAACGGCGACCGCTCCATCTACTGGGACAAGAGCGCCGGCTACGCCAAGCTCTATAAGCTGGACGATGAATCCGGCCGCATCGATTATGTGTATTACACCGCGGACGGCGGCAGCATGATCCTTTCCTACACGCTGCACAGCAACCTGGTGGTGCGCATCGGCATGCGCTACGAACCGTAACAAAAAGACCCTGTACGTTTTGTACAGGGTCTTTTTGAATGAAGAAATGAAGGAATGATATCGTTTCCGTCCCAAAAGCCCAGTTGCACTTTGGCGACGGGGCGATTTTTTTGCTGCATGCGGTAGCGGAAAGCATGCCGCTGCATTTTCGCAAACACGGCGGGAGCAAGCCCCCGCCCTACAAAAATCCCGTCCCGCGGATACATCGGATCGCAGGACGGGATTGGTTTTTCTACAAATCCACGTATTGCAGCATTCGGAAGCAAGTGGGAAATCCCTCCCTCTTCCATCGAACACTGCGGGGTCAAGGAGATTGCCTCACGGTCGGGGATTGGGGCAAAGCCCCATGACAATCCGCACCGGCGACATGTACGCCGGGAGGAAAAATTTCAGGATACGAGCTTGCCCTCGAAAATCTGCATCCTGCAGCATTCGGAAGCGAGCTCGGTAATCCGTGTCCCTTCCATCGAACACTGCGGGGTCAAGGGGGATTCAATCCCCCTTGCGGGGATGTAAGGGGCTGCGCCCCTTACCCGATGATGGCGCCGGCGGGCATGATGGGATCGGCCATCAGCACGCGCAGGGTTTCGCTGCCGTCTTCATGCTCCACCACGGAGGAGAGCAGCATGCCCTGGCTTTCGATGCCCATGATCTTGCGGGGCGCCAGATTGGCAAGCAGGATCAGGTTCTTGCCCAGCAGCTCTTCGGGGGTGTGGAACTTGGCAATGCCGGAGAGCACGGTGCGGTGCTCGGCGCCGATGTCCAGATCAAACTTGAGCAGCTTATCGCTCTTTGCCACCTTTTCGCAGGCGCAGACCTTGGCCACCACCAGCTTCACCTTTTCAAAATCGCCAAAGGAAATGCAGCCTTCAGGAATTTCCACTTTCTTTTCAGCCTTCTTTTCCTGCTTTTCCTGTTTCTTTTCCTGCTTCTGCTGCTTTTTGTCTTCCTTCTTTTCGGCCTTTTCGTCTTCGCCGGTGAGCGCGGCCACTTCCTTCTTCACGTCAATGCGGGGGAAGAGGGCGTCGCCCTTTTGCACCTTGGCGCCCACGGGCAGCTTGCCAAATTCCTGGATGCTTTCCCAGGTCTTGAGGGAATCATCTGCGATACCCAGCTGCTGATAGATGCGCTCGGGGGTGGCGGGCATGAAGGGGCCGATGAGCACGGCGGCATAGCGCACGCACTCGGCCAGCATGTTCATCACGTTGGCCAGGCGATCCTTCTTTTCGGGATCCTTACCCAGCACCCAGGGCTGAGTGAGATCAATGTACTTATTGCATTCGCCGATGACCTTCCAGATCTCGGCAAGCGCCTGAGAATACTGGAGCTTGTCCATCTGCTCTTCCACCAGACGGGGAAGCGCGGCGCAATGCTCGCGCAGGGGGGTATCCAGCGCTTCATCGACGGCATCCGTCCATGCGGGGATCACGCCGTCAAAGTATTTTTCGATCATGGCCACGGTGCGGGAAACCAGGTTGCCCAGGTCATTGGCCAGATCGGCGTTCATGCGGGTGAGGAAGGCTTCATTGGTATAGTTGCCGTCCGCGCCGAAGGGCATTTCGCGCAGCAGGTAATAGCGTAGCGCGTCGCAGCCGTAGCGCTCCACGATGGGCTGGGGGTACTGCACATTGCCTTTGGACTTGCTCATTTTGTCATTGCCAAAGAGCAGCCAGCCGTGGGCAAACACCTGCTTGGGCAGAGGCAGACCCAGCGCATGCAGCATGATGGGCCAGTAAATGGTATGGAAACGGACAATTTCCTTACCCACCAGATGCACGTTGGCAGGCCAGTACTTCTGCATCAGCTCGTCATGATCGGTGCCGTAGCCCATGGCAGTGATGTAGTTGGACAGCGCGTCGATCCACACGTACACCACGTGCTTGGGGTCAAAGTCCACGGGCACACCCCACTTGAAGGAGGTACGGGAGACGCACAAATCCTGCAGACCGGGCTTCAAGAAATTGTTGATCATTTCATTGGCGCGGCTGGCAGGCTGGATAAAGTCGGGATGGCTTTCGATGTATTCGATGAGCCAGTCCTGATACTTGCTCATGCGGAAGAAATAGCTTTCTTCGGTGACCAGTTCGGTGGGACGGCCGCAGTCGGGGCACACCTTCACGCCGTCCTTTTCCACCAGCTGGCTGGCAGTCCAGAAGCTTTCGCAGGGGGTGCAGTACTGGCCTTCGTAGGAGGCCTTGTAAATATCGCCCTGCTCGTAGAACTGGCGGAAGATCTTCTGCACGATCTTCTCATGGCGCTCGTCGGTGGTGCGGATGAAATCGTCGTATTCGATGTTCATCAGCTTCCACAGTTCCTTGGTGTTGGCCACGATCTTGTCCACATATTCCTTGGGGGTCACACCTGCTTCCGCGGCCTTGAGCTCGATCTTCTGGCCGTGCTCGTCGGTGCCGGTGAGGAAATAGGCGTCATAGCCCGTCAGCTTCTTGAAGCGGGTCATGGTATCGGCGGCCACGGTGGTGTAGGTATGGCCGATGTGCATGTTGCCCGAGGGATAGTAGATGGGCGTAGTGATGTAGAAGGTCTTTTTCTGCTGACTCATGGTTGGATTCACTCTTTCTTTATGATGATGATATCTTTACTGGTTGAGGAAACAAAAATCCAGCACGATGCAGTTTTCTGCATCGGGAGTGGTAAAGCGGGGGCACTGATAGCGTTCCATGCACGCCCATTTGCCCTGCTGCGCCCGGGTGGGCAGGCCGTTTTCCGCAAGAGCCTTGAGGCACACGTCTTCATTGCATGCATATACTTCGCCCGTGTCCGCCTTCCCGCGGATCCAGGCAACGTGCATTTTGTTTGCAGGCACGTCCAGATATTCATATCCGTCTGGCACAGGCGTATTTTCCCTGAGGAACATGCCGATCCAGTAGGAAAATGCGTCCGGATCGTCCTCATCCACCTGCATGAAGCCCAGGTATGCATCCTGATCCGCATACCCCGGGATGGGGGCAGACAGCTTTTCCAACGGCTCAAACAACCCCTGGGTAAACCATTGATCCCAAAGATGGGCAAAGGTGCCGTTTTGCCGGTCGCTGTTTTTGTAGCGCCTGCCCACCAGACGCATGGAAGGGGCCGATTGCGCATAGGTCTTCACAATCCCGGCCACTGGAACACCTCCTTTTTGCAGAAACGAAAAACGCTCCTGCATCCTGTGATGCAGGGGCGTAAATAAGTAAAATTACGCGGTACCACCCTGATTTTGTACGCCGCAAAACAGCGCACCTTCATTGAGGCCTGTAACGGGGCCAGGACGGCAGGGCTGACGATTCACCCTGCGTGCTCCGGAGCCATGTTCGCCGCAGCCTTGCCGCGCACTTCCACCAGCCGTGCGCTCTCTTGAGGCTCATCCGCGGTTACTCTTTCCTTCTTCGCAAGGGAAATCATACTAAAAAACCGGGCAAAAGTCAAGGCATTTGTGCGTTCAGGCTTTCTTCTGGGCGTAGAGCCATTCGATGAGCCTGGTATCCTCATAGGCGGGCGCCCAGGAGTTGTGGCCCACGCCATGGAAGAGGGTCAGTTTGGCGTTGCCGCCTGCGCGGTTGACGGCGTCCACCATGACCAGGCTCATGCAGGGCTCCACGTCCGTATCCGCATCGCCGTGATAGGCGCGG
Organism: Clostridiales bacterium; assembly: GCA_015056175.1. Classification (GTDB taxonomy): domain Bacteria; phylum Bacillota; class Clostridia; order Christensenellales; family Aristaeellaceae; genus SVGT01. The sequence goes on along the minus strand of SVGT01000005.1, from coordinate 52,445 downwards.
ACGGGCACGTCCTTAAGCGCGCCTGCACGCCAGCTCATACCGCCGCCGCAGATGGGCGCGATGGCCGCAAAATAATCGGGATGCATCATACCCAGCTCCCAGGTGCCAAAGCCGCCCATGGAGATGCCGGTGAGGGTGATGCGCTTCTCATCCGCGTGGTATTCCTTTTCCATCTGACGGATCAGATCGTAGGTTTCGGCCCACAGGTGGCTCCAGGTCAGTTCTTCATTGGGCACCTGGGGAGATACCACCACCGCGCGGACGGGAAAATCGCCCCGGCGGGTGTACTTGAGCAGGCCGTGGATGGCCAGCAGTTCCTTGTTATCGCCGCGCTCGCCTGCGCCGTGGAGGAACACCATCATGGGCAGGCGCTCATCGGCGGCAAAATCCTCCGGCACGGAGACCACCACGTTCATTTTGATCTCCTTGTGATAGGGGCTTTCAAATACATGGAGCTTTTCAACGTACTTCATTTTCTGTTTCTCTCTTTCTTTATTTTTCGGGGCGCTTCTGGGCTGCCAGCCATGTGATCAGGTTGGTTTCCTCATAGGCAAACTGCCAGGAGTTGTGGCCCGCTTCCCCGATGATGATCAGATCTGCCTTGCCGCCTGCGCGGTTGACGGCGTCCACCATGCGCCGGCTTTCATCCAGCGGCACGGTATCATCCTTCCCGCCGTGGAAGGCACGCACCGGCGTCTGGGTAAGACGGCGGGCGGAAAAGGTCATGCCACCGCCGCAGATGGGCGCCAGCGCGGAAAAATAATCCGGGTGCAAGGTGCCGATCACCCAGGTGCCAAAGCCGCCCATGCTTAGGCCCGTCATGCTGATGCGATCCTTATCCACATGATATTTTCGGGCCACCTTGCGGATCAGCTCGAAGGTTTCCTCATGGAGCAGCCACCAGTTCCAGTCGCCCTTGTCGGGCACCTGGGGCGACAAAACCACCGCGCGCACGGGAAGCCCGTCGCCGGATGCATACCTGGGCAGGCCGTGGATCTTCACCTTCTGCGGATCGCCGCCCTTTTCGCCGCCGCCGTGCAGAAACACGATCAGAGGCAGCTTTTCATCCCGCGCAAAATCCACCGGCACATGCACAAAGTAATTCATCTGCACCTTCTGGTGAATGGGGCTCTGGTACACAGCCAGATGTTCTGCGTATTTGTACATCACAAGTCCTCCGATCTTTTGTTTTTCTCTGCTACCATGATAGAAAAAAAGTATGTGCGTGTCAAGCACAATTCAAGAATAAGCTGCTTTCATTTTCTATGAGTTGCGGACTTTTTTTGATTGTGCTATCATTAGGTTAACAACATCTTTTCCGAAAAAAGCGAGGGAAAAACATGGGCCAGTTAATCGATTTGTGCGGCACTCCAATTCAATTAGATAAAATCAAAGATTTCCGTTTGGTGAAGCGCGAATGGATTTTTTATCCTGCTTATCAAGAAGTTGAAGAGCAGTCCTTTTCTCTTTTTGCCCGCAAAGGTGAAAAGAATAAAAAGAAGTTTGTATTCACCAAAATGGTACCCTTCGGTGCTGTCCTTAACGATAAAGAAAAGCCCTCTGCAGGAAGTTATGAGATTAAATCTTTCGGAGAAGCAGTTACCTTAAGCATCCTTCCGGATATCATATCGTCGATCGGTAAAACTGCAACTCTTGTATCGGATTTTCTCAGAATCGATACTTCTGGCTTAAAGGAATATCATCTGCTGACAGTCGGAAGACGCTTAACCTCTATGCGCTTACGCGATATTCCTGCCAAAGTTGCTTTCTTGAGCGGAAAAGTGAGCGACGTTTACAAGAACGACCAAATTTATGCTTATCTTGGTGAGCCCATCTCTCCTACTATTGTCGCTGTCCCGACACTTGTCGTGAATGTAGAAAAAAAGACTTATGTTTTCTTCGGCGGTGGAATAGATATGGAGGATGCCGAAGCAGCTTACCGCTTCTTATTTGAAGAACACAAACACTTTCTTGAAATCCAAGAAAAGGAAAAAGAACAGGCCAACAAACCCAAAGTCAACGTAAATCTCCCCAAGCTGTCCATTCCAACTATAAAAATCCAGTCTCCTTTTGTTTTCACAAAAAAGGGCAATGATACACGAGATGAAAAAACAGAAAAAGAAAACATTTCTGACGCTCAAAACGACGATTCTCTTTCCTAAGCCATGAAAATCGTCCAGATTTTTCCCGTGCACCTTGCAATGCCCTATCGGAAAGTGCTATAATACAGGAGGAAATACATCACTATATCGATACAGGAGGCGCATCCCCATGCAGGTTCGAGTTTTTGAAACCCCCGAGCAGGTTGGCAAGGCTGCCGCGCTGCTCTTTGCTTCTCAGGTGACCCGCAAGCCCAACTCCGTTCTGGGCCTTGCCACCGGTTCTTCCCCCATCGGCTGCTACCAGCAGCTCATCGCCTGGCACAAGGAAGGCATTCTGGATTTCTCCCAGTGCATCTCCTACAACCTGGACGAATATGTGGGCCTGGACATCACCCATGAAACCAGCTATCATGCTTTCATGAACGCCCAGCTGTTTGACCACATCAACATGAAGGAAACCAACCTGCCCGACGGCAATGCGGAAGACCTGCAGGCGGAAGCCAAGCGCTATGACGCCGCCATCGAAGCTGCCGGCGGCATCGACATGCAGCTGCTGGGCATCGGCCGCAACGGCCACATCGGCTTCAACGAGCCCGCCGACAAGTTCGTCTACGGCACCCAGATCGTGGATCTGACCGAAAGCACCATCGACGCCAACACCCGCTTCTTTGAAAACAAGGATCAGGTGCCGCGCAAGGCCATCAGCCTGGGCATCGGCGGCATCATGAACGCCAAGGAAGTGGTGCTCATCGCCATGGGCGCGGACAAGGCGCAGGCCATCCATGACACCGTGTACGGCGAGATCAACCCCCAGGTGCAGGCTTCCATCCTGCGCAGCCATCCCCACGTCACCATCCTGGTGGACAAGGCCGCTGCCAGCCTGCTGTAATCACTGCAACATAAAAAAGGGAATGCCCCCGCGGCATTCCTTTTTTGATAAGAGGAGGGGTTTTATGTCCCGGCGCGGCATCATCGTGCATCCCCACGAGCTGGACGATATCTGGGCAGAGGAGGCGCAGAGCGCCAATCTGAACGTGCTGGGGCTGCACCCTGTGGGCGGCCCGGACGCGCATCTGACGCTGGAGAGCGCCATCCATTTTCATCTGCTGCCCGAAAGCAAGCGGCTGTTCAAAAAGCTGGACAAAATGGGCATGCAGGTGGAATATGAAGCGCACGCCATGCGCTGGCTGCTGCCGGAGGACGTGTTCGCATCGGCGCCGAGCCTTTTCCGCATGGACGAACAGGGCAATCGGCAAAAGGACTATAACCTGTGCGTCAGCAATCCGGATGCGCTGCGTTTCATCGCCAAGCGGGCAGAGCACCTGGCCCGCATGCTGACCGTCAACTCGGACAATTATTTTTTCTGGCTGGACGACGTGCCCGGCATCCGCTGTCACTGCGAAAAATGCAGGGCGCTGTCCGCATCCGACCAGCAGCTGATCGCCGTCAACGCCATGGTAAAGGGCATCCGCCGCTATAACCGGAACGCAAGGCTGTGTTACCTGGCCTACATGGACGCCATCCACTGCCCGCAGAAGGTCGCCCCCGCAAACGGCGTGTTTCTGGAATATGCTCCCTTCTACCGGGATTCCCACCGCCCGCTGTTTGACGAAACCTGCGAAAAGAACGTGCGGGAGGTGGCGGCGCTTCGCGATCTATTGTCCCTCTTTGGCACGCAGCACGCCCAGGTGCTGGAATACTGGATGGACAACTCCCGCTTTTCCAACTGGACCAGGCCGCCCAAGTACATGCCCCTTGACGAAGCGGTGATGGCGCAGGACGTGCAGGCCTACCGCGCGCTGGGCTTTGCATCCATTACGTCCTTTGGCTGCTATCTGGGCGCGGATTACCGTGAGTTGTACGGCAAAGCGCCGGTGGCAGCGTACGGAAGATTGCTGGCGGAGTGAGAAGGCGAACTGAGAGGGGACTCCGTCCCCTTCACCCCTGCACGGGGGATTGAATCCCCCGTGACCCCACCCTTTCGACCAAGTTGACTGGTAAAATGACCCCGTCCCACGACATGTTTGTGTCAAAGGACGGGATTTTTATGAAATAGATGAAACAGCACAACTGACACCGCCCGCTCCGGCGGCGCGGATGCGCCTGCTTCATCATACCAAGGCAGGGAACGAATCCATTCGTTCCTGCTCTTGGCTGATGAAGCGCCCGTTTTTCTCCATTCATGGAGAAAAACGCGGAGCGGGCGGGCAACACAAACTTGATCACAGCGGCGGGAGCAAGCCCCCGCCCTACAGCAGCATTGGGAAGCTGCATGACAGTGTATCCAGCCCTGACCAATACGGCGGGTCAAGGGGGCGGAAGGGAGCGCCGCCTGTGGCGGATGAAGCGACCTGGAAGCCCAATGAGGCAAGGAGGATTGCCAGCGGTAGCGTGGCAAGACGACTATGCCGAATTGTGGAAGCACCCTTGTTCGGAGGTGCGGAATCCGAACAGGGTTCCACGTTCCAAGAAAGAAACCCGCCGCACAAACATGCAGCGGGTTTCATTTTTCTGTCACATGTCATTTGCCGTAGAATTCACTGACGGCGGCAAAGTAGGCGTCGATATTCTCCCACTTGCTCTCCGGCGGGATGTCGCAGCCGGAGGAGATGACAAAGTTGGGGTACCTGCAGCAGGCTTCCATGATGCGCATTGTTTCCTCCCGGATGCTGTCGGGGGTGCCGTTCATAAACTGGCCGGCAGGATCCACATTGCCCATGACGGGCACATCCCCGGGCGCGATTGCCATCATCTTTTCCATATCGATGGCATTGCCGAAGTGATAGGCCTTCGCACCCACACGGAAAATGCTCTGCGCCATGAGCAGCACGTTATCGCCGCAGTTGTGGTAGACCACGATAAAGTTATCGTCCTGCACGGCATCCACGATGCGCTTCACATAGGGCTCGGAAAACTCCTCCGCAAGCGCCGGGGACAAAAGGCCGGTGAGGGGCTCTGCCATCACCACGCCGGAAGCGCCCGTCTGTGTTTTGTAGGCGGTGATGTAATCGATGAGGAAGCTTGTGGTTTTTTCCATGATGACATGCACCATGTCAGGCTCGGCAATGCAATTGACCAGCGCCTCCTGCACGTCCATCATGCGGCCGGCCAGAGAAAAAGGCCCGATGACGCCGGCAAACACCGGCCGGTCGGTGATGAGGGACGAGGCTTCCTTCATGGCCTCGATATACAGCCCGGTGCGGCCTGCTCCCACAGGCGGCACGGCAAGGGCCTCCGCCTCATCCTCATCCGTCACCAGCGCGCCCACCACGGTGGGCACCTCGTGCCTGCTCATTTTCACCGTGCAGCCAAAGGCCTGGGCTTCCACGGACAGATCCATCATGCTCACCGCGGCGGCAGAAGGCACGCGGTCGGCGATCATTTTCATCCCCTGCGCCTGCAGCTGACTGCTGTGGCACAACTCCTCCACCGTGACGCCCAGCAGCTGAACAGACGGGAAGGACAAAATGGGCATGCTCTTTTTGCTGCCCGGCTGCATCATATCGGAAAGCCATCGGCTCATATCCATCGGGTTTTTTCCTCCCTGGAGCGATTCGCCTTATTATAGCGTATCCAGCTCCTTTTCTCTATAGGGATTTTGCCCTTCGGCAAATTTTTTGCATGCAAAAACCCCGTGCGCACATGCACGGGGCTGTTTTTTTGTTATGCAGAAAGGGTATTTGCCTGTTTCGTGGTTCGGGTGTATACCAGACGGAAAAGCACGGTGCTCACCCCCATCACCGCAGCGCCCACCAGCAGCGTGACCGCGCCGCCCAGCACATCCGAGCACATGCCCGCGATGGGCGCAAACACAATGCTGGAAAGAATGCTGCTGAGCATGGCGCAGGTGCTCTGGCTGGTGGCGCGCATGTTGACAGGCACATTCTCGTTGATCTGGTTGAGGATGCAGTAATGGAACAGGGGGTACGTGCAGCCGCCGATCACATGGACAAACACCACCGCCCAGGGATTCCTGACCAGGGCCAGCAGCACGTATTTGGCAATCAGGGTAAAGGCCGCAAAGCTCAGCGTGTTCATCACGCCGATCTTTTTTTCGATCTTGCCCGCAAACCAGAAGCAGGGCACCTCCAGCACGCAGTTGACGGTGGTGCACAGCCCCAGCATAAAGGAGGTGGCGCCCAGCTCCCGGGTGTAATAGATGCTGAAGTAGCGGGAAAAGGTCATGGTGACGGAATAGGCAATATTGTAGGCAATGAGGCACAAGAGCGCCTTATTGCGGAAGATGGCCTTGAAATCCGCCTTGGGGGCCTTTTCCTTTTTGCCCTCCGTGACACGCGCCTGGGGCTTCATTTTCAGTTTCCACACCATCAGGCCGGTGAGCAGACTGGTGACGGCAAAGATCAGATACGCCGTGCGGTAATTCTTCAGCACGCTGCCCACGATGACGGCAAAGAGCATATAGCCCAGCGTGCCGCCCAGGCGCACGTTGCCAAAGTCCCAGTCCGTGCCCTCGGTGATCTCCAGAGCGCAGCTGTCCTGCAGGGTCAGCGAAGGCGTGAACACCAGATTGATGCCGATGACGCACATGATCAGCCACCAGGGCGCGCTGAAGAGATACATGCAGATGCTGGCAAAGGCAGTGAGCAGCATGGTCAGCGCCGCCACCCGGTTTTTATACCGGGCGCGGTCGGTCAGCATGCCCCACAGGGGCTGCACCAGCAAAAGCAATGCCGTGGAAAGCGAGCCCACCAGACCGATGGCGCTTTCGGACAGGCCGTTCTGGGAGAGGAACACGTTGTTGTAGGTGTAGTAAATGGCCTGTCCGGAGTAGAACACAAAGTAGATGACAAACAGGTATACGGGGAAGGGGGTTTTCTTTTTGCTTGCGGTGTTTTGCACGGGTTTTTCCTTTCAGGCGGAGGGGATTTTTTGCGATCTGTCCGTCGTCAGATCTTCTTCATGCACAGAGCGTACATGTACCAGGTGGCATGGGGGATCCACTGCTCGGCCCAGCGCCAGTTATCCGGCACGTCCTCGCTGCGATCGGCATGGAAGGCGATGCCGTGTTCGTCATGGATGCCGCTGGTGATGCCGTTGACGATGCCGCCGGGGCACTGGATAAAGTCGCGGCGCTCGCCCTCAAAGAAGTAGTCGATGTTGTTGCGGCCCTCGCCCTCCAGCATGCAGGCGTCAAAGGGATTGCAGCCCAGGATCCAGTTGATCTGATCGTCGGCAAACTTGCGCAATTTGCCCTTCAGCTCCTCATCGGCCGTCTGCCAGCACAGGGCGCGGGCAGCCGTGGCAAGAGAGCCCAGGCGGGCGTTTTCACCCTGCCACCAGGGTGCGGTTTCCACGTCATGGGGGTAGAAGAACTGATCGCAGCGGCTGCCGTCGCCGTGCTGCACGTACTGACGGGCATAGCCGAAGGGGTTTGCCACCTTGTCCGTCACATGGAGCTGGAAGCGCATCACCTTTTCGCAGATGTCGATGGCCTTCTGCCTGGCTTCCTTGTCCCGCTCGATGAGGGTGTAGTTCAGCAGGTTCACAACGGGCATACCGGCGTCCGCCGCATGGAAGAAGGGACGGTCGGTATCGTTGACGGAGAGATAGCCCATATTGTCGCTGACGGGTACATAGTGCGCCAGGATACGGGAAGCCATGGTGCGGGCGCGGCGCAGGTAATCGTATTCCTTGGTGGTCTTGTAGATCTCGATCAGGGCGTCCAGCGCGCAGTATTCGTCCACCAGGTTCCACTTGCCGTCGTTGGTGTACAATTCGTTGTTCTTTTCCAGGTGGCGGTAGGCGGTGATGGCGGTCTTGAGATAATCCGCCTTGGAGAATTCGCTGGGATAGGTAAAGCGGGCCGCATAGGCCAGCGCCGCGATGGCATAGCCGCCGCCGGCGCGGAAGGAGGTTTCATAATCGTACAGGGAGATCTCGTCCGGATCGCCCCAGGTGCTGCCGCCCTTGCGCCCCTTGGGGTTGCGCTGATAGGCGCCCAGCACACGCATTTCATCCACGGGGCCGTAGGCGTCCATGGTGCGAGACTTGGTCACATAGATGCCGCCGGAGGGCGCGCGCATGCGCATCATAAAGTCGGCGCCATACATGCCCTCTTCCAGCAGGCGGCGCTTGAACATGGTGTAATAGGGATATTCCGCTTCGTCGATCAGATCGTACATCTTGAAGAAGGCGTAGGCGGAGAAGGAGGCCTGCTGGGGGTTGAAATAGGTGGTATGGGGCAGATGGGACAGATGCACGCCATAATCGCCGGTGGCGTCGTACCAGCCGCCATGAGCGTCAATGCGGCCTTCCATCATGCCGAACTGGTCGCGCAGGTTCTTGTCCGCGGCCTCGTATTCGCCGGTGGCGCGCTGGGCCTTGAAGGAATAGCCCACGGCGGACAACGTGCTGACTTCCAGCAGATTCTTTGCGATCTTGAAGGGATAGGAGCGCACCGTTTCGCCCCGATCGTCCGTCACGGTAATGTAGTACTGACCGGGGGCGGTCACCTTGTCAAAGCGGAGGGTGTAATAGTAGCCGGTCTGCCAGTTGTCCACCTCGCCCGCTTCCACAGGCACGCCTTCAAACACGGGCAGATCCGTCTTGTCGCAGATCACCTGGAAACGCACGGGGGTCTCCTCCCCGCGGCGGCAGTAGACTGCGTTCTTGGTATCGTAGCTGTCGTAACCGATATGGTTGGTAAAAATGGATACCTTCATGCTGCTTCCTCCTTGTGATACAGGTAGAAAAGGGCGCTATTCATTTTCCGATGTGCTCATGATAACATGGATCAACGCAACATTCAATGTCACAACGCGTTCAAAGGTTGACATTTTATGCTGCGTTTGCAAGGATATTCAGCAACGGCACATCTCCCTGCGGAGCGTCAGCCCAGGATCGCAGACAGGAGGAGCAAAAGCAGGATGGCGCTGTAGATCACAATAAAGATCAGCGGCACCCGCTTTTCGTTTTCGGTGAAGGATACGTAGCGCTTCTGGTTCAGCTTATCGGAAAGCGCAGCCCACTCCGCATCGTAGAGACTGGCGGGCAGGTGCTTTTCAATGCTGCTGATGATCTTCATTTTGCTGCCGTTCAGGTTGCCGTAGGCCACCAGCATTTTGATCCACGCCACAGAAAGCACGATGCCCACCAGAGAAAACAGCATGCCGATGAGCATGCGCACCTCATGGCTCAGTTCAAAGGCGAACAGGGCGCTGAAGATGGCGATGATGGCGGAGTTGATGGAGATATAGAAATTGTTCACGTTCTGCCTGCGGGACACCAGATCCTCCGACGTCTGCAGGAAGGTTTTGTACTGCTCCAGCAGCACGCTCATATCCATTTTGTCCACCGGCTGGTTGAAGATATGGTAATCGCCGGCCTTGTAATCGCTGATGATCAGGGATACCTCATCCAGCGTTTTCAGCTTATCGTGAAAGTGCTCTTCGCCGGAAAAGGAATCGCGGTACTTGAGCGCATCGTGGCGGGTATTGCTCTCCTCCAGCAAAATGGTGTAGATGGGCTTATCGTACTTATGGGCCTGCTTCAGTTCCCAGGCGATGTAGGGGCTGGTATGGGAATTTTTGCCCACAAAGAACACCACCATCTGCGCCTTGCGGATCTTAGCGCGGGCGTCGATCTTCCACAGGGCGTTGCCGTTTTTCAGCATCAGGGGGTTGAGCTTGAAGTTCCTGCGCTTGAGGAGCGCCACCTTTTCCATCACTTCATCCCGGTCCGCGCCGGAATGGATAACAAACATATTCATATACTGTACCTCCGTATTTCTTTGGTATATTCTGTCACGCGTTGTTCAGCGCGTCGTACACGGCGTCAAACAGTTCTCCGCCCAGATCGCTGTCGTGCACCCAGTAAAAGGCGCCCGCCATGCCTTTTTCCACGGCGTATTCGCACTTGAGGCGCACGGACAGGGGATCATCGTAGGAAATAAAGGTATAGCCGTTGTACAGGAAGGGGGCCTTGGCGTCCTCATCCCAGTACTTGACAAAGTCCATTTTGTTTTCGTACTTGAGGGCAATCTCGGTATAGGAGGGGCCGAACATGTTTTTCCAGGGCGATTTTTGATACAGGCCGTGGTTCACATCCGGCACTTTATCCCAGCGGTGGGAGTAAAAGGCGCAGCCCATGAGGATCTTGTCCAGCGGCACGCCTGCCTCCACCATGATGCGGATATTGTGATCCGCGCTCTGGATGCGGGGACAGCCGGGGGCTTTGCTTTCGTACAAGTGGGTGTGGTGACCTGCGATGAAGGAATCCGTGTCGCTGTCGTAGGTCATCAGGTTGATAAAGTCCAGATACTGATGGCTTTGGCCGATCTCGGTGCGGTTCAGGTACCACTCCCCCGCGCCTGCCGCCGTGGTGAGCCAGTATTTTTTGCCCGTCCGCAGGGAAAGCGCATCCAGCCTGCGGCGGTATTCCGCAAAGAGAGCAGTGTGCTGATATTTTTCCTCCAGGATCCCCGTATCGCCGGGGAATTCCCAGTCGCAGTCGATGCCGTCAAGGCCGTATTTTTCCACCAGACGGAGGGTGGAGGAAACCAGCCTGTCCAGCCCTTCCGCGGTGCGCGTGGCCTCGCCGTGGCCCCGGTCGCCGCCCCCGCCGGTGGATACCAGGATGGCAAGGGACGGATTTGCACAGCGCAATCGCGAAAGCTGCTCAATCTGCCTGTCATCCAGCGTCATGACGGTTTCCCCGTCCTTCATGGGGGCAAAGGCCAGATTGAGATGGGTCAGCTTTTTGGCTTGGGTATCGGTGACGTTGTACATGCCTTTGAGCGTAACATAGCCCACAAAATAATGCTTCATACACAATCCTCCCGTTTAACCTGCATCAGGGACGTCTGCCGGCATATTCCTGACGGAGGATCTCCGCCATCTCCTCCGGCGTTTCCCGGCAGCCCGAGCGCAGCCACATTTTGACAATGGCGTTAAAGCCGTTGCGGAAAAATTCGATGTGATACTGCAGGTGCTTGTCATCCCCCAGCCCCTTTGCCTGACGGGGATCGTACACGCTGATCAGGTGCTTTTCCTCATAGCAGAGCTTGAAATAGGTATTGTAAAACAGCTGATTGTCCCGGATGTGGGTGAACATTTTCAGCGCGGCGGCGCCCTCCTGCGCAGGAGCAAAACCCTCAAACACCCGGGAAAACTCCTGCTCCAGGGTCTTGCGCACCTTATCCGCCAGATCGTACACGTCCACAAAATTGGCATAAAAGGTGCTGCGGTTGAGGTTGGTCATCTTGCAGATGTCGGACACGGTGATCTTCTTTAAGTCCATGGTCTGCAGACATGCCACAAAGGCCTTTTCGATCTTCTCCACCGAATCCCGGCGGCGCTTGTTGTTGGGGGTGTTCATGCCTTCTCCTTTATTCCAACACTTGTTGCGAAATTGATGATTGTTTTTCCGTTCTGCGTCCATTATACTGCATTTGCGGCAATAAAACAACTGTTGTTGCGTTAATCAATTCAAAACTGCTGCTGACCGAAAGGAGAAATGAAAATGAAAAAGAGTTCCTTTACCGCACTGGTGCTGGGCACGGTAAGCGGTCTTCTGTTTGCGCTGGGCATGTGCATGGCGCTGCTGCCCGAGTGGAACATGTTTACCCAGGGCGTGGTGATGGGCGCCTGCGGCCTGGTGCTGGGCTTTGTCACGCTGCTCATCTGGCGTAAAATGGAAAACAAGGGTCCCCTGAAAATGAACGTGAAAAACCTGGGCGCGCTGACCGTGGGCGTGCTGGGCGTGCTGCTGCTGGGCGTTGGCATGTGCTGCTGCATGGTGTGGGGCAAAATGGTTCTGGGCGTGCTAAGTGGCATTGCGGGCATCGTGCTGCTGCTGATGCTCATTCCCCTGGTGAAGGGCCTGAAATAAATGAAGCGCCTCTCCCCCCGCGCGCTTGCCCGGGCAAGCTTTGCGCTGAACGTGCTGTTTGCCGCCTTTCATCTGGCGGTGGGGCTGTATGCAGCCTCCTGGTGGTTTATCGTCATCGCGGAGTATCACCTGCTGCTGGGCGTCATGCGCTTTCTGCTGCTGCGGTACCCATCCTTTGAAAAAAAGCGGAACATCGCCCGCATCACGGGCGCATTGTTCCTGCCGCTGTCGCTGTGCCTTGCAGGCACGGTGATCCTGTGCGCCATCCGCGACCGGGGCACCCAATACCACGAGATCGTCATGATCACCCTGGCGCTCTACGCCTTTACCAAGGTGACGCTGGCCATCATCAATCTCATCAAAGCCCGGGCGCACACTGCGCCTGAGACCCGACCGCTGCGCTACATTTCCCTTGCGGACGCGCTGGTATCCATCTGCTCCCTGCAGCGCTCCATGCTGGTCACCTTTGACGGGCTGAGCGCAGGGGAGATCCGCCTGTTCAACATTCTGACAGGTTCGGGGGTATGCATCCTCATCTTTCTCTTTGGACTGAATCTGATCGGAGGTAAAAGAATCGCCATGGCAAAATCCAAAATCATCACGGCGGGCGAAAAGATCGCCGAAAACGTGCAGGAAGGCTACAAGAAGATCGAAAAAGGCGTGGTAGACGGCTACAAGGCCATTGAAAAGGGCGTTGTAGACGGTTACAAAGCCATCGAAAAGGGCGTTGTGGACGGCTACGCCAAGCTGGAAGACAAGTTTGTGGACAAATATCTGACCCACGAAGGCGAAACGGTGGAGGAAGCCAAGGCGCGCCTGAAAAAGGAACAGGAAGCAAACGAAGAAAAAGAAAACGAAGACAAGTAACCTGCACATACAAAAAAGCACTTGCATCATGCAAGTGCTTTTTGTGATTGCTTACCAGTTCACCTGCCAGCGTTTGCTGTAGGTGGTGCGGCCCTCGGTGTTTTCCTCGGTGTCCTTGAGGGCGGACGCTTCCTGCCTCTCCAGAAGCAATTGATCAAACTTTTCCGCATCCGGCGGCAGTTCGATCCAGCCGTTGCCCGTCCACTGGGACAGATACGCGCCGTTGGAAATAGCCAGCTCGTTCAGCGCATCGCGGCCGGGGGAGATCAACTCCTCATCAAAGAGGATGGCGTTGGTCCAGTTCTGCAAAATGGCGGGATGGGCCTTTTCCGGCTCGGAGGAATCGCTTTCTTCATAATAATCGTAGGGGATCTGCACAAAGCTTTCCTTGGAGGTAAAGCAGAATTCCCTTTCGGGCACCTTCAATTTCCACCATTTCAGCGTACCGTTTTCCAGCAGCAGCTTGCCCTTGTCGCCTGCGATCTCCAGCCGGTTGGTGCCGGGAGCTTCGCCGGTGGAGGTGAGGAAGGCGCCGGTCGCGCCATCCTTGTAGCGGATGAGGATGGTGGCTTCATCCTCCACCTCGATGCGATGGTAGCGGGCCACCGTGCAATTGCACTGCACGGCGTCGGGCATGCCGCAGATCCACTGCCACAAATCCAGGTTATGGGGCGCCTGATTGAGCAGCACGCCGCCGCCCTCGCCCTTCCAGGTGGCGCGCCAGGCGCCGGAATCGTAATAATACTGGGTGCGGTACCAGTTGGTGATGATCCAGATGGAGCGCTTGAGCTGGCCCAATTGCCCGCTCTGCACGATCTCCCTGGCCTTACGGAACAGGGGATGGGTGCGCCAGTTGAGCATCACGGCAAACTTTTTGCCCGTGGTATCCGCATAATCGCACAGGGCGCGGGCCTTGGACAGGGTAATGTCGATGGGCTTTTCCACCAGCACGTGCAGACCTTTTTTCAGCACCATCATGGCCACGTCGCTGTGGGAAGGATGGGGAACGGCAATGATGGCGGCGTCGATCTGCGCCTCCCGGAGCATCTCCTCAACCGATGCATACACCGGCACATTCGGATAATTTTCCCTGCAATACGCCTGCCTGGCCGGCGAAACATCGCACAGCGCGCCCAACTCCAGCCCCTTGATATGGCCGCCCGCAATGCAGGCCGCATGGGCGGAACCCATATTGCCAACGCCGATAATGGCTGTACGGACCTTGTTCATCCCGAACCCTCCTTGTACAGAACGTCTTCTTCCTATTTATCATAAAAGACCTTTCGGTAAAGCCATCATACCACATTTTTCCCCGGGAGGCAACGAAAAAAGCACCTGCATGATGCAAGTGCCTTGTTTCTGTCTATGGGCTATAAATAAGATATTTTTGCCGTTTTCGCGGATGACTTTGAACTCTCACATATAAATCTAGATCATCCGCGAAGCGGATACCTTTACTTCTTCACTATTCACTATTACTTATTACCTAATCGACAAGTTTCGAAAGAGAAGAATGAAAAGTGAAGAGGTAATAGTGAAAAAGTAAAATCGACAAGCTTCTGTCGAAACTTGTCGATTTTTGGTGCGGTCGACGGGACTTGAACCCGTACTCGGTTAAGAACACGCCCCTCAAACGTGCGCGTATGCCAATTCCGCCACGACCGCATGGGCAGAATGTATTATAGCGCGGGAAACGGGGTTTGTCAAGCCTTGCAGGCGAGAATATTTATCCGGCTTCCTTCAGTGCGCGGATCACCTGCGGCACAAGCAGCAGGCACAGGCTCAGCTGCCCAAGAAGCGTGGCAAGGCCTGTGCCGTAAATGCCCAGGTGGACGGTGAAAAACACCGTCAGCAGCAGCGTCAGCGCGCCGGACAGCATCTGGCGGGCAAAGAGCGCCCGATTTTGACCCAAACCCAGCAGCATGGAGGTGAGCACATGGTTCAGCGAAAGAAAGATGCAGCAGACGCACATGAAGCGGAGCAGGGGCAGCACGCTTTCCTGCCGGTACAATCTGTGCGCGATCAGGGGCGCAAGCCAAAAAAGCACCGCCGTGCCCCCTGCTCCCGCCGACAGGGATAGCAAAACCAGCCTGCGGGACAGCTTCCGTAGCGCTCCTCCCGTCCTTGCCGCCATCTGCGGGCCGCCCAATGCGGCAAAGGCACCCGTCACCACGCCGGGGAGAAAGAGCAGCGGCATCACCATGCCCTGCAGACAGCCGATCTGCGCCGCGGCCTGCTGTCCGGCGATCCCGTGCAGCACCAGCAGCCGGGGCAGAAGCATGCCCGTCACACCGCGAAGCAAACTCATGCCCATGCGGGAGGAGATGACGGGCAGCGCCATGCGGTCTATCCGGCTGCAAAGCGCCCGTTCATCCTCCGGTTTCCTGGCTCTGCCGCGAAGGGCGATGACCATCACCAGCAGACCCGCGCCCTCCCCCAGAACACCCGCCAGCACAGGCACGGCGGCGCCGCCCGTCACCGTCAGATTGCCGCCCAGCAGCAGCAAAAACAGCATCGTCAGCAGAATGCGCACCACCTGCTCTGTACATTCGCTAATCGAGGGCGCAAAGGCTTCGCCCCGGCCAAAGGATGCGCCGTCCATGGCGCAGCTGACGCTGACCATGGGCAGTGCGGGCGCAAACAGCAAAAGCAGCGGCAGGATGCGCAGATCCCCCACCGCCAGCGCACAAAGGGGCGCTGCAGCGATGCACAAAACCGCCATGGCCAGGCCGCGCCTCAGTGCCATCCGTCTGCCCGCCCACAGGGCGTTGCCGCATTTTTCCTCCCTTTCCATGGCGGTCAGGCGGCTGACGGCGGAGGGAAGACCGCCGGTCAGGGGCGCAAGCATCAGCTGCTGCACGCCGGACGCCATTTCCATCACGCCCAGGCTTTCCATGCCCATCATCCTGGCGCATACCAGCCTGAGGATCAGCCCCAGCCCCCGCGTCACGCAGGAAAACACAAGCGAGCACAACGCCTGCCCTCTTAATCCCTTCACGAAAATCACCCATGGAACATTATGTACAAATGCGTCTGCGCATGCCCGGATTCCGGGTGCAGGCATGTACATATTGACACTTTGACGGCGGGAAGGGTTGACAAACAAAAAGCGGCACTTTACAATAAGAGCAACAAGAACTTTATATTCATCTGCCGGGGCTTCCGGCAGAAATCCGCTTTGCGAAGGGAGTTTGGTTTTCCTATGAAACTGGCAGTCGCCTCTTATTCTCTCCACGAACTGGTGTACAAGGGCAAGGTAAACGTATTCACCTATCTCAACATGATCAAGCATGATTTCCGCGTCAGCCATGCGGACATCTGGAGCGGCATGCTCACGTCTCTGGACGAAGCGTACATCCAGCAGATCCGCGAGGAAATGGACCGCCTGGATATCAAGCTGGCCAACCTGTGCGTGGACGGCCCCTATGTGTGGCATCCCGATCCCGAGCAGCGCGCCCAGCACAAGGCCCAGATGCTGGAATACATCCGTGCCGGCCGTCAGCTGGGCGCAGAATCCATCCGCATCGACTTTGGCGGCGCCAATGAAGAAATGACCGATGAAGCCCTGCAGTACCTGATTGATACCTTTAAGGAATACTGCGAGATCTGCGGCCAGTTCCAGTGCAAGATCGGCCCCGAAACCCACTGGGGCTGGGACCGTGTGCCGGAATACATCAAGGCTGTGCGCGACGGCGTGAACAGCCCCTGGTACGGCATCCTCTACCACATCGGCAACCTGAGCGACGTGGAAGCGGGCGAAGAATTGTGCCTGGAGCACTGCATGCACACCCACATCCATGCCAAGTCCATCTGCGAAAACGCCAAGGACATCGTCCGCCGCCTGATGAAGAAGGGCTATACCGGCGCCTACTCTGTGGAACACCACAGCGGCGTCCTTGAAGTGGAGCGCACCCACTGGCAGCTGGCCTCCCTCAGGGAGATCATTGCCGAAGTGCAGATGGAAGGTCTGGAGCCTGAAGAAGAAACCAAGGCCTACATGTCCCAGCTCTACGCCGGCGAAAGAAGAGCGTAAGTAATATATCCGGGGGGGCGGTTTGCGCCGCCCCTTCCCCATGCTGAATAAAGGAGCCGCAGTATTATGGAAAAAGTACGCATTGGCATTATCGGCAACGGCATCATCGCCGAAAGCCACATGAAAACCTACGCCAACATCCCCGAGGCCGAAGTGGTTGCCCTGTGCGATATTGACGAAGCCAAAATGAATTCCATGGGCGACCGCTACAACGTTGCCCGCCGCACCACCAACATCGGCGAACTCTTGCGCATGGACGATATCCAGGCGGTGGACGTTTGCCTGCACAACAATCTGCACTGCCCCGTGTCGGTTGAAGCCATGCGCATGGGCAAGGACGTGTTCTGCGAAAAGCCCATGGCCGGCGCCTTTGTGGACGCCAAGACCATGTACGACGTGATGGAGGAAACGGGCCGCAAGCTGCATATCCAGATGGGCTTCCTCTATTCCAAGGAAACCAAGGCCGCCAAGCGCTTCATTGACGGCGGCGACCTGGGCCACATTTACCACATGCGCTCCTACGGCTTCCGCCGCCGCAACCGCCCCTTCGTGGACGGCTATGCCACCAAGGAATTCGTCAACGACTATACCTCCGGCGGCGGCGCGCTGTTTGATATGGGCGTGTACCACATCACCCAGCTGCTGTACCTCCTCAACATTCCCAAGCTGCAGCGCGTGACCGGCCATACCTATGCGGAGATCGCCATGGATGAAGGCCGCCGCAAGGAAAGCGGCTACAACGTGGAAGAGCTGGGCGTGGCCCTTGCCACCTACGAAGGCGGATTGTCCATGGACTTCATCGAAAGCTGGGCCATCCACGGCGCACCCTTCCCCGGCAGCACCATTTACGGCAGCGAGGGCGGCCTGACGCTGAACCCCCTCACCTTCCACAGCCGCAAGTACAATATGGAACTGGATACCACGGTGGACCTGAACCAGATGGACTATCTGGATCATACCGTGTACAAGGATACCGCCTTCTACGACAACAACCAGCACCACTGGGTGCATGCGCTGCTGGGTCACTGCGATCTGTTGCCCACCGCCAAGATCGCCCTGGAAACCAGCCGCGTGCAGGAAGGCATCAACCTCAGCCAGAAGCTGGGCCGCGAGATCTGGGCCGAGGAGATCGAAAAGCTCTCCGTCAGCAAGAATCTGGTGATCCCCAACCTGAAGCCCGCAAAATAAGGATCTTCTTCACCCTGCCCGTTTCCGCCCTGAGCGGGAGCGGGCTTTTTGCATCTTTTCCCATACAAAAACGCCCCCCGAAGGAGGCGTTTTTATTGTATTTATCGGAGGATGATCACGGCAAGCTCCGTATCGGGCAGGGAAAGGGTCAGCACGCCGTCCTGAAGGGACGCAGAAAGGGCAATCTCCTCTCCCTCCAGCGTGAAGGCGACGGCATTGGGTGCGCTTTCCGTCCAGCGAAGGGAAAGGGCGCCACGCAGTCCCCTTTCGCAGGCGACGGCCAGCAAAAGCCCCTCCTCCTGCGCATAGACGCGCGCCAGGACGTCAGCGGGCTGATCCACGATGCCCGCTTCATCCTCAAACCTGCCCTGGCCGTACTCCCGCAGCCACTTTTTGCGAAGCGTCACCACCTTTTGAAGCCTTTCGTACTGCTCCGGATCCCGGCGGAAGGTGTTGTCCCACTCCAGATCGTAGCACCAAAGATACATGCCGTTGACAAAGGCGCGGTACAGCCACTCGGTGGCATGGCGGGCCACATGCTCGGGGCGCATGGCGCTGTGACGGCGGGGGTTCATCATATCGCACAGGATCTGCCCGGGGAAAGTATAGCGATACATTTCCGGCTTTCTGCCCACAAAGGGGCCGCCAAGCGTAGTGATCAGCTGCCCCGATGCATAGGGGCCGAAGGCGTCGTTGCAGCCTTCAAAGATCAATCCCATGCCATCCTCTCCATAATCCCTGCGCATGCGGGTGAGCAACCGGTCGTACCCCTGATTCCAGGCAGCCGGATCGCCTGCATGGGCGCTGTGACCGGGATGGTAGCAGTAGGTGCTTTCCGCCATGGCCAACTGATCCAGGTACATGCCGTCGGCGCCGATTGTGTGGGTAAGGTATTTAACGGTCTGTGCCAGATGCTCCTGCCAGTCCGTATCGTTGATGCACAAAAGGGCAAAGGGCGCTTCGCCGGAGCCGTAGCGTTCGGTGCGCACAGAGCCGTCCCGGTTGCGGATGGCGCTTTTTCCCACCCGCTCCTTTTGATCCTCAAACAATGTGTTGCAAAGCCTGGCGTTCACATAAAAGGCGATGTGACCGCCCATGTCCTTTGCTTCCCGCACGGCGCGGATCAGCTCCTCCTCCGTGCCAAGCCGATGGTTGGGGGTGTAATGGGGAAAGCCAAAGTCAAAGCCGTCCTCATGCCAGCCGGAAAGGAGCAGATGGTTGAAGCCCATATCCATGGCCTGCCGCATCAGCATGGGGATATCCCGGAAATGATGGACGACGCCGCCCAGCTGATACTGAAAATCGTAATGCGCCATGAGCCCGGGGCTTTGTTTGAACCAGTCGGGGATATGCTTGCTCTGCGCAGGACGCTCCAGAGAAGCAAACCAGTTGCGGTATTCATCAGCGCCCCAGTGCCAGTCGCCCTCATGCAGGGCGGTCACGCATTCCTCGCTCTGCCAGACGCCCTTTCCCAGGCAGGGCTTGTGCACCATGCTCATGCCCACGCCCGGCCGCGTTTCGCCCATGGCGTCCGCCCGCAGCGCCTTCATGCGCAAAGCGGCGTTGCGGCAGGTCATGTACAATCCGCGGTTTTCTGCAGGATCATAAAGCTCCATCCACAGCATGGAGGCGGGGCCGGAATAGGGAAGCTCCACCGCATAGGCGCCGCGGGCGTCCTTTGCGCCGTTCATTTCGCCAAGGTTATACTCATACAGGTATTCCTGCCACTTCCACTGGATGACGGGCGGCGCGGAAGCCAGCTTTTTGCTTGGGTTTTTCACTTCCCACCCGGCAAAGCGGGGCAGCAGCAGCACATCGTCCTCCCAGGTTTCTCCAAGCCACATGCCGGTGAGCGCAGGGAAATATACCTTCTGCACCTCGCAATCGGTGCGGTTGTCCAGTTCCAGCCGCCACAGCGTGCGCACGTCGCCCTGGGGCAAAACGATCTCCACCCGGGCCGATACGTCGATCTTCCCATCGTCCGTCATCAGGTAGGGGTACCATATCTCCGCCCTGCCCTCCGTCACCGAGATCTGCGGGCGCATGCTTTCGTCCCGGCGCACGTGCATGTACCGGGGCGGGTAAAAACGCTTTTCCCCGTCATGCATAAAAATGACGCCCTCCAGGGGCGTGGAACACTCCCGCACGTGGTTTTTGCACACGTTGTCCCAGGCCTTTTCATCGATATATTCCAGCACCTCGCCGCTGAGTGCGTCCAGCGCCAGAGAAACAAGTCCGTTTGTTACATGGAGTCTGGATTGATACATCCTTTATCCCACCTTGCCGTATGTCGCTTTTTGTCACATTGTACCACAGGAAATGCCGCGTTGCAATCCGGCACAAAAAAGGATATAATGAAACAAAAAAACGCAAAGGGAGCGTCCGTATGGTTGAAAAGCTGTTTTTTGCCAACCCAACCGGCAAGGATTTTCACTACCTGAAGTATCTGCCCCGGGACTACAATCCTGCACAAAAATACCCGCTGATCATTTTCCTCCACGGCTACGGCGAGTGCGGCCCGGAGGACGGAAGCGATCTTGATCAGCTTTTCCACTACTTCTGGTTTGGCAGAGCCCGGGACGGGGAGGATTTTCCCTGCATCATGGCGGCGCCGCAGATCGCCAAGGAGCATTACTGGGGCAGCTACATGGAATCGCTGAACAAATTCCTGGACTGTATAATAGAAGAAAATGCCGTCGATACAAGCCGCATTTACCTGACCGGCCTGTCCATGGGCGGCACGGGCTGCTGGCTGTGGAGCCTTGGCAGCCCCGAGCGCTTTGCCGCAGTGGCCCCGGTGTGCGGCACGGGCGTATGCTGGTTTGGCTTTATGCTGAAAAACACCCCCGTATGGGCTTTCCACGGCGATCAGGATGATATTGTACCTGTGGACGAAAGCGTGCGGATGGTCAGCAAAGTGATCGCTGAGGGCGGAAACGCAAAGCTGACCCTTCTGCACGGCGTGGGACACGACGCCTGGGTACATGCCTACAAGGGACGCACGCTGCTGGACTGGTTCCTCAGCCATCATTTGTAATTTTTATTCCTTGTGTGCATCAAAATTTGACACCACAACATGTAGATTTTTGTACCATATTGTCACAAACTCGGAAGCATTTGTCACATATAGTACAAAGAATTCGCAGGATAGCACATTGACGGGCATGTGGAAATATGCTAAAATTAAACCAGTTAAACCCACATATCTGAAGGAGGACGATTACCCATGAAAAAGCTGCTCGCTCTGGTTCTGTGCCTGATCATGGTCGCCACCATGGTGCCCGCTCTGGCCGAAGAACCCATCACCATCACCGTGTGGTCCCGCGAAGCTGAATCCCAGGATCCCACCGCTGTCGGTTCCCGCTTTGTGGCTCTGGCCGAAAAGTGGAACGCCGAACACGAAGACATCAAGATCGACTTCGTTCTGGCCCAGTCTCATGACGGCATGATCACCGCCATGGCCAACGAAGGCGGCCCCGACATCGTCGACCTGCTGTGGCAGTATGCCGTGCCCGTCGGCCAGAAGGGCGGCGTGCTCGAACTGTCCGAGTACATCAAGAACGACGCCGAATTCAACGTGGCCGACTTCTTCCCCAATGCCTGGCTGACCTGCGGCGTTGTGGGTCTGGAAGGCGAGATCTACGCTGTGCCCCGTTCCTGTAACTCTGCTTACATGCTGTACAACCCCGCCATCCTGAAGGCTGCCGGCTACGAAGAATTCCCCACCACCATGGAAGGCATTCTGGAAGCTGCCAAGGCTTGCCACACTGACGAAGTGATGGGCCTCAACCCCATCTCTCCCTGGCGTGATGACGTGCTGTTCTATGCTGCTGCCGGCGTGCAGTGGTCTGACGCTGAAGGCAACGTGACCTTCGATTCTCCCGAATCCCGCGTGGCTCTGAAGTTCCAGAAGGACCTGATCGACATGATCGGCGGCTTCGAAGCTGCTTCCGAATGGTCCACCACCTATTCCAACCAGTTCGTCACCATCAATGACCCCATCTTCACCGGCGGCGCTGCCATGCGCTTCCTGTTCAGCTGGTCTCTGGCTGACATGTTCAAGGCCGGCGACGAAGCCGGTAAGGTCTACGGCGTGGACTACGCTCTGGCCGACCTGCCCCAGGGCATGCTGACCTGCGCCACCATGCAGATCAACGCCAACACCAAGCATCCTGACGAAGCCTGGAAGGTTCTGGCTTACCTGAACGGCGAAGCCGCCATGGCCGACCTGTGCATGGGCCTTGAAAACCGCGGCCAGCTGGTGCCCCGTAAGTCTGCTCTGAAGGTCATCCAGGAATCCGAAGTGATCTCTGAAACCGTGAAGTACGCTGCCGGCGCTCTGGCCGAAGGCAACGTTGTGAACTTCACCAACAGCGCTTACATCGATGGTTACCTGAGCGCCGTCGGCACCTATGCTGATGAATATCTGCGCGGCTACATCGATCTGGAAGAAGCCATCGAGCTGATCCAGGAAGACGCTGAAAAGGCCAAGGAAGATTCCGAAAAGTAATTTTCCCTGACAACTGAATCCCCTAGGGGCTGTGGCTGCGGCCGCAGCCCCTTTTACATCAAGCAAAATCTGCCAAAAAGGAGGAATGTGTTGTGACTTCGTCAAGCTTGCCCTTGGACGCCAAAAAGATGCGGAAAAAGAGCTCCGCTCAGGAACGCCGCTTTACCCGCCAGGGTCTGATTTTTGCCTCTCCCTGGATCATCGGTTTCATCGGCTTCACCATTTTCCCCATCATCATGGCCTTCTACTACAGCTTCACGGACTATGACATGTTCGGCGATACCAACTGGATCGGCTGGGAAAACTACATCGACATTTTTGATGACCGCTACACCGGCCGCGCCGTGAACAACACCATTTATATCGCGCTGGTGGGCGTGCCTATCGGCCAGATCGTGGCACTGTTCCTGGCTACCCTGCTCAACAAAAAGGGCGTCAAGGGCATGCCCATCTTCCGTACCATTTTCTACCTGCCCACGCTGGTGCCCGCCGCGGCCTGCGCCCTGCTGTTCCTGTGGGTGCTCAACGGCAAGAACGGTATTCTGAATATCGCCCTTTCCAGCATCGGCCTGAAGGCTCCCGGCTGGCTGACAGACCCCAAATGGACCAAGCCGGCCCTGATCATCATGGATACCTGGCGGTGCGGCGGCGCCATGATCATCTACCTGGCCGCACTCAGGTCTGTGCCGGAAACCTTCTATGAGGCGGCCGCGCTGGACGGCGCCAACAACACCCAGAAGTTCTGGCACATCACCATCCCCTACATCGCCCCCACCATCCAGTTTAACGGTCTGATGGCCATGATCGGCTCCTTCCAGTACTTTGTGCAGGCGCAGATCTTCTCCTCCATCACCGACTACGGCTCCAACGCCGCTGCCGGCGGCGGCCCCCGCAACTCCATGCTGTTCTACTGCCTGCATTTGTACCGCAAGGCGTTCAAGCAGATGGAAATGGGCTACGCCTGCGCCATGGCCGTGCTGCTGGCCATCGTGGTGATGATCGTTTCCTACCTGATCATGTACTTCTCCGAAAAGAAGATCACCTACTCTGTGGAATAAGGAGGCAATACGATTATGAGTAAAAAAGGCGAAATGAACGTAACTGCTTCCATCGTGAAGCAGAAGGCCTCTTACTGGTTCGGCGTGCTGGAACTGATTTTCTTCAGCTTCATCTTCATCATGCCCCTGTACTGGATGTTCCGTACCGCTCTGATGAGCGTCAACCAGGCCTTCCAGCGCCCCACCGTGTGGTTCCCCAACCCCATCATCTGGGACGCCTATGACGAGGTCATGTGGAAGGTTGACTTTGGCAAGTACGTGTGGAACACCCTGTTCTACTGCTTCGTGCCTATCGTGGGCGTGCTCTTCTCCTGCCCCATGGTGGCCTACTCCCTGACCAAGATTCCGTGGAAGGGCGGCAACGTGATCTTCACCATCATCCTGTTCACCATGATGATTCCGTGGACCGTGACCATGATCCCCGTCTACTCCATCTGGGCCAACCTGGGCTTCACCAACTCCTACGTGCCGCTGCTGCTGCCCACCTTCTTTGGCAGCGCGTACTACATTTACCTGATGCGTCAGTACATGAAATCGCTGCCTGACTCGGTCATGGAAGCCGCCCGTATCGACGGCGCCAGCGAATTCCGCATTCTGTACACCATCGTGTACCCCATGTGCAAGACCGTGTGCGTGACCATCGCCGTGCTGGTTTTCATGGCGCACTGGAACGACTACACCGGCCCCATGCTGTACCTGAAGGATTCCGCCAAGTTCACCCTTTCCTACGGCATGGCACAGTTCGGCGATCCGCAGGCCAACCAGTGGACCGAAATGATGGCTGCGTCCACCGTCAGTACCGCGCCCCTGATCGTGCTGTTCTTCTTTGCGCAGAAATACTTCCTCAACGGTATTTCCACCACCTCCGGTCTGAAGTAAGCTATGGGCTGGTACAAGAAGCAATTTGAAAACGATCTGGACGCAAGAAACGAGAACAAGGAAGAGCAGGTGGCCCGCCACGATCCCTTAAGCGGCTTGTGGACCCGCATGTTTCTGGATAACCTGAAGCTGCTTGTCACGCTGCTCCCCTTCCTGTTCCTGTTTACCGCGTACATGATCACGGGTGTGCTCATCTTTTTCGTGGGCGCCATGCTGTTGCTCTCCCTTGCAGGCCCCGCCGTCAGCGCGCAGTTTGATTTTGCCTATACCGTGGCCCGGGACGATCCCGCATCCACGGGGCGAACCTTTCTGCAAAGCTACCGGCTGAACTTCAAACAGGGCACGCTGTTCATGCTGCTGGTTTCCCTGATGATCACCCCCACGCTGCTCACCATGATCTACGTGGCGCCCACAGAAAGCGCTACCCCCATGATGACCGCCACGCTGATGCTCATTTCCCTGCTGGTCATCTGGTTTGCGCATCTTGGCTTTTCCCAGATCGCGCTGCTGGACATGCCGCTGGGCAAGATCATCAAAAACGCCGTTTTCCTCATTCCCATCAGCAAATGGAAGGGCCTGCTGGTGGCGCTGCTCTCCGTTTTGTATCTGATCGTCCTCTACAGCTACATGGAGCGCGCTGTGCTGACGCTGGCCGTTTACATCCCCACGCTGCTGATCGTCTTTGCCGCCAGACTGTTCTGGCCCCTGTTTGAAGAATTGATCATTGTGCCGGATGAGGAAACCGAAAACAAAAAAGAAGATGCGGTATAAACCGCATCTTTTTTTGTTGCATTTTACAGGCTGTGCTGTTATGATATTTTTATCAAGGAGGATGAATAGATGGCTTTATTTGGTTTTATTGGCGTGGGCAATATGGGCGGCGCCATTGCAAAGGCGGCCGCCAGGGCCATGGACGCAAAAAATATTTACGTATCCGCAAAGCACATGGAGCATGCTCAGCAGTTTGCCGCCAAGATCGGCGCAACGGCGGTGGATAACGCGGCCATCGCAGAACACTGCGATTATGTGGTGCTGGGCGTGAAGCCCCAGTTTATGCAGGAGGTGCTTGTGCCCCTGCAAAGCATCCTCAGACAGCGCAAGCCGGTGCTCATCACCATGGCGGCAGGGCTCACCATGGACAAGATCGCATCCCTTGCAGGCAGTGAATTTCCCGTCATCCGCATCATGCCCAACACCCCCTCGCTGGTGGGCGCAGGCGTGATCCAGTACGATTGCAACGGGCTGGTGACCCCTGAGCAAAAGCAAGTATTCCTGTCCGCCCTCGCCCCTGCCGGCATGCTGGATCCTCTGCCCGAAAAATTGATCGACGCAGGCAGCGCATTAAGCGGCTGCGGCCCTGCCTTCTGCGCCATGTTCATCGAGGCGCTGGCCGACGGCGGCGTGGCCGTGGGGCTCCCCCGGCAAAAGGCGCTGGAGTATGCGGCGCAGACGCTGCTTGGCACCGCCAAGTTGATGCTGGAAACGGGCGATCATCCGGGCAAAATGAAGGACAACGTGACCTCCCCCGGCGGCAGCACCATACAGGGCGTGCGCGCGCTGGAAAAGGGCGGCATGCGCAGCGCCGTGATGGAAGCGGTGATCGCAGCCTACGAAAAGAACCTGGCCCTCAAATCCATCGCCGGCGATTGATCTGTTTTTGACAAAAACAGGCACAGCATGCCCATCTGTTGCCATATTTTGATGGATATGCTATAATGTTGATGTGCGTGCCTTCAGGCACCCTTGAATTGCGAGAGAGAGGGGTTTTCATTCCGTGGATGATTATAAGCTGCTGATCAACGGCGGCAAACCACTCATCGGTGAAACCTTCGTATCAGGCGGAAAGAATACCTCGGTGGCCGTCATTCCCGCCGCGCTGCTGAGCGACGATATCTGCACCATCGAAAACGTGCCGGACATTGAGGACGTGCGCGTGCTTTATGATATTCTCACCATGCTGGGCGCCAAGGTGGATTTTGACCGGGACGCCCGCCGGATGGTGATCGACCCCCGCAATGTGACGGGCACCAAGGTAGATCACAAGTACGCCGGCCGCATGCGTGCCAGCTATTACCTGATCGGCGCGCTGCTGGGCCGCTGCGGCGAGGCAGAGGTGGCCTATCCCGGCGGCTGCGCCATCGGCAGCCGTCCCTTTGACCTGCACATCAAGGGCTTCCAGGCGCTGGGCGCACAGGTGGAGGATCGCTCTGCCGTGATCAGCGCCAGGGGCAAGCTGATTGGCACCAACGTGTTCTTTGACAGGATCACCGTGGGCGGCACCATCAACGTGATGCTGGCCGCCGCCAAGGCGGAGGGCACCACCATTTTGCATAACGCCGCCAAGGAACCGCATATCGTAGACCTGGCCAACTTCCTCAACTCCATGGGCGCCAAGGTGAAGGGCGCCGGCACGGATACCATCCGCATCCGGGGCGTCAGCCACCTCCACGGCAGCACCTATGCCGTGATCCCCGACCAGATCGAAACGGGCACGCTGATGATCGCCGCTGCCGCCACCCGCGGCGACGTGACCATCCGCGGCTGCATTCCCACCCATATGGAAGCGCTGACGGCAAAATTGCTTGAAATGGGCGTGATGGTCAGCGAAATGGACGACGCCATCCGCGTGCGTACCGTGGGCGCCCACCGCGCCGTGAACGTAAAAACCCAGGAGTACCCCGGCTTCCCCACCGATCTGCAGCAGCCCATGAGCGCCATGCTGTGCCTGGCCAAGGGTACCTCCATCATCAACGAAACCATTTTTGAAACCCGCCTCAAGCACCTGAACGAGATCGCCCGCATGGGCGCAAGGGTGCGCATTCTGGATCAGACCGCCATTATCGACGGCGTGGATGAGCTCTACGGCGCGCCTGTGACCTGCACGGATCTGCGTGCCGGCGCTGCGCTGGTGGTGGCAGGTCTGATGGCCAAGGGCACCACGGAGATCTACGAGCCGTCCTTCATCGCCCGCGGCTATGAGCATATTGAGGAAAAGCTGCGCTCCCTGGGCGCGGATATCCGCCGCGAAAGCCTGTAAGGCCAAGGAGGTGTCAGCTTGAACGCGTTTGAAGTGCTGGGCCTCGCCCCCGACGCCACCCAGGCGCAGGTGCACCAGGCCTATCGCGCGAAAGTGAAAAAATGCCATCCCGACCAGTTTGAAGATAGGGAAATGCAGCTGCGCGCCCAGGAAAAGCTGGTGGAATTGAACCTGGCCTACGAGCAGGCCATGAGGGCCGCCTCCCAGCGTCCGCTCAGCTTTACCGCATTGCCTGCGGATCAGGCCATTGCCATCGCCAGGAAGCTCATGGAGCAGGGGCACCCGGAAAGCGCGCTGGGCCAGATGGCCCGGGCGGAGCAAAAGACCGAGGAATGGTACTTTTTCCAGGGCCAATTGCTCATGCAGCTCAAGCAGTACGCATCTGCCCATCAGGCCTTCCGCGCCGCCGTGAAGCTGTCCCCCGACAACAACGAGTACCGCTCCTGGGCACTGGACGCCGCCGTGGCCGTCAAAAAGCACCAGAAGCTGCACTACAAGGTGGCGGACTGGGCGCAGGGACTGTTCAAAAAGAATCACTGATCACCAAAGACGCCGTCCGGGCGTCTTTTTGCATCCCGGACAGCCCCGCGCTTCCCCTTGAAAAATGGGCGGGAGTGCGGTATACTCAAAGCAACATTGCAAGGAGGATTCTGTATGTCCAACGTACATTCCAATCAGCCTGCCGCAGAGCAGGATCTCGCGCCCAAGAATCTGATGGCCTGGCTCTTCCGCGTGCTGCAGGGCGCTTTGATCGGCGTGGGCGCCATTCTGCCCGGCGTCAGCGGCGGCGTGCTGATGGTCATTTTCGGCATTTATAAGCCCATCATGGCGCTGTTTTCCCATCCCTTCAGGTCCTTCAAGAAGTACTATAAGCTGTTCATCCCCGTGATCATCGGCTGGGCGCTGGGCTTTGTGGTATTGGCCAAGGGCGTGGAGCTGCTCTTTGGTGCGGATTCCGCCGTGGCTACCTGCCTGTTCCTGGGCCTGATCCTGGGCACCGTGCCCTCCCTGTGGCGCGAAGCCGGTCAGAAGGGCCGCGCCCGCAAGGACGTGATCACCCTGATCATCAGCTTTGTGATCGTGCTGTGCCTGCTGAGCCTGTTCAAATTCTCTTCGCTTTCCGCCATCACCCCCAACCCCTGGTGGTACCTGTTCTGCGGCGGCGTGTGGGGCCTTTCTCTGGTGCTGCCCGGCCTGAGCAGCAGCTCCATCCTGATCTTCATGGGCCTGTATGAGCCCATGACGGCGGGCATCGGCTCCGTGGCCACCTACCTCAAGGACGTGATCGCCGCCCTGGTTGCCGGCAGCGCCGTGCCTGCCCTTTCTCAGGTGCAGTGGGGCTGCATCCTGCCCCTGGGCGTTGGCATTCTGGCCTCTGCGCTGCTCTTTGCCCGTTTTGTGGATTATCTGATCAACAACCATCACGCGCTGATCCATCACGTCATCCTGGGCGTGGTGCTGGCATCCACGCTGCTGATCATCCCCACCGCGTACACCGGCGCTTTGCAGATCGTGCTGTGCATCGTGTGCGCCGCGCTGGGCTTTGTGGCCGCGCTGTGGCTGGATAAGTGGGGCAGCGGCATCCGCAAGGAATAAACAGCCCAAAAAGGAGACGCCATGCACGTATATTACGGAAGTCCGGAAGCACTGCATGCACGCCTGATCCAGCGCACGGAAACGATTCTCCGTGCAAACGGACAGGTGCTGGTGCTGGTGCCCGAAATGGCCACCCTTAAAACCGAACGAGAACTCCTGACAGCCCTCGGGCTGTCGGGTTCTTTTGATATGCAGGTGCTCTCCCCCTCCCGCCTTGGCGAACGGGTATTTGAGCAAAAGGGCATGGGCGAAGCATCCCGCCGCACCCGCATCGGCGACGTGGGCAAGAGCATGGCCGTATCCGCCGCCTGCCTGCAGTGCGAAAAGGAGCTGCGCTACTACGCCTCCGCCATCCATCGGCAGGGTTTTTTGCAGCGGATGACCCAATTGATCGCCGATCTGAAGCGGGCGGAGGTATCCCCCGACGCGCTGCTTGCCCATGCGGAAACGCTGCCCGAGGGCGCGTCCCGGGACAAGCTGCAGG
Organism: Clostridiales bacterium; assembly: GCA_015056175.1. Taxonomy (GTDB): domain Bacteria; phylum Bacillota; class Clostridia; order Christensenellales; family Aristaeellaceae; genus SVGT01. The sequence goes on along the minus strand of SVGT01000005.1, from coordinate 22,842 downwards.
ATACTGCGCTGATTTATCAATCCTACGCCGAACTGATCCGGGGCGCCTTTGTGGACGGCGAGGACGTGACGGACGTATTGATCGGCAAGCTGGAAAGCGGCGCCTTTGCGCCGGACACGCAGATCATCGCCCTGGGCTTTGACGTGGTGACGGGGCAGTTTGCCCGCACGCTGTGCGCTCTGGAAAAGGGCAAGCAGCCCGTCACGCTGCTGATGCGGTGCGAAACGGGCTGTGAAAGCTATAAGCCCGTGGTGGAAAGCGTGGAGCGGCTCCGGGCGCTGTGCGCGGAACACGGCGTTCCCTTCCGCACGGAAACGCTGCCGCCCACGCCTGTGGAAAACAACGATCTGGGCTTTTTGAAAAAAGCCTATCTCCGCGGGGAGCATTGCCCCCTGCCCGCCGACCGGGTGCGCCTGTTTGCCGCGCCCACACCCTATGACGAAATGCGGTTTGTGGCGGCGCAGATCCTGCAATTGCACCAAAGCGGCATGCCTTTTTCCCGCATGGCCGTGGCCTTTGGCAGCATGGCGGGCTACGAGGGCGTGGCCGAAAGCGTGTTTGCCAGCTGCAATATTCCCGTTTATCTGCCCCGCAAAATGCCCATGTCCGCCCATGGCGTTGCCCGATTCCTGCTCTCCTCGCTGCGGGCTGCAGCCTCCGGCTTTGATCCCGGCGACGTGCTGGATGCGCTGCATTCGGGCTATGCGCCGCTGAATGACGAAGAGCTGTTTGATTTTGAAAACTATATTCTGTCCTGCGGCATCCGTGGAAGCGGCTTCCTCAAGCCCTTTACCCGGGGCGACAGCGAAAATTGCGCCCGGCTTGAGCCGCTGCGGGCAAAGCTGTTTGCGCCCTGGGAGGCGCTGCGTCAGGCGCTGAACGCCGCGCAGAACGTACAGGAGGCGCTGACCCATCTGTTTGGCTATCTGGAAAGCTGCGGCGTGTTTGAGCGCCTGATGGAAACGGAGGAGCAGCTGCTGAACCTGAACCTGACCGCTCAGGCGGCTCAGGGACGGCAGGTGTGGAACTTCCTCCTGTCGCTGATGGATGAAATGTGCGAGGTATCCGGCAGCCTGCCCGTCACCCCCCGCCAGATGCTGGATATGCTGGAAGCCGGCGTGGAGCAGCAGCAGATCTCCGCCCTGCCTCCGGACGGCGGCAGCGTGATGTGCGGCGAGGTGGGCTCCCTGTCCGGGGACAATGTGGATGCGCTGTTCATCTGCAATCTGTCCGACGGCGTGATGAACATCTCCCCCGACGCCATGCTGACGGAAGACGAGCGTCTTTCCCTGGAAGCGCGCACCGGCGCCTACATCGCCCTGACCCAGGACGGCCGGGACGATCTGAAGCAGCTGGACTTTTATCATACGCTGTGCACGGCGCAGAAGCATCTGTTCCTCACCCGCGCCATGGCGTCCCAGGCCGGCGAGAGCCGTCCGCCCCATCTGTATCTCAACAGGCTGCGCCGCATGATGCCCCTGCTGCCCGAGGAGGGCGGCGTGACGGACAAGGGCGAAACGCCCCTGCCCCTGTCGCCGCTGACCGCCGCGGAGGAATTGACCGGGCGCTTCTATCAGGGCCGCATGGACGAAAACTGGCAAAACGCCTGGCGCTACCTGTGCGCAGAACGGCCGGACCTGGCAAAAGGCGTGCAGCAGGCATTCCTGCACACGGACGAATGTGCGCCGCTGAGCCGCGAGGTGACAAGAGATTTGTTCCTGGAACGGGTCATGAGCGTCAGCCGTCTGGAGAGCTACGCCGCCTGTCCCTATCAGCATTTTGTGCGCTACGGTCTTTCCGCCCAGCCCCGGAAGGAATGGAAAATCGAAAGCCGGGATGCGGGCAATTTTTACCACAGCGCCATGGAGGGCTTTACCCGGCTCCTCCCCTCCATCCCCAACTGGCCCCGCATTACCAAACGGGAGTGCGACGCCTGGATGGACAAGGTATCTGCGGACTTGCTGGAAAGCCAGTTCGGCCCGCTGATGGAGGACAGCGCCCGGGTGCGCGCCTCCGGCGAAAAATACAAAAAGGTGCTGCGCCGCGTGGCCTGGACCTTTACGCGGGGCGCACAGCATTCCCGCTTTGCCCCCCAGGGCAGCGAGGTGCGCTTTGGCTACGGCGAAAGCGGCTCGCTCCCCGCAGTGGAACTGCAGCTTGACAACGGTAAGCGCGTGCTGCTGCGCGGCGTGATCGACCGCATTGACCGGTACGAGGGCGACGAGGGCGTGTACCTGCGGGTGGTGGACTACAAGAGCGGCAACCGGGAGCTGAACCCCACTCAGGTGTTCTACGGGCAGCAATTGCAGCTGCTGCTCTACCTGCTGGCCGCCGTGGACGGCGGAAGCGGTGCGCAGCCCGCCGGCGCCTACTACTTCCCCCTGCGCGATCCGCTGATCGAGGATCCCATGGATCTGCACCTGGCGGAGCAGAAGCTGGCGGAAAAGCTGCACCTCAAGGGCGTAACGCTGAAGGATGCGCAGGTCGTGCAATTGATGGACGACGCTTTGCCGCCGCTGACCATGCCCAAACTCCTCAAGCAGGACGGCGATTTTATGGCCGGCAAGGCCGTGGCCGACATGGACGAAATGCGCGCGCTGCTGCTCCATGCGCGGGATACCGCCCGGGAGCTGTGCGAGCAGATGCGCAGGGGCATGATCGCCGCCCGCCCGCTGACCGAAAAGAGCCAGTCCCCCTGTGATTTTTGCGATTACAGCGCCATCTGCCGTCGGGAGAGCAGCCGTCCACGCCGGGTGGACACCCTTTCCTTTGACGCGCTGCTGGAGCGCATCAACAAAACCCCCGACCAAACCGACAGTTGATAGAGTATTCTACCGACAGTTGACCCAATTCAACTGCTGATCTGTTCACGCCTTGCTTTCCCTGCGGTACAATGAGCCTATCAAAGGAAGGGAGAAATCATCATGCAGGAAACCCTGGGCGCGCGCATCGCTTATCTGCGCAAACAGAAAAACCTTACCCAGGAGGCGCTGGCCGAAAAAATGGGCGTATCGCCCCAGGCCGTGAGCAAATGGGAAAACGATCAGAGCTGCCCGGATATTCAGCTTCTGCCCGGGCTTGCCCGGCTGCTGGACGTATCCGTGGATGCGCTGCTCAGCGGCGAAAAGGATCCGGAGGTGCGCATGGTGCCTGCGGAAAAGCGCAAGAAGACCGAGGAAATGATGCTGCGCATCTACGTCCACGAGGCGGACAAGGAGATCGTGCGCGTTTCCATGCCGCTGATGCTGGTGAAAATCATGCTGGAAAGCGGCATGCAGCCGGACGTGATCTTTTCCGGCAGCGGTAGCGGCGTGAATGCGGACGTGATGCGGAGCATTGATCTGAACCGGCTGTTTGCCATGGTGGAAAGCGGGCTCATCGGCACGCTGATGGAAGTGGAAACGGAGGATACCACGGTGCGCATCGTGGTGGAATGATATGCGTGTGGAAATCAGGACGGAAAGCCGTCCCATCAATATCCCTTTTCCCACCCATCTGGTTTTCAACACCCTGGCGGTGTACCTCTACTGCCGCGCCCAGCACAGCCCCATCGCCCTCTCCGCCGCGCACAAGTTCTGCCGCGGGCTGCTCCGGTACAAACGGAACTATCCCCACATACCGCTTCTGCACGTCCAAACGGAGGATGCCACCGTCTGCATCCGGCTGTAACCGGCGCAGATTTTTTGCCAAAATGAAACAAAACGCCCTCCATGTTCGTCTGATATACAGACGCCTTCGGCGGGCGTTTTTGCGTGTGCAAAAAGAGTACAATGAAAAACTGACAGAAAAAAGGAATTGTGTTATAATAGATGCTGGTGTCGGATGTATTCTTTTTTCCGGCAGCTGCATAGAATCATTTCCGGGAGCAATCCCCCTACTGTTTATTTTGGAGGTACAGATTATGTTGATTTGCGATACTCATGCGGATACCCTGTTTACCGCCGCCATGCGCCCCGAAAACAAGCGGGACGTTACGCTGGAAACGCTGAAGATGGGCGGCGTCAATCTGCAGACGCTGGCCATGTTCGTGGGCGGCAGCAGCGAAATTGAGGCCGTGCGCCAGTGCTTTGACAAAATGTACAAGGCGCTGGACGAATTCAAGGCGTCCGGCTGGAAGCAGGTACTCTCCCCCAAGGACGCCAAGGAGGGCGAAACGGCCTTCCTCCTGTCCGTGGAGGGCTGCGATCTGCTCTATGACGGCATGGACACCATCGACAAATGGTACGATATGGGCGTGCGCATGGCCGCGCTGACCTGGAACCACCAGAACGTGGTGGCCACCCCCGCCTGCGTCAACGATACGGATAAGCTGACGCTCTTTGGCGTGGAGGTTTGCCGCAAGCTGGCCCAAAAGAAAATGGCCATTGACGTGAGCCATCTCAACGAAGGCGGCTTCTGGGATCTGCTGGACAAGGGCTTTGTGCCCCTGGCCTCCCACAGCTGCTGCCGCGCCCTGTGCGACCACAAGCGCAACCTGACCGACGAGCAGCTGAAAAAGCTGTTTGAGGCCGGCGGCTATGTGGGCGTCAACTTCTTTGGCCGCTTCCTGGCCCCGGAAGGGGATATCACCCTGGAACTGGTTGCTGACCATCTGGAGCATATGCTGGAAATGGGCGGCGAAGGCAAGATCGGCTTTGGCAGCGACTTTGACGGCTGCAATCTCAAGCCCATCCATCTGGACGATCCCAGCGGTCTGCCCCTGCTCATGGACGTGTGCACCCGCCGCTTTGGCGACAAGATCACCCGCGGCATTGCCGGCGAAAACCTGCTCAAGTACTACGACCGCATCTGAGGAGAATGTACCTATGAAAATCGGCATCATCGGCGCCATGGAGAGCGAAGTGACCTACCTGCGTGACCTGATGGAGGAGCTGGAAACCACCACCGTGGGCATCGCCTCCTTTTACACCGGCAAGCTCTACGGCGTGGACACCGTGCTTTCCCAGTGCGGCATTGGCAAAATTCACGCCGCCATGTGCGCCCAGGCCATGATCCTGCATTATGCCCCCGACATGATCATCAACATCGGCGTGGCGGGCGCGCTGGACGAAAGGCTGGATATCGGCGATATCGTGGTCAGCCGCTTTGGCGTGCAGCACGATATTGATACCTGCGCCTTTGGCGATCCGCTGGGCTGCGTGCCCGGCATCAACGTGGTGGAATTGCCCTGCGATGAAAAGATCATTGCCGCCATGGAAAAGGCCTGCAGGCAGGAAAAGTTGACCTGCCTCCCCGGCGGCGTGGCCACCGGCGACCAGTTTATTGCCGACCTTGACAGGAAAAACTTCCTGCGGGAGCACTTTGGCTGCGCGGCCTGCGATATGGAGGGCGGCGCCATTGCCCAGGTGTGCTGCGAAATGAAGGTACCCTACGGCGCGTACCGTGCCATTTCCGATACCCTGTGCGGCAACGAAAAGGAATACAGCGAGAACGTGGCCGTGGCGGCGCTCTCCTCCCAGAAGCTGCTGCGCGCCTTCTACGAAAACCTGTAATACGAAAGGATGACGCAACATGAACAAATGGGATAAGCGTTTTATGGAGATGGCCTATCTGGTGGCCACCTGGTCCAGCTGCGTGCGCCGCAGCATCGGCTGCGTCATCGTGAAGGACAAGCGCATCATGACCACCGGCTACAACGGCGCCCCCGCCGGCATGAAGACCTGCAAGGAAAAGGGCGAGTGCCTGCGCATGAAGCTGGGCATCCCCAGCGGGCAGCGGGCGGAGCTGTGCTATGCCGCCCACGCCGAGCAAAACGCCATTATCCAGGCGGCCAAGCTTGGCATCTCCATCGACGGCGCCACGCTGTACTGCACCCATCAGCCCTGCTCCACCTGCGCCCGCATCATCTGCAACAGCGGCATCCGCCGTGTGGTGTACGAGCAGGGCTATCCGGACGATTTCTCCCTGGAGATCTTCCGCGAAACGGGCGTGCTGCTGGAAAAATACGAAGACAACACCAAGTAAAGAGGAATTTGACCATGCGCAAACTGACCCCCTTCCTGTGTATGCTCCTGTGCCTTGTGCTGCTGTGCCCCTGCGGCATGGCCTCCATGTACGAAAGCACCCGGGATCCCGATCCTATCCCCGTGCTCAGCGAGGATGAGATCCCTCCCACCCCCGAAGGCATTGAGCACTATATGCTCATCTGCGTGGATCGCTGGGAGGCGGACCCCAAGAATCTGGGACACACCGACGGCCTGATTCTGGCGACGGTGGATACCTATGCCCGGCGCGTTATGCTCACCTCCTTTATCCGCGATATGCTGGTTTTGCGCCCGGACGGCGATTTTGGCCGCATCAACAACATCTGCTCCAAATTCGGCGCGGATCAAAACGGCATTGAAACGCTGGTGGGCGTGATCAACAGCCATTTTGGGTTGAAGATCGACAAATACATCGTGGTGGACTTTGGCCAGGTGGAGCGCATCGTGGACGCGGTGGGCGGCGTGGACATTACCATCACGGATAAAGAAGCCAATTACCTGAAGAACTACCGCATTTCCCCCTCCTCCACCGAGCCTGCCATCGATGCCGGCGGCACCTACCACTTCTCCGGCCACGCGGCGGTCATCTACATGCGCATCCGCAGGGTGCAGACCATCTCCGGCGCGACCCAGGACGTGGGCCGTACCGAGCGCGCACGCACGGTGCTGACCACCATCGGCGACAGCCTGAAGGACTGCACCTACGAGCGGGCAGTGGAGATCATGGACGCGGTGCTCTCCAACACGGTGATGACCAACATGACGGCGGCGGATATGACCCAGGCGCTGTCCATCGCCCTGGATCTCAAGGGCACGCCCATTGAATCCATCCGCATGCCCATCGACGGCACCTATGAGCTGATGCCGGTGGCGGGCATGGCGACCCAGCAGATCGACTACATTGAAAACCGCAAGGCGCTGGACGATTTCCTGTTTGGCAGCTTTGTGGTGATGGAATAAGGAGCACGGAAGATGGCAAAGTTCAAGGCGGCGCTGTTTGATATGGACGGGCTGCTGTTTGACAGCGAACGCATCGGCCTGATCGAAATGATCGCCGCAGGCAGGGAGCAGGGCATCGAGATGGAAGAAGAGCCCGTCCGCGCCACCATCGGCAAGACCATCGAGGCGGCCAAGCAGGTGTATATGGAATGGTACCCCGCCCTGGATTACGATGCGCTGCGCATCTCCTTTACCAACCGCATGCAGCAATTGGCCGCGACCGGCAACATGCCGCTGAAGGAAGGCGTACGGGAGCTGCTTGAAGTGCTCAAGGCGCATCAGATTCCCATGGCGGTGGCCTCCTCCAGCGAGGAGAGCACCATCCGCTCCTATCTGGAAAACGCAGGCATCCTGCACTATTTTGACGCGCTGGTCAGCGGCGTGGATATGCCCCGCTCCAAGCCCGCGCCGGACATTTTCCTGGCGGCGGCGGACAAGCTGCACGTCGATCCCCGGGACTGCCTGGTGCTGGAAGACAGCTACAACGGCGTAAAGGCCGGCCGCGCCGCCCATTGCACGGTATGCATGGTGCCGGATATCCTTCCCTATTACGATGAACTGAGCCCCTTTGTGGATCATCTGCTGCCCTCCCTCACGCATGTGATCCCCCTGTTCACGGCATGAACGCCGCACTGCTTTGCGTAGGCCGGCTGAAGGAAAAGTACTGGCTGGACGCCTCCGGGGAGTATGAAAAGAGGCTGAACCGCTACGGGAAATTCGAGGTCATCCAGGTGGATGATCTGCCGGAGCCGAAAAACGCATCCGACGCCGACCGGCTGAAGATCATGGAAAAAGAGGGCGAAAGCATCCTGCGCCACATTACCCCCAGGGATCATGTGGTGGCGCTGTGCATCAATGCCAAGCAGGTGCCAAGCGAAGGGCTGGCGGATAAGATGGAAGCGCTGAGCCACACGGGCAAGCGCATCGTGTTTGTCATCGGCGGCTCGCTGGGCTTAAGCCCGCAGGTCATCGCCCGGGCGGACGAAAAGCTGTCCATGTCCCAGATGACCTTCCCCCATCAATTGGCGCGGGTCATGCTGCTGGAGCAGATCTACCGCGCCTGCAAGATCACGGCCGGGGAAAAATACCACAAATAATCAGGCTGCGTACATCGCGGCCTTTTTGATTGCAACAAAAAAAGCCCGCATCATGCGGGCTTTTGTTAAGCTTCTGTCAGTTGTCCGTTTTCCACACGCAATACGCAGTCCGGCGCGGCGCCGGTCAGATCGCTCAGATCCGTGCAGGTAAGCAGCGTCTGCACATGGCTGATGCGGGAGAGCAGCCTGCGTCTGCGCTCGGGATCCAATTCGCTGAGCACGTCATCCAGAAGCAGCAGCGGCGGCTCCTGCTGGCTTTCCTCCAGCAGATCAAAGGCGCTTAGCTTCATGGCCAGCGCAGCCGTACGCACCTGACCCTGGGAGGCGAAGGATTTCATCTCCGCGCCGCTGAGGGTCAGCAGCAATTCATCCCGGTGGGGGCCAAAGGACGTGGTCTGGCGGCGCATATCCTCCTCCCGGGCGGCGTGCAACCCGCGCAGCATATCCTGCGCCACATCCTGGCTGTCCTGAAGGTGCCCCTGATAGCAGAGGGAGAACACTTCCTCCTCCCGGCCGCCGATATAGGCGTAATGCTCCCGGGCGCGCTTGTCCATGTGGAAGGCGATCTCCCGGCGCAAACGCACCACAGGCACCGCCGCCTTGCTCAGTTCCTCATCCCAGGCAGGCAGCTGGCGAAAATCGCCGGACTTGAGCAGGGCGTTGCGCTGCTTGAGCGCCGTCTGATATCCCTGCAGGGCGTAAAAATACGCGCGCTGGCGCTGGCAAAGCAGCATATCCAGAAAGCGTCTGCGGTCGCCGGGGCCGCCGCGCACCACGGTCAGATCCTCCGGAGAGAAGATCACGCAGGTGGCTGTGCCCATCAGTTCGCCCATGCGGGAGGCCGTTTTGCCGTTGAGGTACAACAGCTTCCTGCGGCGCTGATTTTCGTACAGGCGCACGCCCACCTGATGCTCGCCGTCCTGCCGCTGCACGCTCAACTGCACAGCCGCCGTCTCGCACCCTGTGCGGATCATATCCTTATCAAAGGAGGTGCGGTGGCTCTTGCCCAGGCAGCACAAATGCACCGCCTCCAGCAGATTGGTCTTGCCCGCGCCGTTTTGACCCACCAGCACGGTGACCCCCTGGGGCGGACGCAGAAGCACCTGCCGGTAGCTGCGGAAATCGTGCAGCCTGAGGGATGTGATGCGCATGCGCTTGCCTCCGAATGTGCTAAATGAAAAAGGAAGGGGACTGAGCCCCTTCCTGCAATGCCCTGCGGGGCAAAACTAAATCAATCTTCGTCTTCCATGTCCTCGGGCATTTCGGGAATATTGTCCGCATCCAGATCATCGCTGACGGGAGCAGCGGTGCTCAGCGCCTTCTGACGGATCTTGTCCTCGATCTCCTTGGCGATATCCGGATTTTCCTCCAGGAACTTGCGGGCGTTATCGCGGCCCTGACCGATGCGGGCGTCCTGATAGCTGAACCAGGCGCCGCTCTTCTGGATGATATCGTCCTCCACGGCCAGATCCAGAATGGAGCCGGCGTGGGAAATGCCCTTGCCGTAGAGCAGATCGCACTCGCAGGAGCGGAAGGGCGGGGCCACCTTGTTCTTGACCACCTTCACCTTGGTGCGGTTGCCGATCACTTCGCTGCCGGACTTGAGCTGCTCGCCGCGGCGGATCTCCAGACGCACGGAGGCATAGAACTTCAGCGCCCGGCCGCCGGTGGTGGTTTCGGGGTTGCCGTAGATCACGCCCACCTTTTCGCGGATCTGGTTGATGAACAGGGCGATGGCGTTGGTCTTGGCCACCACGCCGGTCAGCTTGCGCATGGCCTGGCTCATCATGCGGGCCTGCAGACCCACAAAGCTGTCGCCCATTTCGCCGTCGATTTCGGCGCGGGGCACCAGCGCGGCCACGGAGTCGATGACCACGATATCCACAGCGCCGCTGCGCACCAGAGATTCGGCGATCTCCAGCGCATCCTCGCCGGAATTGGGCTGGGATACGTACAGTTCATCGATCTTCACGCCCAGCGCCTGGGCATACTTGGGATCCAGCGCATGCTCGGCGTCGATGAAGGCGGCAATGCCACCGGCCTTCTGCACTTCGGCCACGGCATGCAGGGCAAAGGTGGTTTTACCGGAGGATTCCGGTCCGTAGATCTCCACAATACGGCCGCGGGGCAGACCGCCCACGCCCAGCGCAATATCCAGCTCCAGGCAGCCGGAGGACACCGTTTCCACCTGCATAGCGGTCTTATCGCCAAGCTTCATCACGGTACCCTTGCCAAATTCCTTTTCCAGCGCGCTCAGCGTTTGCTCCAGCGCACGGGCCTTTTCACTCTTCACGTCCACTTCGGGGACGGTTTTCTTTTCTGCTGCTTTTCTGGCCATGTTCCAGCCCTCCCAATCAATAAGCGTTTGTTATTCCACGTCTTCCTTGAAAACGTCCTTCAGTTTGATAAAGTAGTCCACGCCGCTGAAAATTGTCGCGGCGGACATGAGCACCACCAACGTCATGGTAAGCCAGCCCGGCATGTGCAAAAGCGCGCTGAGCACGCAGATGATCTGCAGCGTGGTTTTCCACTTACCCCAGATGGAGGCAGCCACCACGTTTTTCTGCCCGGCAGCCACCATGCGCAGGCCGTCCACCGCCAGCTCCCGGACAATGAGGATGCACACCGCCCAGGCGGGGATCAGCCCCTGGGAGGTGAGGCACACCATGGCGGTGAGCACCAGCAGCTTATCGGCCACAGGATCGGCAAACTTGCCGAAATTGGTGACCAGATTATCCCTGCGGGCCAGATAGCCGTCCAGGAAATCGGTGAGCGACGCGATGGCAAACACCACGGCGCCGACAAAATGCCAGCCTGCCAGGATGCAGATGACGCACAGCGGGATCATCAGGATCCGCAGGATGGTCAGTCGGTTGGGAATGTTCATCAGTTTACTTTGCATGATGCTCTTTTTCATGGTGCATCTCCTTCAAGGTCAGTCAATCCAGCGGGCGGTCAGATCGTAGGTATCCGCTTCCGTAATGACGGCACGGCGCATTTCGCCGGGCACGCCCTGATCCCGCACAAAGATCAGCCCATCGGCGTCCGGCGCTTCCCAGGTGCTGCGGCACACGCAGCCGCCGGGGCGCACCTCGGTGACCAGCAGCGTTTCGGTCTTGCCCACGCGCTGCTGATTGCGGCGCAGGGAAATGTCCGCCTGCAGCGTCATCAGCCGGTCCAGGCGCTGCTGCTTGACAGCATCGTCGATCTGGTCTTCCCTTTCGCCGCCCACGGTATCCTCCTCCGGGGAATAGGCGAAGGCGCCCATACGGTCAAACTCCATGCGGCGGGTGAAATCCATCAGCTGTTCAAAATCCTCTTCCGTTTCGCCGGGATAGCCCACGATGAAGGTGGTGCGCAGGGCAAAGCCCATGCTGCGTGCGCGGAGCAGGGTTTTTTCGATCTTGGCAATATCGCCGCGGCGGTTCATCTCCCTGAGCATTTTAGGGGATGCATGCTGCAGGGGTACGTCCAGATAACGGCAGAAATTGGGCAGCGCCGCCATGGCGTCCACCAGTTCATCGTCCACATCCTCGGGGTAGAGGTACAACACGCGGAGCCAATCCACGCCCTTAACGTCATGGGCGCGGCGCAGCAGCGCGGCAAGGCCGTTCTTTTCGCCCCTGTCCCTGCCGTAGCGGGTGGTATCCTGGGCGATAAAAATATGCTCGCGCACGCCGTTTGCGGAAAGCTGTTCCATTTCCCCGATAATGGCGTCGGCGCTGCGGGAGCGGTAATTGCCGCGGATGAGGGGAATGGCGCAGTAATGGCAGCGGTTGTCGCAGCCCTCGGCGATGCGCACATAGGCGGTAAAGGGCGGCGTGGTCAGCACGCGACCACATTCCAGCGTATGCTGCGTGCGGCTTATGTCCATGGGACGCGCGCCGTTTACCGTATCCTCAAAAAACTGTTTGAAATGCTGATATTGCTCCACGCCGATGAGCCCGTCGATCTCGGGAATCTCCTCCATTAGGCTCTCGCCGTAGCGCTGGGCCAGGCAGCCGGTGACCATCACCTTTTGGCACAGGCCCTCTTCCTTCAATTGGACGGCGGACAAAATGGCGTCAATGGCCTCTTCCTTGGCGCTGTCAATAAACCCGCAGGTGTTGATGATGATCACCTGCGCGTCCTTTTCATCGCTGACGATCTGGTGACCCATCTCGCGCAGCATATACAACATGTGCTCGCTGTCCACCTGATTTTTTGCGCAGCCCAGCGAAAGCAGACCTACCTTCATGCCCGTTCCTCTCCAAAAAGTGCAAACAAATTTTCCCCTATATTTTATCACACTTATGTATGAATCTCAAGCACCAAGCGAAGATTTCAGTGCCATGAGCAGCGCCTGTGCCGCATCGCGGGGAAGCGTCAGCTGCACCGTATCCGGCGCTTTGAGAAAGCGGCGCATCATGTAGCCAACCTTCCCCAGCGCCTCCACCAAAGCCCAGCTTTCATCCGCATGAGACAGCACAGAAACGGTCGTGCCGCAGGGGATGAGGGCAAGGCGCGGAGCGGATTGGGCGGGGCTTTGCCGCAGATTGACGCTGCCGCCGTTTGCGCTGTGCACGGTCATGGGGTACGAAACCATATCCTCCGTGACCATATCCAGTTCGCCGGCAAACCGCCATGCGCCAGGGGCCGTATCCCGATGGATGCCGCCGGTAGAGCAATGGAGGATCTCAAGGGGCGAAACGGACATGACCACGCCCACGTGGTAATAATCCCTGCTGTCCGGATGGTTTTTATAGCGGTCGGGCAGCGCGTAACGGCTATCGCCCGCTTCCCGGCATTTGTACACCAGTTGCCCACGCTGCAGCTGCGCCTTGTCCGTCACCGGCGCAAGGCTGCGCATGCGGTACCGGGCGGCATAATTGCTGCCGTGGGTGCCCTGCCACGTTTCCCCAAGCATACGCACGGCGCCGATGATGAGGCCGATGCAATCGCATCCGCCGGATTGTCCGTCCTTGCCGGACTGATAATGGGTGACCCGTGCCGCGTTCCTTTGCACGGCCTGCACAAACAGTTCTCTGTTCATGATATGCTCCTTTCTGCAAATAAAAAACACCGCCGGGAAGCGGTGTTTGATTGACCTATGATTTTTTACAGGATCTCGCTGAGCGCCCGGATATCCTCCTTCGTGGTAGCCCAGGAGGTGGCAAAGCGCACCACGGTGCGGCCGTCGGGCAGCTTTTCCCAGCGGCTGAACACGGCGTGATGGGCGATGCGCTGCATCTGCTCGTCGGTGAGGATCACAAACTGCTGGTTGGTGGGCGAATCCATGTGGAAGGGGTAGCCCTTATCGGCGAAGGCCTTCTTCAGCAGCGCCGCCATGCGGATGGCATGTGCGCCCACCTCCTCGTACAGGTTGTCGGTAAAGAGGGCGTCAAACTGTACGGCGTTGAGGCGGCCCTTGGCCAGCAGGGCGCCCTTTTGCTTGATGCGGGCCAGGAAATGATCGGGCATATTGCGCTTGGTGAACACCAGCGCCTCGCCGCACAGCGCGCCGCACTTGGTGCCGCCAATGTAGAACACGTCGGTGAGCCTGGCAATATCCTGCAAGGTGACGTCCGTACGCTCGCTCATCAGGCCATAAGCCAGGCGCGCGCCGTCCATATACAGGGGGATGTGATACTGATCGCACACCGCACGCAATTCCTCCAGCTCCTGCTTGCTGTAGAGGGTGCCGTATTCCGTGGGATGGGAGATGTACACCATGCCGGGGAACACCATGTGTTCAAAGGCCTCTTCGCCATAAAAACCGTCGATGTACTGCCGGATATCCTCAGCGCGCAGCTTACCCTCGTGGTGGGGCAGCGCCAGCACCTTATGGCCGGAATGCTCGATGGCGCCGGCTTCGTGGCCGTTGACGTGGCCGGTGACGCAGGAAATGACGCCCTCGTAGGGCTTGAGCAGGCAATCGATCACCACCTGATTGGTCTGGGTGCCGCCGGTGAGGAAGCAGATCTGCGCATCGGGGCAATCAATGGCCTTGCGGATCTTCTCCATGGCAGAGGCGGTAAAGCCGTCGCTGCCGTAGCCGGACGCAGCCGCCATATTGGTTTTGCACAGCTCCTCCAGCACTTTGGGATGGGCACCGAAGCTGTAATCGTTTTCAAAAACAAGCATAGCGATTCTCCTTTATTCGTTAAAAAATGCACAAAGCTGATCCACCGCGCGGAGCGCCTCCTCATCCTGACAGGCAGGCAGATGATCCGTCTGCAAACTCATCACGGGAGGATGGGTCGATTTTACGTTCATATAGTAGCGGAAGATGCCCTCGCAGGTATCCAGCGCCTTGCCGGGGCCGCCGTCGCCGCCGCCCACCAGCATGACGCCGCCCTTCTTTTCCCGGATCTCTTGCTTTTCCCTGCGGAAGCGGCGGGCGGAATACATGCACTGCAGGCGGCTGAACACATTGAGCAAGGTGCCGGGCAGCTCGGAAAAATACAGCGGCGCGGCGATGAGCACATTATCGCATTCCGGGATATAATCGTACACCCTTTGCATATCGTCCCGGAACACGCAGCCGCTTTTTTCGCGGCAGGCACGGCAATCGGTGCAGGGGTGGATCTTGTCCCGATAAGCGTCCACCAGCAGATATTCCCCCTGCAGGTTCTGAAGCAGCCGATCAAGCAGCGCCCTGGTATCCCCTGATGGCCTCGGCGATCCCAAAAAGATGAGCGTTTTCATCCTCGCACCCTGGCAGCGATGCGCTGCATCCTTTCATAGCTGTAGTCAAAGAAGCGCTGATAGCAGCGGCACCATTTGTTGACGCCGTTTTCCTCCCGCTCGCGGCAGCAGCCGTTGCGGCACAGGAAGTACCAGCGGCAGCTGCGGCAAGCATCCGGCACGGGCACGCTGCGCTCCCTGAAGCGCCTGCCCACCTCGCTCTTTTCCAGACGGATGAAGCCGTGCTCGTTCACATTGCCCATGCGCCATTCATCCAGCACGTAAAAATCGCAGGGATAGACGCTGCCGTCGCTTTCGATGAGGTAATACAGCCCGCATCGGCCCGCCATGGCGCAGCTTTCCGGCGGCGCGCCCAGCAGCATGGAAATGTAATTGTCAAAATTACGTACGCTGACCAGCCCGCCCTTGTCAAAGCCCTCGTAATAGGCGTCGAAGGTATCCATGAGGAAGCGCAGGTACCCTTCCTCCGTCAAGGAATGGGCGCTCTTTTCACCGGACAGCGCATCCAGACAGGGAATGAACTGCAGGAAGGGGAAATCCCCCAGTGCGTCCATGCATTCCCGGCCGCGGCGGGACAGCTGCTCCGTCACCACGCAGAGGATGTTGAAATCCACATTCATCTCCTGCATGCGGCGGATGTTGGCAAGCACCCGGCTGTAAGTGGGCTGGCCTGCTATATCCCGGCGGAAAAGATCGTGATTGATTTCATCCCCGTCCAGCGACACGCCCACCAGGAAATGCTCCCGGGCAAAAAAGGCGATCAGATCGTCCGGCAGCTCCAGGCCGTTGGTCTGCACGCTGTTGTGCACGGCGATCTTGCGGGTATTATACTTTTTCTGCAGGCGGATGAGCCGCTCAAAATAGTCAAGCCCGATCAGTGTGGGCTCGCCGCCCTGAAAGGCAAAGGACACGCTGCCCTCCGCATACACAAAGGCGCGGCGCACCAGGTTTTCCAGCGTTTCCGGGGACATTTTGGGCAGTACCTGCTTTTCGCGGCGGGCCATCACATCCTGATAAAAGCAGTATTCGCAGCGCATGTTGCACGCGCCGGACACCGGCTTGATGAGCAGGGAAAGAGGGGGCATGGTTACTCTCCTTTGATGCGCAACGTGCAGCGCTGTGCTGCCTGCGTGGCGGTGAAATAATGCATTTCCAGAGGGATCCATTCATCCAGAAAGCGGCGGAGCATCCTTTCTCCGTTGCGGCGCAGGATGCGCTCCCGCTGGGTATCCGGACTGATCGTAACAAACACGGACAGATCGTAATACGGCGCAAGGGCGGGATGCATGCTGTAGGCGCCTTCCACGACGTTGACGCGGCGGGGCGTGACCTGCACGCTTTTGCCAAAGTCCATCACAGAGCAATCAAACACCCGGTAGGAAAAGGGCTCTCCCTTTTGCAGCGGCAGCAGCACTTCCTGAAGGAAGCGCTCATAATCCACATTGCCGCCGGGCTCCCTGAAGCGTTCCGCCGTCCGCTGATGGGGCTGCAGAAAAAAATCGTCCATGTGAAACACATTGGCGTCCAGTTCTTTTTGCAGACGCGCAGCCAGCGTGGTTTTGCCGCTGGCGCTGCCGCCCTCAATGGCTACGGTCACGCAGGGCTGCCTGTCAAGCAGCGCGCGGATCCGGTCGATCAAACATTCCATCCTGATTTTGAACCTCCGTACCCGACTATTGTAGCAGGATTGCGGGCAAGTTTCAATAGATTTCAAGCAATCAAAAAGCGGCGCATATGCGCCGCCGGAAAACGGATCAATCGCAGAAGGACACATAATTGCGCTGGGCCACGTCCGCCATCATGGTTTTCAATTCCTGATGGGGGTCCCAGAGCATTTCGGCATACAGCGCCGCCGGGAAGGGGATCTGCTTTTCCAGCATGCCGTCCTCAATGAGGGCGGTGACGGTCATCTGCCCGTCCTTCAGGGCGCACAGGCGCTGCAGCATATCCTGCGCCTTATCGCCGTTGACCATCCAGTAGGCCAGCAGATAGCGCCAGATGGGGCGCTTGCGCTCCATGCGGTTGCGGTGGAAGTGGCTTGTGCCCTCGCCCATGCACACAGGGCCGGGGATGTGCTCAAACTCGCTCCAATCCAGCTTGGTCAGCCCCTTGGTGACGGCGCCGAAGCGATCGTCCGCGCCGCGGAGCACGGCCAGACGCTCGGTAAAGGCAGCCGTCTCCTCATAGCCTTCCACGGCGGAGGGCAGATAATCAAAGGGGAAGGCGCCGCAGTTTTCCCAGAGGATGTGCACGCGCTTGTCCACGTTGGCAATATAGCTGAGCCTTTCCCGGACAGAGGTGGCATGGAGACCGAACTGGATCGTGATATCCGGATATTTTTCGTAGAATGCGCGGCAGGCTTTGTTCACAAACTGCGTCACCGCATCGGCGATCAGCACGCCGCCGATCTCCTCCTCTTCCAGCTCGGTGAAGCTCTGAAAGTAGATGCCGTCGCCGCCCAGGGGCAGGTATTCCGTTTCGTACTTTTGCAGAATACCGGGGATATATTTCTCGGCATTCAGGATATCCGCCTCGGCGCAGCGGGTTTCCCACATCCAGGCAAAGCCGAAAAACACCTTCACGCCGTTCTGGTGGGCATAATCCACCACGTCCCTGAGATTGACGGGAGCAAAATCGCTCCAGAGGATCAGCGTGTTCATCTTCATCAGCACCAGATGATCGATAAAGCCGCGCCAATCGTAGATCACATGGCTCCAGGTCCACACGCCGCGGTCGCGGACGGCAGGCGCGCTGCGCTTGTCAAAATCGTCCCAGTGCCAGCCGGAAAAGGGGAAATAGAAATAATCCGGATCGTGGGGATAAAAACGGCGGATGAGATAGTGGTTGTAATAATCCACACAGCCGTACACCGCGCCCAGATCGCTGCCGCCCAGAATCACGCTGTGGCCGTCCCGCACGCGGATCACATACCCTTCGGCATCCAGATCTGCCGCGTTCATTTCCAGCGCCAGGGCAGGAGCCCGCTCCGCCGTTTCCACGCGCACAGTGCGGAAATGCTGCGTATCGCTGCCAAGGGGCAGGCAAACGGGCATTTCATGGGAAAATTCCATCAAAAACTGCGTCAGCAGCGCCACAGCCTTCTTCTGCAGGGGCGTTTCATAGGCGCTGTAGAGGATCGCCATTTTGTCCATATCGCTCACTCCTTCTTCTCCATCATAGCACGGACGCCGCCGCTTTGAAAGCATCGGTTTATGCAAAGCGCCTTTCTTCCATCAAAAAATGCCCGGAAGACCTTGCTTCCGGGCAATCGTTTTGTTCATCAGAAGGCGGTGCCGCATTCGGAGCAGAACTTGGGCGTTTCACCCTCGGCGGGCTCAAAGCCGCAGTTTGTGCACACCAGCTTGTCCGCAGGGCGGGCAGCGCCGCACTCGGGACAGAAATTGCCGCTGTTGTGGCTGCCGCAAACGCAATCCCAGCCGCCGTCCTGCTGCGCAACGACCTGGGCTGCCATATTGCCGATATCCTCCAGGGCGGCGCCCACGTCCGCTTGCTGTTCCACGGTGTACACAGAGTAGACGCGGTTCACATCATAACCCACGATGACGGTGCCGTCGGCGCTAAGCTGGAGATCATACGTATCTTCGTACCGGCCGTCGGCGGGGATCACCGCGTTGCCGTCCAGATCAAACACGCCAACCTTGCCTTCCTCCACCACGCCCACAAACAGCGGGCAGCCGCTGTTGTAGGAAAGCTGCACTTCTGCAAAGCGCTGGGGAAGCTCCCCGGCCTTGCCGCTGAGCACGATGATGGAGCCGTCCAGATCGGTGAGGGTATTGAAGGGCATATCGTACAGGCTGTCCACCACGTTCTGGGAATACTTGAATTCGCAGGTCACCTGACCGTTCAGATCCACATAGCCCACCTTGCCGTCCCTGACCGCGATCTGGTAGCCGCCCTCAAAGAAGGTTTCATCGCCGTAGTTGATCTCGTCATATTCGCAGGGCAGAATTTCCTTGCCGCTCTTGTGGATGAGACCGTACTTGCCGTTTGTGCGGGTACGGGCGTAATCGCCCTCAAAGTCGTACACGGATTCGTACATGTTTTCCAGTTTGCCGATGGGGTTGCCCTGCAGATCCACGATCTCCACGCCCACAAGCATGAAAGCCGTTTCCACCTGATCCGCAGTCAGGGTGCAGGAAGGCACAAAGGCCTGCTGGCCGCTGCCGCGATGGAAATAGCCCACACCGTACACATCGTCATACTCGGAGCTGGAAGCATAGTCGGACACGTAGGCAGAGGGCGTCATGGTCTTATCGTAATAGGTATAATCGCCCTCCTGATTGCTGACGTAGAGATAATCGCCCCAGGCATAGGCGTAGTGATAATCCAGCCTGCCCAGCGTGCCCACCTGTACGCCCTTGAAATACACATCGTAATGATCCACCAGGTAATAGGAGGTCTCCTCGCCGAAGGACTTGTAATCGTAGTTCTCCGCGGTGGCTTCCGTCAGCACCGCGCCCAGCTGCCAGCGATCGGAAATGGATTCCACATCGCCATACTGCATGGGCACCAGCATCACGCCTGCGCCGCTTACCACGCCGGAATTGTTGATGGTGCCGTTGTACACCGTCACCTCAAAGCCGCCTTCCAGCTCACGGACAGAATCGAAGCCGGTTTCGCACAGAAGCGTGCCGTCCGCGCTATACAGGTAGCTCAGATCCGATTCCTTCTCCTCTACCACCAGCACGTTCAATTCCTCATGGAGGTAGATATAGGCGTCCTGTACCACTTTCTTTTCTTCAACAGCCGCCAGCGCCTGGGTCATGACGCCCGTCAGCAGCACCAGAGTCAGCAGGAAAGAGATCATTCTGCGCATATTCATCGCTCCTTTTATTGCATTTTGGTTGAAACCATTGTACGCCTGTCCGGTCATTTTGTCAAACGAACCGGTCGGGCTGCCCCTGCGCATCCCGCAGCAGCTGCTCAAGCGCATCGGCAAAGCGCAGATCATCTCCCTGCTCCCGGGATCTGGGGCCCTTCAGATGATGCTTGCCCTTCCCCCGGCGCGCTTTGGCGGCCAGATGGCGCTCCATCAGTTTGATCTCGATGTTGCCGTCCGTGTACGCCCATCCGTCCTGATGCAGCGCCTGTGCGCCCTTGCCAAGAGCCAGCGCGGCCACACCGTAATCCTGGGTGATCACCGCGTCGCCCCGGGCGCAGGCATTGATCAGCGCCAGATCCACCGCATCGCGGCCTGCGCCCACCACCCGCACGTCGGCATAATCCGAATGCAGCACATGATTGGTATCGCAAAACAGCGTAACGGGAACGCCAAAGCGCCTGGCCACATCCACGGCAATACCGACCACCGGGCAGGCGTCGGCGTCGATCAAAATCCGCATAAGCGCTCCTTTCAGCAGCGGCAGTAAATATTCACCGCGTCGGGATGGGTAATGACGGGCGGTTTTCCCTCTTCAAGGATGATCTTCACAGGCCCGTTTGGCGTATGCAGCGTGAAGCGGGCAGAGGTGAGCCCCAGCAGATCGGGACACAGCTCGATATCCGTCATGCCGGGCGTCAGGATATTGAACCCGCACAGTGCCCTGGGCAGCGAGTACAATGGTGTTCCGCCCCAGGCATGGCTGTGATCAAAGGTATAGGTGGGCTCAGGCTTGACAAAGCCCTCCACCAGCCCCTTGGGACATTCCTGCACAGGCAAAATCCACCGCTCAATAATTGGCAGCGTATACTGCCGTCTCAAATCCAGACGGTACACCGCTTCCAGCAGGAAATGGGTAAAATAGGGCTGGATATCTCCTGCGATCTCATCCCGCATGATGCGGTGGATCAAATCCCTTCCCAGATCGTCATCGCACACCCCAAAGCAGGCCGCCAGAATATTGGCGTGCTTGGTGATATAGCGCCTGTCCGTGTTTTGGGGCATATAGAAGCCCACCAGCTCGTCCGGCGTTTGGGTATTGAGCCCGGCGATAAAGGCACGTGCCTCTTTGTCAAACAGGTGCGCAAGGATCGCCCTGCGCAATTGTTCCTTCTGTTCAAGGAGCTGCTGCGCGTCCTCCTTTTTCCCAAGATACCCAAACACCCCGGCTGCCGCATCCAGCGCGGCAAAATAATACATGTTCAGGCAGCTTTGCCCCAGCGCCTTGGGCGGATGGTGCAGCGAATGGCCGTCCAGATAGATCCAGTCCACAAACATATAGTCCGGCGGTGTTTCGATGAGTCCGTTTTCCCCAAGATATGTAGAAAACCTGTTAAGCAGCAGCCGCAGCGCCTGCGCACAATCGGCAAGCAGCGCCTGATCGCCGGTCATCCTATACACGTCCCGGAGCATCAGCACCCAAATCAGGCTGTAGGTGGTATGGAACATGCGCCCGTCGCGCCGCTCCAGCATACGGGCCGTGCGCATCAGGTCAAAGGCTGCCAGACGCAGATCGCCAAAGGAGAACAGCGTCATCAGACTTTCGATATAGTAATCGCCGGTGCAGGCCAGCGGCTCGCAATGGCGCGGGCTGTCCAGATGGTGGGTCTGGCGGCAATATTTCAGCGTATGACGGCAGGTATCCAGCACCTGATTGATCCGCGCATCGGAGGTGGCGACAGGCGTTTCTGTCGCAACGGGATAATGGGTGCGTACAAAGGAAAGCGTCACCTGACAGGGTTTCTTTCCCCGGTTTTCCGCTTCCACGTCCATCACGCCCGCGCTGTGCAGGTAAAACCCCCGGTAGCTTTCGCCGGGGATGAGATGCAGCATTTCCTCCGAGCCCTTTTCTTCCAGCTCCCGGAATTGCACGTGTATATCCGCATCTCCGGCGGACACAGCCTGCAGAAAGCCCGCATAGATCTTATCCAGCGGCAAACGCGCGGTGCGCTTTTCCCCGGGCGCAAGCGTCATTGGATCAAACGTGACCGTATCCTCCGTCCGCGGAGGGATGGGAGCGCTTTCCGCCTGCCACAGATCGGGAAGCTGTTGTGCCAGAACAAATTCCTGACAGAGAAGGCGACCGTCATAGCGGCAGGGCTCCGTATATGCCCCATTGATCCTGCACAGCCAGGTTTGATCCGTACAGAAAGCACGGCGCGACCCGTCCACGAGCAGGGCTTCGCCCTTGATCAGCAATCCGCCGTGACCCATGGAGTATTCGCATATCTGAACCGGATCCTTCTGCACCCTGGCAAAGAAGCCAAGCCGGTTTCCCTGCACAGGGATCGTCGCCCGGTACAGATAGTAATGATCGGGCTGCTCGTCATTGCCCAGAAAATCTCCGCCGACGGTGGCAGGGCCGGTCATCACGCAAGTGCCGTTCAGGTACAGCTGGAACGCCGCATCGCCGCAGATGCTCAGCTGCACTTCCTTTACAGGCGTGGCAAACACATATTCTTTTTTGAACTCCGCCACCGCATGGGCATCTGCCTTCTTTTCACTCATGGCGCTGTAAGCGCTCTTCTGTTTGTCCGGATAATCCTTTTCCGGCACCCAGATCCAGGGGGCATGTCCGGCCATAATCCAACCTTCTTCCAATATTCAATCTGGAATTCCTGTTATTATACCTGACAATCCAATGATGCAGTTAATGTTCGGATGGCAGATTGACGTTCCTCACCGAATTGCTTCAAAAATCACGCCGTCGATTCGTTTTCCTTCGGTAATTGAAGAGCGTAATTGTACTGCGGGCGACAGCCGCTCATCATCTTCACGGACGCTAACGTCGAATATCCAGGATTGATCCCTGGTAACGGCAAGTTTCAACTCTCCTGCCTTTTTGCTTATCATATCACATCTACAGGATGATTGGTACCGCTTGATATCATGAACCAAAAATTTGTAAAGAAAAAAAGCACTGCGTTTGCAGTGCTTTTGGCTCCCCAGGTAGGACTCGAACCTACAACAACCCGGTTAACAGCCGGGTGCTCTGCCATTGAGCTACTGAGGAATAGTTGCAGCGGAACGCTGTTGATTCCGCTGCAATGGAATCCGGCGGCGACCTATCCTCCCGGGCCGTGTCCAGCCAAGTACTTTCGGCGCTGAAGGGCTTAACTTCTGTGTTCGGTATGGGAACAGGTGGGACCCCTTCGCCATTACCACCGGAAATTCT
>SVGT01000042.1 GCA_015056175.1 Clostridiales bacterium | reverse complement strand
TGACGCGGCCTTCGATCACGTCCAGCAGCGTACGGTCGCTCTCCTCATCATACAGAGGCTTGTTGAGGGAAACGTAGCTGTTGAGCGGGAAGTGCTTTTGCCTGGTGGCGGTCTTGATGGCCGTGATGATCTGTCTCTTGACGCACAGCTCCGCAAAGGCGCGGAAGGAGGTCAGCTTTGCGGATTTAAAATCGCGGATGGCCTTGTAAAGGCCAATCATGCCTTCCTGCACAATATCCTCATGGTCTGCGCCGATGAGGAAATAGCTGCGCGCTTTGGAGCGGACAAAGTTCTTGTATTTATCCAGCAGATAGGCCAGCGCCTGGCCGTCGCCGCCCTGGGACAGGGCTACGATATCCTCGTCCGCCATATCGGCAAAACGCTGGAATTCGTCTTCGTCGCTCCGGTAGATAAGTTCGTCGGTCATGAAGGTAAAACTCCTTGCGGATTAGTTACGGGTGGCGTACACGGCGTACATGAGCACGCCTGCGGCAACGGATGCGTTGAGGGAATCCACAGCGCCGGTCATGGGCAGCTTCACGCGGAAATCGCACTTTTCCATGGTCAGGCGGGACACGCCGTCGCCTTCGGAGCCGATGACCAGCGCCACGGCGCCGTCAAAATCCGTCTTGCGGTAGTCTTCGCCGGACATATCTGCGGCGTAGAGCCAGATGCCCTCTTCCTTGAGCATTTCCAGCGTGCGGGACAGATTGCCAACGCGGGCTACCTTGATGCGTTCAATGGCGCCGGCGGACGCCTTGACGGCAGAGGGGGTGAGACCCACGGCGCGGCGCTGGGGAACGATGACGCCGTGCGCGCCAACGCAGGCGGCGGTACGGATGATGGCGCCCAGGTTCTGGGGGTCGGTGACGCTGTCCAGCACGATCAGGAAGGGCTTTTCGCCCTTTTCGCGGGCTTCCTCCAGCATGTCCTCCACGTCATAATAGCGGTAGGCGGAGGCAAAGGCCAGCATGCCCTGATGGTTGCGGGTGATTTCGTCCAGACGGGTGCGTTCCACCGTCTGCACGGGAATATGGGCTTCCCTTGCCATCTGCACGATCTCGCGGGCGGTGGCGCTCAGATCGCCTTTGGCGACCAGGATCTTTTCGATATCGCGGCCGGCCTTGATGGCTTCGCGGATGGGATTGCGGCCGGAGATCAGGTTCTCGGGCTCGGCAGAAAAGCTCTGGGGCTGGGTGAAGGCGGGCGCTTCCTTGCGGGACGCGGGCTTCTTCACATCGTCAAAGCGCTTTTCGGTGCGCTGGGGACGGGGGGCAGAAAACTTGCGCTCGTCCTTTGCAAAACGATCGTCCTTGCCAAAGCGGTTGTGCTCGCCGGCGCCGTTCTTCTTCTGGGCGCGGCGTTCTTCCTTGTCCCAGGCTTTGGCGTCCTTCTTGAGGTGATCCTGACGGCTCAGGGGCTTTTTGTTCATGGAATCATAATAAGCCATGGATGAATATTTCCTTTCGGCAGCTGCGCTTGGCGCAGGAGATTATTTGAATTTTTCGCGCATTTCCAGCATTTTTCCGCAGGTCTTGGCGCCTTCGGGGCAGGGACCGACCAAGCAGCTGGGGCCAGCATATTTGAAAATGGTGGGGGCCACTTCACGGCAGAGCATGAGCATTTGCGTAGCCATTTCGCGGATCTCCCACTGGGCGCGGTTGCAGCAGCGCAGGGAGAAAAAGTGCATCAGCTCGCGGGCGTTCATGGTCATGGTAAGTCTGGTCTCGCAGGCGGAGGGAAGCACAAAACGGGCGTCCTCATTGCTGCCTTCTCCGGTGTTGCCCAGTCTTTCCTGCCATTGGGTGTACCACAGGTGCATCATGTCCATCTGCTGCTCGTATTCGCGGACGGCGTCTTCGCCCAGCTCCCGGATACGGGGCGGCACGATGTAGAAGAAATCATCCTTCAGGGACACGTAGCGCTGGCTCTGTACGCTGAAAGAGGCGATGCGGTGGCGGGTGAGCTGAGCCAGCAGCACGCGGCTGACGCCTTCCACGGCGAAGGTGAAGGAGGCATGCTCCAGCACGCTGTGATGACCGGAGGAAATGACCCGGTCCAGATATTTGGCCTGATCCTGCGCGGTGACCTTTTCCTTAAGGGCGTCCACGTCCGCGTGGCTGTAGCACATGCGGGCGGCCAGGGCGCAGGTCTTTTCGGGATCGGGGGTGTGGGTGAGCAGCATCACCTTAACGGTTTTGGCGGGCATAGCTTACAGGTCCTCCTGATAGCAAATATCGTCGATCTGTTTGAGACGTAACATCTGTCCGGACATAAACAGGTACCCGTAGAGCGCTTCCAGGGCGGTGGCGGCGCTGTAATCCTCCACCGTGGCGGATTTGGGTATGCCGTGCTTGCTGTGGGCGTTTCGGCCGCGGCGGACAATGTCCTTTTCATCCTCCGTCAGGTGGGGGAGCAATTTTTCCAGCGCCTGATGCTGGCTGACGGCGTTGACCTGCCGGGTGGCCAGCTTATGCATATCGTTCATGCGGCGCTCCACCTGCATCAGGCGCGTGCGAGCCAGCAGCGCATGCACGCTGTCGCCCACAAAGGCCAATTGCAAGGGCGACAGGAGGCGGGCCTTTTCCGGAGGCAGACAGGGCGAAAACGGCTGCATCATTTGAGCGCCGTTTTGCTGTAGGCAGAGGGACTCATGCCCACGATGTTCTTGAAGGTCTTGGAGAAGTGGTAGGGATCCACCATGCCCACCTCCACGCCGGCCTGACGCACGGTGTAGCCTTCCTTAAGCAGCGTCTTGGCGCGCTCCATTTTGCAGAAGAGCTGGTAGCTCTGGGGAGGCATGCCCACTTCGCTGACAAAGCGCTTGCGGAAGGTTTCCACAGGCATGCGGGAGAGGGCGGCCATCTCGCTCAGGGAGAAGCTGTCGCGGTACTGGTTTTTGCGCATGGCGTCCACCACCTTGGCGATCTCGTGAGAGAGCACGGCGTCCATGGCCACGGGCTGACCGCTGTGGGAGGCCAGCATGGCCCACAAAAGCTGCTGCAGCTGGGCGGAGGATGCATCCTGTGCGTCCTGCAGACGGACGGTGGCCTGCACGATGTGCTTGGCCAGGTTGATCTGGGAGGGCAGGGCGCCCTGCTTCATGATGCGATGGGGAATGGCGCCCAGCCGCTGCATAAACTCGCCTGCCAGCGCGCCGCCCACCATCAGCCACAGCACGCGGCTTTCCTGTTCCACTTCCAGGCTTACGTCCACCGTGCCGGGGGGCAGCATGCAGCAATCGCCCGCCTTGAGCACCAGGCTGGCGCCGCTGTGCAAAAGCTGCACGGAGCCGCTTTCAATGGCCAGCCATACCCAATGCTGGGGGATGCGCAGGCTCTGGGTGCCGCACTGCAGCATGGCGCTGCCGGATGCGGAAATATATTCGCCGCTGGCGCTGGCAAGGGCGTCGGGGGAGTGGGTGCCTTCCACCAGTACGGCGGGAGATTCGCTCATTTCGGTGGCCGGCATAAACAAAATAGACTCAGACATGGCAAAAGCCTCCATTTCATACATACCCTACCATTATATAGCCCAAAAGATACATTGTCAATTCAAAAACCAGATAAAACATTGTTAAATTCTTGTACTATTTGCTCAATCATTTGCATGAGGCGGAAAACGGCGCTATAATGGGAGCAGAGGGGAGGGATCGCATGCGGGTGCTGGAATATACGGTGCAGGAAAAGGACCGGGGCCGCAGGCTGGGCAGCGTGCTGGAGCGGGATATGCGCATTTCCCGCACGTTGATCAGCCGTCTCAAGTTCCGTCATGCAATCCTGCTGGACGGGCAAAGCGCCCGTACGGATACGCGACTGCAGCCCGGACAAACGGTTTACGCCGTGCTGGAGGATGAAAAGAATGCCTGGGAAGGGTTGGTGCCCTCCGACGTGCTTCCCGACGTGCGCTATGAGGATGAGGATGTGCTCATCGTCTGCAAGCCTGCGCCGCTGCCCTCCATTGCCTCTGCCAGGCAGCAGGGCGATACGCTGGAGGGGCGCATGTACGCATACTTTGGATGCGGCGAGCACTTTGTATACCGTCCCGTCAACCGGCTGGACAAGGGCACCAGCGGCCTGATGCTGGTGGCCAAAAACAGCTTTGCTCAGGAAAAACTGCAAAAGGATCTGCACACGGAGCATTTTGTGCGGGAGTATCTGGCGGTCTGCGAGGGCGTGCTGCCGGGCAGGGAAGGCGTTATTGATCTGCCCATCGCAAGAGAAAAAGCGGACAGCGTGCGCCGGGTGATCCGGGAGGACGGCAGGCGGGCGGTCACCCATTACCGGGTGCTCCGGGAGCAAAACGGCAGGTCGCTTGTCCGCTTGCAATTGGAAACGGGCAGGACGCACCAGATCCGTGTGCATCTTTCGGCCATGGGCTGCCCGATCGTGGGCGATTATCTGTACGGCGCGGAGCATACTGCGCTGCCCGGACGCTTTGCGCTGCATGCCTGTTCTGTGCGCTTCCGTCATCCGGTGACCGGAAAAATCATTGAAATGGAAGAGAAGCTTCCCCGGGAACTAGAAAAGCTGCTGTGAGGGTTGTTTTAAGATTTGGTTGACAATGCGTGTTCAAAATGTTATGCTATTGACGGAAAGAACAGAATACCTTGTGGGGTGATACCGATGTTCATGTAAACGGTTTACCGCTGCATTGCTGCGATTGTTCGAGATTGCTCAAAGGAAATGTGATTACCATAGATTATTGGAGGGATGATTGTGAAAAGGACACTTTCAATGATTTTTTGTATTGTTATGGCACTGTCCTTTTTAGCGCCGAGTGCACAGGCTGTTGCTGCACCTGAGTTACAGTTGAATGCAGAGGAGCTTGCTTTTGGTGCTGCGGTTTCACTGGCTGCTCATTGTTTTACCTATGAATACAGAAAGATCAATACGCCGGTTCGTGAAGAATGGGTCAGTTTGAGCGGCACAAAGCATGAATTGCGCACTTACTATTACGCTGTGTGTGATGATTGCGGTAAAACAACGATCATCTTTGAAAGCAGTCATTTTTCTGATCATACCATGTATGATAATGGCGATCGGCATCTGACCGGTCAGAATCTGCATGAGTATTACAGGATGTGCAGCAAATGCGGCCAGACGGAAACGATTCGTATAGGCTGCGTACAAAGCGGAAATGGAAGCTGTGCCAATCCGTTTAGCAATGTAGACCCGGACCATGAAACCCATTGATTTCCGGTAAATATGAAAAAACGCACGGGAAACCGTGCGTTTTTGCTTGCTTTATTCGATGGGGCCCTGGTATTCGTTCTGCTCAAAGGCCAGGATGTAAGTGAAGATCATGTTGAGGAAGAACAGACCCACGGCAAAGGAAGTGGGCTTGCCAAAAGACTTGGCCAGGCGGTTGCAATATTTTGCCTGATACACGATCAGGGCAATCAGCATACCCAGCAGCACCAGCGCGCCCAGGATGGTGTAAAAATCGCCCATCACCAGCAGCAGCGCGCCGACCAGCGTGCAGGCAGCGGTCAGGATGAGGATATGCCAGAAAACCTTGCCGCTCCAGGCGATCTTGATCTGCAGGTAGGCGTTATAGAGAGGGATCAGCGATTTCCAGCCCTCCAGACCGGCCTTAACGAAAATCTTCCACCAGGCGATGATCACCAGCACGTTGAGCGCCAGGGTCACAAGAGAAGTGACGGGGTTGTACACCAGTTCCGGATTGTATGTGTAAGTGTATGCGTAATCCATCAAAAAAGCTCCCTTCGTACTTTTTTATCATTATATGAAATGGGAGGGGGGCTGTCAACAGGCGTTTTGCGGCAAAGAAAAAAACGCACGGTTGCCCGTGCGTTGTGTGTACAAGTAAAATTACTTGATTTCGACCTTGGCGCCAACTTCGGCGAAAGTAGCCTTGATCTTTTCGGCTTCTTCCTTGGAGACGGCTTCCTTCAGGGTCTTGGGGGTAGCTTCCACGAATTCCTTGGCTTCCTTCAGGCCCAGACCGGACACGACTTCGCGCACAGCCTTGATAACCTTGATCTTTTCGGAGCCGGCGTCCACCAGGACGACGTCGAATTCGGTCTGTTCTTCAGCGGCAGCGGCGGGAGCGGCAGCAGCGCCAACGACGGCCACGGGAGCAGCAGCGGAAACACCAAACTTTTCTTCCAGAGCCTTGACCAGTTCGTTCAGTTCGAGCACGGTCATGGACTCGATAGCGGAAATGAATTCTTCATGAGTCATGAGATTAATCCTCCATTCAAATTGTGACAGTATATGTCGTAATGATGTTGTTGCAAGCTATTATTCGGCGTCTTCGCCGGCCTTCTGCTTGCGGATGGCTTCCAGAGCGTAAACCAGGTTGGACACGGGAGCGTGGATAGAACCCACCAAACGGGCCAGCAGCACTTCGCGGCTGGGCACTTCGCTCAGGGCCTTCACAGCCTTCACGTCCATCACTTCGGTGCCCATCAGGCCCGCCTTGACGGACAGGTTCTTTTCGTCCTTCTTGTTCTTGGAGATGAAGTCGTAGATGACCTTGGCGGGCGCAACAGCGTCAGTCATGCCGAAAGCGTAGGCGTTGGGGCCGGTCAGCTGGTCGGACAGACCTTCGATGTTCAGCTCGTTCAGGGCGCGCTCCACCAGCTTGTTCTTGAGCACCACGTATTCAACGCCGGCCTCGCGGAACTGGTTGCGCAGCTTGGTCACTTCCTCCACGGTGTTGCCGGAAAAGTGCACCAGCACCACAGACTGGGCGTTCTGGAACTTTTCCTTGATTTCGGAAACGACGACCTTCTTCGCTTCGAAGTTCTTGCTCATGATTCAGTTTCACCTTCCTCACGGCTTAAATTAAAAGATGCCCCTGCGCTTTGGGCACAAGGACATCGTAAATGCGATCTACGAAGGCACTTGCACCTCGGCTGGCGGTTTCCCTTTACGCGCAATGCGCACCGGCTGTCTTAGGCACAGGCTCTTTCAAGCCGTCAACGATTATATACGATAGCGGCGTGTTTGTCAACAGGATTTTTGCTTTTTTCCTTATTCTTTTTTCTTTAATACAATACTACTTTACGGAAAGTGGACAAAAATGTATAATGGATAGGCACAAGCAATGAAAGGAACACAGTTATGCAGCTTACTTTCTGCCCGCTTTTCAGCGGCTCCAGCGGCAATTGCGCCTATGTGGAGGCGGGCAATACCAGAATACTGATCGACGCAGGGATCTCCGGAAAGGCGGTAACGGAGGCGCTTGCGCAGATCGACGTGCTGCCCGAAACCATTCAGGGGATTCTGATCACCCACGAGCACAGCGATCATGTGAAGGCGGCGGGCATCTTAAGCCGCAAATACCGCATCCCCATTTATGCCAACGAGCCCACCTGGAACGCCATGGCCCGCCAGATCGGCGATGTATGGCCGGGGCAGCGGCGGATTTTTGACAGCGGCGAGGATTTTTTTATCGGCAATCTGAGCATCAGCTCCTTTCAGATCCCCCATGATGCGGCGGAGCCTGTGGGCTACCGGGTGTTTGCCGGCGGTCACAGCGTATCCACCGCGACGGATATGGGCTATCTGACCAGGGACGTGCTCAAACGCATTTCGGGCAGCGATATTGTGCTGCTGGAAAGCAATCACGATCCGGACATGCTGCTGCAGAACCCCCGCTATTCCCAGACGCTCAAAAAGCGCATCCTGGGCAGGTTTGGCCATCTTTCCAACGAGATGTGCGCAGAGGGGATTTTAAAACTCTACGAAACGGGCGTGAGGCACATTGTGCTGGGCCATCTGAGCGCTGAAAACAATACGCCGGAATTGGCGCTTGAAACCAGCGTGCGTGCGGCCTGCGACAAGGGCATCCTGATCGGTCAGGAACTGTTTATCGATATGGCCTGGCGCGACCGCGTGGGCGGTTTGTACACGGTGGAATAAGAAAGGAAGCTTATATGAAACTGACAGTGTTGGGGTGCAGCGGCCCGTATCCTGCGGCAAACGGCGCCACAAGCGGATACCTGATCGAAGAAAAGGACACCGTGATTCTGACGGATTGCGGAAGCGGTGTGCTCAGCCGCCTGATGGGCAGGATGGATCCCGCGCTCCTGACGGGCGTGTGCCTGAGCCATCTGCATTACGACCATGCCTGCGATATGCTGCCCATGCAGTACTATCTGCAGAATAAAAATGTAAAGCTGCCCGTGTATGTGCCGGGGGAGGATCAGTCTCCCATGCGGGCGCTGCTTGACGCGCCCATGTATGACGTAAGGCCGTACGAAGGGGACATTCGCCTGGGTTGCATCCGGGTGGAGCATGCTCCTGCCCGTCATCCCGTGCCCTGCCGGGCGCTGAAGTTTTCCTGTCAGGGGCATGTGCTGGTATACACCGGCGATGCTTCCGAGGGCGAAAGCCTGACAGAATTCTGCCGCGGTGCGGACGTGCTGCTGGCGGACGGTGCGTTTATGGAAAAGCAGTGGCACGAAAAAGCGCCGCATATGAGCGCGCTGCGGGCTGCCGGGCTGGCCAAGGCCGCCGGCGTCAGGATGCTGATTGTCACCCATCTGCCTCCGTCCAATGTACCCGCTCTTTTGCTGGATGAAGCAAGAAGCGTGTTTGCCAATTCCTATATCGCCCGCCCCGGGGATTGTTTCGATATATGAAGGTGATGCCCTTTCACAGGCAGCGCCCGCTGGTATGCGCGGCCTGCCTGTTTGCTGCGGGCATCTGGACGGGACGGCAGGGGTTTGTGCCTGTGTGGATCTTTGCGGCAGCCTTCTTGTTGTCCGCGCTCTTTGCATGGGCGGGCCGGAAAAGAGCCTTCGGAATGCTGTCCGGCGTGCTGAGCGCCGCGTTTTTCTTTGGCGCGGTGTATATATCGGCGCTGGATGCACGGCCGCTTCCTGATGAAGGAACATACACCGTGACGGCATATGTATCCGGCAATGTGGAAATCCGGGAAGAGGACGGCTTTGTGCACACCTTTTTGCGGGATGCTCGGGGCGTGGATGAAAACGGCAACGTCGTGCGCCTTGGTAAACTGTACTGGGTGATGACCGCCGAGGATGAGGATCTTGTCCTTGCGCGGCATCTGGAGGACGGCGCCCGCGTCACCTTCCGGGGAAAAGTCACCAGGCCCCTTGGCCGCATGAACCCCTATGGCTATGATTTTCGCGCATATCTGGAGCAAAACGGCGTGCGCATGCGCGTAAGCGGCATGACGGATCTGATGGTCACGCAAGATGCGCGGCTGGATTATTTTGGCGTCATGCACCGCATCCGCTCATGGATCGGTACGCGGATGGATCTGACCTTTGGGGAGGGCGCCGCCTTTCCCCGGGCGCTGCTGCTGGGCGACAAGGATCAATTGCCCGATGAAACCCGGGATATGTTTGCAGACCTTGGCATTGCCCATGTGCTGACGGTCAGCGGTCTGCATGTGGCGCTGCTTTCTTCCGTTGTGATGGCGCTGCTCAGGGTATTGTGCCTGTCGCCCAGAGAGCGGATGGCGCTGCAGAGCGTTCTGCTGCTGTTTTACTGTGCGCTGCTGGAATTTTCCGTGCCGGTGGTGCGCGCCTCCCTCTTGATGGTGCTTTCTTCATATCGCATTGTGGTGCGAAGGCACGGCGATACGCTGACCAGCCTTGCCTTTGTGTTTTTGCTGGTGCTTTTGTGCTGGCCTGCCAGCCTCTTTTCCCTTTCCTTCCAGATGACCTTCGGCGCGGTGCTCGGCATGGTGATGCTGGGGCCGGTGTTTGCAAGATGGACGGAGAAATGGCCGCGGGTGCTGCGTGCGCTGCATCCGGACGTAGCGGCGTCGGCGACGCTGGGCGTGATGCTTCCCTTGTTCAATGCATACCACCGCTTTTCCTTGATCGGCCTCATTGTAAGCCCGGTAGCCGTGCTGCTGACGGGCATTCTCCTGCCGTTGCTGCTGGCCATCACGGTGATCGGCATGGTATATCTGCCGCTTGGGCAGTGGCTATCCGGTGTGCTGGGCATCTTTGCCAGACGCGTGCCGGAGCTGATGGAGAAGCTTGCCAACCTTCCGTACGCTGCGGTGAACGTGCCTGCCGTGGCATGGCCGCTGGCGCTGGCGTTCATCTATATGCTCTTCCTGTGTACGCCCTACACGGCGCTGGATGTGAGGAAGCGTGTGCTCTCAGGCGGCGCGGCGTTGCTCGCGGCGCTTTGCGTGTTTGTGTTGACGCACACGTGGGATGTGTGCTACATTCAATTGTATCAGGGGCAGGCGGACTGCGCAGTGGTGATGGACCGGAAGGAGACGGTGGTCATCGATACAGGCACTAACGGCGGGGATCTGGCCGATCTTTTGCTGGCAAAGGGCAGGCGGGCGGATACGGTCATCCTGACGCATCTGCACAGCGACCATGCCGGCGGCGTTATGGAGCTGCTGGAGAGCCACGTGGAGATCGGCCGGGTGCTGATCCCCCGTCTTGGAGAAATGCAGCAGATCGACGAAGAGGGCGTGGAGGCCTTGGCGCTGCTGCGCGAAGCGGGCATTCCGGTGATCGAGGTATCTGCCGGCGACAGCCTGACGCTCCCGGGCGGGCGCATCACCTTTGTATGGCCCACGCTGCCCCGCGGCGGACAGGATCCTAACTACTACTGCCTGTGCGCGCTGATGGAGCTGGAGGGCGTGCGCTTTTTGCTCACCGGCGATCTGGTGGGCGCCATGGAAGGGTATATCGCCCAGGAGGCGGATATCCTGAAGGTAGCCCATCACGGAAGCGCGGACAGCACAGGAGATGCGTTTTTGCAGGCGGTACGGCCTGATATCGCACTGATCCCCTGTGCGGCGGGCAGGTATCTGCCGTCGGAGGATACGCTTGCACGGCTGGAAAGCAGCGGCGCGCACATCCTGCGCACGGATGAAACGGGCGCTGTGACGATCACGCTGAGAAACGGAGAATACCGGGTCAATACATATCTGGATCAAAGGAAACAACATGCAGCACAATGAATTTTTTGCCGCGCTCAAGGCGGGTAAAATTGAAAAACTGTACCTCTTTGAAGGGGAAGAGGAGTTCACCAAGCGCTCTGCGCTGAAAGCGCTCAGGGATCAGGTGGTGAGCGGTGATTTTGCTGCTATGAATGACGCCACGCTGAAGGATCCTGCGCCGGATGAACTGATCTCCGCTGCGGAAACGCTGCCCTTCCTGGCAGATAAACGCTTCCTGTTGATCCGCGAATCGGCGCTGCTTTCGGGCAATAAACCCAAGAATTACGATGAGGATGCGGCCGTCAAACGCCTCACCGAGTATTTTGAAAACCTGCCCGATACCACCTGCATGGTGTTTTATGTGGACGGCAAGGCGGACGGGCGGCGCAAGTTTTATAACCTGATGAAAAAGAAGGCGGCCATCGTACAGTTTTCCTCGCTGGACGACGTGCAGCTGAACAAATGGATCGCAAAGCAGATGTCCCTGGGCGGCAAAAAGGTGACGGCGGCGGATTGTCAGCAGCTGTGGTTTACCGTAGGACGGGATCTGAATCTGCTGAGCTGCGAAATCGAAAAGCTGATCGCCTACACCGACGGCCGCGACGTGATCACCGGGGACGATATCCTGGCGATTTCCAGCAAAAGTCAGGAATACAAGGTGTTTGATATGGCCACCGCCCTGCTGGACGGCGATGGGAAAAAGGCCTTTGTGCTGATGCAGGATATTCTGCGTAACGGCGAGGACAGATTGTTCTTGTTGTCGCTGCTTGGGTCGCAGTGCCGCAGGCTCTATTATGCCGCCGCTATGAAGCGTGCAGGCGCACAGGAGCAGGAGGTGGCGTCCAAACTGGGCGTTCCGCCCTTTGTTGCCCGCAATACGCTGCGGCAGGCGGGGACGTTTACGCTGTCTCAGCTGCGGCAGATGTGCGACTGGTGCATCGAAACGGAATACATGGTCAAAAACGGCGAAATGAGCGATGAAGGATCGCTGGAGCAGGTGATGCTCAGGATCCTTGCGCTTTTGAAGGAGAAGAAGCAATGAGTTTGCTCCGGGAAAGCTTGGAAAAAAACGGCATCGTGATGGAGGAACAGGTCATCGAAAAACTGGAAATCTATCAGGCCATGCTGATGGATTGGAATACCCGCATGGATCTGACCAGCGTCCGGGACGGAGATATGGCATCCCGCCATTTTGTGGATTCGCTGCTGCCTATGAAGACGGAGGGGCTGATCCC
>SVGT01000041.1 GCA_015056175.1 Clostridiales bacterium | reverse complement strand
CCCGTCTGTTCCAGCGGATCCGGGAGGATCTGGGCATGGCGTACTCCGTTTATACCGGCCCTGCCGCCTATCCCGGCTGCGGCGATTATACCATTTATGCCGCTACCACGCCCAAGCATGCGCAGAAGGTGCTGGAGCAGATCGACGTGGAGATGAACAAGCTGCTGCAGGGAGGCGTGATGGAAAAGGAATTCATTCAGGCCAAGGCGCAGCTCAAGGGCAGCTTTATCCTCAGCCTGGAAAGCGCCTTTAACCGGATGAACAACGCCGGCTCCAACATGATTATGCTGCGCCGGGTGATCGATCCAGAAGAAACCATCCGCGGTATTGAAAGTGTGACTGTGGAGGATGTAAATGCTGCGGTACATGATCTGGTGCATGCGCCCAGGTGCATTGCCGTGGTGGGTAAGAACGCCAGGCGATATCTGCCCGCACTGCGATAAGCGCACCGAAAACAGTTCCCCCTCATAGAATGCAGTATTGCAGGAGGTGAGGGGGAATTTTATGTGGATCTATGTATGCGGGGACAATGAGCGCACGTATTATCTGCGGGAAGAGGCGCTGAAAAGGGGACATAGGATCACCTGCCCGCACGATGCGCAGGTCATCGTGCTGCCGCTGCCTGTTTCGATCGTCAGCGATGCGTTAAAAGAGGCTTTGCATCGCGGGCAGACGCTGATCTGCGGCATCACGGAAGACGGATTTTCGCGCTGCGCCCGGGAAAACGGATGGAAAACTGTATCCATCTACGAGGATGAAGTTTATCAGACAGAAAATGCGGAGGACAGTGCGGAAGGGGCGGTATTTGCCCTGATGCGGGAGGCGCCCTTTGCATTGAAGGGGAAGCGGGCGCTGGTCATCGGCTTTGGCAGGCTGGGGAAGCAATTGCAGGAATACCTGACGCAGCTGGGCGTCATCGTTACGGTTGCGGCACGGGATCCTGTCAAGCGAGCCCTGGCTGGCGATGATGCGGTGGATATCCGGACGGCTATGGACAGGTTGGGCGATTTTGATATGATCGTCAATACCGCGCCTGCACAGATCATCGGTCGAAGTGCGCTTGAAAGCATTCGCAAGGATGCGCTGCTGATGGATACGGCCAGTGCGCCATACGGGTTCAATCTGGAGGAGGCGAAGGAAAACAGAATCCGGGCATGGCGGGAAAACGGCATCCCGGGCCGGTACTGCCCCAAAACAGCTGCCGAAAGGCTGATGAACTGCATTGAAAGGAGCTGCACTCTATGAGCAAAACGCGGGCAGCCTTTGCACTGACGGGGTCTTTTTGCACCTTTGACAAAGCCTTTGAGCAGATGCGTGCGCTGGTCAACATGGGGTATGACGTGACGCCCATATTGTCCTTCAGCGCTGCGCAGACGGATACCCGGTTTTATCCCTGCGAGCGGGTGAAGAGCATCCTGCGGGAAATCACAGGGAAGGATGCGCTGGTCACGCTGCCTCAGGTCGAGCCGCTGGGCCCGAAAAAACTGACAGACCTTTACATCATCGCGCCCATGACGGGCGTATCCATGGCCAAATTTGCAAACGGCATCTTTGATACGCCGCCGCTGTTGGGCGCCAAATCCCACCTGCGCAACGGGCGGCCTGTGCTGATCGCCCCTTCCACCAATGATGGGCTTTCTACGGCGGCGGAAAATATCGGGAAGATTTTGAACATGAAAAACGTTTATATGGTACCGTATGGGCAGGATGATCCTGTCCGGAAGCCCAGAAGTCTGGTGGCGGATTTTGCATTGCTGCCCAAGGCGGCGGCCTGCGCGCTGGAGGGTGCGCAGCTGCAGCCTATCCTGACTTGCAACCACGGCGAAAATGCGGTAAAATAAGTACTGCGGAGGTGGATTATGAAGCGGGTGATTCTGTTTATTGCAGGGATGCTGCTGATGTGCATGCTGTGTGCCGCGGCATATAGCGAGGAGATTGTTACAGCATCCGAAATGCGAATGGAGGGAGCGGAAGGCTCCTTCGTAGCATGCCCGCTTCTGACCGTTCCGGAGGATGAAACGCTTTCTGCTGCGGTCAATCAATTGATCCAGGAGAAGGGACGTATTGCGGAATATACCGCCGTGCTCTCCCAGATCACGGAAGGCAGCACAGGTCTTACCGTTTCCTATACCATGACGGACGTACAGCGGCCTGTTGTTTCGCTGGTGTTTTCCGCCAACGGGAAGATGCCCTTTGGCAAACCTTCGCAAAAATATCATCCCGTTGTCATGGATATGGAAACGGGAGCGGAAGTGACGGCAGACAGCATCTTTACCGATGCAGAGGCCGCCCTGTGGGCGCTGGAAGAGTACATGGATACGCAGGTGGCGCAGATTTTGTCCACCCACATGGAAAACAGCGATCTACTGCCCATTCCCATGGACAGCTTCGCGCTGGACGAGATGGGGATCACCTTCTATTACGACCAGAAGCAATTATCCTTCCTCTCCGGTTTTTCCGGCGCTGTGACGGTGCCTTATTTTGAGATGGCGGAGCATCTGGATCTGTCCGATGGCAGCGTGCTGCAGCGAATGGGTTATGCAGAAGAAATGATGACAGCAGGCGCACACACCGCCCGGAAGATCGCCGAGCGCGCGCAAAGCGGATATCTTGGGGCGCTTCCCTGCCAGGTGGGTATGACGCTGGATGAGGCCATGGATGCATTCCGATCCACTGTGGATGCAGGATTTTATCCCGGCGGCGCGTATTACGAAATGGAGGATGCTTCCCTGCGCGATGCGGTGCTGCTGACGGATGCAGCGGAAACGAAAGTGATTGGCATCCACGCCCGGCGCATCAGCCTGTGGGGCATTGAGACGGGCAAAACTACACGGGAGGAATGGCAAAAGCTCCTGGGTGAGGCGCAATTCTCTATGGAGATGGGGGAGAGCGACGGCAGCATGTATCTGCTCTGTCCCGGCGTCAGTGATTTTTACGACTTTGGAGATTTTACCCTGCAACTGCATGCGGATGAGAACGGCGTACTGTACGCCGCAGTGCTGAAGGAATAAGAAGAGAGGCTTTATGAGTACGGCTGCAAAGAAAAAAGGCGCTGCCGCGCATGGGCTGCATACGTCCATGCGCGCTGCGCATATCAGGCTCCTGGGCGGCGTGGTGCTGCTGGTGGTTGGCGTGCTGTTTTTGCTGTCCCAGCTGTGGCGCGGCAACAGTACGGTGCTTTGGGATATATCGGCGGCCCTGCAGGGATTGAGCGGGTCGCTGTGTTTGCTGCTGCCTGTATGGATGATCTATGCGGCAGTCAAAACGCTGGTGGGTCTTTGGCATAGGGTACCCATGAGGGACGTATGGATCACGCTGGGTCTGCTGATCGTCATTCTGGCGTTCCAGACGCTGATCACCATGATCACCGGGCGCGGAAGCCTGATGGAGTATATCGGCTACATCAACGAGCAGCGGGTGATGGAAAACCCTGCCTCCTACGGCGCGTATCTAAAGCGGGCGTACGGCCTGGGCAGCCAGCTGGGCGGCGGTCTGCTTGGCATGCTGCTGGCCTATCCCATCTGGGGTCTGCTGGGCCAGTGGCCCAGTGCGGTATTGCTGGTAGTCGGTGCTGTGGCGCTGTTTATCTGGCTTCTGGGTATCAACCTGAAGGAAACCATCGAGCAGATGAGCTCCCGTCAGGAGGAAAGACAGGCGCGCCGTGCGGCTGAAGAACGGGAACGCATGGCGCAGCAGGAAGCCGAGCAGCGGGAACGTGTGCAGGAGCTGCCCATGTCCGAATTGAACCCCGGACAGCAGGTGCAGTATGTGCAGGATGAGGGTCAGCAAGGCTATGTGCGGGATCGCTATGCGTCCGCAGACGCCATGTATTACGATCAATTGCAGCGCCGGAGCGCCGTGCAGCAGCCGATGCAGAAAGCACCTTCGGGCGTGGGCGGCACCTTCTACGAGGTCAGCAGCGACCGCATTTACGACGAGCATTTTGATACGCAGCAGGTTTATCATGAGCCTGTCGTGACGGAAACGGCGGAAGAAGAGCCCAACGGGCAGGAAAAGCCTGTTGTGCAGGCCCCGCCTGCGCAGAACGCGCCCCAGGAAGAGCTTCCCTGGTATGACGAAGTGGTGCCGGTGGAGGAAATGGTGGACGAGCCTGTGCTGAAGGACGTAACGGCTCCTGCGCATCATGCGGAAGAAAAGCCTGCGCCCCAAATGCAAAGCTATGCGGAAAAGCTGCGCAAGGCTGAAGCGGCGCCCGCAGAAGCGGAAAAGAAGGAAGAACCCAGGCAGGAAAGCAAGCCGTCTACGGCCTCCTCCTGGCTGGATCAGCTCAATAAACGCCGCCGTCAGGCGGAAATGACGCCGGCAGACGGCCAGCTTATCGAGCAGGTGACCTCCGGCCATGCAAAGCCGGTGTTTACGGAAAATGCCGTGGAACTGACGGGTGAAAGGATTCCCATCCGCTCTGTCCCCTCTCGCCATGAACTGCCCGGAGAAAGCAAGAACGAGCCTATCCGCATGGACGGCACGGCTACGCAGAGCAGGAGCCGCACCATCGGCGCGCCGCTGATGATCAATTACAAGGCGCCGCCGCTGCATTTCCTCTCCGAAAGCGCGGATCAGGGTAAGGAAGACCATTCCCGCGAGGATAACGAGCGGGCGCAGGTGATCGAGGAAACGCTGCGCAGCTTTAATGTGGCGGCAGAGGTCAAGCAGGTCATGCACGGCCCTGCCATCACCCGTTTTGCTATCCAGATCGCC
Organism: Clostridiales bacterium; assembly: GCA_015056175.1. Classification (GTDB taxonomy): domain Bacteria; phylum Bacillota; class Clostridia; order Christensenellales; family Aristaeellaceae; genus SVGT01. The sequence continues at coordinate 7,774 of SVGT01000041.1, read as the reverse complement.
CCCGGCATCCGTGTATCCCGCGTGCTGAGCATGGCGGATAACCTGGCGCTTAGCCTCAAAACCAAGCATGTACGTATGGAGGCGCCCATCCAGGGCACCAACTACATCGGCATTGAAGTGCCCAACGCCCGCGTGACGCCCGTCATGATCCGCGACGTGCTGCTCAGCGACGCCATGCAGGTCAAAAAGACGCCCCTTGCGGTGGCGCTTGGCAAGGATATTGCCGGTACCTCTGTGATCTGCGATCTGGACGATATGCCCCATTTGCTGATCGCCGGCTCCACCGGCAGCGGTAAATCTGTGTGCATCCAGTCCATCGTCAGCAGTATTCTCTACCGTGCTTCGCCGGATGACGTGCGCATGATCATGATCGACCCCAAGCAGGTGGAACTGAAAATGTACGACGGCATCCCGCACCTGCTGATCCCTGTGGTTACGGATATGCGCAAGGCTGCCGGCGCGCTGAGCTGGGCTGTACAGGAAATGGAGGAGCGCTATACCAAGATCAGCGATATTGGCGAGCGCAACCTGAAAGGCTATAACAGCCGCCAGAAGCCGGAGGATCGGCTGCCCTCCATTGTGATCATCATTGACGAATTGGCAGACCTGATGGATACCTGCCGCAAGGACGTGGAGGAGAGCATCCGCCGTCTGGCCGCCAAGGCCCGTGCAGCCGGTATCTACATGGTATTGGCCACCCAGCGCCCCTCTGTGGACGTGATCACCGGCGTGATCAAGAACAATATTCCCAGCCGTATTGCCTTTGCAGTCAGCAGCGGTACGGACAGCCGCACCATTCTGGACGGTCAGGGCGCGGAGAAACTGGTGGGTAAGGGCGATATGCTCTACAAGCCCTCCGGCGCGCCGCCGCTGCGCGTACAGGGTAGCTTCATTACGGCGGAGGAATGCCGCAATATTGCGGACTATATCCGCAAGCATTATCAGGCCAATTACGATCCCAACATTCTGGAGCATCTGGAAAATGACGGTCAGGAGGACAAGGCCGTAGCCGGACGCGAGGATGAGGGGGATATGGATGACGGTCAGGTGGACGAACTGCTCCACGAGGTCATCCAGATGGCCATTGAAGAGGGGCAGACTTCTACCAGCATGCTGCAGCGCCGTCTGCGCATCGGTTATGCCCGCGCAGGCCGTCTGGTGGATGAAATGGAGAGGCGGGGCATCGTATCGCCCCAGGATGGCTCCAAGGCCCGCAAAACGCTGATCACCCGCGAGCAGTATTACGAAATGTTCGAGGATGAGTAAGCAAAGAACGCACCGGATTTACCGGTGCGTTTTTGATTTACCGGCAGGAATTTTTGAAAATGCAGTCGAAATAGAGGAGTAGTGAAATTTGCTCCCAAGGAGGATAGGATATGAAACTGCAATATCTGGGTACTGCGGCAGCTGAAGGCTGGCCTGCGCTGTTTTGCGCCTGTGAGGCGTGCAAAAAGGCGGAAATGCTGGGCGGCAAGAACATCCGCCGCCGCTCCGGCGCCATCATCAATGATCAGGTGCTGATTGATTTTAACGCCGATATCTTTTTCGCCAAGATCTCGCTGAAGCTGGATCTGAGCAAGGTGAAGCATATTTTCATCACCCATGCCCATGAGGATCACTGCTATCCCGAGGATCTGGGCTGCTTCTTCCCCGGCTACGCGCATATGGAAGATCACAGCAAGCTGCATATTTACGGCAGCCAGTTTACCAAGGATAAGTTTGACCGCCGCTTCTTCAACCGCTTCCGCGAGGGCGGTGCAGAAGATCTGTTTGAGTTCCATGTGATCAAGCCCTATGATACGATGGAGGTAAACGGGCTCAAATTTACCGCGTTGCCTGCCGATCACGGATGTCCTGAATCGCTGTTCTACATGGTGGAGGATGCAGGCGAAAAATGGCTCTACGCCCATGATACCCAGTATTTCCGTGAGGAAAACTGGGAATTCCTCAAGGCGTATAAGTTTGATTTTGTCAGTCTGGACTGCACCAACGGTCCGCTGGACAGCAATGCCTACTACGGCCACATGGGCTTTGATACCAACGTACCCACCCGCGAGCGCATGCTGAAGGAAGGCATGGCGGACGAAAATACCGTGTTTGTTTGCCATCATTTTTCCCACAACGGCCACATGATGCATGAGGAAATGGAAGCGCTGATGAACCCCAAGGGCTTCCTGATCTCCTATGACGGTATGGTGCTGCAGGGCAAATAAGCAAATAAGAAAAAGATCCGGCGCGACAGAGCGTCGGATCTTTTTGTTATGCGGCAAGCAGATGCCGGGCAAAGCGCATCGTGCACTTTATTATTCCGCGGATTCAAAGAAAATCAGTTCGCAGCGGGGGAAGGACTTGTTTTCGTTCACGATGGGGAATTCGCCGGACACGGTGCCGTACAGGCGTACCTTCTGACCGACGGACACGCCGGGATCATCGGGGCAGATCACGTAGATCAGATCGTTATAGCCGCTGTCCAGCTTGGTAAGGCCCAGCACCACCGTCCATTCGCCTACGGATTTGCTCTCCGACATTTCGGCGATGTAGCCGGTGAAGGTGACGATATCGCCCTCATAGGAGGAAAGATTCTTCTTCAGCTTATCGTAGGAGGGGCTGGCGGCATCCTCGCGGACGGAAGCGGTACGCTCGGTGGAGGTCATGCTGCGGGTTGCGGTAAAGGTGAAGGAGCGGGTGTTGTAGCTCTTCTTGGCCAAGGTCAGACTGAACTGATAGGTGCCGTCCGCAGACGTATCTACGTTGAATTTGAAAGCCTTGCCGGTGATGGATTTGTTGTAGGTGTAGCCGTTGGGGCCGCTGACCACCAGCTGGATATCCGTGTTGGAAAGGGTGGTGCCGCTGACCAGCGTTTCGGCGCCCAGGGTATTGCCGGGGCGGGAATCGAAGGATACGGCCAGCAGGCCGCGCTGATAGTTGACGGTGTAGGCGAACTGGGTGCGCAGCGTTTCGCTGCCTTCGGCGGCGATGGTGATGGTGTACACGCCCTGGGCAGGCAAGGTGACCTTGACGGAGAATTCGCCTTCAGAGTTGGCGGTATCGGTGAAGAGCACGCTGTCACTGGAATCAAGAGAAAGGGCGGTCACGGTGACCTCCGCCTTGCGGGTGGTCTGGCCGGAGATGGTGAAGGTATCCTCGGAAAGCTCGGCGGGGACGGAGGAGGAGAGGATCAGTTTGGCAGGCAGCTTGGGCATGGGCAGGATCTGCGTAAATTCAAAGGAGCTCATGATCTTGTCCAGCGCCTTCAGATCGCTTTCGGTAGCCTTGCGGCCGTAGACCTGCATATCCAGCGTGATGGTATAGCCGTTGCGGATGGTGCGCTTCTGGTAACCCTGGCAAACCTCGGCGCCGTTCTGGCGCAGGGTATACTGGGTGTTGAGGAAGCGGAGCACGTTGCCGCCGTAGTTTTTCCAGGCGGAGCTTGAATAATTGTAGCCCAGTACGCTGTAGGCGGTGCCGTCCTTGTGGCTGACGCGAAACTCGCGGCGCATGGCTTCGTCCTGCTCGTTCAGGTCAAAATACATCTGGGAATCCACCGTTTCCAGTGCGGTGAGCACAAAGATACGGTCGTTTTCCGTATCATAGGCTTTCAGCAGAATGCCCTGGGCTGCAAAATCATCGGCAGCCGTTTCGGCATCGGTGCCCTGAGAGGTCAGGAACGCCTCATATCCGGAAAGATTGGAGGGCGTCAGCACGGGATCGTAAGTGCCGCTGGGCAGATCGACCGTGGCATAAATATCGTCAAAAGCATAGGTCTGCGCCAGTGCAGGCACGCACAGGAGCACCAGCAGGGCGACGAACAGGGGAAGGAGCATGTATTTGCGCATGGAAGAATCTCCTTTAAGACAAAATAATACGTTTATATTTTATCACACCGGTGCATGGATGGCAAGATGTGACGAAATGTTTACGAAAAATAAATAAAAAATGAAGAGTGAGATACGCTCTTCCTGTCCGTTATCGCAAGACGCCGGTCAGGCAGAGGGTGCGTCACCCTTCGTTTGCTATGATGCCCTGTCGGGCGTGGATTATACGGATCCGTCAAAAGGTTTTCAGCGCCTGGGTAATATACCAGTCCGTGCCGTCCGTCACCAGCGTGATGGTGCCGCTGCCGGCGTGCTTGAAAGGAATCTCACGGTAATTGGCCTGGTTGACAAGACCCTTGGTATCGTCTTTGTAATTGGTGATAAAGATGAATTTGGGATCCACAACATCCAGGAACTCGGTGACAAATGCGGTCAGCCCGTGATGGGGCGCTTTGACTACGTCCGCCTTGAGCTCCTCAGCAGGCAGCGCGTCCATCAGGTAGCGCTGTGCAAGACCGGTGATATCGGCGCACAGCAGCGCGGAGGCATCGCCGAACTGTACACGGAACATGCCGCTCTTATCGTTGATGGTGGAGCCCTCTTCCCAACGGTGCATGGTGAGGGTAGCCTGGCCCAGCGTCAACTGATCACCGTCAAAAAGCTGGCGGAAGGGGATATTGGCCTTGGCAGCCTGGCGGACGGTGCGGCTGTGCAGATCGTGGTTGAAGCCCTCCCGGAAGGGGGTGAGGAATTCGTCTGCGGTAAAGCCGAACTGCATGAGACGGTACAGGCCGTCGATGTGGTCGTCATGGGGATGCGTGTTGACCAGATACTTGAAATGGCTGATGCCGCGTGTTTCCAGCGCGGTGCGCAGATCCTCGCGCCATTTGTTGGCGCCGCCGTCCACCATCATATATTCGCCGCCGCATTCCAGCAGCATGCAGTCGCTTTCGCCGGTCTTGAACACCGTCAGGCTCAACAGATCTTTATCCGCCCAGTCTTCGGGGATTTCCTGATCGATAAACACTTCGCCCACAGCGGTCAGGGGCAGCAGTAAAAGCAAAAGGAAAAGAATGCATTTTTTCATGAAGCAACTCCTTGGCTGTTTGATGGATTTACTGGAATATTATACGGGCGGAAAAGAAGCGTTGTCAAGGCGGCGGGAAAGTTTTACAAGCAAAAAGACCCGGTAGTTGCCGGGTCTTTTGATCATTAGAATTCTGCGTTGCCGGTGGTGCGGGGGAAGGGAAGCACGTCGCGGATGTTGCTCATGCCGGTCATGTACATGATCAGGCGCTCAAAGCCCAGGCCAAAGCCGGCGTGGGGTACGGTGCCAAAGCGGCGCAGATCCAGATACCAGCTGTAGGCTTCGGGATTCAGCTTCAATTCCTCAATGCGGTTCATAAGCACATCCAGACGCTCTTCGCGCTGGCTGCCACCGATCAGTTCGCCAATGCCGGGTACCAGCACGTCCACGGCAGCAACGGTCTTGCCGTCTTCGTTCATACGCATGTAGAAGGCCTTGATATCCTTGGGATAATCATGCACGCACACGGGGCCGCCAAAATGGGTTTCGGCCAGATAACGCTCGTGCTCGGTCTGGATATCCATGCCCCAGTGCACGGGGTATTCGAACTTTACGTCGGCGTTTTCCAGAATCTTGATGGCGTCGGTATAGGAGCAATGGGCGAAGGTGGAGTTGGCCACCTGGGTCAGACGGTCGATGAGCCCCTTATCCACAAACTGGTTGAGGAACTGGAACTCTTCGGGCGCCTTTTCCATCACGTCCTTGATGACGTACTTGAGCATGTCTTCAGCCAACTGCATATCGTCGTTCAGATCGGCAAAAGCGATTTCCGGCTCGATCATCCAGAATTCCGCGGCATGGCGGGGGGTATTGGAGTTTTCGGCGCGGAAGGTGGGGCCAAAGGTGTAGATGTTATGGAAGGCCATGCAGTAGGCTTCGCCGTTGAGCTGGCCGGACACGGTCAAATTGGCGGGCTTGCCGAAGAAATCCTCATTTTCCTTCACTTTGCCCTGATCATCCTTGGGCAGGTTGTTCAGATCCAGCGTGGTGACGCGGAACATTTCGCCGGCGCCCTCGCAGTCGCTGGTGGTGATGAGGGGGGTGTGCACGTACACAAAGCCGCGCTGGGCGAAGAAGGCATGGATAGCCTGCGCCGCCAGGGAGCGGATGCGGAACACAGCAGAGAAGGTGTTGGTACGGGCGCGCAGGTGAGCCTGGGTGCGCAGGTACTCAAAGGTGTGGCGCTTCTTCTGCAGGGGATAATCGGCAGCGCACAGACCCACCACTTCTACTTCGGTTGCGCGGATCTCAAAGGGCTGCTTCATTTCGGGGGTCTTGACCAAGGTGCCGGTCACCTTGACGGAGGAGCCTTGCGTGGTCTTGACGATATCCTTGAAATTGGGCAGAGAATCTTCGCACACGACCTGCAGGTTCTTAAAGAAGGTGCCGTCGTTCAGCTCGATAAAGGCAAACGCCTTGCTGTCGCGCAGGGTGCGCACCCAACCTTCCACCGTTACGGTGGAGCCGTCCTCCGGGGTGGCACGGAAGAGGTCTTTGATCAGCATAGCCATGGAAATATCCCTCCGAATTGATTTGAAATAACTGTTTTATTCACGGCCCAGCAGCGCAGCGCCGATGATGCCGGCTTCATTGCCAAGCTTGGCCAGCGTGATGCGGGGGCTGGGAAGGGTCTTGTACATGAGGAAGCGGGGCAGCTTTTCCTCCACGGCGTCCAGCAGGAACTGGCCGGCGTGGCTCACGCCGCCGCCCAGAACCACCATTTCGGGATCCAGGAAAGCGGTGATATTGTTGATGGTCATAGCCAGATAACGGGAATAGCGGTCAAACACCTGCAGAGCCACCTTGTCGCCCATCTTGGCGGCGTCGATGACGGTTTTGGCGTTGATGCGCTCAGGATCGCCGCCGGCACGCTTGAGGATCTCGCTTTCGGGATAGGCCTGGCAGTGCTGCTTGGCCATGCGGATGATGGCGGTGGCGCTGGTATAGCGCTCCACGCAGCCGTCGTTGCCGCAGGTGCAGGGCACGCCGTCGGCAACCAGGGTCATGTGGCCCAGCTCGCTGCCCACGCCGTGTGCGCCGCTCCAGGGCTTGCCGTTGATCACGATGCCGGCGCCAACGCCGGTGCCCAGGGTGATAAACACGCTGCTCTGGCAATCCTTGCTCACGCCCGCAACGCTTTCGGCATAGCCGGCCACGGTTGCGTCGTTATCGATATACACGGGCTTGTCGATGTACTTCTGGATCTCATCCTTGAGGGGAATATTGCGCCAGCCCAGGTTGGTGCAGAAGATCACGTAGCCGGTCTTCTGATCGGCAACGCCGGGAATGCCAACGCCGATGGCCTTGATATCCTCCACGGTCTTGCCGCAGCTCTTGAGCGCGTTCATGGTGCAGGTGATCATGTCGCGGACGATCTCCTGATAGGGACGCTCGCTGAGGGTGCGGGTATTGCTGGTTGCAAGAATCTTGCCTTCGTGGGTCACAACGCCCACAGCGATATTGGTGCCGCCAAGGTCAATGCCGATGTATACCATAGTGGTGCCTCCTCAAAAAATATGTATTCAATATAAGATCAATCAATTTTGCCCTTGGTCATCATTTCGTTCAGTCTGCGGTCCAGTTCCTTGGCAGCGGAATAACCGGTGCGCTTCAGGGTAAAGTTACGGGCTGCAACCTCGATAACGATGGCCAGGTTCCTGCCGGGACGGACGGGGAGGACGATCTGCGGTACGCGCACGTCCATGATGGTGGTAAAATCGTCCGTCAGGCCCAGGCGGTCATAGGCTTTCTTTTCTTTCCAGTGCTCCAGATGAATGACCAGATCCACAGACTTGGTCATCATGACGGAGCCGATGCCGTACATGGCCTTGATGTCGATGATGCCGATGCCGCGGATCTCCATGAAATGGCG
>SVGT01000040.1 GCA_015056175.1 Clostridiales bacterium | reverse complement strand
CCGGCGTACATCACCATGATATCGTCCGTCACGTTGTAGAGCAGCGGCAGCTCATGGGTGATGAAGATCATGGACTTGATATAGCCCTTCTCCATCATATCGCGCAGCATTTTGATGACCATCTTCTGGCTGGTCACGTCCAGCGCAGAGGAGGGCTCGTCCGCGATCAGCACCTTGGGGTTCAAAATGGTGGAAATGGCAATAACCACGCGCTGCTTCATACCGCCGGACAGTTCTACCGCATGCCGGTCCAGCGCCTCTACGGGCAGACCCAGTTCGGCGAAACGCTTTTCAGCCATTTCCCGGATCATCTTTTTATCCGCCTTGGGATCATGTGCACGGATCACGTCCTCCACAAACTTGCTGATGCGAATGGTGGGGTTCAGCGCGTTCATGGCCGCCTGCGGGATATAGGCGATCTCCGTACCCAGAACGTTCTTTCGCACGGCGTCCGGATCCATACCGGAGATATTTTTGCCGTCAATAATGATATCGCCGCTCATGTAATGCAGCGGAGCAAAATAATATCCCATCAGCGAAAGTGCCAGCGTAGACTTGCCGCAGCCGCTTTCACCCGCGATGCCCAGGCTCTTGCCTTCCTCGATTTTGAGGGAGACATGATCCACAGCGTACACATCTTCATGGAAGCGTGTAATATACTTGGTCGTCAGATCTCTGACTTCCAACATCGTCTTTGCCATGACTGTCTCCTCCTTAATCTCTCAAAGTGGGATTGAACACCTGGTCAAGGCCGGTATTCATCAGGTTCAGCGAGAACGAAATGAGCGTGATGGTCAAAATGACCGGGAAATACGCCCACCAGGAGCCGTTGGTATGGGCAGAATACAGCATGGACCAGTTCATCATCAGACCCAGCGTGGGAACCTCCGTGGTCTTGGGGCCCAGACCCAGCAAGCTCAGCTGCGCTTCGCTGAGAATACCGCTGGACACCTGCAGAATAAACGCCATCACCACATAGCTTGCAATATAGGGCAGAATATCCGTCATGATGATGCGCACCAGGCTGTGCCCGCTGAGCTTGGACAGGTTCACATGGTCGCGGTTGCGAAGGCTGATCACCTGAGAGCGAACAGAGCGCGCCGTCCACGTCCAGCTGGTCAGACCGATCACCAGCGCCACAACGCTTGCGCCGCGCTGATCCTGTCCGATGGAATAGGAGATCAGGATCAGCAGCACAAAGCCAGGGATCACCGTAAACACATTGGTGATGAACATGATGATGTCATCCGCAATGCCGCCCATATAGCCGGCCAGCAGACCAAAGGTCAGACCGATGATCGTAGCAACGGCGCCTGCGATCAGGCCGATCAGGATAGACGTACCCGTTGCGGAAACCAGCTCTTTGAGTACGTCGCGGCCAAAGTTATCCGTGCCAAGGGGCAGCACCTTCACATTCGCAACGGCGTTTACGTTAACGTAGTCCGTCTTATTGACAGTATCGTTTTCCGTCAGCACGCCCGCTTCATCACTTTCGGCGATGATGATCTCATCCCCCGCCTTCAGTTCCTGAAGGGCGTTGTTCAGACGCTTGTAGTAGTTGCGCTTGGCCTGCGTCATGCCCTTGGGCTTGGTGGCGGGATCATAATGGCTGTCCCACAAATCAAGCAGTGCTTCCGTATCGCTCATGTCAAAATCAACCGCGATGCCCATAGCGTCAAACCACTCGATCATGGCCACCCGGTCTTCCATGCTCAGCTGCTTGGCCAGGCGCTTGTCGTCCGCATCGGAAAGGCGCAGCGTTTCAGGTTCGGTGTTGATCGCATCATACAGGGATACGTAGGTGCCGGGCTTTGCAAAGGTGCCCACGCCGATCATTTCCAACGGATTGCCGGGATTGATGAGCGGATAGATGAACAGCAGCAGCAGAATGGCAATAAAAATGACAAAGCCTGCAACAAATTTGGAAGAGTGGAAAACCTGACGTAATGTATTTTTCATTTACGTTTCCTCCCCTCAGTCCAGCTGCGCGGCTTTTACGCGCGGATCAATGAAGCCATACACGATATCCAGCAGGAAGGTCACAACCAGTACCATAAAGGTAATGATCAGCGTGGTCGCCGAAATCAGCGGGTAATCCGCCGCCGTGACCGCCGCGTACATGGTGGAGCCAAGGCCCGGATAGCTGAAAATGATCTCAGCCACCAGCGCACCGCCGATCATGGTACCAATGGACAGCGCAAGGCCGGTCACCTGAGGCAGCATGGCATTTCTGAACACATAGCCTACGATCTTCCTGTCCTTGATGCCCAGAAAACGCGCATACTTTACGTAATCTGCGTTCAGTTCATAGATGGACATGGAACGCATGCCGATGGCCTGTCCGCCGATGGAGATCAGCACAATAGACCAGAAGGGCAGCTGATAGTGTTCGATCACAGATGCAATAAATTTCCAGCTCAGATTGGGAATCATATCAAAGGCATATCCGCCACTGATGGGCGCAACCTTCAAATTGACCGCGAACACGACCAGCAGCACCACGGCCATGCCGAACGCGGGAACATTGCTTAAGAACAAAGACAAGGGCAACAGCACCTTATCAAAGAATTTTCTCACATAGGCAGCCAGCGCACCCAGAATATTGCCAAGCAGCCACCCCACAATAATGGCAGGCAGCTGAAGGGCGATCGTCCAGCCGATGGCGCTGGAAATGATATCGCTTACTTTGCGAGGATACTGGCTGAAGGATGTGCCAAGGTCACCCTTGAACATGTTTTTCACAAAGATCCAGAACTGCTCGATCATCGGCTTGTTGGTGCCAAATTCCTTTTCGTAGCGCTCGTAGATCTCCTTAACCGCAGTAGCGTCCGTCATGCCCTGCGCCATTTTGCCCGTGATGGCAGCCACCGGGTCTGCGGGCATCAGACGCGGCAGGATGAAGTTCAGTATCACTGCAACGATCAGCGTGATCACAAACCAAAGTATTTTCTTGCCGAAGTACTTTCGGTAACCCTTCATAATCCTTTCCCCCTTATGAAGGAAGCGGCCATGCTCCCTTAGGCAGGAGCATGGCCGCTTCTAAGATTATTCTTACGGATTGACCAGCTCAAGTTCGTACAGAGCAGCGATGCCGTAACCGTCGGTGCAGTCGGCGGGCGGGATGTTGCGGCCGTCGTCACCGGCAGGATAGTTGGTCCAAACGCTTTCGTTCACAGCGTGGAACACGGAGGGACGATACATGAGGGAGAAGGAGGGAACTTCGGTCAGGTAGATCTTGGTCAGTTCGGTGTAGAGAGCCTTCAGCTCTTCCGCATCGGTGGTGGTGGGGATCTTCTTGATCAGAGCATCAGCTTCTTCGTTCACGTACTGGCCCCAGTTGCCGCTCCAGTTGTTCTCGACACCCACGTATTCGGTGCCCAGGAACTGGTTCACGCGAGTCCAGGGGTTGGAGGGAGAAGCAGCTTCGGGAGACCACATGAAGATGGCATATTCAGTCTGGTTGGGATTGACAAACACAGTCTGATAGATGGAGTATTCGGGATACAGCGTGGTGATTTCAACGCCGATCTTGGCGCCGGCAGCAGCAACCACTTCCATGGAGGCCTGCCAGTCAGACCAGCCGTTGGGGCACACGGCGTTCAGAGCGATCTTTTCGCCGTTGTATTCACGCCAGCCGTCGCCGTCGGTATCCACGATACCGGCTTCATCCAGCAGCTTGATGGCGCCGTCGATGTCATTGCCGGCCCACTGCAGTTCAGCCACTTCAGCGGCATTGTACAGAGCCTGCTCACCGGCGGTGGGGTTCATCAGGCTGCGGGGCACATCGGCAAAGGAGGGGCTCTGGTTGGTCATGGCGTTGGCAATGATGGTGTCATAGTCAACGGCCATGGCAATCGCCTTACGCAGGGCAACATTGTTAGCCAGCACGGGCAGGTTCATGTTGTACCAGGCGGTGGGCATGGTCAGGCACACGCCGTAGGGAGCTTCTTCATAATAGGTGGAGATGGGCAGACCGTCTTCCAGCCACAGGTTCTGCACGTTGCCGATGAACTGCTGGCAAACGTCCACTTCGCCGTTCTTCAGAGCCACTTCGCCGGCAGCGTTGTCAGCATACATGGCATGGGCGATGTACTTGGGCACGGGCAGCTTGCCCCACATGGATTCATCCTGGCCCCAGTAGTTGTCATCGCGGACGAGAACAACCTTCTGGTCGTCAGCATAGTACTTGGTGTAGGGGCCGGACCACACAACGTCTTCACCGGGATCGTTCAGGATCGCAACGGGATCGTTGTTGTTGCGGGCAGCAACGGTGTCGATCCAGGCAGCCTGGGCAATGGGAGCGCCGGAGAGGAAGTCCACAACCTTCAGGGGGTTGACGGGCACGTTATCGGCGTTCACAGCAGCCTTGATGACCACGGTCTTTTCATCGGCAGCCACGATCTCGGCGATATAGGCCTTGTAGCCGGTGCCGGTGCCGTTACCGATTTCCACGCCGATATCAAAGGTGCGCTTCACGTCGTTGGCGGTGACGGGGGTGCCGTCGGACCACTTGGCAGCATCCTTGATCTTCACGGTGACTTCGGTCATGGTGTCGTTCCACACATAATCGCCGTCAGCCAGCAGACCCTTCATGGAGCCGTCCATAAAGTTATACATATACAGGGTTTCGAACATCAGCGTGCGGTAACCAGAGGGACCGCCGGCAATAGCCATGGCGTTGTTCTGGTTGGTGCCGATAATGTTCCAGCTGTTTACGGTACCCCACTGCTGACCAGCGAAGTACAGCGTCTCGTTGCGGGGCAGTTCCACGGTTTCGGCAACAGCCGTAGCCAGGGACAGAACCATGATCAACGAGAGGAGGAGAGCGACGAGTTTCTTCATTGTGTTTTTTCCTTCCTTCCCTTTTATTTTCTCGGCTCCTACATTTGCGTACAGAAGCCGGGAGTAACAATGACCAAAGGTATTTGCTTTACTCTATGCGCCACAGCGGGCGTTCATGCCGTGCATGTTGCCCTGTGCGTTTTTTGTAAACACATACATAAATTTTGTTTTGTAATTTGATTTTATACTTTTCTATTTGTCCTGTCAATAATTTTTTCCTAATTTTGTTTGTTCATTTTTTGCTGTCTTTAATTTTATTGTGCTAAAGGATTATTGCGGATTTGTGTAGAATATTTTCTCCAAAGAAAAAACATATATCCCGCTCCCATATCAATACATCGGAATGAGGTGTTTCGCATGGATGTAAAAAAGCTGGTCTCTCAGATGACGCTGGAAGAAAAAGCCTCGCTGCTTAGCGGGCTTGATTTCTGGCACACCAAGCCCATCGAAAGGCTGGGTATCCCCTCCGTGATGGTATCCGACGGTCCGCACGGTCTGCGCAAGCAGGATGACAAGGCAGATCACCTGGGTGTGAACGACAGCATCAAAGCCGTCTGCCTTCCCACAGCCTGTGCTTCCGCCGCCAGCTTTGACCGCGATCTGCTCCGTATGATCGGCGAAGCTGTAGGCGACGCCTGTCAGCACGAGCAGGTGGCCGTTAACCTGGGGCCCGCCGTCAACATCAAGCGCTCTCCTCTGTGCGGGCGCAACTTTGAATACTTCAGCGAGGATCCGTATCTTGCTGCCCAGCTGTCCACCAGCCTGATCAAAGGCGTGCAAAGCCGCCATGTCGGCACCAGCGTCAAGCACTTTGCCGCCAACAGCCAGGAACACCGCCGTATGTCCTCGGACAGTGTGGTGGATGAACGCACCCTGCGCGAGATCTACTATCCCGCCTTTGAAAGCGCTGTCAAGGAAGGCAAAACCTGGACGGTCATGTGCTCCTATAACCGTTTGAACGGGGAGTTTGCATCCCAGCACCGGGGCTTGCTTACAGATTTGCTCCGGGGCGAATGGGGCTTTGACGGCTATGTGGTCAGCGACTGGGGCGCGGTAAGCGACCGAGTGCAGGGCGTCCACGCAGGTCTTGATCTGGAAATGCCCGCATCCGGCGGCACCAACGACCGCCGAGTGGTGGAAGCTGTTCAAAAAGGCATCCTGGACGAAAAGGATGTGGACCTTGCCGTTGAGCGGATCCTGACCGTTCACAAGCGCTACTGGGATCACGCAAAACCCGATACCCCCTGGGATCTGGAAGCGCAGCATCAGCTGGCGCGCCGTCTGGCGGCAGAATGCATGGTACTGCTCAAAAACGACGACGGTATCCTTCCTTTGAAACAGCAGGAAAAGGTCGCCGTCATCGGCAAGTTTGCCAAAGAACCCCGTTTCCAGGGCGGCGGAAGCAGCCACATCAACTGCTTTAAGACCGAAAGCCTGATGGATGCCCTGAAGGACAATCCCCATATCACTTACGCACAGGGCTACGATATCATCACGGAAGAACCCGATGACGCCTTGATCGCAGAGGCAGTATCCGCCGCTGCCGGAGCGGATAAGGCCGTGATCGTTGCAGGTCTCCCCGATGCCTTTGAATCCGAAGGGTATGACCGCACGCATATGCGCATGCCAGCCTGTCAGGTAGCGCTCATCCAGGCCGTTGCCAAGGCCAACCCCAATACCGTCGTCGTACTCTATAACGGCTCCCCCGTCGAAATGCCCTGGATCGCCTCCGTTAAGGCGGTCATTGAGGGCTATCTTGGCGGACAGGCCGTTGGTGGCGCCACCAAAGACGTGCTGTGGGGCGATGTAAACCCCTGCGGACGTCTTCCGGAAAGCTTCCCCCATAAGCTGGAAGATAACCCCAGCTACCTCACCTACGGCGGCGAGGGCGATGTTGCGGTCTATCACGAAGGCGTGTTTGTGGGATATCGCTATTACGATAAAAAGAAAATGGACGTACTCTTCCCCTTCGGCTACGGTCTGAGCTACACCACCTTCGCCTACAGCAATCTTCGCGTTAGCGCAGATACCATTCGGGATACCGATGAGCTCCGCGTCAGTGTGGACGTGACCAATACCGGCGCGCTTGCCGGCAAGGAAGTGGTGCAGCTGTACATCGGCGACTGCGAAAGCACCGTTTTCCGCCCCGTACGCGAACTCAAGGGCTTTGAAAAGGTCTTCCTGGCGCCCGGCGAAACCAAAACTGTCTCGTTCACGCTGGACAAACGAGCCTTTGCCTATTGGAATGTGCAGCTTCATGACTGGCATGTGGAAAGCGGCGATTTTACCGTTGAGATCGGCGCATCCAGCCGTCACATCCGCCTTGCAAAAACGATCCGGGTGGAGAGCACGGTGGAATTGTCTGTCAAGTTCACCGTCAACAGCATTTTCCTGGATCTGATGAAGAGCCCCAAAGCCATGGCGGTGCTTGCGCCGCTGATCAACGGCGTCATGCAGTCCATGGGAATGGATCAGGCCGGCAGCGACGCTGCGTCCGCCGCCATCAGTAAGGATATGGCAGAAGCCATGCTGCGCTACATGCCCCTGCGCACAGTGGCCAGTTTCTCCGGCGGGCAGATCTCCTACGATCAGCTGTGCTTCCTGGTAGACCAGATCAATAACGCCTGATCCTTGGCAACTGAGTATTTCCCATCAAGTGCAAACGGCAGACGGAATTCCGTCTGCCGTATTTTGATACCGTATTCTGTTTTGAATGCGTCCTTAATGCGCCAGGCACTCATCAACATATTCCGCCAGCTTCCGATAGCTGCCGGTATAGTAATAACCCTCCAGCACACGCCGATCCAGCCGGTCGCACCGGCAGATGTCCGCAAACACCTTTTCCCGCAGCCAGTAGCCGTTATGATACTTTTCGCGCAGATTGCCGCCGGACAGATGGCGGGAATAGCCGTCCGGAATACAGTATTCCTTCATCGCCAGCCGTTCTTCCCGGGTGTAATCCATTTTCAGGTTTTCGTCCAGTCTTTCGCTTGCGTTCAGACCGTGACGCACCGCGCATTGATACAAGACCTGCGCGCCTTCCCACATCTGCTCGCATACTTTGGTATAGAAAGCCTTGGTTTTATCGTAAACCGTCTTTGCCGGCGTTCCCTCAAAGTCTTCGGGCGTAAAGGGCTTGCCGTTCCAGTTTTCTACCCTGAAGCCTGTTGCCTTCGCATCGGTGCGCGGATCAAACAGCTCCGGCTGTGGAATTTCCACGCCCAGATCCGAAAGCCTGATCTCCCGGATCAATTGCGCTGTTTCCTCTTCCCTTCCGTACTCCACCGTTTCGTAACGCAGCGTATCCACATAACCGTCGCCGTCATGATCAAAATAGCGGATACGGGTATAGCGCATACCTTCAGAAGGAGCAGGGCCTTCCGTCAGGTATTTGTGATCCGTGCTGCCCTTGAACAGCGCCAGATAATCGATCTCCCACCAGCCGTACTTTGCCCTGTAGAGATGGATTTTTCCGTCCATGGGAGATACATACAACAGGCTTTTGCCTGCATTGGTGGGATCCTTTTCCGTGCGGTCGCCCAGATGGTCGGACAAAAGACAGGTACGGTAATTGGATTTTTCTCCGTCGCCCTCATGGCAGGAGAACATTTCTTCCCATCGGCAGTCGTCCCCGTCTTCGTCAAATACCATCCAGTTGGCATCCCAGTTATCATGCTCCAGACCGATCTTCACGCC
Source organism: Clostridiales bacterium (assembly GCA_015056175.1). Lineage (GTDB taxonomy): Bacteria > Bacillota > Clostridia > Christensenellales > Aristaeellaceae > SVGT01. Next base: position 5,106 of record SVGT01000040.1, on the reverse strand, counting down.
GTCCAGATAGGGCAGATACTGGCGCAGTTCCTCCGTGCGGGAGGGCAGCATTTTGCCGTAAAAAACTTCGCTTCCGGGCAGTGGCTTCATGCAGGCAAGATGATCCTTGTACCCGGTGTAATCCAGCGTGGGGTTTTTGTAATTGTTAAAGGACAGCATCATATCCAGGGAATGCCAGTTATCATCAGAGGTATCGCCGTTCAGTTCCATCGCCAGTTCAAATTCGGTGGCAATACCGGCATAGCGGTCGAACTTCTCCAGATTCAGCCCCACGCCGATGATGCTGTTGTTATGCAGCGTATCGCCTACGCGCATGGTCATATTGGTTTTGCCGTCGCAGTCAAAATCATACCAGGCGATCGGCGTTTCCCAGGAATTCTCCGGATGCAGCGAATAGGAATTGACAAAAAATCCGCTGCCGTGCACGTTCATCAGGTACTTGAAGCCCTTGTCATAGGCCTGCTCGTCGCCATAGGTCAGATTGGCAAAATCGATATTGCTCAGATCTCTTTCGCCGTTGAAATTGACCACAAACTTATTGGAATAGGGACACCAGTCTTCCCCCGGGAACAGATGATAGTATTCCGCTTCCGGCGCGCCGTCCCCGTTCAGATCAAAAGCGCGATAGCAAAAATCGCCCAGCGAATCATAGCGTCCGCATCCGTCGCGATCCACCAGCCAGGTGTAATTCCCCCACCCCATGCGCATTTCGTGCCAGGGATTGGCACGCTCGCCGGCACGGAAAGCGGTCTGGAAATAAACGTCAAAGCCCTCCTTAGGCTCCTTATCCCAGGGCAAATGTCCGTCATCCGAGATAAAGAGAGCATGCTTTCCCCTGTACAGAAAGGCCACCGCATCCTTTACACCGTCTTTGTTCAGATCATAAAAGCCCGGCGCAAGCACAGAACCATCGTATTGATCCATCGTACCCTCACTCCTTATCTTCAGGCTTGGAAGGAAGACCAAGCAGCTCATACATTTCCGCCGCACATTCGGAAAAATCCCGGTCTCCCCTGCCGTTTTCCACACAGCGCTCCAACAGTTCTATGCCGCCGTCCAGCGCAAAAGCCGGCACGCCGTATGCAGTGCAAAGATCCTTCATATATTTCAGATCCTTAAGACCAAGCTTCAGGGAAAAGGCTTCCGTAAAGGACCTGTCGATCATCTTGGGCGCATAGAAGCGGTACATCCAGTTGGAAAATGCATCGTTGTTCATCAGCTTGAACAGCCCTACCGGATCAAGCCCTGCCTTTTCCGCCACCGGGAACATCTGCCCCAGCAGCACGGCGTACATAAGACCGGTAAAGTTCATCATGATCTTCATGGTATGCGCGCTTCCGGAAGTACCCACATAATTGTACTCCGCGCAATAATCCGCAAGCAGCGGCACGACGGCGTCGTATGCCGCCCTGTCGCCTGCCACCATGGTTCGCAGCGTACCTGCTCTGGCCTCATCCGGGCCGGCCAGCAGCGGCGCGTCCAGAAACGCAGTGCTTGTTTTTTTCAACTCCTCACACAGTGCCCTGGTGGAAAGCGGGAAGGACGTGGATAGATCCAGGATAATCTTGTTGCCGATCGCTTCCGCGGACAGCGCATGCACGGTATTTTCCACCACTTCGCTGTTGGGCAGCGACAGCATGATGATCTGCGCGTTCAAGGCCGCCTCTTCCGCCGTCCGGCAGGCATGTTGAAAAATGCTGCGCTTCTTTTCGTCAATATCGTACGCATAGATGGTATAGCCTTTGTTTTCCAGGCAGGCTGCAACGCCGCCGCCCATATTGCCAAGTCCGATGATGGCAATGGCCTTATTCTTCATACCGTCTCCTCCAGCACTTATGCAGTTTGTTTATGCTGCCTCTATCCTATCACAAAACCATTCATCTGGCTACGATAAAATTCAATTTTGTACACTTGCAAACAAAAAACAGCAGAGGCACTCTCTGCTGTTTGATTATTTCATGGCGATTGTATCAGATTTCCTTGATGGGCGTGATCTCTACGCTCTTGCCGGTCCTGGCGGATTCGTAGATGGCGTCCAGAATCTTCATCAGCCAGGTTCCGTCCTCAGCCGTAGCGCGGCAGGGAATCTTGCCTTCGGACGCATCCACAAAGGCTGCGATCTCCTTCTTGAAGCTGGCAAAATCAAAGCCGTTCTCGCCGTAGGGAGAGATCTTTACGTAGCGGCCTGCCGCCGTAGTGTACAGATCGCAGTTGGTGGCGTCCACGCCCGCCTTGGTGCCAAAAAGCTCCACCGTGCCGCGATCGTTATCAATGTTCAGGTTGAAGCTGGCTTCCACATTCAGTGTAAATCCGTTTTCAAAGCGGATCAGCGCGGATGCAAAATCCTCCACGTTGTACTCGTAGCCGCCCTTTTCCTGCGGGCCGTCCCAGGCCGTTTCGCCGCCCGATGCGCGGTTGCAGCCGATGTTGGCAAAGGTAACGCCGTATGCGGACACAGGACGGGGATTGCCGGCCAGATAACGGGACAGGTCGATCACATGCACGCCCAGATCGATCAGGGGACCGCCGCCGGAATAGGCCTTGTCGCCAAACCAGCCGCCGGGACAGCCGTCTTTGCGCAGATAGGTAGCCTTGCCGTAATACAGATCGCCCAGCAATCCGTCGCTGCAATACTTGCGGATCAGATCCGCATCCTGTCCAAACCGGCGCACAAAGCCGATCTGCAACAGCTTGCCCGTTTCCTTGGCAGCGGCGCGCATTTCTTCCGCTTCTTCCGCATTCATAGCCATGGGCTTTTCGCAGATCACGTTGGCGCCGCCGCGGAGCACGGCGATGGTCGCGCCCTTATGGGCCGCATTCCACGTACACACGCTGACGCAGTCCAGCGTTTCCTTTTCCATCATTTCGTTGTAATCGGTGTACCAGCGCGCCACGTCGTACTGCTTGGCATAGGCCTTTACCTTTTCTTCGTCGATATCGCATACAGCAACCACTTCCACCCGGTCGCTGAGCGCCTTATAACCTTCCATGTGGCAATGGCTGATGCCGCCGGTGCCGATAATGCCCGCTCTGATCTTGCTCATATTGTTTCTCCTTCCGTATAGGTTTGATTCACTACAGGATGCGCTCCCGCATTCATTCAGAATGCTTCCGTCAGGGCGTATGGATGGTGCCGTCCGGCAAACGCATTTCCGTCCAGACGGTGGGCCGGTCATGGGGCGGGAATTTTAGCGCTTCCTTTTCGTCAAAATCCACACCGTGGCCGGGCTGCTCGTTAAGCCAGATGGCGCCGTCCCTGTAGGTTGGCGCGCCGGGGAACACGGCATAGGATGCATCGCTTGCCGCATAGAATTCCTGAATCCCAAAGTTGGGCGAAGCGTAATCCAGATGCGTCTGCACCGCCATGGCAATGGGCGACATATCCAGCGGCGCATGCCAGCTGGTGCGCACGCCGTACGCTTCCGCCAGATGCGCGATCTTCCTCGCAGGCGTCAGACCGCCGATGTCGCTCAGATGGCAGCGGATGTAGTCGATCCACCGGTTGACGATCAGCCGGTGCGTATCCGTGGGATTGGTCAGGTTTTCGCCAAACGCAACGGGTGTTTTACAGCCCTGGCGCAGCCTGGGCAGCCAGTCGATCTGCTCCAGCGGCAGCGGATCTTCCATAAACAGGAGCCGCAGCGGCTCCAGATCCTTGGCAAGCACGATCGCATCCACAGGGTCCAGACGCTGATGGGTATCCGTCATCAGTTCCACCGTATCGCCGTATTTGTCGCGCAGCGTTTCAAGCAGTTTTACAATTGCTTTCATATGCCGCTTGGGATCATAGGTTTTGCCGCTGGTCGCAAGGCAGATGTACCCGCCGTCGCCGCCCGGTCCGTCGTAGGCGGTGTATGCCACGCGCAGGTTTCGGCAGCCGCTTGCAATCGCCTTTTCCGTTTTGGCGATCACTTCTTCGGTGGTAGGGGCGTTGCAGTGGAGGTAGGCCGTCACCTGTTCGCGGCACTTACCGCCCAGGAGATCAAACAAGGGCATATGGGCCATCTTGGCCTTGATATCCCACAGCGCCATATCCACACCGGAAACAGCGTTATTGTTGACAGGCCCCTGACGCCAGTAGCCGTTCACGTTCATCAACTGCCACAGATCCTCAATGCGGGATACGTCGCGGCCGATTAAAACAGGCTTCAGATCGTGCAACACAACCTCGCGCACCGCTGTGGCGCGGTAAGAGTTGGTGGCACAGCCAAGGCCGTACAGCCCGGGCTGATTGGTCAGCACCTTGACCACCACCAGGTTTTGTCCGTCAGGTGCGGTCAGAAATACCTGAATATCTTCAATCAAAACACGCATGGTTATTCTTCCTTTCCTATCATCCAACCGTGTTGGTTTAAGAGTAACACAGAATTGCGCATATTTCAATGTGCATAAACAGAATAAACCTGCTTTTGAACAACAGAACGGGCCGTGATACAGATCCTTTTTGAAGCTTCCCTATTGGCAGAAGAATTTATGACTACCACGGGATTTTCTTTGATTGGAACTAAAAAACCGTGTGATTTTCCGCGGCCTATTACGGCAGGAACTATCGGACAAACACTGATTCGTCTTTATCGTGAATGATTTATTACTAAATAAGAAGCACAATACGTAATCAAAACAAAAAACAGATTCCCCCGCCTTGGCACCTTTGTGACAAACAAAAACACCTGCAAACCCTTGTGTCATAAGGCTTTGCAAATTTTCTTCTGCCAAATCCGTGGCACCTTTTGGAATTTCACTCCAATTCTCATCCCCAATGCGCTTTTCGAAAAAACAAAAAAGCCTTGATTTACAAGGCTTTTTCATTGGCTCTAACCGTAGTTTTTGATACAACCGCACATAACGGATGATCCCCGTTTACCCCAGGGGTAAATAGGAGTATACAGGGTAAAACCGCGAAAACAGCTATCTTAGCAACCAACGGTAGCTTTTCCCGGAATGTAGTATACCCAAATCTCTTTGAAAAAACAACTGTTAATCGTAAACCAAGCAAATAAACCATACACAAGCATATAGGCATACTCGGATGCATTCTTTCAAGCATCGCGTCTATTTCATCACAGCACCATGAGCAAGGTACCCACCGAGATCAATCCACAGCCA
>SVGT01000039.1 GCA_015056175.1 Clostridiales bacterium | reverse complement strand
TGCTTGTAGATCACTTCCTCCACAGCATTGCCGGCAGCCTGCCGGGCGGCATCGGTAGCCTCCTGATCGATGACCATGTTGGCGCGGATGCAGGTGTTGAGCACGGGAAGCGCTACATTCTGCAAAAGGCCGGTACCGGTTCGGAAGCCTACGATCTGCAGAATGCTCTGCACGGCGGTATATTCCTGCCCCTCGGTGACGTGGCCGTTCATGGTGTTCTGGGTGGCGGTGTAGAGGTTGGTATGCAGGGTGTTGATCTCATCCAGCGGGGTGCGCATGAGGGTGGTCAGCTGATAATCCCGCAGGGAAAGCAGCGTCAGCATGGAGCGGGCGTAGGAAAGCTCCTCCTCGGTAAAGGTGCGCTTATCGCTCATATCCGGCAGCGTTTCCGCGTACTGGCGTACGGCGCTGAGCTGGGTAAAGACATGGTCCAGCGCCACCAGCACTTCGCCGGTGATGTTTTCCTGATATTTGTAGGTGGGGGTGACGGCTGCGGCAGCCGCCTGACGGTTGCGCTCGGTGGCGTTTACGTCCACCACGTCCTTGGTGGCGGCGATGGTATGGGTGGGTACCATGCCGATACGCAGATCATACCGCACGGGAGAAATGGCGGCGATGAACATGGCAAGGCACAGCGCCACGGTGACCATGTAGATCAAAAGCCGGAGGGCGTTGGGCGTTTTGAGGTAGGCCCGGAAGCGCTTGAAGGCGTTTTTCAGGCCATGCTCTTTATTCTTCATGCCTCATGGCTCCTTTCGCGCTTGATTTTATCATGCTCGTCGTAGGCGCGGACGATCTTCTGCACCAGCTCGTGGCGCACCACGTCCTCGCTGCCCAGATGGATGATGCCGATGCCGGGAACATCCTTCAGCACCTCCACTGCTTCCTGCAAACCGGACATTTTGCCCCGGGGCAGGTCCACCTGGGTCTGATCGCCCGTCACCACGCATCGGGAGTTTTCGCCAAGGCGGGTGAGGAACATTTTCATCTGTTCGGTGGTGGTGTTCTGTGCTTCATCCAGAATGATGAAGGCGTCGCTGAGCGTGCGGCCGCGCATGAAGGCAAGGGGCGCCACCTCCAGCGTGCCCCGTTCCACCAGGCGCTGATAGCTGTCCGTGCCCATCATTTCGTAGAGTGCATCATACAAAGGGCGCAGGTAGGGATCTACCTTCTGGGTCATATCGCCGGGAAGGAAGCCCAGCCTTTCGCCGGCCTCCACGGCAGGGCGGGTGAGCACGATGCGCTCCACCTCGCGGTTTTTAAGCGCCGCTACCGCCATGGCCATGGCAAGGTAGGTTTTGCCCGTACCGGCAGGGCCGATGGCCAATGTCAATTCATGCTTGCGGATGGAAGAAATATAGGCCCGCTGGCCCAGCGTTTTGCAGCGGATCTTCCTGCCGCGGTGGGTGATGGCCACTACGTCGTCCAGGATCTCCTCGATCTGATCGGCCTGACCGGCCCTGACCAGCGCTACCATGTAGCGGATGCGGGCAGGCTCGGGAGAATCGCCCCGCTTGATCATCTTGAGCAGGCGGCGGATCACTTCTTCGGTTTGTGCGACGGCTTCGTCTTCCCCCTGAATGACCAGCTCGTTTCCGCGCAGGGATACGGCCACGTTCAGTTCCTGTTCCAGTACGGCCAGGTTCCGGTCGTTCATGCCAAAGAGGGAGGCGTAGAGTTCCATGTTTTCAAGTGTAAGCAGCAACTGTGCGAGCATCTCCTAATATGGAATTTGGAAGGCTATGATCAGGCGTCAGCGCCCGCTGAAACGGCCGATGTCCCGCAGCACTTCGGCCACGGCGACAGCCGCATAACTTTCCATTTCTATCATACTATAATCTACCCATTTGTCAACCGTTACATCACCGCTTTTGAGGCTGGAAAGGAGCATTTTTTCCGCTGCCCGGGCGGCTTCCAGGCGCAGAGATTCCGTATCGCGCGGCACATGGGAAAGGGTGATCTCCTCATAGGTTTCCCGGGTGACAAAGAGGGGGAGCCAGGCGCCGCCCAGCACGTGGGAGGCGCTTTCCAGATCGAAGGAGGCATAATTGGGCGGCGGTGCATCGGACAGGGAGAAGAAAGGAGAAACAAACACCTTTCGTTCAAATCGGTTTCCGCTTGGAAGGGTCAGCGTTTCCGAAGCGTTCAATACGGCTTTTTTCTCGATCCAGATCCGGGCGTTTATCTGTCCCTGTGCGCGCACGGGTTTTGTGCCGCCGTCCTTTGTTCGCTCCTGACCCAGGATCAGCACCTGGCCTGCGCGGACAAAATCGCCGGGCTTAACCTGTGCTGTTCCCGCCAGGGTGATCACGGAATGCACGATGCCGTCCTGTGCGGCTACCACGTCACCTGTGCGGCTCTCGTCGATCATATCGGGCGTTGGGATGCCCTGCACCGCCGTGACGCGGAAGGAAACACCGTGAAAATCTGTTTTGATCCAGGCGAGCTGCGGATAGCGCCACTCCAGGGCAGCGCGGATCTTTTCCGCATCGACTTCATCTTTTCGTATGCCGGGCGTGACGCCGGCAGATACAAGGTAAGCGCGGATATCCCCTTCATAAGGGCCTGCATCCAGTATCTGCACGCTCCACACATGTTGCATGGCGATATACATCACAATGAGGAAAACAAGGCTTCCGATGCAGAAGGATTTGCGTTTGAGCAGGCCCAGCAGAAGCCTGGACAGGAAGGGCGCGGGCAGCTGCGTAACACTGCAGGAAAAGCGGCTGCAGGCATCATGAACATGGCACAGGTGTTGCTTTTTGCAACGGCAGACGATGGCGCGGTCACGGCGTCTGCGGAGGTGATGGAGGGGAATGTGTGCGCTCCGGATGGCGTTGACGGCCTTTTCGGCATTGGCGCCCCGGATCAAAAAGCGCAAATAAAGAAAGCGATCCGTCAGCATGGCTGATCGCTTTCAAGGCAGATGCCGGTAATGCGGCCTGATATGAGCAGATCCCGCGCGCCAAAGTACACGATGGTCATTTTTTCACCCGTCACGGTGACCAGACCGCGATTGGTGCGTACGCGGATCAGATGGGTATCGTAGGAGTACAAGCCCCGGTGCTGCTCGATGAGCAGCTCGCAATTGCCCGTCAGCACGATGCGGGGCGTTTTGCCAACCGTTTCCGGGGGAAGGAGCTTGAGATCATTCAGGGTTTTCATGCTTTCACCTCGCCCTATGCTATGCATGCGGCGAGGAAAAAAGAGCAGAAACGAAAGGAAAAATCAGAGCGGGACGCGCTCAAAGAGCGTATCATGGCCCAGACGCACCACATGGTCAAAGCCAAGCGCGTCAAGCAGTTTGGGCATTCTGTCAAAGGCGCAGTTCAGGTCTTTTGCATCGTGGCAATCGGAGGAAACGATCACTTCGCCGCCCAGCTGCTGCCAGGTGCGCAGGGCAAAATCGTTGGGATACTGGCCGTCCATATAGCCTCTTGCAATGGCGCCGGTATTGACCTCCAGCATAGCGCCGCTTTCCCGGATGGAGCTTAGCGTGCTGACTACCATGTCCTTGTAGGCGATGCTTTCCTCATCCACAAAGTGCAGCTTGCCGTTATTCTTGCGGAACAGGTCAAAATGGCCGATGATGGGCGGACGCCAGGCTTTGGCATAGCCTGCGAGCAGTTCAAAATACTGCTTTGCAAAGGCAAAGCCGCTGCCTGCGTACACATCGCGGATGGAAGACGCCACCATATCCGCCGTGCCGTCCACGGTTACATAGCCGTGCAGCGTGGGAAGATAATGCACGGAGGCCAGGTAATAATCGTACCGGGCAGGATCGGCGCAGGAAAAAAGATCCCGCTCAATGCCAAGATAGATGCGGATCTGCCCCTGATACTTTTCCCTGAGGCGAAGGATCTCCTGGCGGTATTCCTCCTCCCGGGCGGGCAGCACGCAGTAGCTTTCGTCAAACAGCTGGGGTGCGTGGGTGGAAAAACCCAGGGAAACAAAGCCCTTGTCCAGGGCGGAAAGCACCATATCCTCTGCGGTGGAGCGGCCGTCGCAGAACTGGGTGTGGGTGTGGCAGTTGGATAAAACAGTCATGCTCTTAGTCCTTTCCGGATTTTGTGTCGGAACATGTTATTTTACCACGGAATATGCAGACAGGGCAATCATAGAAACATGAAAATGCCTGTCCGGCTTGCGAAAAACACAAGAAAACCGTATAATATGCCAAGATACCGGTAAGGAGAGAAGCACCATGCAGGAAACGCCCGAAGTGATCGCAAGCCGCAGCATTCAGCGCACCTACCGCAAGGAGATCTGGCGGAAGTTTCTTTTGTCTGTGCGCAGGTATAACCTGATTGAAGAAAACGATCATATCGCCGTGTGCGTATCCGGCGGCAAGGATTCTCTTGTACTGGCTGTGTGCATGCGCGAGCTGCAGAAATACGGCCGCGTGCCCTTCCGGGTATCCTACCTTGCCATGGACCCCGGCTACACCCCGGAAAACCGGGAAAAGATGATCGAAAACACCAGGAAGCTGGGGCTTGATATTCATGTGTTTGACAGCCCCATCTTTGAAGCGGTGGAGACGGCGCCCAAATCTCCCTGTCATGTGTGCGCAGCCATGCGGAGAGGGTATCTCTACAAGGAGGCCAGGAAGCTGGGGTGCAACAAGATCGCCCTGGGGCATCATCTGGACGATGCGGTGGAAACCATCCTGATGAGCCAGCTGTACGGCGGTGAATACAAAACCATGATGCCTCTTCTCAACAGCAGGAATTATGAAGGCATGCAGCTCATCCGCCCGCTGTATCTGGTCCGGGAAAAGGATATTATCAACTGGACCAGGTACCTGGGCATTGATACGCTGCGCTGCGCCTGCCGGGTGACCAGGAGCGAGGACGGGGGCAAACGCAAGGAAGTAAAAGAGCTTCTGCACATGCTGGAAAAAAAGAACAACGCCGTTGTGTGGAACATGCTCCATGCCATAGAAAAGGTGAATCTGGAAACGGTGCTGGGCTTTTGCTATACCACCCACGGTCCTGTTGAAACGTTGATGGGGAAGGCTGTGGACGAAAATGAAGCCCGCATCACGGATTGACGGAAATTGCCGCACGAAAACAGAGCCGCACACACGCTGTGCGGCTTGCTTTTTGTATGCTGTTATTGTATAATTACAATGATAAAAAAGCTTTATACGGAGGGAAGATACATGGCAAGAAATCAGCATAAAATGCAACGCCTCACCGCGCTGGGGTTTATTGCGGGTCATTTTGGAAAAGTGTTTGCGGAAACCGTTTTGCAGCTGGTCCTGCGCATCGTGGCGCTTTTGCCGCTGTTTGCTGCGGTAAAGGGCGTTAAGCTGCCCGGAATCGGTGAATACAGCGCGCTTGTCCTTGGCGTCATCAGCGCAGCGCTGTATCTCCTTGTGGTCATGCCCCTGCGCTACAGAGCCACGCAGATGGTCTGGTATGCAAATGGCCGCAGCAAGTGCGCTTACAAGACAGCGCTTCAGGCAGCCCTGCGCCGTGTGTGCGTGGGTCTTTTGTGGGGGCTGCCCTTCATCCTGTCCGCAGGGTTGTGGTTCTACGCCTTCAACGGCATGGATATGCCCACCTTCTTTAAGATCCTGACGACCCTGGGCGGCATTGTGGGCGGCCGTTTTGACGCCGGCATCGTGCTGTGGGTGGGCGGCATTCTGGTGTTTGCGCTGCTCTTTGCCTACGGCTGGTGGTACAATATGCCCAAGGATTACGCATATCTTGGCAAAGACTGCGGCGCCGCCTTGAAGAAGAGCGGCAAAATGCGCGCAAAGAACGGCGGCAAATATGTGCTGAACGCCGTTGGCAATATGATCCTCACGCTGCCCTCCATTGCCATCATCCTGTATGTGGCGGGCATGCACTATGTGGGCAGCATCAATCTGTCCATGGGCGCCATGGCGGCCGCCCAGCAGCTGATGAGCATTCTCAAGCAGGCGCTGCCCACGCAGACGCTTCTGCAGCTGGGCGCAGCGCTGCTGCTGGTGCACGTGCCCCTTTGCGTGTGGCGCAAGACCCGCAATGCGGTGCTGACCTATAAGCTGATGGCAGAAGGTGAAGAGGGCTGATGCTGCGGCTGGATAAACTGCTTTCCCACATGGGGTTTGGCAGCCGCACCCAGGTGAAGGAGCTGATCAAAAAGGGCCGTGTGCACCTGGACGGCGCCGTGTGCCGCGATGCGGCAGCGGATACGGACGGGCATACCGTTTCCGTAAACGGAAAGCCGCTGGAAATCAAGACCGCCTTTCACCTGATGCTGCACAAGCCCTCCGGCGTTGTGACAGCGGCGGACGACCCCAAACAAAAAACAGTGATGGACCTTTTGCCGCCTAAATACCGGAGCAGCGGCTGCATGCCGGTGGGCAGGCTGGATAAGGATACCACGGGTCTGCTGGTGCTGACCACGGACGGAGAACTGGCGCACCGGCTGATATCGCCCAAGCGCCATATTCAGAAGATTTACGAAGTCAATACCCGGGATGACTTGAAGCAGGAAGACGTGGCTGCCTTTGAAAAGGGCATTCCCCTCAAGGATTTTACCGCGCTGCCTGCAGAGCTTTCCATTGTGGAAAGCCGCTTTGCCCGCGTAACGGTGTTTGAGGGAAAGTATCATCAGGTCAAGCGCATGTTTATTGCCTGCGGCAATGAGGTACAAAAGCTGCACCGTGCCACCTTCGGCCCTTTGCAGCTGGATGAAACGCTGCTGCCCGGTACGTTCAGAGAACTGACGGAAGAAGAGGTCGGCATGCTCTACCGCGCCGCCGGGCTGGAGGAAACAAAATGAGCGAGCAATACTTTACCGGCAAGCCCACCAGCGAAAGCCGCCCGGTGGACTGTGAGTTTGAATACCGCGGCCATACGCTGCGTTTTACGACGGACGCCGGTGTGTTTTCCAAGGGCGAACTGGACAATGGCACCCGCATTCTGCTCAAGGCTATGCCGGAAAAAATGCAGGGCCGTGTGCTGGACCTTGGCTGCGGATGGGGGCCTGTGGGCGTGAGCCTGGGCAAGACCTTTGAAAACGTCAGCATCGTGATGAGCGACGTAAACGAGCGTGCGCTGGAGCTTGCAAAAAGCAATGCGAGCCGCAACGGCGTAAAAGCGGATGGCATTTTGTCAGACGGCCTGGAGCAGGTGGAGGGCGTGTTTGATTACATCATCACCAATCCGCCCATCCGCGCGGGCAAGCAGGTGATCTACCGCCTGTTTCTGCAGAGCCGGGATCAATTGTCCAAACAGGGTGAACTGTACATCGTCATTCGCAAACAGCAGGGGGCGGAAAGTGCCATCAAGTATTTGAAAACGCTGTTTGATCAGGTGGATACCATCGAAAAAAGCGGCGGCTTCTGGATCATCCGCTGCAGAGGAGGCAAGGAGCATGAAATTTGACAAGGCTTATTTTGACGCAGGAATCGACCGCAGACATTCGGGCGCTGTAAAGTGGGATTCTGCCGAAATGTGTCCCGATGGCGCACTGCCTATGTGGATCGCGGATATGGATTTTGCCTGTGCGCCCGCCATTGTGGAAGCGATCGTGAAGCGTGCGCAGCATCCCTGCTTTGGCTACGATATGGACGACAGGGAAGGGCAGCAGGCCTTTTGCGATTTCTGGAAGCGCCGCCATGGTCTGGACGTGGAGATTGCCGAAACGGTCATGCTTCCCGGTGTGGTAACCGGTCTGCGTGCCGCGGTGAACGTGATGACCGAGCCCGGCGACGGCGTTGCCATCCTGACGCCTGTGTACGGTCCCTTCTTCTCCTCCATCAAGGATGCTGGACGCAAGGTGGTGGAATGTGCGCTCATTGAGGATGAAAGCGGACGCGCCGTGATGGATTATGAAGCCATCGAGAATGCCTTTCAGGGCGGCGCCAAAATGATGATGCTCTGCAGCCCCCACAATCCCGTGGGCCGCTGCTGGGATCGGGATGAACTGGAAAAGCTGCTGGCGCTTTGCAGGCAGTACGGGATTCCCATGGTCAGCGATGAGATCCACGCGGATTTTGTGTATGCACCCAAGCGGTTTACGCCCATCCTGACGCTGGAGGGCGCCTGCGAAAACGTCATCTCCCTTGCGGCGCCCAGTAAGACCTTCAACGTGGCAGGCTTGCAGCATGCCCATGCCATCTGTAAGGATGCGGCGCTGCGTGAGAAGTTTGAAAACTATCTGCATACCTATGGCGTAAGCAGCGGCAATACCTTTGCCGTGGCGGCTGCCCGTGCCTGCTATGAAAGCTGCGACGAATGGCTAAACGGCCTGCTTGCCTATCTGGATGAGGGACGGCAGATGCTGCTGGAATACGTCCGCAGGCTGCTGCCCAAGGCCGTGATGAAGCCTGTGGAAGCTACCTACCTTGCCTGGGTGGATCTGCGCGCTTACGGCTACAATACGGAAGAACTCAACGCGCGCTGCAAGGAAGCCGGCATTATCCTTAACCGCGGCACCTTCTTTGGCGATTGCGGCGACGGCTTTGTGCGCATCAACTTTGGCTGTCCCCATGCAAATCTCCTGGAGGGCGTCAAGCGCCTTGCCAAAGCAGTGGGAGAAAAGGAGTAAAGAATATGGCTGATATGAATAAGCTGGATGCAATTTTGCAGGAATATCACGAGGAAGCGCTGGAAACCATGCGCAAGTGGGTGCGTCAGCCCAGCGTGAAGCTGCCTAAGGAAGCAGAAAACGCGCCCTTTGGCCCCGATAACCGAAAGATGCTGGATATTGCCATGGCCGATGCGGTGAAGCTGGGCTTTGACGTGAAGGATATCGACGGCTATGCCGCGCAGGCGGACATGGGCGAGGGTGAAGAGATCGACGCGCTGGCCATCCTGGGTCATCTGGACATCGTGCCTGTGGGCGATGGCTGGACGAAGGATCCCTTCGGCGCAGAAATTTGCGACGGCAAGGTGTACGGCCGCGGTACCAGCGACGACAAGGGCTATGTGGTCGCGGCGCTCTATGCCATGGCAGCTGTGAAGAAAGCCGGCATTCCTCTCAAGCGCCGCGTGCGTCTGATCATGGGCTGCGATGAAGAAACGGGCATGGAGGACATGCGCTATTACCGTCAGCATGCTGTGATGCCCCGTATGGGCTTCAGCCCTGACGCCAGCTATCCGGTCATCAACATCGAAAAGGGTGGCTGCGTGGTGAAGCTGAGCGGCAAAACGGCGCAGGACGGCGTGAAGTTCAAGTGTTTTAACCAGGGTGAGCGCATCAACGTGATCCCCGGCAATGCCACCGCCGAAATCTACGGCGGCGAAGAAGAAGTGAAAAAAGCCCTGGAATATGGAGAAAAGCTGGGCGTGCCGGTGGAAGCCAGGTGTGAAAACGGCGTGGTGACCATCACCACAGTTGGCAAGACCGGCCATGCCGCCATGGGTGAAGAAGCCCGCAACGCCATCGGCCAGATGCTGCTGATCCTGCGTCACGTGGGCGTAAAGGGCGCTATTGCCGAACTTGCCGAGTTTGTGGGCATGACCTATTACGGCGAGCATCTGGGCATCTGCATGGAAGACCGCATGTCCGGCAAACTGACCTGCAGCCTGGATATCATCCGCGCGGATGAGGAAAAGGTGGAAGCGCTGTGCGATATCCGCTATCCCTTGCTGTATAACGCCCAGGTGGGCATCAAGGTGATCAACATGACGTTGAACGGCCGTCTGCAGGCTGAAATGCTGGGCGAGCACGGCCCCCACTTTGTCAGCGAAAACAGCGACCTGGTAAAGGGACTGCTTGCCGCCTATGAAGAAGTGACCGGCGAAAAGGGCTATACCATTGCCATCGGCGGCGGCACCTATGCCCGCACCATGGAAGAGGGCGTGGCCTTTGGCGGTCTGTTCCCCGGTCAGGAGGAAATGGCCCATCAGGCCGATGAATACATCGGCGTGGAGGACTTCTACAGCGATATGCGTATCTTCGCTCATGCCATTGTGCATCTGTGCGGCGCGGAATGCTGAGGTAAAGATATGAAACAGGAAGTGATCACCTGCATCAACTGTCCGGTGGGCTGCCGCCTGACGGTCACGCTGGAAGCGGGTGAAGTGAAAAGCGTCAGCGGCAATGCCTGCAGGCGCGGCGAAACCTACGCCAGGCAGGAATGCGTGGCCCCTGCCCGTGTGATTACGGCGGCAGCGCCTGTCAAAAACCGCACTACGCCCGTCAGCGTGAAAACCCATGTGCCTGTGCCCAAGGAAATGATCCATCGGTGCATGGAGGAGATCCTGGCGGCAGAATTTGAACCGCCCATCCGCATTGGCGACGTGCTCATCAAAAATGTATGCGCAACGGGCGCAGACGTGGTGGCCACCCGTCACGTGGAATGAGAATCGACCGGCAGTTTTTTGAAAGGGACGTGCTTGAGGCTGCGCCGGAACTGGTAGGCAAAGTGCTGTGCAGACGCATGCCCACCGGACAGGTGATGCGACTGCGCATTACCGAAACGGAAGCCTATCGGGGCGAAGAGGACGGCGCATGTCACGCACGCTTCGGACGCACCAGGCGTACGGAAATGATGTACCAAAGGGGCGGATACGCCTATGTGTATCTGGTGTACGGGCTGCATCATCTGTTGAACGTGGTGACAGGGAGTGAGGATGAACCCCAGGCCGTGCTGATCCGTGCCATGGAAAAGCCCTATGACGGGCCTGCCAAATGGACCAGGGCAATGGGCGTCACAACCCAGTTGCACAACGGCCTGTATTTGCCCGACAGCGATGAAATCTGGCTGGAGGACGACGGCTTCCGTCCGGCTGTCCGCACAGCGCCCCGCGTAGGCATCAACTATGCTCCGGAAAAATGGAGAGAGATCCCCTGGCGATTTATTGCAGATGAGAACAAGGAGGAAGATCGATGAAGCTTGCACCTATTCCCATGACCCCCGCATACCGTCACGGCAGCCAGACCCCCTGGGGCGGCGATAATCTGAAAAAGGTATTTGGCAAGGATATTCCCGACGACCGCACCGGCGAAAGCCTGGAACTGAGCGCTATTCCCGGCCTCAACAGCGTGTCGGACAAGGGCGAGAAGTTTGGTGACCTGATCGCCAGGTACGGACAGGATCTGACCGGCACGGCGGTGACGGGCGAATTCCCGCTGTTGCTCAAGCTTCTGGACGCCCGGGAGACGCTGTCTGTGCAGGTGCACCCTGATGATGTGTACGCCGGCCGCGTGGAAGGCAAGCTGGGCAAAACCGAAGCCTGGGTGATCCTCCATGCAAAGGAAGGCGCACAATTGGTGTATGGCGTGAAGGGCGGCGTCAGCCGTGAGGAGCTTCGCGCAGCGTCCGAGCAGGGCAAGGCTGTGGAAGGCCTTCTCCGCCGCGTGGACGTAAAGCCTGGCGACGTGTATTTTATCCCTGCCGGTATGGTGCATGCCATCGGCGAAGGCATCATGCTGTATGAAATCCAGCAGTCCAGCGACGTGACCTACCGTTTTTACGATTGGGAGCGCACGGACAAAAACGGAAACAAGCGCGAGCTGCATATTGACAAAGCCATCGACGTGACCGATTTGGAAAACCAGCCCGAAGCTGCCAGGGCGGTAGATCTGGGCAACGGCCGCTATCAGATGCTGAAGGAGCACTACTTCTCTCTGGAAAAGTGGGTGGACTGCGAAAACGAACTGAAGGCCGATCCCCGTGTTTTTAAGATCGTGACGGCCATCAAGGAAACCAGGATCACCTGGGAAAATGGCGAATGCACACTGAAACCCGGCTGCACCGCGCTGCTGCCCGCCAACGGCTATGATCTGACCATTCAAACGGGCGAAATGCTCATGTCCTATCCCACGGTGGATTGATGCATAAAGGATGCAGTTTTGCGGTACCCTGCAAGGGGAAACTGTCAACAGGAGTGAACGAGACCTGATGTGGAAAAACGAATTGCGCGCTGCGGTGAAGGATTGCCGTTTTGAGGAAGGGGCAAAGCTTGCCGATTATACCACCTTCCGCGTGGGCGGTCCTGCTGCGCTGCTTGCGGAACCTGAAACGGAGGAGGCGCTTTGCGCCCTTCTGGATCTGGTGGAGCAAAAGAATATCCCCTGCCTTCTGATTGGCAACGGCTCCAATCTGCTGGTGAAGGATGGCGGTTTTGACGGGCTTGCCATCCACCTGGGTGCGAGCTTTGCGGGTATTACAGCAGACGGCGACCGTATTCAGGCGCAGGCCGGCGCGCTGCTGTCCAAAACGGCGGTATTTGCTGTGGATCATGCTCTCGCCGGTATGGCGTTTGCCCACGGCATTCCCGGTTCTCTGGGCGGCGCGGTGTACATGAACGCCGGCGCCTATGGCGGCGAAATGAGCCATATTGTGGAAAGCGTGCGCGTATGGACGCCGGAGGGCGTGAAGGTGTATTCCTGCGAAGATATGCACTTTTCCTACCGCCATTCCAGATTGATGGATGAAAAAGCGGTGGTGCTTTCCGCCGTACTCAAGCTGGAAAAGGGCGATGAGCAGTTAATCCGCGATGAAATGAAGAAATTGCTTACTCGCCGCAAGGAAAAGCAGCCGCTGGAATATCCCAGCGCCGGGTCTTTCTTCAAGCGTCCTGCCGGGCATTTCGCAGGCGCTCTGATCGAGAATGCCGGACTGAAGGGGTTTGCTATCGGCGGCGCCAAAATCAGCGAAAAGCACGCGGGCTTTCTGATCAATTTTGATCATGCCACGGCCCGGGACGTGCTGGACGTGATGAAAGCCGTGCAGGATCAGGTGTTTGCGCTCTACGGCGTGCACCTTGAAAACGAAGTGAGGATCGTAGGAAAAGACAAATGAGTTTTGCGGGACAGGTGAAGCGGGAGCTGATGCATCTGCAGCCGGAAAAAAGCTGCTGCCAGCTGAGCGAACTGAGCGCGCTGACCCAATGCCGCGCGTCGCTGGTGCTGCGCGGCGGCGGACGGATGAGCGTGGTGTATCAGGTGGAAAACGTGGCGCTGGCAAAGCGCATCTTTCTGCTGCTGAAATTGCGCCTCAACATCGTCCCTGCCATAGAATATGCGCACTCGCCCCGTCTTGGCGGAAGACGCATTTGCGTGCTGACGGTGCCGGAGAGCGAAAGCCGAAAGCTGCTGGTCAACGTGCGTATGCTGCGTCAGAGTGAAAGCGGCGATGTGCTGCGTACATTGCCCCGTTCTGCTATTTCCAAGCGCTGCTGCAGAAACGCCTATCTGCGCGGTGCTTTTCTGGGCGCAGGCTCACTCCTGTCGCCGGAAAAGGGATATCACATGGAATTTGTGGCGTCCAGCAAGGAGCGTGCCGACGCGCTTAAGTACATCCTGGACAAAAGCGGCGTAACGGTATCCGAAACCCAGCGGCGGGGGAGCACGGTGCTCTATTTTAAAAAGGGTGACGATCTGGTCAGCCTTCTTGCCATGATGGGGGCGGGTCAATCCCTGATGGATATGGAAAATGCCCGTATCCGCCGTGAATCCCGCAATCAGGCCAACAGGGCTGCAAATTGCGACCAGGCCAACACCATGAAGCAAATTACAGCCGCCCAGAACCAGGCGGACAGGATCCGGGCTTATCTGAAGAGGAACGGCGATAATCCTCTCGGTGAGGATCTGCGCGTACTGGCCAGGCTGCGGCTGGAGCATGTGGAAGCATCCCTTGAGCAACTGGGCGAAATGCCGGAGCTCAATCTGACCAAATCCGGTGTGAATTACCGGATGCGCAAGCTGATGAAGATCATAGAAGCAGATGAAAAACAAATGATGGAGGAATCACCGTGATCCGCATTGACATATCGCTTGGCCATCTGACGCCTTTTACCCGTGATCAGGTGATCCGACTGATGCAAACCACCAGCCGGTATGATTGCCATGTGATGTTTCAGCACAGACACCGCACCATCAACGGAAAATCCGTACTGGGGCTTTTGTCCCTTGGCGCGACTGGGGATGAGCCTGTGACGGTGGAGTTTGACGGCGTGGATGAAGCGCAGGCGGCGCGGGACGTACAGCATTTGCTGGAAGGCGGCGTGCAGCCCGAAAAGGACAAGCAGGACGCCGTTTTCCTGCTGGGCGTGCTGAAGGAAAGGCTGTCCACCCTGATGAAGGATAATCTTCTGGGCATCTATGTGCACGGATCGCTGGCCTTTGACTGCTTCCACTGGAATTCCTCGGATATCGATTTTCTGGCAGTGGTGCGCCGGCCAATGACGGTGGAGGAAAAGATCGCCTTTGTGAGAACCATGGAAGAGTTGTCCGCAGAAGCGCCGCCCAAGGGCTTTGAGTGCAGCGTGATGCTGGAAAGCGTGTGCAGGGAAATGCCCTTTCCGGCTCCTTATGAAGTACACTTTTCCAATATGTGGCGGGAAGCGATCCGACAGGACGCTGAAGGATACTGCAGCAGGGAAAACTGTACGGATCCCGATCTGACCACGCATGTACTGTCCCTGCGCGCAAGTTGCCTGACGCTGCTGGGGCCGGGGCCGATGAAGGTGTTCGGCAGCGTCAGGAAGGACGATTGCCTGCACGCGATGTATCTGGATACCGACCGTGTACAGGAGCAGCTGGATGAGAATCCCATCTATATCGTGCTGAATTTGTGCCGTGCGGTGGCGTACCGGCAGGGGGATATGGTGCTTTCCAAAGCAGAGGGCGCCAGATGGGCCATTCGCAATATGCCCAGCCGTTTCCAGGGCGTCATCCAGGCAGCGCTCAATGCATATACCGAGGGGCGCGAAATGTATTTCAACAAGGATCTGGCAAAAGACTTTGGATGCGTTGCGGTATCCATGCTGCTGAGCTGAAAACGGGGGAGAGGACACTCTCCCTTTTTTGTGCAACAAAGGAATACAAAAAGAGGATCGCTTGCGCGATCCTCTCTTTTTTCAATTTCAGAAATAAGTCCCGAAATTATTCGGCGGTGCGAACCACAGCGCCGGAAGCGACAGTGCGGCCACCTTCGCGGATAGCGAAGCGCAGACCCTGTTCGATAGCGATGGGAGTGATCA
>SVGT01000038.1 GCA_015056175.1 Clostridiales bacterium | reverse complement strand
CTTGTGGCCGTGCACAGCGATCTTGGTGCCGGGAACCAGCTTCTGCGCATCTTCTTCGGAGCAGGCCATTTCATAGATGAAGTAGGCGCCGTCCTTGTCGGCAGCGTACACAGTGATCTTGTTGTCCCACCAGGACTGATGATCCTGCACGTACATTTCGATCTGCACTTCGGTGTCCATGTCGGCAGCGATGTAATCGGCATAGGTCTTGGCGATGACGGGCTCAGCCACAGCGGTGATGTGGGTGTTCACGCCTTCGTACCAGTAGAGGAAGCCTTCGATGTCCACGATGTCGCCGGCCTTCAGCGCGCCAACAGCAGTGTACACTTCGGTTTCAGGACCGGTCAGGTAGCGTTCCACGCAGAAGTCATATTCAGCGCCGTTCTTGGCAACCTTCACGTAGATGTCATCGCCGGGTTCGTCGTTCTTGTAGGTCACGGCAACGATTTCCATGCCCTTGAAGACGACCTTTTCGTTCTGATGGTTGATCAGTTCTTCGGTGCCCAGCAGTTCGGTAACGTCCTTCGCTTCAGCGATGTAGGTGTCGCCGTCTTCAACGAATTCGAAGGTAGCGTCCATGATTTCCACTTCGCCGGCCCACGCGCCCTTGTGGCCGTGCACAGCGATCTTGGTGCCGGGAACCAGCTTCTGCGCATCTTCTTCGGAGCAGGCCATTTCATAGATGAAGTAGGCGCCGTCCTTGTCAGCAGCGTACACAGTGATCTTGTTGTCCCACCAGGACTGATGATCCTGCACGTACATTTCGATCTGCACTTCAGTGTCCATGTCGGCAGCGATGTAATCGGCATAGTTGGTGACGATCACGGCCGCTTCTTCTTCGGCAGCTTCTTCGGTGGTCACTTCTTCGGTCACTTCTTCAGCGGCGGCCTTCACCACAGCGTCCAGGGTGCAGCCGGAGTTGAATTCGATGGTGCCCTTGTAGTTCTTCACGATACCGGTGGCGGTGATGGTATCGCCCACAGCCAGTTCGGCAGCGCCTTCGCCGCCCAGACGGTAGCACATGAAGGGATAGTCGGCAAGACCGGCCACCTGGATGGTGACGGTGATGTTCTTGTATTCTTCACTCCAGGGAGTGTCGATGGCGGTGATCACACCGGTCAGGGTGCTTTCTTCAGTGGCGGGAGCTTCTTCGGTCACGGCATAGGCCTTGAGCAGGGTGCGGACGTCATTCACGGCATCCACAGGAACCAGCACGCAGCCCTGATCGAACTCGATGGTGCCCTTGTAGTTCTTGATGGTACCGACCACGGCGATCTCATCGCCTTCAGCCAGCTCGGCAGCGCCTTCGCCCTTGAGGCGGTAGCACATGATGGGCTGATCTTCCTTGCCGTCGCACACGATGGTCACGGTGATGTTCTGGTATTCATCGCTCCAGGCGGTGTCGATCTTGGTCACAACGCCGCTGAGCACAGCGGGAGCGCCCATCTTTTCGCCGTCCAGCAGCGCATAGCCGGCGTCCAGAGTGGCCTGCTGGCTGATGATCTCGCCGTAGCCGATCAGCTCGCAGCCCTGAGCGTATTCGATGGTGCCCTTGTAGTTGGTGAACTTGCCTTCCACGGTGATGGCGTCGCCAACCTTCAGGTTTTCAGCGCCTTCGCCCTTGAGGCGGTAGCACATGATGGGCATATCTTCCTTACCGGCCACCTGGATGGTGACGGTGATGTTCTTGTATTCGGCGCTCCATTCGGTGTCGATGGAGGACACGGTGCCGTAAAGACGGAACACCTTATCCAGGGTTTCGCCGTCCTGCACAGTGTAAGCCTGATCCACGATCTGGGCATAGCTCAGGCCGTTCAGGGAAGCGGGAACCTTGCGGTCGAAGGAAATGGTTTCCACATTGCCGTTGGCATCCTTCACGGTAGCGGTCAGCTTGTAGAGCACTTCTTCGGGGTTGTTTTCGTCCACATTGATGGTGACCATCTTGTCTTCGCCGACTTCCACCTTGATGGTGTCGGAATCAGTGGTCCATTCGATGACGTATTCCGTGCCGTTGACGGGGAACACGCCGATCACCTGATAGTCCACCGCGGTGGTGGTGGGCTCGCCGCGCTTGGCGCTCTTGTACATCAGGTTCAGGTAGGACTTGGCGGCGCTCAGATCGGGGTTGCCGGCTTCTTCAGCCACGGCGGGAACCATCAGGCTGAGGCACAGCACGAGCGCGACGAGAAGAGAAACGAACTTTTTCATAGAAACTCTGCTCCTTCTTCATGTTGGTATCGGGGAAAAATTATTCGCAGGCTGTGATGCTCCTGGCGGAGAACACCTTGATCTGGTATTCCCCGTCAAAATAATCCACAATGCCCTTGACGTCAATGGTCTTGCCCAGGTATGCATCCTGCGTGATCACCTTGAAGTTCTCATCCATCAGCACGCCTGTGCGCACCGTGATCGCAGTACCATTCTGCTCGCAAACCATGGTCATGGCTCCCTGAGAGGAACTGCTTTCATCGGTGGTGGTGAAGATCTCCTTCACCTTGAGGCCCTTCATGGAAACGGAGGTGCTCATGGCCAGTTGGGCGTAGGGCCTTTCTTCCATGCCGTTTTCCGTTTCCACAAGAACGGTACCTTCGGTAAATGTACGGGCGTCCGTTTCCACATATGCGCTTTCATGACCGGAGCTGATCAATTGAATGTTGCCCGGATCATCCGGCTTCATCATGCGGTAGGAAAGCCCGGACACCTGCCAGGTGCCGCCTGCCTCGTAATACTGCAGCGTACCCACGATGCGGGATTCGTTGCCCACCTTGAGAATCTCAAGGCCGGCGCCGTTGAGCCCGTATCCGTAGTACACCGCCATGCCAAAGTACATGCCCGTTTCCGCGTCATATTCTTCGACATATACGCTATTGTTGCTGTTGACGGCAATGACGCCCGAGAAGGCCACCTTCATGCCGTTGTACTTTTCCGGATTGAGGCGAAGCTCCTTGACGGTCATTTCCACGGCGTCGCCGTAGTAGAAATCAGGATCCTTCTCGCCGGAATAGATATGTTTTTTCTGCGCCTTGGCCTGATCGATGGCCGCCATGCATACGCTGCCGTAGCGGTTCTGCGCGGAGGAATTGGCTTTGGCCAGGCCCTCCTCAAGCAGTTCAACGTTCAGGTTGCGAAAGGGCTCGCCGTCATCCGTCTGATACCAGACCCAGCACAGATGCCTGTCTCCGGTGGAGTCCAGGTTCCACTTGCCGTCGTCCGATTCAATGATGATGGTTTTGGCCCCGCTCAGCTTTTCTTTGGTATAGCGGGCGGCTTTCTTGCCCCACTCCTCCACCAGACCCGTAGTTTCCGGGGTGTTGACGGCAAGGAACCTTGCCTTGAGCACCCCGGAGGGAACCACAGTTTCAGGTACGAAGAAGTGAACCGTATCGCCGTCGATGAATGTTTTCACACTCACCTGCTGCTTGACTGTTTCAGAGCCCATGTTGAACGTCAGGGTCGATGCCGCGCTCCGGGGCTGCTCTGTGGGCTGCACAGGAGCTTCCGCGGAAGCGGTCGCCGCATCCGTATGCACGGGCGCGACGGTGGGCGTCTCTCCTTCCTCAACAGGCTTTGCGGGCGCGCAGCCCGTCAGCAGCATGCATACCGCAAAAAGCGCGAGGATGCTTCTCAGCGTTTTGTTCATGCGTTTTGTTCAGTCCGTCTCTTAGAAGGCGTATTCGCACTCATCGATGGCGTTCTGGAAGGCTTCTTCAATCGCGGCGTCCAGGTTCTCGTCGGCGGGCAGGGTCAGGCAGGTGGTGAGCAGGGTGCCGACCTGGTCGCGGGCCACGGAGGAGCCGTTGAAGGCGGGAGAGGTGTAGTAGGCGTCAGCCTGCTCCAGGCAGACCTTGGCGCTCAGCAGGGACACGTTGTCGCCGCCGTCGGCCTTGGCCAGACGCTCGGCATACACGGGATGCTGGGCCACGCTCTTGAGCACGGGCACATAACCGGAAGCGATGGAGAATTCGGCCTGGAATTCCACATTGGTGGTCAGGAACTTGACAAACAGCCAGGAAGCAGCCACTTCGTTGGCGTCAGCCTTCTTGAAGATGCAGACGCTGGGGCCCTGGGAGATGACCTTGGGAGCATCGGCGTTGACCTGGGGAATGGTGGCAATGCCCACTTCGAAGGGATACACGCCATCCACGGCGGCGGGACGCTGATAAGTAGCGCCGGCGGAGGAGCCGATGGACATGTAGCTCTTGGTTTCGGTGGTGGAGGTGAACAGGCCGGAGGTGTAAGCGCCGTACAGGGTCTGAGTGGTCAGATAGCCCTTCTGCATCCAGTCATGGAACATCTTGATGAAGGCGCGGTTCTGTTCGTTGTTGAACAGGAAGTGATCGCCGGTGGCGCTGGTGTAGGGAGACTGGTACTGTTCACACATGGTGATGAACCAGTTGGCTTCGCTGTCGTAGCCCAGGGGGATGGAGTTGGGGTCGATGGCCTTGATGGCGGCGCAGACCTTTTCCATTTCTTCCCAGGTCTTGGGCACGGTCAGGTTGTTGGCGTCAAAGAAGGTCTTGTTGTAGTAGAGCACTTCGGTGGACTTGGAAAGGGGCATGGTGTACATCAGACCATCGCCGAATTCCTTACCTTCGTTGTAGTAGCCCTCGATGAAGTCGGCCTTCTGTTCGGCAGACAGCGCGATGGGAGCATAGGAGCCGTCGGCGGTCACAGCCATGGCTTCGCTGTCGATGAACTGATCCAGGGTCTGCACGGCCTGGGCCAGGTTGTACATGGCCACATGGTCGGGATAGCAGTAGGCGATGTTGGGCTGGCTGCCCACGGTGATTTCGGTGGAAATCTGGTCGCGCACATCGTCATAGCCGCCAACGGAGGTGTATTCCACGGTGATGTTGGGGTAGATGGCGTTGAATTCGGCAATGTAGGCGTCCAGCACAGCAGTCAGGTTGGCGCCCATGGTGTTATAGAACTTGATGGTCACGGGAGAGCCGTCATAGGCCACTTCCACAGGTTCTTCGGTGGGGGCATCGGTCACAACGGGCGCTTCGGTGGGAGCGTCGGTCACGACGGGAGCTTCGGTGGGATCAGCCTGCTTGGGGGCAGAGCACGCGGTGAGACCGACGCACAGGACCAGCGCCAAGAGGAGAGCCAGGATCTTCTTAAGCATAGAGGGTTTCCTTCCTTCCTTTAATGGTTTCTTTTTTATGTAACAGGCATTGTTTCAGCCTATTAACCCTTGATACCGCTGCGGCTCACGCCGGACATGATGTACTTGCGCAGGAAGATGAACACCAGGAACAGCGGGGCAGATACCAGCGCAACGGCAGCCATCTGCACAGGATAGTTCACGTCGCCGCTGGTTTCGGTGAAGGCGTTGCGCAGACCGTTGGTGATCATGCGGTGGGCATCATCGTTGGCAACCAGACGGGGCCAGATGTAGGAGTTCCACGCACCCATCATCTTGAGGATGGTGATGGAGATCAGCGTGGGCAGCGCCAGGGGCACCATGACCTTCCACAGATACTTGAAATCGCTGGTACCGTCCACCTTGGCGGCCAGGTACAGCTCATTGGGGATCTGCAGGAAGTTCTGCCTCAGCAGGTAAATGTAGAACACGCTGACCAGGAAGGGCACGATCAAAACCGTGTAGGTGTTGATCCAGCCAAGTTCCGTCACGGTGGAGTAGTTGGTGATGGTGAACAACTCGCCCGGGATCATCATGGTGGCAAGAAGTGCCGCGAACATGGTTTCCTTGCCCTTGAACTCAAGGCGGGCAAAGGCAAAGGCCGTGATGATGGTAATGACCAGGGACAAAATGGTGCTCACAACACCCACATACATGGTATTGAGGAACAGTCTGCCCAGGCTTGCGGTGGTGAAGGCGTCGGCGTAGTTGCTCAGCATCACCACTTTGGGCCAGAAGGTAGGCGTGCTCATGCGGTATTCATCCAGGGACTTGAGGGAGGAGATGATCATCCAGTAGAAGGGGAACAGCACGATGGCCGCCATCACCAGCAAAAACAGGTATACGCCTGCGGTGTAGAGCACCTTGCCGATGCGCTGCTTGCCCGTGATCTCCCGCATATTTCTTGCATGCATGGTTACGATTTCTTTTGCCATAGCGCACCTCTCAATAATGCACGCGCTTCTTGCTGACCTGCATGTTGATCATGGTGACAACAAGAATGATGCCAAACAGGATCAGTGCGGCAGCGCTGGCGCGGCCCTGGCTGTTGGTGCTCAGAGCGTCGTAGATGAAGCCCACCATGGTGTTCAATCGGCCCGCATCATCGGGCGGACCCATCTTTTCGCCGAAGATACCCACGATGGAGGTGTATTCCTTGAAGCCGCCGATGAAGCCGGTGATGACTACGTACGCCAGCATGGGCGAAAGCAGCGGCACGGTGATCTTGGTAAAGATACGGCGGCGGGGGGTGGAATCCACCTTGGCGGCGTCGTAATACTGCTTGTTGATGCTCTGCAGGCCGCCAAGCAATACCAGGATCTTAAAGGGCAGCGCGTTCCACACGATGTATACCACCATGACGAACATGTTGGCCGTGTAGGTAGAGCCGTAGTTGATCCAGTTGATGGGCTCGCCGCCGAAGAACTGGATCACATTGTTGATGATACCGGCGGTGACGATGATCTCGTTTTCCGTGCCGTAGAAGCTGCCCACGATGTTGAACATGGCGGCAAACACCATGCCGATGGCGATGGAGTTGGTCACATAGGGCAGGAAGAAGATGGTCTGCAGCACCTTCTGCAGGGGCTTGATGGAGTTGAGCGCCACGGCGATGAGCAGCGCAAGGATGGTGGATACAGGCACCGTCCAAATGCACAGGAGCACCGTGTTCTTCAGGCAGTTCACAAACCTGCGGTAGCCGATGACCTTTTCAAAGTTGCCGATGCCAAATTCAAACACCATGCCGCCCGCAGCCTTCAGGCCGGAGTAATTTTCCAGGAAAGCCATGCGCACGGTGTTGATGATGGGCCATACGGTGAACACCAGCAGGAGAACGATCGCCGGCGACAGGTACAGCCACGCTTTCCATTGCTGTTTGCTTTCGACCATATTACTTCACCTCAAAATAGATGCGTTCTTCGGTTTCCTTGTTGAAGATGAAGGTCTTATGCGCCTTGAGGGTAAAGCGGACAGTACCCACGTTCACGTCCACCTTGTTGTCCGCATCGATGATGGAGCGGATCATGGGGTTGGCGGAATGGGGATGCGTGGACACGATGCTTACGTCGCGGCCCATCACTTCCACGTTGGACAGCTTGCATTCAAGGGCGCCCTTTGCATCCAGCACAAAGCCCTCGGGACGCACGCCCACCATCACTTCCTGATCGGCAGCGCCCTTCACATCCAGCACGGCACTTTCGCCGATATAGAGCTTTTCACCCTTGACCACGCCTTCAAACACGTTGATGGGAGGCGTGCCCAGGAACTTGGCCACAAACAGGTTGGCAGGGCTGTCGTACACGTCCTGAGGCGCGCCGATCTGCTGCACAATGCCCGTCTTCATCACCACGATCATGTCGGAAATGGACATGGCTTCTTCCTGGTCATGGGTAACAAACACGGTGGTAATGCCCGTTTCCTTCTGGATACGGCGGATCTCTTCACGGGTCTGCAGACGCAGGCGGGCGTCCAGGTTGGACAGCGGCTCGTCCAGGAGCAGCACGCGGGGCATCTTCACCAGCGCGCGGGCGATAGCCACACGCTGCTGCTGACCGCCGGAAAGCTCGCTGGGCTTGCGCTCCATGAGTTCTTCGATCTGCACCAGGCGGGCAGCCTCGTGAGCGCGCTCCAGCATCTTGTCCTTGGGCATCTTGTCTTCGCCCTTCAGGTTCTGCAGGGGGAAGAGAATGTTCTGCTTCACCGTCAGGTGGGGATAGAGCGCATAGTTCTGGAACACCAGACCGATGCCGCGATTTTCGGTGGACACTTCGGTCACGTCGTCATCGCCAAAGAAGATCCTGCCGGAGGTGGGCTTTTGCAGACCGGAGATCATGTACAGCGTGGTGGATTTACCGCAGCCGGAGGGGCCCAGTAGGCCGATCAGCTTGCCGTCGGGGATTTCAAAGTCGAAATTGTTGACGGCGATCACTTCGTCATTGGCCTTCTTGTTGCGGCTGGGAAAGATCTTGGTCAGGTTTTGCAGAACGATTTTCATACGTTTTCCCTTTCTTTCTGTGAAAAATTTCTCAGTAGGGTTGCTTTGCCACTTTTTCTGCGTGCATTTTTTCCTTATAGGCAATCATGGCTTCCTTGCTGTCAAAGATCATCTGACTGCCCATATCCACAGCCACCGTAGCGGCCGGAAGATCATGAATGAAGGCGCGTTTGCCGCTGACTGCGCATACGATCACTTCCAGCAGCAAAAGCCCAAAGAGCACGATGGGGCCCACGATGCCGATGACGCCAAAGAGGATCATCATCACAATCAGCACAGGGATCATGGTTTCCACCGCATACTTGCCAAGCACCGTGCGGATAAACAGCTGCACAGGCCTGATTTTGACCATGTCCGTACCCATCAGACAAATGCCGAACACCTTTTTGCCGATGGTCTGTCCGTTGCCCAGGAGCAGCGGCACCGTAAACTCCGTCAGGATAAAGGCAAGCAGAATCCCGATGGATACGATCACAATGGTCAGGCGGATCATCATATTGTAGGCATACAGCGCCTCGTGATCGGCCGAAAGCGCCGCATATGCTTCGTCAAGCCGTGTGCTTTCCTCAGCCGAGATGCTTTCGTATTCCGCAAGCGACATGGTCAGATCCACACCGTATTCCTCGCTGTAGCGGGCATATGCTTCATCCACCCGGGCGCTGTATACGTCATACCCCAGCGCCACGGACAAAAGCCACGCAAAGAGCACCGCCACGATGCTGAGCATGATGCCGTCAAACAGGAACGCGGAAATCCGCTTCCACATGCTGGCCTTCTGCAGATCCAGAATCACTTGCCTGTCTCCTTTGATCCGTCACTCTGTGCCCAGGGGCACACTTTTACACATACATACTGATTATACAATAGCTTTCAGCAAAAATCCACACCGGGGCGTTATTTTTAACCTATCTGTAATGGTTTTTATCAGAATATGTCACAGCCAAAGAAAAAGGACGCAGCGTTTTCTGCGTCCGTAATGCTGTTTTCAGCGTTCCCACACGCCCTTGGTAAGGCCCAGGCGGTCGATGAGCTCCTCCGCCAGAGGATGGTCCGTAAAGCGGCCCCAGGTGCCGTGCATGCTGTGACCGTCCGCGGAGGCGATAAAGCGCACGCCCATCTCATTGGCGCGGCGGAGGATGTTTTCGTTGCCGATGGGTTCAGGCAGCAATTCCCACATGACGCCGTGCTTCACCATGGCTTCCATCAGCGGCTCCATCATTTCGATGATCTTTTTTTCGCCCAGCTCTTCGTAGGGGATCAGATAATCCCTGAGTGGGAAAAGACCATCGTACATGTGGCTGGCCTGCAAAATTTTCGGCTGCTTTTCAAAGGCCGCAACATAGCCCCTGACCAGGCTTTCCACAAAGTAGGCGCTGCCCAGGTCCCGCACTTCCTCAATCCATGCTTTCAGCGCTTTTTTTGCCGTTTCGTCCGTTTCCAGCAGCTGCTTCTGCGCCCGGGGATGGTAGAGAAATTTGCCCTGCACCTTTTCAAAGGCGGGAATATAGTGCACGCTCAGGGCGATGGTATCCAGCTTTTCCGCCTGCTCTGCGGGAATGTTGATATCGCCCTGGTCGTTGACCAGTTCGGTTTCAACACCCCGCAGGATGCGAAGGCTGCTTTTAGGCACGTATGCGTCCGTCTCCTTCAGGAAGCGCTCGTACTCCTCCTCCTTCACCACATGCCAGGACACCCAGTCCTTTTCGCCGTTTGGCAGCGCGGTGGAGTAATGCTTGAGCACGGAGATCTCCTCCAGCCCCATCTTCACCGCCTCGCGCTCAATGTTGGGCAGCGTCATTTCCGGATTGGCGCAGCCGTCCAGATAATAATGCACATGATAATCCACCCTGCCGGGACGTGCCATTGTGAAACCCTCCTGTTAAAAGCAAATGTATACTGTATCATTCGCGGGAAAAGCGCATATTTCCTGCGTACATACAAAAAACACCCGCCATCGCCCGATTGCCGTCCATCCTTTCCGGTTGACTTTTGCCATGCAATTTCCTATAATAAACCCATACGGAGTTCCATATACAGAAAGGACTTTTTTTGCACGTGAAACAGGCATATTTTATCGGCGTGGACGGCGGCGGCACCCGCACCACCTGCGTCCTGGCGCAATTGGACGGCACCGTGATCGGCCGTTCCACCGGCCTTGGCATCAACTATAACAACATCGGCATGGAGGAAGCCAGAAAGCGCCTGCACGACGCCGTGACGCCCCTCCTCCCCGGGGATGGCGAAATCAGGGGCATGTGCATCGGCATGTCCGCGCTGGATTATGCGGCAGATGCAGATACCACCCGCGCTTTCTGCGGCGATCTGTTTGATCCTGCCTTGACCGACATGCAGTCCGACGCCTACACGGCGCTGGTGGGCTATACCCTGGGCGAATGCGGCATGCTCATCATCTGCGGCACCGGCTCCATGATTCTGATGGTGGACAAATGCGGCTGGGAGACCGTCACCGGCGGCTGGGGGCATATCCTGGGCGATCCCGGCTCCAGCCACCAGATCGCCATGGATGCGCTGCGCTGCGCCATCAACCACTGGGAAGGCGTTGCGCCCTCCCCCGCCCTTGCAGATGCCGCCATGCGGCATTTTGCCCTTGCCCATCCCCGGCAGCTCATCGACCGGGTATTTGCTCCCGATTACTCCCCTGCCGCCATCGCCGCCTTTGCAAAGGACGTGCTGATCCTGGCCGCGCAGGGGGACGAAAATGCATACCGGATCCTCAAAAACAACATGGAACACTGCGCCAGGGAATGCGCCGCACTGCTGAAAAATGCGCCCGAGGCTGCAAACGTGGGGCTCCACGGCGGCGTGTTTGCCCATAACCCGCTGGCAAGGGAGCTGTTTACCAATGCGCTTTGCGCCCTTGTCCCAAATGCCCGCACCGGTATGGCTGCCTATCCCCCGGAGCTCGGCGCGCTGATCCATCTGTACAAAAAGCAAGGGCTGCTCAGCGAGCAGGTGCTCAAAAACCTTCAAACCAGCTACAAACACATTCAAAACGCATAAGGAGGCACATGCTATGCCCGCTCAGGAAAAATACTACCGGGAACTGACCCAACTCCTCGACAAAGCCTTCCACGCCCAGAGCGACAAGATCGAACTGGCAGCGCAGAAGATCGCTGAATGCGCCCTTGCAGGCGGCATGGTGTACACCTTCGGCACCGGCCACGGACATCTTCTGTCCCTGGAGATCTTCTACCGCGCAGGCGGCATGGTGCGTGTCTGCCCCATTCTGGACGAAAAGCTCATGCTGCACATCTCCGCCAGCGAAAGCACCCTGTGGGAACGCAAGGAGGATCTGGCGGATGCGCTGCTGGAAAAATATCCCGTCAAAGCAGGCGACGTGCTCATCGCCTTCTCCAACTCCGGCCGCAACACCGTGCCGGTGGATCTGGCCGTCAAGTGCCGCGAGCGGGGCGCTTATGTGATCGCCCTGACCAGCATGAACCATACCTCCAAGGTGACGCCCCGCAACAAACGCGGTCTGCGCCTGTTTGAGGCTTGCGATCTTACGCTGGACAACATGGGCGTGCTGGGCGACGCCGTCATCGAGGGCACCGGCGGCCGCATGGTGGGCCCCACCTCCACGGCCATCGGCGCTGCGCTTCTGCAGGCCATCGTCTGCCGCGTGGAGGAGATCGCAAGGGAAAAGGATCAGCCCATCGATTACTTCGCCTCCAGCAACATCGACGGCGGCGACGAGATCAACAACCGTTACATTGCCATGTACAAGGACCAGATCCCCGGTCTTTGATCATCCCTCACAAGCTGACAGAAAGAAGGTCATTTTACATGCGTGCAGGTTTTGCCAAGGTTGATATCACCCCGCCCATGGGCGTTGAACTGACGGGCTACGGCTATTATCTGGAACGCCGCTGCACCCACGTGGTGGATCCGCTCTACATCCATGCGCTGGCCCTTGAAAACGAAAAGGGCGAAAAATTCCTGCTCATTTCCTGCGATGTGCTGGGCATGAGCAGCGCTGCCGTAGCCGCCGTGCACGAGCATGCCGAAAAAACATACGGCATCGCGCCGGAAAACACTATGCTGGTCAGCGTCCACACCCATACCGGCCCTTCCTTCAAATACCACACCGGCTGCGGCGAAGTGGACGATGATTATGTGGCCACCGTGCCGCCCCGAATGATGCAGGTGGTGGACGCCGCGCTGGCCGATCTCAAGAGCGTTTCCGGTATTTCCTTTGCCATGGAACAGCTTGCCCGGCCCCACGCCTATAACCGCACCACCCCCGACGGCCTAGTGGATCAGATGGTGCGCGCCTTCTTCATCACCCGCGAAAACGCCCGTCCCATCGCCATGCTCTCCTACGCCTGCCACGCCGTGTGCCGCGGACACAGCGACGGCGTTTCCGCCGACTATCCCGGCGCCTGCTGCGCCATGATGGAGGAAAAGGGCTACGAGTGCATGTTCCTCAACGGCCTGTGCGGCGATATTGACCCGCTGGAATGTGCGGAGGAAGCGCGCGACGGCGCCATCCGCGCATTTGCGCAAGACGTGGTGGCCCGCGCCTTCTCTGCGCCCGAACAGTTGCCCCTCACCGTGGAGGGCGGCTGGGTCAAGGATGAACTGCGCCTTGCCCCCATCACGCGGGAAGCCATCCATGCCGCCGTGCATAAGGCGGAAACGGCCGACAACATGATCCCCGGCGCCGACAAGGTGGCCCGCGTATGGGCGGATGAAATGCTGGCCAAGTTTGACACCCTGCGCGAAGTGGAGGAATTGCATGTAGCGTATCTGGTGCTGGGCGGTGTGCCCATCGTGGCGCTGCCTTTTGAGGGCTTCACCCAGACCGGCATCCTCATCCGTCAGCAGATGGAAGAGCCCCGTGCGCTGACGCTGGGCTGCGCCGAGGAGCTCAAGGGATATCTTCCCACCCGCGACGATATTGAGCGCGGCGCCTATGCCGCCATCGAAAGCACCTTCCTCTACAAGCGCCTGCCCTGCCTGCCCGGCGAAGCGGAACGCCTGGGCGAATCCGTGGGCCGGAAGCTGAAGGCCCGCTGAAGCAACTGAAACCAAAACGCCCGGAGGCTTTTCCCTCCGGGCGTTTTGTTATGCGCTTATTCTTCGTCCAATTCCGGTATTTCGCCGCCGCTTTTGCGATAATCGCTGGGCGAGCAGCCCAGGTAATGGCGGAAGGCCGTGGAAAAATGCTGGCCCGAGGAAAAACCCAGGGACATGGCGATGCGGGTGATGCTGTACTTGGTGTTCAGCAATTGCTGCGCCGCAACGCCCAATTTATGCCGCAGGCAGTATTCCGCAGGCGGCATACCCACCGCACGCTTGAACTTCTGCTTGAACCATACCTCCGAAAGCCCGGCCATGGCAGCCAGTTCCGATACGCTGGGCGTGGTATCGCGGCACTGCTCCATGTAATCCACCGCCCTTGCGATATCCGGCGGCAGCGTTCTCAGCGGCGCCTCCACCCCTTCTCCGCAGGCCAGGATGCTCTCCAGCAGCAGCGTCAGATGGGCTCTTACCAGCGCCGGGGCCAAAAGGCTCTGGCTTTCGGGCGCATCGCCCTTTTGCATGTCCAGCAGCTGCTGGAAGGATTTTTGCACCACAGGGGGCAGGTGGATGGGCCTTCCTGCGCACTTGAGCAAACGCTTTTGCAATTCGCACCGGGCAGTTTGATCCATAAACAGGAAGTTTTCGCACTTTTCCGGCTCGGAGAGAAGCATAAAGTACAGCGAAGAGCGGTTCTGCACGCTGTTTTGCCCGTGCTCCACCCCCGGCGGGATGACCGCCAGATCGCCGCCCACAAGCGTCCATTCGCGATTGCCGATCTTGAAGGGCTTCTGGCCGGATTTCAGGTACAAAAGCTCAAAGGCATCCTCATGGCTTTCCGTCACCATCGGCTGAAACGCATACACGAAGCGGAACATGTCAATATCCTGAATTTCCGGGATCTCCACCCCTTCGCGCATTTCTTCGTTCATCCCTTCACCGCCCTTCGCTTGATATAAACAGGTTTATTTGCTTTCCGCCAGCGCGTCCGCCGCCGCCTTGGTCTGCGTCAGTTGATAGACCATGATGGTGGCAAGCACCAGCGCCGCGCCCAGGAGAGAGAGCCACCCGGGCCACTCGCCCAGGATCAAAAACACCCACACGGGGTTGAGCACCGGATCCACATTTGCGATCACTGCCGACGTGACCGGCGACAGCTTCTTCATGGAAAGGCCGATCAGCGTGTATCCGCCCACGTTTGCAAGGCCCAGCAGGAAGCATACGCCCAGCTGCGAAAGGCTCAGGGAAAAGTCCGATGCAAACAGCATGGTGGGGATCACAAACAGATTGCCAAGGTAGGTGTAGGCCAGGGGATCCGCATCCTGCCGCTTTCCTGCCAGGAACACAATGGCAAAGGCAAATGCGGACAGGAAGCTGAGCAGATCGCCAACCGAGCCGCCCGCGCCCATGCCCTGCACGGAGCACAGAAGCACGCCCGTGAACACGCAGATCACGGTCAGCGCTTCCTTCCTGGTGGGCCAGCGCTTTTCGCGGATCACCGTCACAGCCAGCACAATGGCCGTCATGGCGTACTGCAGCGCCACCGCATTGGCGGCGCTGGTAAAGCGCACGCCGATCATATACAGAATACCTGCGCCGGCAACGCCCGCAGCGCCCATAAAATTGCCCTTGGTAAAGGGCACCTTGTAGCTTCTGCGGAGAATCGCCAGCATGGAGGCGGTAAAGAAGGCCCGCAGGCCCACCACCATCCAGGGGTCCACCGTGCACATTTTGCTGAACAGGCCGATGAAGCTCCAGCTCAGTGCGCCGGCAAGACCCATCAGCAGTGCATTTTTACTCGACATGTTTCATCACCTTCGGCACTATTGTACCGCGTTTACAGCCGTATATACACACCATCCGTATTTCCATACGATCGTGTACAAACATTTCAGATCACTTCCAGCCCATCCCGGTCGGGAAGGGGCGCAAAGGGCGCGTGAGGCTCTGTCTGATACCAGAAGGCCACCGACGCGATATCGTCCTGCAAAGGCAGATACCTGCCGCCCGAGCGCCAGCCCAGCGCCTGGATGGTAACGCGCAGTTCCTCCTCAAAGTAAATGGGATCGGCGATATGCCAGC
>SVGT01000037.1 GCA_015056175.1 Clostridiales bacterium | reverse complement strand
GCCCGCCATCACGATGGAGCCCTGGGCGTTGACGGTGGACTGGATGGTCACGTTGGAAATGTTGAACACCGTGCTCTGGATGCCGGCGGGAAGACCGATGCGCAGGATCTCCTTGACGTACTTTTTGTCCAGCGTCAGCTTTTTCAGATCCACCCGGATGCATTCCTCCGTGCGCAGGAGATAGAGCATCACAAACACGGAAGAGAGCACCTGGCTTGCCACCGTTGCGATGGCGACGCCCGCAACGCCCATGTGGCAGCCGATGACCAGCACCAGGTTGAGCAGCACGTTTACAAGGCCGCTGATACTCAGGTAAAACAGCGGACGGCGGGTATCGCCCATGGCGCGCAAAATGCCTGCGCCAAAGTTGTAGAGCATGTTAAAGGGCATGCCCAGAAAGAAAATGCGCATGTACAGCGCCGCCAGATCAATCACGTCGTCCGGACTGCCCATCAGGTGCAGCATGGGACGGGATGCGATGAGCCCAAGGATCATCACCAGCACGCCCGATACCACAGACAGCGTGATCGTGGTGTGCACCGCCCGGGACACGGCCTTGTGGTCGCCTGCGCCGTGGGCGTGGGCGATGACCACGTTGCCGCCCAGGGAGAGGCCGATAAACAGGTTGGTGAGCAGGTTGATCAAAGAGCCGGTGGAGCCGACGGCGGCCAGCGCCTCGGAGCCTGCAAAGCGGCCTACCACGGCTACGTCCGCCGCGTTGTACAAAAGCTGCAGCACGCTGGTCGCAATCAGCGGCAGGGAAAAACGGATCAACTGGGGCAATATGGCCCCGTTGGTCATGTCCAGTTCAAAATGTTTGCCCTTGGGCATATACCATCACACTCCTGACAGCATCTATTATAGCACTTCTTTTGAGAAGAACAAGCAAAAAAGGCGCGCGGGCGCCTTTTTGTTTACGGAAGGAGGATGCGGCAGCTGCCGATGCAGGGCGACATGGCCCGGCCGCCCTCGTCGTAGGAGGGGTTGGGGGTCATGCTTCTGTCCATGCCGTACAGGTAGCTGCTTTCCATGCCGTCCACGGTGATACAGGTACCCTCCAGCGTGATCACGGCGCAGAGAGGATCGTTGTATACCAGGGTGTGGGAGAGTAGCTCCGTTTCCCGGCAAAGCGCCTCCGGGTAACCGTTGTGGCTTTGCGGCAGCCAGTCGTAGGAGGCGGAATTGAGATCCAGATAGCATACCTGGTTGAGGATGCGCAGATGATCGCAGTGGTAATGGCCGTTGATGCACAAAAGCACGCTGTGGGGACGGCGGCTGTTGGCTTCGTCGATGATGCGGCGCACGGCATGCTGGTTTCGCACGCCGTCGGGGGCGCGCTCCAGGCTGGCATGGCTGATGATCACGCAGGGGTGGGGGGAAGCGGCAATGGTTTCTTCCAGCCACTTCAGTTCATCCGGGGGTACATAGTCCCGGTTGTCCCGGTTGCCGTAGTAGTTTTGCAGTTCGTAGTGGATAAACTGATCGTCCTTGCGCAGATAATTGGTGCTCAGGCAGATGAAGCGGTAGCCTGCGCTGTCAAAAGAATAGTAGGGCGCGGGCATGCGGTAGAGGCGCAGGGTATCTTCAAGGGAGGTTTCGTCCGTATCGTGGTTGCCCAGCACATGGTAGCAGGGTATGGGGCAATCGTGATAGGTGTTAAGATAGGGCGCCTTGACGTCCTCCGTGCCGTGGCAGAAATCCCCGGCATGGATGATCAAATCACACTGTTCTTCCGCAGCGCGGCGGTGAAAAAAGCGCAGATCCTCCTCCGTGCCGCCCATAAACACACCGGGCATACGGTGCAGATCGGAAAAAATGAGAAAGCGCATGACGACCCCTCTTTCTTACTGATTTTCCTGCCAGATTTTCCACAGCATGTCGATGCCCTCGTTATGCAGCGTCTTGAAGGGACGGCGGCACACGCCAAAGTCCAGCCCCATCTTGCACAGCAGCGCCTTTTCGCCGGGCATGACGCCTACGCGGATCAGCGCAGAGATGATGTTGTTGGCCTTGCGCTGCTCCTCCCGGGCGTCCTCCATGCGGTTTTCCAGGTACAGCTTGTGAATACGGATGAACTTTTCCGCCATCATGTTGTAGGTGCTGCCGATGCCGCCGGTGGCGCCTGCGGGGAGGGAGGAGAGGAACATTTCATCAAAGCCGTTGAAAAACAGCTTGCCGGGGAAGCGGCGGGAAAGGCGCTCCAGCAGGAAAAAGTCGCTGGAGGTATGCTTGACGCCCATGAAGCGGTCGTCGGAGAGGAACAGGGAAAGCTGCTCCTCGGACAAGTTCACCTTGGAGTACAAGGGAATATTGTACACCACCATGGGAATGCCGCAGGCGTCTGCAATATCGGTGTAGTAGCCGCGGATCTCGTCAAAGGAAAAGCCGTAGTAGAAAGGCGCTACGGAGCTGACGGCGTCCGCGCCGGCCTTTGCCGCATGCACGGCCAGATCCTCCGCCGTCAGGGTATCCATTGAGCCGATATGGGCGATCACCTTGCAGCGGCCGGCCGCCTGATCGATGACCGTTTCCAGAATATCCTTGCGGTCGCGGGCGGGGAGCATCAGCGCTTCGCCCGTGCTGCCGCACACGTAAAAGCCGCTGACGCCTTTTTGCACGTTCATTTCAACCAGCTGGCGCAGCACCGGATGGTTGACGGAGCCGTCCTTGTGAAATGGCGTGAGGAGCGCGGGAAAAATGCCGTGGAAGCTGTTCACTTGTAGCACCTCGTTTCGGATGCTGCGGTCAGGGTGAGGGATTCATTCTTCTCCCTGCCTGCGGCATATGTTTTTGTCTGTAACCACAGCATACCAGAGAAAGGGGCGGCGGGTCAAGCGCTGCGCTTAAAAGACACAAAAAACGGAACGGAGCAAATGCGTCCGTTCCGTTTGGTTATTTGAAAAAGTTGATGAGCGTGGTCAGCACCCATGCACCGGCGGCGATAGCTACCAGCACCGTGGCCTGGCGGAAGACGGCGGCAAGGCCGCTTTGCTTTTTCTGCTGCTTTTCTGCCTGCTTTGCCAGCTTGTCCACTTTGGTTTCCAGGGAGGAGAGCTTGTCCGCAAGCTCCGAAACATCCACAGATACGTCGTGGAACTTATGTAGCGTTTCGTCCTCAAAGGCGGTCTGCTGGGCAGAAAGCAGGTCAGCTTGCTCCCGCAGGATGCGCTGATCCTCGCTGAGCCCTTCTGCCACCAGCGTCATTTCGGAGGTGAATTCCTCAATGGCGGCACTCAGATCGGTACTTTTGCCGCCGAATGCGCTGCCCAGAAAATCCCTGGCGGATTTGACCAGATCCTTCTTGGGAGTCTGCAGGGCGGTCTGCTCTTCCTGATGCGGCATAGCGTCAGCCCTTCAGGATGCCGTTGTCCAGCTGCATCTGCTTGTAGTTGCCAATCAGCTTCTGGATGCGGTCGGCGGGGGCCAGCAGATCATGCAGGGAGCGGTCGTGGTTCAGGGTGGCGATGATGTAGGAAATGTACTTGCTCATATCCGCCTCGATGAACCAGGGCGCCTGGCGCAATTCGGGGGTGCGGTAGGTCAGGTTGGTGGAGATGACGCCGCTGATGACGCCGTCTTCATAGGCCTTGTTGAAGGCGTCCAGACCGTTGGTGAAGAAGGCGAAGGTGGCCACGGCAAAGATGCGGTTGGCCTTGCGCTTCTTGAGCTCGTAGGCCAGGTCGATCATGCTGTCGCCGGAGGCGATCATATCGTCCACCACGATCACGTCCTTGCCTTCCATATCGGCGCCGATGTATTCATGGGCGACGATGGGGTTGCGGCCGTTGACGATGGTGGTATAATCGCGGCGCTTGTAGAACATGCCCAGCTCCAACTGCAGCATGGAGGAGTAGTAAAT
Source organism: Clostridiales bacterium (assembly GCA_015056175.1). Taxonomy (GTDB): domain Bacteria; phylum Bacillota; class Clostridia; order Christensenellales; family Aristaeellaceae; genus SVGT01. Next base: position 12,179 of record SVGT01000037.1, on the reverse strand, counting down.
GTTGCGGCCCATGGCGCCCTCGTCGGGGGAGACCACCATCATGTGTTCGGGGTCCAGATGCAAATCGTCATACTTGCGGCACAGCGCCTTCATGGTCTGGTAGGTGGGCATCACGTTTTCAAAGCTGCTCAGGGGGATGGCGTTCTGCACGCGGGGATCGTGAGCATCGAAGGTGATGATGTTGTCCACACCCATGTTCACCAGTTCCTGCAGGCCCATGGCGCAGTCCAGGCTCTCACGGGAGGTACGGCGGTGCTGACGGCTGGAATAGAGCATGGGCATGATCACGTTCACGCGCTTGGCCTTGCCGCCGATGGCAGCAATGATGCGCTTGAGATCGGAGAAGTGATCGTCGGGAGACATGGGCACTTCCTTGCCGTACATCTTGTAGGTCTTGTTGTAGGCGCAGACGTCCACGATGATGTAGATGTCATAGCCGCGCACGCTCTCGCGCACGACGCCCTTGGCTTCGCCGGTACCAAAACGGGGGCAGTAGGTATTGATGAGGAAAGTATCGTGATCCGCACCGGGCAGGGTGTAGAAATCACGATCCTGAATTTCCTGCAGGTTGTGCCACTTCTTCAGCCAGGCGTTTACCTTTTCGCCCATTTCTTCGCAGCCGGCCATGGCAATGATGCCCAGGGGGCCAACGGGCAGGGTCTTCAGGTCCTTGGTCCATTCAGTCAAAAAACTGTTCATGTTCGCGCACTCCTTCGTCGTAAGTGAACAAATGAAAAACAATCATTCCAATTATACATGTTTTTTGCCGTCTTGAGAAGGGGGGAAAGGCGATCTTTTTGGAATTTTGCCGAAACTGCCAGTTTCATGGGAAAAACTTGGGGAAAGTGATCGGGAACAGCTGTTCTGCTAAACAAAACGGCCGCCCTGTGTATACAGGACAGCCGCAAAAGTTACGTGATCACAAAGCCGCCGTTGACCCCGAGCACCTGCCCGGTGATAAAGGAGGCTTTTTCGCTGCACAAAAACAGCGCGGAGGCGGCGATATCCTCCGGCGTGCCCAGGCGCTGCAGGGGCGTTTCCTCCCGGAGGGCTTGCTTATCCTCCTCCGAGTACGGGGCCAGCATATCCGTATCGATGACGCCGGGACAGATGCAGTTGACCCGCACGCGGCTGGGCCCCACTTCCTGCGCCAGCGCTTTTCCAAAGCCGATAAGCCCCGCCTTGCAGGCGGAATAGGCGCTTTCGCAGGAGGCACCCACCTGTCCCCACATGGAGGAGATGAAGATAACGGAGCCGCTTTGCCGGGAGATCATGGCGGGGAGGGCGTACTTGCAAAGCAAAAACGCGCCCCGCAGGTGCACACGGTACAGGGAGTCAAATTCCTCTGCCGTCATATCCTGCACAAGGGAAGTGTGCGCCGTGCCGGCGTTATGGATGACGGCGTCCAGATGCCCGAAGGCGGAAAGCGCCCGGTTGATTGCAGATTGCATCTGCGCATCATCCCCCGCATCGCAGCGGATGGCCAGCGCGCCCGTTTCCTTGCTCAGCGCAAGCGCCGCCTCATGGCTGCTTAGGTAGGTAAAGGCCACGCGGTAGTTTTCCTTCGCAAAGGCGCGCACCAGCGCCCTGCCGATGCCCCGGGAGCCGCCGGTGATGAAGACTGTTTTCATCAGAAATTACTTCCGTTCCAGCCCCACATGGAGGCTTCCTGATACTGAATGTAGATGCAGTCGGGGGAAATGTGCAATTGCTCGCCGATGGCGGCGGTGATCTTTTCCGTCAGCAGATCCGCCTTTGCGGGATCCATTTTGCCGAACACGGCAACCGTTACAAAGCAAAGATCCTGTTCATCTCTTCCCCGGAAATAGAGGTGGCATTTTTCCTCCAGGCCCACCATGAGCCACTCCTCGCTTTTGCCGATCACCGGCATGGCGCTGCCAAAGTGAGCGGCCAGGTTCTTTTCCTGCTGCTTGCTGACTTCCCTGGTAGTACGGACGTGAATAAAGGGCATAGAAACCTCCTGATGCTTGAAGATGTCGGATAGGTGACATGTTTTTGCCACAATGTTGCAATAGGATGGAGCGCGGAAAGGGATGGGGTACTGCCCCCTCGGTGCCCCTTCCGGCCTGCAGCTGCCGCCTGTGCGGCGGCTTTTTTATTTGCGGGCGTAGTGGCCCGTCAGCACCTCGCGGATGAAAAGATCCCAATTGACCAGGCCCTTTTCGCCGGCCAGGCGGGCGTCCTCCGCGGCGCGGGCGTTATCGTAGGGGAGGGAAACCATGGTGATATCCAGCGGGTCTTCTCTCACGCCGCCCGCTTCCACGATGCAGTACTGCACGTAGGTGGAGCCGATGGCGTTGCCCACGCTCCCCGTATTGAACAGCGTGCCCCGGTGGTTGACGATGCGCACGCCCTGGGTGTGCACGTCCGCATAGCCCAGCACCTCAAAATCCGGCAGGAAGTAAGGTTCCAGCTCGCTGCGGTCGTCATGGATGGGAATGGGGCGGGGCATGGAAGGCCGCCCGTGGATGAGGCGGGTCTTGCGCCCGGAGAGGGTCATCACATGCTCCTTGGGCAATTCCCGCAGGATCTTCATCCGCTTTTCGCCCAGCTGGTTGTAGTAAAATTCGTCGGCGGGAAACTCTTTAAAGCCGATGCCGCCGTCCCAGTTGCCCTGCAAAATGATTTCGCATTTACTCAGCGCCCAGTCCATGGTATCGGCGGAGGAGGGACCCTTGCCGATCATATCGCCCAGGCAATAGATATGCTTGATCCCTCTGCGGGCAAGATCCCTGTCCAGCGCTTCAACGGCGGGAAGGTTTCCGTGGAGATCGGCCACCATGGCGATTTTCATTTGTTACCTCACTTGCTTTCGCAGGCCTTGATGAAGGCGTTGAAAATGTGCTGATGCTTTTCGTAGCGGTCGCTGAGGGATTCGGGATGCCACTGGGTGGCCAGCATAAAGCGCTTGGAGGGCACCTCAAAGCCCTCCACGGTGCCGTCGGGCGCCACGGCGTTGAGCACGGCGCCGGGGGCCAGTTTTTTGACCGCCTGATGGTGGCGGCTGTTGATGGGCAGCACGTCGCAATCTACGATGCTGTGCAGCAGCGTGCCGGGGGTGATGGCGGCGTCATGGACGGGATCGGCGGGGGTATCGCTGCGGGAATGGAGCAGCTCTTTGGAATACTGCTCGGGGATATCCTGGTACAGCGTGCCGCCCAGGATGATGTTCAGGTACTGCATGCCGCGGCAGATGCACAGCATGGGCATATCCTTTTCAATGGCGTAGCGCAGCATGATCTCCTCCACGGCGTCCCGCTTTTCGGAAATGGTGCCGCAGCAGGGCAGCACCTCCTCGCCAAAGTAGCGGGGATGCACGTCCACGCCGCCGGACATGAGCACGCCGTCCGCCTTGTCCAGGATGGCGTGGATCACTTCTTTATTTTCGGTCAGCGGCATCACCACGGGCATGGCGCCTGCGCGGATGAGCGCCTCCAGATAATCGCTGCGGATGGACTGATCAAGTTCGGTATGACCTGAGGGAGAGACGGCAATCAGCATCATAAACTTACACCTCTTTATGCAGTGGGATTTTGCGTTTTGTTTTCGTTCAGGGAAACGGGCAGATCGCTGTCCAGGAAGGGATCGCCGGCGCGGAAGGGCTCCTCATCCGCCGTTTCCCTTACGGGTGCGGTGCGGGCCTTCTGGTGAAAGGTGCGCACGGTAAGGGTGGTATCGCCAAAGTCGATCTCCACCTTTTCCCGGGGGGAAGTGAGCGCCAGCGCCTCGGTGTACTTGGTGCGGCTCTTGCGCACGTAGTCCCTGGCCACTTCGCTTCTGCCGTACCAGTGCATGGGGATCATGACCCTTGGCTTCACCGTCCACAAAAAGTGGTTGGCGCCGGCGTCAAACATGCCGCCCATGCGGGGATCCAGCGGGAAAAAGCACAGATCCATGCGTACAGAACGCAGGGTATCCATGGCTTCGTCAAACCGGCGCTCGGCGTCCATGATCTCGAACAGCTCGCTTTCCTCCCGCCAGTGCCACAAATTCAGATCGCCTGCGTGGAAAATGCGCACGCCGGCAATGCGCACCAGGAAGCTGACGCCCCGGTCGGTGGAGGGATAGGCGGTGATCTGCGCATCGCCCACGCTGATCTCGTCCCCCACCTTCATGCGCTTGCCTGTTTTGCCGATGGGAAAATCATGGCTGACCACGTAGGTGACGGGGATGCCGAACTGATCAAAGCTGTACACGATCTCGTCAAAATGATCCACATGATCGTGGGAAATAAACACGATGGCCTGTTTGAAGGGGGCAAAATCCGCCCGCGTCAGCTGGTACTCCTTTGGCAGACGCCAGTTTTCGTCGCCGCGCCAGTAATCAAAAACCAGCAGTGTATCGCCTGCGGCTACGGTAAAACCGGAGTGGTGAAAATAGGTAACGGTAACCTTGCCGGCCATAATCTTCTTCTCCTTTGCGGGTGCTTGGACAAATCATTTGAGTGCGTCTTGAAGGATGCTGCCGTCGGGATCGGGAAGCTGCCACCCCATCACATGGGCAAGGGTGGGGGCAATATCCGTCACGTGGGCTGCGGGAAGGGTGTGATGCTCCTTGAAGGGTTTGCCTGCAAGCAGCAGCAGCACCTGCGCCTCAGGATAATGCAGGCCAAAGCCGTGCTCGCCGAAGGTTTCCTCCTCCCGGTCGATAAAGCAGCAGCCGTCCATGGCTTCCACGGCCAGGCGCACGTCCTTGGGGGCGTGCATGCGGCGCAGTTCCTCTTCTTCATAAATATGGGCGATGCGCCATGCATCCATATGGGCGCGGAGGGTCTCTCTGGCAAAGGCAAGGTCATCGGCGTAAATGTATGCGCCCATGCCCAGCGTCTGCGCCCGGCCTGCGTGAAGGGCGGCAAGCTCCCTGTCCAGCATCACGCCTGCATTTGCGTCCCGCTGGCCGTGATCGCTGACGATGGCAAACACCGTATCGTCATAGATGCCCCGCTTTTTGACGGCGTCGATGATGATCTGCAGCCGTTTATCCAGCCGCTCCATGGCGGCATGGGCCTGGGTGCTGTTCACACCGTGACGGTGGCGCATGGCGTCCAGATCCACCAGGTGCAAGGTGATAAGATCCGGCACGCGGGGGGAACGGATGAGATCCTGCATGAGCACGGCGGCATAATCGTCCAGATCGGGCTGGAGGATGGATTTGCGCTTTTTGCCGTGAAGGAGTTCTGTTTTGAGCAGCCATACAGGGGTGGCGTAGGTCAGCATCTTTTTCACGGCGCTTTCCCCGGGCAGGGGCAGCACCTCCGGAAAATTACGGCGGACGTAGGGGTTTTTGCCCGTCACCGGCCAGAGGACGGAGGCCACGTTTGCGCCTGCTTCACAGGCCGCCTGATGCAGCGTTTTGCACCTGATATCGCGGATATCCCAGTACCACTTCCGCATTTTGGGATCAATATCCGCCTGCAGGGGCTGGTTGTGCCGGATGCCGTGGCGGTCCGGGAAGCAGCCGGTGAGCAAGCTGGCGTGGATGGGATAGGTGATGGTGGGGTACACCGTCTGCACATGGGTGCACAGGGTGCCCTTCTCTCTTAACGCACGAAGCGCGGGCAGACTGAAAAGTCTGTCCGCGTCGGGATAGCTGGATGCGTCCAGTGAAATGAGGATCAGGTGCATAGAGGCTCCTTTATGCCGTCTTAAAAGAGGATGCGGCGCTTTTTCCGCTTCCGTTTGCGGAAAACCGCGCGGAGGATGAAGAAAATGAGGAGGATCTTCCAGATGGAGATGCCGGTGGATTTATCCTCCCGGAGGACGGAGGGCTGCTCTCTTTCAGGCTCCTCTTCCTCAAAGAAGGAGGAAAACAGGCTTGTCAGCTCCTGCTCGTATACGTGCAGGGGGCTTTGGCTTACGGCGCTGCCAAAGAGGCCGGAAACATTCAGCTTTTCGTCCTGATGGGATGCGATACGGGAAAGGGCGGCCATGCACATGTCGCCTGCCGCTTTGTCGTATTCGCGGCGCATGAAGGCGTCGTGGAAGTGGGCGGCAAAGAGGGTGGCGCGGGCTTCCCCGGGGAGGGCGGCCGCCGCCTTTTTACCAAGGCTCAGGCTGTAGCTTTCTTCGCCGATCACCATGAGCAGCAGCACGTCGTTTTCCTTCAGCGCCCACAGGTCAAACAGCGTATCGGCATATTCCTGCACGTCCCGTCCGCCGATAAAGTGGCGGGTGACCAGGTACAGTTTGCCGCCTGTGGCGTCCTGATAGCGGCGGCACAGCGTGTCCAGATCCTTCCCGGCGTTATCGCCGATGACCAGCGCCAGATCCGTCACCGTGCCCATGCATTCGGGCGCGCTTTCAAGGGCGCAGGCGGGAATGGCGGAAAAAAGGAGGCACAGCAGCGTCAGGAGGGTACAGATTTTTTTCATCTATTCTATCCTCCTTTACTGAACCTGGCCGAACAGCTCGAAGGGATGGATGCCGAACTGAGCGGCGATAAAAGCGCTGATGGGGTTTTGCCGGTAACGGGTGTTGAAATCCTGCGCGGCGGTGTTGTAGGCGCTCTTTGCGGTATAGGCGGCGCTTTCCCGGAGCATCTGGGGCAGCATGCTGTCCACATACATCTTGTCCCGGGGGTCGCCCTGCACGGTATCGCACAGGGTAAGGGCGGCAAGTACCTGCTCGGCGGAAAGGGTCATGCTTTCGTTGGCCTGCTCCTTTTCCTCAAGCGGCGCCGGGGATGCAAGCACGTCCCGGGCGCTGCGAAGGGCGATTACCTCGGGCGCATCCGCGGGCAGATGGCGGGACGCCACGATCAGGATATTGGCGGCGGTCTCCACCCGGGTATCCAGCTGCCCCTGCAGGGAGGAATAGGTGCTTTCCACGCTTGCGGCGTCCTGCTGCCAGCCCTTGAGGGCGCCGTACACAAAGCTGAACGCAACAAGAAACACGCACAGCACCACGGCAATGATACGGGATTTCATCGTAGGGGCTCCTTTTGATTGAGTAGATTACATGGAAAGCAGCTTGTCCTTCAGGTTCTGCTCCATGGCGGCCAGATTCTTTTCGGCCTCCAGACGCTTCTGGCGGCCTTCCTGCTGGATGCGCATCACTTCGTTGATGGTATCGATCAGGCTCTGGTTGGTGGCGGTGAGGGTAGCAAGATCCACAATGCCGCGCTCGGATTCCCTGGCCGTTTCGATGGTGCCCATCTTCAGCGTTTCGGCGTTCTTGCGCAGAAGATCGTTGGTCATATTCGTCACGGCGCGCTGGGCGCGCATGGCCTGCTGGCTGTGGTGGAGGCCAAGGGAGAGCACCATCTGGTTTTTCCACAGAGGCAGGGTGTTGACCAGCGTGGACTGGATGCGCTCCACCAGCAGCGCGTTATTGTTCTGCAAAAGGCGGATCTGGGGCGCCATCTGCAGGGAGATCTGGCGGGTAAGCTTGAGATCGTGCAGCTTCTTTTCAAAGCGGTCGCACTGGGCGGCAAAATCGTTGGCGCGCTGGGCGTCCATGGCGTCGCCGGACGCCTGCGCCTTATCGCGCAGCTCCTTGAGCGTGGTTTCCCGGATCTCCTGCAGGCGCTTTTCGCCGGCCACGATGTACATGGTCAGCTCCTTGAAGTAGGTGGTGTTCACGTCGTACAGGCGGTTGAACATGGCCACATCCTTCAGCAGCAGCACCTGATGATCCTCCAGGGAGGCGGCGATCTTTTCCACATTGGCGGATACGTCCTCGTATTTGGCCTGGATGGAGCTCAGCTGCTTTTTGGTGTTGTGGAACAGCCCGCGCAGCCCTTTGGGCTTTTCGGTGGCGGCTTCAAAGCCCTTCAGCTCGCCGATGAGGGAGGAGAGCATATCGCCCACGTCCCCGGTATCGTCGGTCTTCACATTGGCCAGGATGGAATCGGCAAATTCGGAGATCTTCTTCTGGGCGTCCGCGCCGTAGAGCATTACGTGGTCGGGGTTGGTAAGGTCGATCTTGGAGATGAATTCCTCCACGGCCTTCATTTCTTCTGCGGACAGGGAGGCGGAAAGATCCTCAACCGCGGCTTTGGCGTCCGGCGCCTGAGGCGCTTCCTTGCTTGCTTCCTCCAGCATATCCACGGCCTTTTCAAGTTCGGCCTTTTCCTGCTGGGCGCTTCCCAGCGTCAGGGTGGGGGCGGCGTGCATTTGGGCCTGGGCGGCGGGATTTTTTTCCATATTGTTTTCCATTGTTATGTCCTCCTCTTACTGCTGCTTGCGGGCGGTGGCCTGTGCGCCCTGCATGGGGCTTTCCACCAGGCCGTCCTTTTGGAGCATGGTTTCCAGCACGTCAATATCGGTGGAGATATCCAGCATATCGTCGTGGTAGAGCGCCGTCAATTGGTGGGTAAAGGCGGTGAGTACCACGTCCATGGCGTTTTCGATCTGCCTGCGAGTGGCGTCGGCCTCCCTGCCCTCCACCTTGCGCTCGTCCATTTTGCGGTAGCCGGTGAGCATTTTCAGCGTGGTGGGCAGGTAATAATCCATAAAGCGGCGGATCTTGGGTGCCTTTTCCGGATGCTCCGCCACGGTACGGAAGATGCGGGCGGCAAGATCGTCCAACTGATCCATCTTTTCGCTGAGCACAGGATCGGGGATCAGGTCGTTTTCCTCGCGGATCCTGGCCATCATCTCCTGCCCCTTGCGGATCATGGCGTCACAGGCGGCGTCGCCCGTTTCCCTGATCTTCTGCTGGGAGGGTGCGGGCTTTGAGGTATCCAGCCCCTGGGCCATGGTGGAAACAAGCCACCCCGCGAAGGCGGAAAGCGCCAGGCCGATCACATAATCGCCGATACGGTAAAAGGGAAAAATCACACTGTAGAGCGCGCAGGTGAATCCTGCTGCGATGACGCCCGCGATGAAGGGCGAAAGCTTCTTTTTCTTCTTGCTCAATTTGGTCATCCTTTCCTGTCTGCATCAAAAGCATACGGCTTTGATATGAAAATTTCAATGAGTATTTGATTAAAATATACCATTAAATGATTAAAAACCGCATTTCAAACGTTTTCCATTCTTATTATATCACCAAGAAAGGGCGAATTCAATCATCCCTGCATACAATTGCCTGGCTGCCTTGACAGGGATGCGGGAGGCGTGCTATGTTGAATACAACCAATTGTACAAATGCATAGCTTCTATTATAAGATGACGGAGGATGAAAAAATGCCTGACGCCCGTTTTTTCAAAATGCTGGATGAAACCAGGGACGTGCACAAAATCTGGCCTGTGGACGAAACGGAGACCACCACATACCGCCTTGAAAAAAAGCCGGTGCTGGAAAGCCGGCTGCTGGACGATATGCAGTCGCTTGATACCTGGGAGGGCGTAACGCCCTATGTGGAATTGTCCGTGTCCGACGAAGTGCTCTTTGAGGGCAAAAAGACGCTGAAGATGGTAAGCGTTGCCAATCTTCCCGACTGGTTGCCCGGGCGCACCCGCGGCCGCATCTATTGCGAGCCCTCTGCGCTGAGGAAAATTGACCGGGAGGATTGGACGGCGTGGAACCGTCTGTCCGTGTGGATCTATCCCCGCATCCACGGGGTCAAGTCCATCGTGCTCAGACTGCAATTGCATAATGACGGCGAATTGAAATCTCCCGACCGCTGGGAGCGCACCGGCGCGCACAACGTGCAGCTCAAACCCTATCAGTGGAACCATGTGACGCTGGAAATTCCCCTGGTACCCAGGGATTGCGTCACCGGCGTCAGCATCGATTACGATATGGTGGGTCACGAAAACGACGCCGACAGCATCTTCACCTGGTTTATCGCCAAACTGGAATTGCAGAAGGTGGATGCGGACGTGGACGAGGGCTGGGTGCCGGGCAAGGGCGTGATGGCCATTTCCGGCAGCGGCTACACGCCTTATGGCATCAAGTACGCCGTTTCCGCGCCCCTTTCCTGCGAAACATTTAGAATAGTAGAAACCCTGACGGGCCGTGAGGTGTTCCGCGGCCCGGTGCAAAGGACGGATATCCGGGGAAGCGCCGTCAGCGTGATGGATTTTTCCGCGCTCACCAAAGAGGGCGATTATATCCTCATCGCAGGCGATCTGAGCAGCCGCACCATCCATATCGATAAAGACGTGTGGGAGCCCTCTGTGTGGAAGGTGCTCAACTTCTATCTGAGCCAGCGCTGCGGCTATGAGGTGAAGGGCAAGCACCGCGCCTGCCATCACGATATGCTGCTCAAACACGGCATGAAGGATCTGTCCATCGTCTGCGACGGCGGCTGGCACGATGCGGCGGACCTGGCCCAGGGCATGGCCAATACCGCGGACGGCACGGCGGCGCTCTTCCTCCTGGCCGATTCTTTGAAGAACCGCCGCGACAGGCTGTACAACCGTGTGCTGGAGGAAGCGGAATGGGGCCTGGATTATGTGATCAAGACCCGCTTTGGTGACGGCTGGCGGGCGGTGTATTCATCCAGCTCCATCTGGACGGACGGCATCATCGGAAACGGGGACGATATCGTGTCCGATGCGGCGGAAAGCCCCTATATCAATCTGGTCAGCGCCTTTGCGGAAAGCTGCGGCGCCTATACCCTGCGAAAGAGCGATCCCATCCTTGCGGATCATGCGTTGAAGCTGGCCGGCGAGGACTTTATGTTTGCCATGGCGCAGCTGGAGCGTCTGGAAAAGAAGAAGCAGGACGCCATCCCCTCCGGCGAGGATTTTGACCATGTGATCGCCCGGATGGAAAGCAGGGACGATGAGGATAAGTGCCTGGTCAACGAGCTGTTTGAAGTCAAGATGTTTGCAGCCGCCACCAGCGCCGCGGCCGCTCTGGTGCGCGCGGGACGCACGGAGTTTGCGGATTATGCCGCGGACTTTGCACGGAAGCTGATCGCCTGTCAGCAGATCGACCTGCCGGATTGGGAGATTCCGCTGCGGGGCTTCTTCTATGTGGACAGGGAGCACCGCATGCCCTGGCATCATGCCCACCATTCCTTTGAGCAGTACGCCGTGGTGGGGCTTGAAATGCTGATCGGTGCGCTGCCCGATCATCCCGACTGGCAGCACTGGTACGACGCCGTGGCCCGTGTGGGCGAATACTATAAGCAGATCGCAAAATATACCCAGCCCTACGGCATGCTGCCCGAGGGCGTGTACTTTGCCGATGAGGCGGAAAAGTATCCTGAGGATACGCTTGAGAGCATCATCTGGAGCGATGAGCTGTGTCTTTCCGATTTCCGTCCGCAGGTGGAAAACGGCGTGTGTCTGGACAAGGCAAAGGGCGTGTACCTGCGCGCCTTCCCCGTGTGGTTCTCCTTCCGCGGGAACGATGCCGTGCTGCTTTCCGAGGCCGTGTGCGCAGCGGCAGCCGCCCGTGTGACGGGGGATGCGGAATTGGATCGCATCGTGCAGCAGTCCCTGTACTGGAACGTGGGCATGAATCCCTTTGCCCAGTCGCTGATCTACGGCGAGGGCTATAACTGGACGGATGAATATGTGGTGCAGCCCGGCCAGACGGTGGGGCAGATGCCGGTGGGCATCCAGAGCTATCGTTTCAACGACCGCCCCTGGTGGCCGCAGGTGACCACGGCTACTTATAAGGAAGTGTGGATCTGTCCGGCCAATAAATGGATGTGGGTGCAGAGCTATACCTGTCTTCCCGCTCTGGTTTGCGGCACGGCTAAGGGCGAAGCTGTATTCACGGAAAAGACGGGCGGCCGCAGTATCCGCGTCAAGGCGTCGCAGATCGCAGGTGAGTTCAGCGTAGAATTGCCATCTGGCGTGTATACCGTAAACCTTGGCGACGGCGACCGGGAAATGACGCTGATTTCCGGCTGCAGCTACAGGATCTGACAAAAAAATACGGGAAGCCGTCCTGTAAAACAGGGCGCTTTCCGAACGATGGCAAACAATTGATCCGGCAGGATCGGGGAGGAATACGAACATTCCCTCTCCGATCCTGCATTTTTATACGGGAAGATAAAAAAGTTTCAAAAAAAGTCAAAAAACTTTGAAAAAAGGTGTTGACAATCAGGGAGGTGCATGGTATTATAGCAAAGCGCTCTGAGGGACACGGTTCCGAGGGGAGCGAGGGAGAGAGGGAACTCGATCCCACAGAATCTTGAAAACGATACAGAATTGAAGGAAAGAAACGACAGTCAATTCAGCTTGAGTTTTACTTGAGGGTGCTCGAAAGGGTACGATCAAGTTAAGTAACATGAGAATGTTACAAGGATTAAAC
>SVGT01000036.1 GCA_015056175.1 Clostridiales bacterium | reverse complement strand
GGTGCAGTTTTCCAGCATGCCCACCGTGCCCAGCATATACTTGGCCAGCTCCAGACAGCCCTTGAATTCTTCTTCCAGCTGATCGGGGCGCAGCACCAGATGGCCTTCGGAAATGGTGAACTGGCGCACGCGGATGAGTCCGTGCATTTCGCCGGAATCCTCATTGCGGAACAGCGTGCTGGTTTCGCCAAGGCGCATGGGCAGATCGCGGTAGGAGCGCTGGCGGTTGAGGTACACCTGATACTGGAAGGGGCAGGTCATGGGACGCAGGGCGAAGCATTCTTTGGTTTCATCGTGGGGATCGCCCAGAATGAACATGCCGTCCAGATAATGATCCCAGTGACCGGAGATCTTGTACAACTCGCGCTTGGCCATGAGAGGCGTTTTGGTGAGCAGATAGCCCTTCTGCTGCTCGGTATCTTCCACCCAGCGCTGCAGCAGCTGGATCACGCGGGAGCCCTTGGGCAGCAGGATGGGCAGACCCTGGCCGATGGAATCCACCGTGGTAAAGAATTCCAGCTCGCGGCCCAGCTTGTTGTGGTCGCGCTTGAGGGCTTCTTCCTGGGCCTTGAGGTAGGCTTCCAGATCCGCCTTATCGGTAAAGGCGGTGCCGTAGATGCGCTGGAGCATCTTGTTCTTTTCGCTGCCGCGCCAGTATGCGCCGGCGATGGAGGTGAGCTTGAAGGCCTTCACCTTGCCCGTGGAGGACAGATGGGGGCCTGCGCACAGATCCACAAAATCGCCCTGCTTGTAGAAGGAAATGATGCTGTCTTCAGGCAGATCGTTGATCAGTTCCACCTTGTAGGGTTCACCCTTTTCTTCCATCAGGGCGATGGCTTCCGCACGGGGCAGCTCGAAGCGCTCCAGACGCTCGTTCTGCTTGACGATGCGGTTCATTTCCTTTTCCACGTCCTTGAGGAATTCGGGGGTAAAGGATTCGTCGGAATCAAAATCGTAGTAAAAGCCGTTGTCGATGGCGGGGCCGATGGCCAGCTTGGCGTTGGGCTTGAGCTTTTTCACAGCCTGCGCCAGCACGTGGGAAGCGGTATGGCGCAGCACACGCTTGGCATCGTCATCCTCAAAGGTGAGGAATTCCACCTGGTCGCCATCGTGCAGGGGCTGCCACAGCTCCTTCACTTCGCCGTTGATGCGCGCGCACAGGGCATTCTTTTTCAGACCCTGGCTGATTTCGCCTGCCACGTCAAACGCGGACAGGCCGTCCTGGAATTCGCGGTTCTCGCCGCGCAGAGAGATGATCATAAAGGCGTCCTCCTTTTTTGTCCGGACAGCTCGTTTTTTGAATACAAAAACGCCCGTCCCATGTACGTTCCTGGGACGAGCGTGAATATGCGCCCGCGGTTCCACCCGGTTTGCCCCCGCTTGTGCGGGAACCACTTGAATGCGACTGATAACGCGTGTCCGCGCCGGTCGGCAGGTGGTGTCCAAACTGGTTTCCGAACCGCGCTTTCAGCCACTGACGCGGTCTCTCTGACGGAAATGTTCAGCAAGGATATGTCCTGCGTCTTTCCGGGCTCTGGCCTTGGCCAAAGTACTTTGTATTATAGGCGTTTCCCCTTTTGATGTCAAGGGGTGCAAAACAGACAAATTTGTGCTATACTCTTCCGGGACGCACACAATTTATTCCGTTTCCCGCTGAAAGCGCCTGACGCGCACGCCGTTTACTTCCACTTCCTCATGCCACATGGCAAGCGGGCGCACCCAGGTTTCCCCGGCGCCGTACAGCGCGCGGTAGACGACCATCATTTCCAGCGTTTCGGAATGGATGGCCGTGCCCAGCACCTCATAGCGGTTGCCCTTGTAATGGCGGTAGATGCCGCAGGGCACCTGTTCCCGTGCTTCCTGTGCCATTTTACTGATATCCATATCCATCATCATCTCTCACTTTCCGGAGGTATTTGTATGTTTTCCGACGTATTGCTTGCCCATTTGGAGCGCTATCCCCAGATGCAATTGGAGGACTGCGTAAAGCTGGCGCACCAGAGCGTCTTTGGCCCGGGGCATCTGCTCAAGGATGAAAAGAAGGCGCTTAAGTTCCTCACGGACGAAATGGCGTCCTGCAAGCCCAACGACGATCCGCTTTATCTGCCCATCGGCAACGGGCTTTGCCGCGTAAGCCTGCCCGCCTGCAAGGCACGGGGCATCACGGCGGATATGCTCTTTCCCCTCTTTGCCCATGCCGCCAAAACGGTGGAGGGCGATAAAAGGGATCTGATGCAGGCCATCCGGGAGATCCGCGATCTCATCGACCGGGACATGCTGCCCTACGATCCCGGCATGGCGGATTACTTCTTCATTCAGTATGAAGACAAGCGTTATCCCCTCATGCACCACAGCGATACCTACAAGCGCCTCTACGCCCCCGCCTACCGGGTGGTGTGGCAGAAGCAGTTGAAGGCGTTCCTCAAAACGCTCCGATAAAAAGCGCAGGCGGCTCCGCGGGGAGCCGCCTTTTTTGTGCGATTCTTTACACGTGCCAGATCTCGTCCGCGTACTGACGAATGGTACGGTCGGAGGAGAACTTGCCGGCGCCCGCCACATTGTACAGGCACTTCTTGGCAAAAAGCTTGGCGTCGCGGGTCTCGTAGATGGCGCGCAGCTTGGTGTTCAGATAGCTTTCAAAGTCCAGCAGATGGTAGTAATGGTCGGCGCGGTGCCAGGCGGCGCCGTAGATCAGCGCGTTGTGCAGTTCGCGCAGACGGCCGTCTTCATCGGCAAAGGTGCCGTCCACCAGCGTATCCACGGCGCGCTTGAGCACGGCGTTGCCATGGTAGTAGTCCTGCGCATTGTAGTGATCCTTGATCTCGTTGATGCGCTTGAGATCGGCGCCGAAGATGAAGTTGTTTTCCACGCCGGCCTGCTCCACGATCTCGATGTTGGCGCCGTCATAGGTGCCCAGCGTCACAGCGCCGTTGAGCATCAGCTTCATGTTGCCGGTGCCGCTGGCCTCGGTGCCCGCAGGAGAGATCTGCTCGGAGATATCGGCGGCGGGAATGATGCGCTCGGCGTAGGAGCAGTTGTAGTTCTGCACAAATACCACGCGCAGACGGTCGTTGGTCTCAGGATCGTTGTTCACCTTATGGGCGATCTGGTTGATGTAGCGGATGATGGCCTTGGCGCGGTCGTAACCGGCGGCGGACTTGGCGCCGAAAATGAAGGCGGTGGCGGGCATATCCTTCAGGTCGCCATCCTTCATTTTCTGGTACATAGCCATGATGGAGAAAGCATTGAGCAGCTGACGCTTGTACTCATGCAGACGCTTTACCTGCACGTCAAACACAAAGTGGGCAGGAATATCCACGCCCTCGTGCTTGCGCAGGTATTCGCTCAGCTGGCGCTTCTTTTCGCCCTTCACCTTCACAAAATCCTGCCACAGGCTCTCGTCGCTTTCAATGATAGGGCGCAGCTTCTTCAGTTCGTCCAGATCGGTCAAAAAGCCCTTGCCGATGTGCTTTTCGATCAGCGCGGAAAGCTCGGGGTTGCACAGACCCAGCCAGCGGCGCTGGGTAATGCCGTTGGTCTTGTTCTGGAACATTTCGGGCTTAAGCTTATACCACTCGTGGAGCACGTCGTCCTTGAGGATGTTGCTGTGGATCTCCGCAACGCCGTTGACGGCATTGCCGCCGTACATGGCCAGGTACGCCATGTGGATGGTGTTGCCCTGGAAAATGGACAGGGCGCGGCGGTCCTGGATGCCCATCTGGTCCAGCTCCCGCTCCTGTCGGTTGCTGATCTGCTTGATGATGGCAGCCAGTTCGGGGTTCAGTTCTTCCATCAGATCCATGTCCCACTTTTCAAGGGCTTCCTGCATGATGGTGTGGTTGGTGTAGGAGAAGGTGCCGCGGCAGATGGCCAGCGCATCTTCAAAGCCCACGCCTTCCTTGCCAAGGAGACGGATGAGCTCGGGGATGGACATGGTGGGATGGGTATCGTTCAGCTGGGCTGCGTTATACTTGGGGAACTGGGCAAAGTCATTGCCGTGCACGGCCTTGAAGTTGCGCAGCATATCCTGCAGGGAGGCAGAGCACAGCACGTACTGCTGACGCAGACGCAGCATGCGGCCTTCGCGCTGGGTATCGTTGGGGTAAAGCAGCTTGGTGATGTCCTCGGCCTTGTTCTTTTCCTGGGCGGCGGAGGCATACTTCTGCTGGTTGAACAGTTCAAAGTCGATATCCTTCAGGGATTCGCACTTCCACATGCGCAAAGTTCCGATGTTCTTGCCTTCGTAGCCGATGACGGGCATATCGTAGGGCACGGCGCTGACGGAAAAATCGCGCATGGTAACGATCACCGCTTCATCCTCGCGGCGCAGAGACCAGGGATCGCCGTGCTTGGTCCAGTCGTCGGGCTTTTCCTTCTGCTTGAAGTCTTCAAAATACTGCTTGAACAGGCCGTACTGGTAGTACAGACCGTAGCCCATCACATTGGCGTTGATGGTGGCGGCGCTGTCCAGGAAGCAGGCGGCCAGACGGCCCAGACCACCGTTGCCAAGAGCGGCGTCCTCCACATCTTCCATGCATTCAATGTCAACGCCCTCGTCGCGCAGTTCCTTTTTCACGTCGTCCAGCACGCCCAGGGAGAACAGGTTGTTGTACACCATGCGGCCCAGCAGGAACTCGGCGCTCAGGTAATAGGCACAGCGGCCGCTGCGCTGACGGTTGTAGTCTGCCACCCACTTGGGGGCGATATAATGCATCACGGACAGGGACAGGGCGTCATGCAGCTGATAGGGCAGCGCATCCTTGAGTTCTTTATGATACCGCGCCATCAGGATCTCTTTGGTGCGGGGTACGATACGGCTTTTTTCCATTACTTTTTCTTAACCTCCCGGTTATATTCCTTGACCAGGGCCTTCAGTTCACGGGCCACCTTCTGATTGGGCAGCGCGGTCATGCGCCACTGCCAGTTGCCGCCCACCACGCCGGGCGTGTTCATACGGGCGTCGGTATCCAGACCCAACACGTCCTGCATGGGTACGATAGCGGTATCGCAAACGGAGCTCATCGCCAGGCGGATCATGCCCTGCACGATGTCCCCTTCGCCCTTGCTCTTGCTCAGGCGGCGGGCCTTTTTCTGCTCTTCCTCGGAAGCAGCCTTGTACCAGCCCAGGGTGGTATCGTTATCATGGGTGCCGGTGTAGACGATGGCGTTTTCCTTATGCTGACCGGGGGCATGGGGATTGCGTCCGCCGCCCATGGCAAACTGCAGCACCTTCATGCCGGGATACTCGCAGAACTTGAGCAGGCTGCGCACCCGGTCGTTGACGGCGCCCAGATCCTCTGCGATGATGTGCACATGGGGCAGTTCCTTCTTCACCTTCTTGAAGAAGTCGCGGCCCGGGCCGATGATCCATTCGCCGGTGCGGGCATTGGGCGCGCCGGCAGGCACGCGGTAATAGTTGGCAAAGCCGATGAAGTGATCCACGCGTACATAGTCAAAGCGCTCGCCCATGGCGGAAAGGCGCTTGAGCCACCAGGAGTAGCCCTCTTCCTTCATGGCGTCCCAGTTGTACAGGGGGTTGCCCCACAACTGGCCGTCCTGGGAAAAGTAATCCGGCGGCACGCCCGCAACGCCCGTGGGGCGGCGGTCTTCGTTGAACTGGAAGTTTTCGGGATGGCCCCAGGCGTCGGCAGAATCCTCCGCCACATAGATGGGCATATCGCCAAAGAGCTTCACGCCGTTTGCGTGGGCGTAATCCTTCAGCGCATTCCACTGCAGATCAAACAGATACTGCACATAGCACTGGTAGGCGATCTCATCCTTGAGTTCTTCCTTATAGGCGGCCATGGCTTCGTCTTTGCGCAGACGCGCATCATCGGGCCATTCCATCCAGGAGCGCAGGTCAAATTTCTTTTTCAGCGCGGCGTACAGGGCGTAGTCGCTGAGCCATTCCTGGGAAGCCGTATAGGCCTCCACCTGATCCTTCACCTTTTCATAGGCGTAGGCAAAGCTTTGGCGCAAAAGCGCATCCTTCTGGGCGCTGACGCAGGCATAATCCACCTTGTCCGAATCCGGCAGGGGTTCAAAGGCGCCCTTTTCCAGAAGCCCCTTCTCCTCCAGATCCACGATGTCGATCATCAGGGGATTGCCGGCAAAGGTAGAGCCGCTCTGGTAGGGCGATTCGCCGTAGCCCGTGGGGCCGACGGGCAGCACCTGCCAGATGCTCATGCCGGACTTCTTGAGAAAATCCACAAAACGGTAGGCCGTTTCACCCAGCGTGCCGATACCCCCGGGGGTGGGCAGGCTGGTCACATGCAGCAAAATACCGCTGGAACGCATGGAAGCATCCTCCTTTTATAGCATGCGCATTTCCTTTCCCTTCCATTCGGAAGAGCCCAAGGCGCGCATCATGCAAACACTTTTACCTGTGCCGTGGCACAGGTAGCATACATTATAGCATAAAATCCGCATTTTCCCATGCTTTTCGACAACTATTCATGGATTTGTAATACAAAATGTGCCCATTTTTCCATATTCCGGCCGAAGAAAAGCGTGCAGGCGGGATGGCGTAATGTTTTTGTAACATTTATTCTCTGTTTTCGGCTCTCCTTTTTTCCTTTGACAAGGCCGGAAAAACATGCTATACTGCTGTGGAATTGAAAAGGCAATGGGAAGGAAACAAAGCCTCCGACACAACAGAGAGCGCGCCTGCGGCTGAAAGCGCGCACCGGATGCAGTATCCCGCCTTCCTGCCGCGGCCAATCCCCGCCGGGTATGTCCCGTTACAGACGCAAGAGCGGGCACGGTGTATCCGTGCCAAGCAAGGTGGTACCGCGAACACAAGCTTCGTCCCTGCACAACGGGGAGCGAAGCTTTTTTCATCCCAGACCAATCATGAAGGAGAGATCACCCATGAAACTCAAGAATCTCGTCTCCAAACGCTATAAGGAAACCCCCGCCGATTGCCAGATCGCCTCTCAGGCGCTGATGATGCGCGGCGGCTATATCAAGCCCGTGGGCAACGGCATTTACACCCTGTTCCCCGTCACCAAGCGCATCACCGCCAAGATCGAAAAGATCATCCGTGAGGAAATGAACCGCATCGACGGTCAGGAAGTGCTCTTCCCCGTGGCCATGCCCGCCTCCATCTGGCGCGAATCCGGCCGCTACGACGCCATCGGCAGCGAGCTTCTGCGCTTCAAGGATCGCGGCGAGCAGGACATGGTGCTGGGCATGACCCACGAAGAAGCCTCCGTGCACTTTGTGCGCGACGTGGCGGACAGCTACACCCAGTATCCCTTCATGATCTACCAGATCCAGACCAAGTTCCGCGACGAGCCCCGCTGCCGCGGCGGCCTGATCCGCGTGCGCGAGTTTACCATGAAGGACGCCTACTCCTTCCACACCTCCCAGGAGGATCTGGAGCAGTACTATTACACCTGCTATGAAGCCTACAACCGCATCTTTGCCCGCGCAGGCGTGAAGGAAGTGGTGGCCGTGGCCTCCGACAGCGGCATGATGGGCGGCAAGATCTCTCACGAATATATGCTGCTTACCCCCGTGGGCGAAGATACCATCGTGCTGTGCCATGACTGCGATTACCGCGCCAATATGGAAGCTGCTCCCTGCATTGTGGAAAACGAAGCGGGCGAAATGGCTCCCCTTGAAAAGGTGGCGACCCCCGATATCAAGTCCATTGAAGATCTGTGCGCCTTCCTGGGCGTCCGCGCCGACCGCACCTGCAAGGCCGTGGTCTATCAGGAAAACCTCACCGACAAGTACGTGGTGGCCTTCCTCCGCGGCGATCTGGACCTGAACGAAACCAAGCTGCGCAACTATATCAAGGCCGAGATCCATGCCGCCGAACTCACCGAAAGCAGCCCCCTGTGCGCCGGCTTCATCGGCCCCGTGGGCATCAGCAAGGACGTGCGCGTGGTGTTTGATAAGTCCCTGGAGGGCATCGAAAACCTGGTGTGCGGCGCCAACGAACAGGACGCTCACATGAAGGGCCTGAACATCGCCCGTGACGTGGGCAAGGTGGAATATGCGGACGTTGCCAAGGCCTTTGACGGCGGCATCTGCCCCGTGTGCGGCAAGAAGAGCATCTACACCGCCCGCGGCATCGAGGTGGGCAACATCTTCCAGCTGGGCACCAAGTACACCGAGAGCATGAACATGACCTACGTGGCCCAGGACGGCTCCCTCAAGCATCCCATCATGGGCTGCTACGGCATCGGCGTTGGCCGTCTGGCCGCCAGCGTGTGCGAAGCGCACCGCGACGATTGGGGCCCCATCTGGCCCATCTCCATCGCCCCCTGGCATGTGCACCTGTGCTCCATGCGCGCCGATAATGAAGAAGTGATCGCCATGAGCCAGAAGATCTATGACGAGCTCACCGCCCGCGGCGTGGAAGTGATCTGGGACGACCGCCCCGTCAGCGCAGGCGTCATGTTTGCCGATGCCGACCTCTTCGGCGTGCCCGTGCGCATGATCGTCAGCCCCAAGGGCCTCAAGAACGGCACCATCGAGATTTCCGCCCGCGACAAGAGCATGAAGGAAATGAAGCCCGTGGAGGAAGCCGTGGACTTTGTGTACAACTACGTGGTGGATGAGCTCAAAAAGCTGGATTGCCGGCTGTAACAGGCAAGCACCAAAAGAGCTGGATTGCCGGCTGTAACAGACAAACACCAAAAAAGCTGGACTGCCGGCTGTAATAGACAAACATGAAAAGAGCCGGGCTGCGCATCTGCAGTCCGGCTTTTTAGATGCCATCCGACAAACTGACCAAAATACAGCCAAAATACACATTTTGCCATTGACAGCCCTGCTGCCCGGTGGTACAATGTCCGTAATTCAATAGCAAACCGTTGAAGCGGGAATAAAGGCCACGATGCCCACACAGAGAGTCTGCGGCGCTGGGATGCAGGCGGGAAACACATGGTCAAATGGGCCGCTGAGGGCGCAGGGAAATGCGCAGATGCGCAGAGTATGTTGCGACGTGCGGGCATACGTCAGTTGCCGGGGATATAATGGTATCCCGCCAAGCGCACGGGTCAAACCGTGAAATCAGGGTGGCACCGCGGATCAAACGTGTATTCGTCCCTGACAGTATCTTCATCCATACTGTCAGGGGCTTTTTGTTTACAGGAGGTTATGCTTATGTTTTTGCTCACCCGCCGATGGCGTCATACAGACAAACGGTGACAATCCTCTTCCCGGAAATACAAATTTGATTGATAATCGGAGGCACAAACCATGAAGATGAACGGTATTGATTTTGACACCTATTTCAAGAACTATCCCGATGCAAACGGTTACTTTGGCAAGTACGGCGGCTGCTATATTTCCGACGAGCTCAAGGCGGCCATGGCCGAGATCACCGAATCCTATTTCACCATCTGCAAATCCCGCAAGTTTATCGCGGAGCTGCGCCGCATCCGCAAGGAATTCCAGGGCCGCCCCACCCCCATCTCCCATCTGGAGCGTTTGAGCAACAGCCTGGGCAATGTGCAATTGTACGTCAAGCGCGAGGATCTCAACCACTCCGGCGCCCATAAATTGAACCACTGCATGGGCGAAGCGCTTTTGGCCAAGTACATGGGCAAAAAGAAGGTCATCGCGGAAACGGGCGCAGGTCAGCACGGCGTGGCGCTGGCCACCGCCGCCGCCTATTTCGGCCTGGAATGCGATATCTACATGGGCGAAGTGGACATCAAAAAGCAGGCCCCCAACGTGGCCCGCATGAAGATCCTGGGCGCCAACGTGATCCCCGTGCACGAAGGCCTGGCCACCCTCAAGGAAGCGGTGGACGCCGCCTTTGCCGCCTACGCCAAGGAATATAAGGACGCCATCTACTGCATCGGCTCCGTGATGGGCCCCCATCCCTTCCCCATGATGGTGCGCGATTTTCAGAGCGTGGTGGGTATTGAAGCCCGCGAGCAGTTCATTGGCATGACCGGCGAATTGCCCGACGCCATCGTGGCCTGTGTGGGCGGCGGCAGCAACGCCATGGGTCTGTTCTCCGGCTTCCTGAACGATCCTGTGGATATCTACGGCGTGGAGCCGCTGGGCAAAGGCCCCGCTCTTGGCGATCATGCCGCCAGTTTGCAGTACGGCGAAGAGGGCATCATGCACGGCTTCAACAGCATCATGCTCAAGGATGCAAACGGCGATCCCGCCCCTGTCTACAGCGTGGCCAGCGGTCTGGATTACCCCTCCTCCGGCCCCGAGCATGCCTTCCTCCACGATCTGGGCCGCGTGAAGTACGACGTGATCAACGATGACGAGACCATCGACGCCTTCTTCACCCTGTCCCGGCTGGAGGGCATCATCCCCGCCATCGAAAGCGCCCATGCGGTGGCCTACGGCATGAAGCTGGCCAAAAAGATGGGCAAGGGCTCCATCCTGATCAACCTCTCCGGCCGCGGCGACAAGGACATGGACTACATCATCGAAAAATACGGCATCCGCTGAACGCAAGCAAAAAAGCCTCCCGCAGGGGAGGCTTTTATTTTGTGTTACCGGAGAACATTGCGCAGCGTTTCCAGCGTCTTTTTCAAACTTTCGTCCGCATCCGTGGCGGGGAGATATTCCAGCCCGACGCACCCTTGATAGCCGCTTGCTTCAATGGCCTGCAATATGGCCGGGGCATCGATCTCGTCCCGCACCATCGGCTCATGCCTGCCGGGATAACCCGCCAGATGGAAGTGACCGATCAAATGCATGTTCTTTTCAAGCAGCGGAATGCTCACGCCCTCGGTGATGTGCTGGTGATAAATATCGTACAGCACCCGCACGCGGTCGCTTCCCGTTTCCTGCACCAGATCAAAGGCCTCCTGGGCATATTCCAGAAAATAGCCCTTGTGGTCGATGCGGGTGTTGAGGGGCTCCAGGAGCAGCGTGACCTGCGCCTTTTCCGCATAGGGCGCGCATGTTTTAGGCCGGCAAGCAGCCCTTCGTGCTGCGCCTGTCGGCTCATGCCGGGCACGTCCTCCCCCGCCTGCACGATGATACCGGGGCAGGAAAGCGCACGGCATAAGTCGATCGTATCGCAAAGCCCCTTCACAAAGCCTGTGTCCGCATCCAGATCCATTCTGGGCGCAGCGGGCATGCACATGCCTGTAAGGGATACGCCGTGCTTGATCTGCGCAGCGCGCACCTTATCCCGGTCGATCCCCTGCCAATGCCAGAACTCATAGGCGTCCGCGCCGCATGCGCGCACACGGGCGATAGCTTCCTCCGCAGGCAAATGCGGGTAGAGGGCGCTTATGCATACGGAAAAACGCATCCTGCTCCCTCCCATCCATTTACGGGTTTTCGCACCAGCTCTTCCAGGTATTTTCGTCCGCGCCCACGGTCACCTTGTTGCCGTTGCGCACAATGGGCGTGCGCATAAAGGCCGGGTTTTCCATCAGGTATTCCAGGATGCGCGTCTTATCGTCCGTATGACCCACGGGATGGCTCATGGCCGCGATATTGTTGCGGTCCACCAATTCCCTTGCGCCGATACGGGACGCAAACAGCTCCAGTTCGCGCAGTCCCAGCTTATGCTTTTTCAAATCCACCAGCTGGTAGGGAATGCGGCGCTCCTTAAAAAAACGCTCCGCCTTCTGCACGTCAAAATTCTTTTTCAGCGTATAGATCTGAATGTTCATTCGTCATCCTCGATAAAATCAAGAGGCACGCTGTTCTGGCCGTCGTTCCACAGACGCTCCAGATGGTAATACTGCCTGTCCTCGGGATGGAAAAGCTGCACCAGCACAGAGCCGTAATCCAGTACGATCCAGCGGCCCTCGTTCATGCCTTCCTTGCTGCGCAGCGCCACGCCCTCCATGGCCATCATATCGTCCACGTCCTCGGCCAGCGCCTTCACCTGCAGCGCACTGCGGCCGGAAGCGATCACCATATAGTCGGTGATCACCGTCATGTGGCTCACGTCCAGCACCGTAATATCCAGCGCCTTTTTGTTGTAGAGGATTTTTGCAATTTTTTCAGCCAGGTTCAGTTCCGCCATGGTTCCCCTCCTACATATATAGCATGCGTTTGCATTTATTCTTTGTTTTCCGTCCGCGCTTCCAGATCGCGCATGGTTTCATAGCTTTTGCCGATAAATTCCTTGCCCTGGGAAAGTACGTAATCCCGCGTTCCGTACAGGGATAAAAGCGCCGCCTCTGCAAGGGACGTTTCCGCAGCCTTGCGGATGTTTTCAAGGCCGGGATAGGGCTCTCTGTTGCTTTCGATGGCGTCCGCCACAAAAATGCAAAGCTCCAGATCGGTCATATCCCGCTTGCCCATGGTGTGGTAGCGGATGGCGCTGAGCACCGCTTCATCGGTAACGCCAAACAGGCTTTTTGCCAGATATGCGCCTACGATGCCGTGGAGCATGGCGCCGGAGGACAATATCTCATCATCGTCCGTCAGCTGCTCCCGCAGGGCGATCTCCCGCAATTCTCTGGTGGACATACCCTTGGCGCAATCGTGCAAAAGGGCGGCCAGTGCCGCCTGCATGACGGGCACACGGAAGCGCTGCGCCAGAATGACCGCCGCATCCCGGACGCCCAGGGTGTGGGTATAGCGGTGGGCGTTCATCATGCTCCTGAGACGGGGCAGAAGATCCTCCGTGTACAGATTGTGGACAGCGATATAGGCAAGCACCGGCTCCGGTACCGTATCCGGCGATTCCCAGCGGGCAAGCATCCCGCGCACATCGCGTGACGCGCCGGGGAATTCTGCCGCTTCCATCACATGGATGCGGGCGCCCATTTTTTCCGCCTCGGGGTTCCTGATCACTTCTTCCCCCGTACGGGGACACACGATCAGATCGCAGAGCTTAAACAGCTCCTCCGCCTTGTGCCACATGTGCAGCTTCTGCAGTTTGTCCGCGCCGATGATAAAATAAAACTTCGTATCCGGATACTCCCGGCAGAGCCTTTTCATCAGCGATGCGGTATAGCTGGTTTTGCCCTCCCGCATATCCGCATCGGATACGGCAAGCTTTTCCCGTCCCGCACAGGCCAGACGGCACATTTTGAGCCTGGCCTTGGGGGATGCGCACACGTTTTCCTTATGGGGCGGATTGCCGGCAGGGCACAGGATCACCTTGTCCAGCGAAAAAAAGCGCGCCGCTTCCTCCGCCAGATAAAGATGTCCCCAATGGACGGGATCAAAGGTCCCGCCCAGTACGCCCATGTGCCGCAATTTTGATCAACTCCTGCCCATAGTATAACAAATTTTGCACATAATGAAAAGAGGAAAAAACGGGAGTTGATCACAAAGTTGCAGCAATATTTCACAAAAAACCGTCTGTCCGTGAAGGCGGATGCATGGGGCTTTCATCTGCTGATGTTGTCGGCGTGCCTGCTTCTTTTTCTGCTGCTGTGGGGCGTGCGTCTACCCACTCTTACGGCAGGCGCTGCGCTGTACCTGTTCTTGATCACGCTGCGCCGCACGGGCAGGGATCAGCGGCTCAGGCGCCGGGAAAACGAGGTGCGCAGGCGCATCGGCGGCGAAATTGCTCTGGAGCGGCTGCTGCTGGAGGAAAGCGCCCGGGCGCATTTTGAGGCGGCGCTGCTTTTGTCAGGCCGATATCATTTTCAGCTCGTGCGCATATTGGACGAAGGCATTCTGTGCAAAAAGGACGGCAACACGCTGCTTATCTCCTTTGTACAGATGCACCGGGAGGATACGCTGTCGGCCACCCAAGCTGCTCTTTTCCACCGCATCGCCTGCCGCGTGCATGCGGATCAATGCTGGCTGTGCGTGCCCTGCAAAATCTCTCCCGATGCCCGGGAGGTGCTCGGCGCGTCCTCCGTCCTCCGTCTTTTCTCCCGCGACGCGCTCATCCGCCTCTTTGGCGCAGCCGCTCCGGCCACGGACAATCAGCTGGTGCTCATCAAGCGCAGGCGCAAACAGCCCATGCGCACCAAGGCCTGGAGGCGGGAGCTCCTCCGCGGCGAAAACGCGCCCCGCTTTGCCCGCTATGCCGCGCTGATGGCGGCGCTTCTGTTCTTCACCGGGCAGAGCGTATACGGCATATCCGCCGTCCTCATGATGTCCCTTTCCTCCCTTTGCCATCTTGGCGCCGCAAAACAAAAAACGCTCCCCGAAGGGAGCGTATAAAGCAGTTTACATGGTCACGTTGTCGATCACGCGCAGGGTGATAGTCAGGTCGATATACTCGCCGTCGCCCACCCTGGACAGATCCTGATGGTCATAAAAATCCTCCATACCCTCGGCGCGGTACACCTTCACCGTGATCACGTCGCCTTCCTTGTATTCCTGGAGCTTGGTGATCAGCGCGTTGCTGGAGGAGCAGGTCACGTCGTCCACGGCAACGATCACGTCGCCCACCTGGATGCCGCCTTCCTGGGCGGGGGATTTATCCTCCACCTCGCTGACGAAGGAGCCCATGGGCAACTTTTCCGTCACGGTAGAGGACAGGCTGTACACCGACACGCCCAGACGGGGCTTGCTCAGCATGCTGTCGTTGTCCGCAGCCTGCTGGCTTTCGCCTGCGGGATCGGAGCCGTCGTAGCTGCGCAGCACCTCTTCAATGAGGGGCTTTGCCACGTTGACGGGAATGCAGAAGCCGATGTTGTCCACGGTGGTGGAGGAATAGAAGCTGTTGCTGGAATACTTGCGGGCGGGGATACCCTGCAACTGGCCCAGCACGTTGAACATACCGCCGCCGGAGTTGCCGGAGTTAATGGCGGCGTCCACCTGGATCATGGTGTTGGTGGTGGTATAGCGGCGGCCGAAGCGGTCGTAATTGGTATCCTCCAGTTCACGGTCCAGCGCGGAAACCACGCCCACCGTCACCGTGCGGGCAAACTCCTCGCCCAGCGGGTTGCCGATCACGATGGCCCATTCGCCCACCTGCAAAGCGTCGCTGTCGCCAAGGGGCACGGGAGGCAATTTAAGATTGCTCACCTGCAGCACGGCAATATCCTGATCTGCGTCATAGCCCACCACCACGGCGGCATATTCCTTTTCTTCACCCGCCACGGTGACGGTCAGGCGGGTCGCGTCTTCCACCACATGGTAGTTGGTCAGCACATGGCCGTACTTGGTTACCACAACGCCCGAGCCCGTGCCGGCCAGCTGCTCCACGCTCTGCTGCTGGCGGCTGCCGTAGCCAAAGCCGTAGCCGTAATAGGACGTAATGGTCTGATAATTGTTGATACCCACCACGGAATTACGCACCTGGGAAGCCACCTGGGTAAAGGGGCTGGTCACCAGCGTCTGATCCGTCTGGGTGTTGACGATGGCACTGATCTCATCCTCGCTGACCACGGTATCCGCGCCGGCTGAGACCGTTGCGGCCGCAAAAATCATCACCAGCGAAAGGACAAGCGCCACAATGCCAAACAAACGGTTCTTTTTCATCTGCTTATACCTCCTGTATCAAGCATTTTCAAAAACAATTCTGCGTCCCATTCTTTGGGAACATCATGATCATACCAAGTATATTTGAAGAATCTTTGAACGAAACATGAAAGAAATTAGATTTTTTGCTTTCTCTGTGAGGCTGTGCATTTTTGCCCACGTCCACACGCGGAAAACCTTGACAAAACAAGTGAAAAAGGCTATCATGGCTTGGTAAAATAAGGGAGGGGTTTCCTATGTCTGAAAAACTCACCATGGACAAGCTCAAGGCTCTTTGCCAGAACCGTGGCTTTATTTTCCCGGGCAGCGATATTTACGGCGGCCTGGCCAACACCTGGGACTTCGGCCCTCTGGGTGTGGAATTCAAAAATAACATCAAAAAGGCCTGGTGGCAGAAGTTCGTGCAGGAAAGCAAGTACAACACCGGCCTGGATTGCGGCATTCTGATGAACCGCGAAGTGTGGGTGGCCTCCGGCCATGTGGGCGGCTTCAACGATCCGCTGATGGACTGCAAGGCCTGCAAGGCCCGCTTCCGCGCCGATAAGCTCATTGAGGATTTCACCGGCGGCGCCGTAACCGGCGACGGCTGGAAGAACGAAGAACTGGAGCAGTACATCGCCGAGCATGACATCAAGTGCCCCGTGTGCGGCAAGAAGGATTTCACCGGCATCCGCCAGTTCAACCTGATGTTCAAAACCCATCTGGGCGTGAACGAAGCCTCTGCCAGCGAAGTGCTGCTGCGCCCCGAAACGGCTCAGGGCATTTTCGTCAACTTCCGCAACG
>SVGT01000035.1 GCA_015056175.1 Clostridiales bacterium | reverse complement strand
GGTGCGGGCGCGGGTGTGGATATCGCAGGTCAGAACGTTCTTGGTATAGTCCAGAATGGTGCGGGGGTTATTGGCGAAGATCACTTCCACCTCTGCGCCGCTTTCGCGGATCAGGTTGGCATAATAATCCACATAATCAACGCCGGTGAAGGTATGGGTACGGTAGCCGAACAGTTCACGGTATTTTTCCAGCGTCAGCACGTCGCTGTAGGGGTTGATGCCCTTTTCATCCAGCAGATCCAGATCCACCAGATGATTGCCCACTTCGTCGGAAGGATAGCTGAGCATCAGGACGACCTTTTTGGCGCCCTTGGCGATGCCGCGCATGCAGATGGCAAAACGGTTGCGGCTGAGGATGGGGAAAATAACGCCGATGGTTTCACCGCCCAGCTTGTTGCGCACATCCTGCGCGATGGCGTCCACGCTGCAGTAGTTACCCTGCGCGCGGGCGACGATGGCTTCCGTCATGGCGACCACGTCACGGTCGCGGGGAACGAGGCCGTCTTCCTTCATGGCTTCCAGCACGGTGTTGGTGACGATCTGAACCAGATCATCGCCTTCGCGGATGATGGGAGCACGCAGACCCATGGAAACAGTACCAACCATACGACTCATAATATAC
Source organism: Clostridiales bacterium (assembly GCA_015056175.1). GTDB lineage: Bacteria > Bacillota > Clostridia > Christensenellales > Aristaeellaceae > SVGT01. Next base: position 15,607 of record SVGT01000035.1, on the reverse strand, counting down.
ACTCCTAATCTGCTGTTTAAGCGCAGCTTAGCATTACAAAACCACTGAAGCATTATACACCATTATTGAGCCCTTGTAAAATCATTTTCGCAAAATAACTGTATTTTTTTTGAATTGCATACTGTTTTGTTCTGCCGGATATTCGGTAGATACGCAGATGCCCTTTCCGCCTGCCCGAAAAATGATCAACTGCCAGTGCCAGCTTACATCCTATGTGCTCTTGCCCGGGGAAAGGATGGTGGACGGAAAGGTAGTAAAAGAGCGTGGTGCGTATGGCAAATAACGGTTTCAAGGTGACGGACAAAGCAGCAAGCGCTCCGAATCAGCGTTGCGTTACTCCGTCACAGGCCACCAGAGTGCGGCCCACAACAGTTTCTGGTGCTTTCTGTTGACGACGGTGTGCATGGCGTCCGGCGGTATTCGGACCACGTCGCCCACGGTAACGGGAATCTCTTCTCCGTCAATGCGTACAAAGCCGTCGCCCTGAAAGAAGAAATAGACTTCTTCCTTGTTGTGCTTGTGGTATTCCATTTCGCCGGGGGCGTCCAGGTATCCCCAGGCGTGGTCGAAGGGGGCTTTCATACCGGCGGGCAGTACATCGGACGCCAGAATGGTATCCTGATGGGCCTTGTGGGCAGTATCGGTGCTGAAGCGGGTTTTCAGTTCCATATGATCGCTCCTTCTTTATTTGATATTTTTCCAGAATACTTCATCCATTTTCGTAAAGATGCTTTTGATTTCTTCTTCGTTCTTGATGGATTCGGTCTGTTCAAAGGTCAAAAAGCCCTCAAAACGGTCGGGGGTATAGTGGTGTACGGTAAAATGTACGGTATCGTGATGGCTGGTGGTGATCTGCGTTTCGCCATCAAAGGCGGTTTCGGTGAGAAGTTCGCCTGCGCTTCGGCGGATGATGCGCAGATCTGTTCCGTCCCAGGCAAAGAGGCAGCTTTCAAACAGCGCGCCTGCAAAGCCGTTATTGGCGTGGGAAAACACCAGACCGTATTCCGGATAGAGCACGTAATTGCACAAGCCGTAGGACATGCCGGGATGCTCGGCTTGCACATAGAGCCCATCCTGATACACAAAAAACTCACAGAAAGCGTTACTGACGCCCGTGGAGGTCGTGCAGACCAGATCGGGCACGCCGTCAAAATTGACGTCTTCATACGTGACGGATGGGTTTTCATCAAGCGCCGTGAAATATACCGTCTGGCCGTTGTCCGCTGGGTAGGCGTGGATATATTCGCCGTCGCCCGTATGGCCGACGATCTGAGTTAAAGGCATGCGAACCGCTTCACAGGATGCGGTCAGCGGCAAAAGAAAAGCGAAGAGACAGGCAAGCAATTTTTTCATGGAAGCCTCCCGAGTGCGTTTATCCATATAACGCAGCAAATGAACGGAATATTTCGGTCAATACCTGTTTTTTATTATAGGGAAGAGAAAAGAGCCTGTCAAGCAGGGCAAAAAGCGAGTGCTGCGGATGCTTTACTGCCGGACGTGAAATGTGATATAATCCGTTTAAGAAGAATCACATAGCGGAGGACACCATGAATCATCAGGAAATGTTTGGTAATGCCCTGTGGATCGGCTGTGACGAACAGGTGTATACACCCTATATCCGAGCTGCGTTTGCGGCAAGGAAAGGCGCAAAGGGTACGATCACCATCTGCGGTCTGGGCATGTTTGAACTGTATATCAACGGGAAACGCATCAGCGACGATCTGTTTGTGCCGGTCACCAGCGATTATGTAAAGCGTTCCATCACAGTGCACGGATTGCCCTTTGATGAAGAAATGCATCACCGCTGTTATGTGTTGCGGTATGATATCACAGATGCATTGCAGGAAGGTGAAAATCAGCTGGCTGTGGCGCTGGGCCCCGGCTTTTTTGCAACGCCGCTGGATAGCTTTGACGGAGAAGTGCGCTTTGGTCAGGTGCGCCTGTGCTACCGGATTCAACTGGAAAATGCGGACGGAAGCACGGAAGAAGCAGTCAGCGGCGGGGACACCAAATGGGATATGGGCAATGTGACCGAATCCTATTTCTTCAATGGAGAAAAGCAGGATCTGCGCCGTCACGGGGAAGATTGGACATGCGCGCCGTTTGACGGATGGAAAAACGTAAAGATCCTGGAAAACATGGATACGGAGTATTACTTGCAGGATTGTCCGGGAGACAAAGTGATCCGTTTACTGGAGCCTAAACTGATCGCTGAGTATGACGACGTCAAAATCTACGATGCGGGCGAAAATATTTCCGGCTGGGTCGTGCTGGAGGATGAAGGCGCTGAAGGAGATATGATCCGCGTGGAACTGGGCGAAGCGCTGGATCCGGAAAATCCCCAAAGACTCGCGTACACGCAAGATCAGTTTCTGGAGGTAATCAGCGACGGCAAGGGACGCACGGTGCATCCCCGGTTTATGTGGCACGGATTCCGCTATTTTTCCGTGAAGGGAAGGGCGAAAGTCCGGCATGCGGAGCTGATCCACAGCGATATTCCCAAAGCCGGTCGTTTTGAAAGCAGCGATCCTGTGCTCAATTGGACGCACGATGCATTTGTGCATACGCTGCTGTGCAACTCCCACGGCGGTATTCCTTCGGATTGTCCGCACATTGAAAAGCGCGGATACACGGGAGACGGTCAGCTGACCATGGAAGCTGCGCTCTATGCGCTGAATCACCAGGCATTTGTCCGCAAGTGGATCCGGGATATTTCGGACTGTCAGGACCGGCATTCCGGCCACGTGCAGTATACTGCGCCCTATACGCGCTGCGGCGGAGGTCCGGGTGGCTGGGGCAGCGCCATCGTGTCGGTGCCGTATCAGTATTATTTGCAGTACGGAGATGCAGCATTGCTGCGTCGCATGTATCCGCAGATGAAGGAATATATCCGCTATCTGGAAGGACACAGCCAAAAGGATCTTGTGGTCAGCGACCGTGAGGGCGAATGGTGCCTGGGCGACTGGTGCTGTCCGGGCGGCGTGAAGCTGCCGGCGCCATTTGTCAATAACTATTTCCTGATCAAATCCGTGAACATCATGGAAAAGATTGCGGACATACTGGGTGAAAAAAGGGATGCAGCATGTGCCGAACTAAAGGAAAAGGCCATTGCGGCTGTCTATCGGGAATATTTTGATCCGGATACCGGAAACTTTTCCGGCAATATCCAGGGCAGCAATGCGTTTATGCTGGATCTGGGTCTGGGCGATGAACGGACGCTTGCCAATCTGATCGCCTATTACGAAGAGAAAGGCGTGTATGATACGGGTATATTCGGCACGGATATCGTCACCCGGGTGCTGTTTGAAAAGGGAGCTGCAGCCACCGCGTACAAGCTGCTGCACGATGAAAAGCAGCAGGCGTTTGCAGGCTGGATCAAGGAAGGCGCCACCACCATGTGGGAATACTGGGCGTGTGACTGGCAGCGGTCGCTGAGCCATCCCATGTTCGGTGCGGTGGTTGCAAGTCTGTACAAGTATGTTCTGGGTATTCGGCAGGAGGCAGGCAGTGCAGGCTGGGAGAAGGCGGTCATCGAGCCGATGCTTGTGCGGGAAGTGCCTTGTCTTTCCGGCCATACTGAAACACGGAAAGGAAAAATCTGCGTGACGTACGATTATGCGGACGGGATACTGAATATTTCCGTTGATATTCCCTGCGGCGTGCAGGCTGTACTGCGTTACGGCGGGAAGGAAATCCAGCTGAGCGAGGGTAAAAACCAAATCAAGCTATAAAAAAGAGGCCATCGGTTGATGGCCTTTTTTAATTGTGTAATATTACAGCTTCAGTGCGCAGCGAATGTATTCGCGGGAGGTGGTGGCGGCGTGATAGTTGCAGATGGTGGGGCCGTCCAGCTCCACGCACAGCACGCCGTCGTATCCTTCTTCTTCCAGCGCGGCCTTGACGGCGGGGAAGTTCACCGTGCCAAAACCCAGCTCGCGGAAGGTGTTCATTTTTTCTTCGGGCGTTGCCTTGGACAGGGCATAGGTATCCACGTCCTTCAAATGCATATAGGCAATGCGCTTGCCGTACTGGTGGATCAGCGCCACAGGATCCATGCCGCCGATGGTGGTATGGGCGGTGTCGAAGCAGAAGTAGACATATTCAGGGTTGGTGTGGGCAGCGAAATAATCGATATCGCTCTGAGAGCATACGCAAGTGCCAAAATGGGGATGGAAGCACAGCGTGACGCCCTTTTCCTTGCCGTACTTGCCCAGCTGATTGGCGATCTCGCAGGTGATATCCAGCATCTTATAATCGGAGGGACGCTCGATGGGGCCGCCGTCGCCAAAGCCGCCGTTCTGGCAGTTGAAATAGGGGATACCGCATTCGGCCAGGAAATCGATTTGCGACTTGCCGATGGCAACGGAGTTTTCGATATCAAAATTGAAGTGACCGTAGAGGTTGACCAGATCAACGCCTACCTTCTTGGTCATTTCCACAAGCTCCTTGGGATTTTCCTTGTAGAAATCACTGATAAAGGCAAAGTTTTCCACATAGTCGTAGCCGATGTGTTTGAGCTCCCTGAAGCTCTGCTCCAGTTCCATTTTAGCGATTTCGGGGTCACTGGAATGGATCCAGGTCCAGCTGGTGTATGCGATCTTCATTAATATATCCTCCCTTGATCAGTCCAGAATGCCGTGGATGGGATTGTTCTTCATGGGTTCGGTGGGGTTGTAGCGGGTGTTGAGGGGAATGTAGCGCTTTTCTTCGCAGGATTTGGTGAAGCTGGTCATGATCTCCAGTACATGGCGCTGCAGCTTATAGTTGGCGCGGTGTTCGCGGCCGGAGCGCAGCGCTTTGCACATGTCTGCAAGGCCCAGTGCACGGCTGTTGACGCCGTAATCGAACATGAGGGGGATTTCCTTATAGCCTTTGTACAGGTTGGGCAAACCGTGCTCCAGGAGGCCCGGGTCGGAGGAGGGCTGGGCAGCGGCGTCTTCGGGGCGCAGCAGCAGGATGGGGCCGCCGAAGGTGTTGGGATCGGGCACGGCGATGGTGCCCAGCGTGCCGTACACTTCAAAGCGGGACTGGGCGGTGGGGGCATAGTATACGTCAAAGGTGGTGCAGACCTGGGCGATGGCACCGTTGGAGAATTCCACAGAGCCGGTGAGGTAGGTGTCCACGTCCACGTCGATCACGGTGCCGCACTTGGGTGCAGATGTGATCGTGCGGTGTTCAAAGGATCGCTTGGTCATACCCATCACGCCCCTGGCTTCGCCAAGCAACTGCACCAATGCGGTGATGTAGTAGGGGCCCATATCCAGCATGGGACCGCCGCCGCGCTTGTAGTAGAATTCGGGATCGGGATGCCAGGTTTCATGACCGCGGCACACCATGGCGCAGCTGGCGCCGATTACATCGCCGATCATACCGCTGTCGATCAGCTTGCGGCAGGTCTGGATACCGGCGCCCATGAAGGTATCGGGCGCGCCGCCGATCTGAAGATTCTTTTCCTCGGCGATGGCGATCAGGTCATTGGCCTCGTTCATATCCACGCCAAGGGGCTTTTCGGAGTAAACGTGCTTGCCGTGGAGCAGCGCCTGCCTGGAAACCTCGTAGTGCTCGTAAGGACGGGTCAGGTTCAGGATCACTTCCACCTCGGGGTCGTTGAAGGCCTCGTACATATCCTTGTAGATACGGGGCAGAGGCAGGGTGCAGTTTTCACCGCGCATGGCCTTGACCTTATTGACGCCGTTTTCTGCGCGCTCGGGGATCAGATCGCAAACGCCGACCAGCTCAATTTCCTTGAAAACCTGGGTAATGTTTTCAAGGTAGATACCGCTGATATCGCCTACGCCAATCATGGCGACCTTGACGGGTGCTTTGTTACACATAATAACATCCTTTCAGCTGATAGTGTATAGATCGGCACTGGCCGATATGGAATCTGGAGCATACTGCCCCTCTTGTGAATACTGTTTTCATTCTATCATAAAGCCGGTACAAAGGCAATAAATAAAAAACGCCGCACATGTGCGTGCGGCAGAAAGTCAATGGGAAAGGATGAAGCGTTTGGTGAGCGGGTGGAAACATAGATACAGCATGGGAATGATGGTGATGAGATTGCCGGCGATAAACACCAGCGCCAGCGGGAAAGCTTCGCCAAGCAGACCAAACAGCATGGCGGACAGCGCACTGCCGCCTGTGGATGCTGCCTGAATGAAGCCGAGCACGGCGCCGCGGTTTTCATTCGGCAGCGCCAGCATCAGCGCCGCGTTGAAAACAGTATTGCCGGCGGCATTAAGTAAACTGGAGATAAAGGCAAAAATGCTCATGGGGACAAAAAGATTGGAGGCAAACATCAGCACAAACGTCACACAGGAAATGCAGAAGCTGAAGCTCATGATGCGGTAGCGCCAGACGGGGGAAAACTTGATGATGCCAAACAGCGTAACGCACAAAAGGGAAGCGGCGGTCTGAACGGACAGAAGATAGCCGTACATATCCACCGTAAAGCCTTTTTCCATGCAGAAGGGCAGCATCAGGGAAGAGGGCCCGGAGGCCAGGAGATTGAGGATCAGCACGCAGGGAACAAACAGCTTCAGTGCAGGATTGGAAAACACGGTGCGGATGGCGATACCAAAGTCCTTTACAACCCCTTTCACGGTGACCTTTTGACCCTGCTGTACCGATTTGGGTACGTGGATGAATGCTTCCGTCAGTGCGGAGATCAGGTAGCTGATGCCGTTGATCACGATGACCAGCGGCACGCCCAGGAAAGCGACCAGTACGCCGCTGAAGGCCTTGCCAACCAGGTTGATCACCGACGTGATGCCGGAATGAATGGACTGTCCGCGCACCATGTCGTCATGGGGAATGATATCCAGCATCAGTGTGCTGACGGCGGGGGAGAAAAACACCGTACTCAGCGCTGCTATCAACGCGGTAACGAGCACCCACGGTACGCTCAGTTTATTGGTATAGGCCAGTGCGCCGATGAGCAGCATCACAACGCCGCGCAGCACATCCATGCCTACGATGATCACCTTGCGGTTACACTTATCCACAATCGTACCGGCAAAGGGTGCAAGGAGCATAAAGGTAAACATGGCAATGGAGGACATAACGCCCATCAGCGCGCTGGAGCCTGTCTGCTCGTACACCCAGTAGCCGATGGCTACGCTGTAGAGCAAATCGCCGACAGCACTGACCGCATTGCCCTGCAGCATCAGCACATAATCCTTGTTCAAAAGCCGTTTTTGCATGAGAACACTCCTTTCGATGGCGGCAGTATAGCAAGGAATGCAGGATAAGTCAACGGAACGTTGGTTGCAAGCAATGAAATATGGGGTTGCAACCGGCGGTTGAGGCGAAGAAAAGAAAAGGACTGAAACCTTGAAGAAAAGTTTCAGCCCTTTTATGGTGGAGGCGAGGGGAATCGAACCCCTGTCCGAAGATTCGGCCACACAAGTTTCTCCGAGCGCAGGCATGGTTTTGGATTTCCCGCGGTCAGACGCCCCATGCCGGGCTTGAGACCTTGGTAGCTTCATTTTACCGGCCTCGCCGCAAAGCTTAGGCGGGCCTGTTCCTCACATCAATGACGCCGGTGATTCAAGCCGTGAGCGCTTGAGTCCGACGCGCTGCATTAAGCAGCGAAAGCAAATTCGTTATTGTCAGTTAATTTTAGTTTTCCGTTTATTACGCGACCAGAAAACGCGGCTCGCTTCTCATGCCTCCGACGATCCCCGTCGAAACCAGTACGCCCCCATGGGGGAAGATCAATCGCCCCTGTTCTGCTCACGCAGGGTACGGGCGATCTCCCGCTTGGTATCCCGTTCGGCTGTGGATGCGCGCTTGTCGTGCAAGTGCTTGCCTACGCACACGCCAAGGCTCAGCTTCATTCGTCCGTCCTTGAGGTATACCTCCAGCGGGATCAGCGTATAGCCCTGGCGCTGTACCAGTGCACCCAGCTTGCGAATCTCGCTTTTGTGCAGCAACAGCTTCTTGGGACGCATGGGGTCCACATTGAAGATATTGCCCTGCTCATACGGACTGATATGCATGGAGAGGACGAAAACCTCGCCGTTTTTAACAATGGCGTAGCTTTCCTTCAGATTGACGCGGCCCTGGCGCATGGACTTGACCTCGGTGCCATGCAGGGCGATGCCGCATTCAATGCTGTCCTCCACGAAAAAGTCGTGCCGGGCGCGCTTGTTTTGCGCCACGGACTTGATGCCCATTTTTTTTGCCACACACACGACTCCTTTCGCTTTCATTCCAAACGGACAAATGTGATTATAGCACAAAAACGAACGGTTTGCAACGTGCATGTTACGGAGGCGTTTTGGAGGCCTCTACCGCATCGCGCAGCGTAAGGGCATTGTTTTCAAGTAGAAGATGAGTAATTGAAAATGTGTTCAGCCGGCCAAGCTCTCTGCCGCTGTTTTCATCCAGAACGACGAGGCACACATACTTTGATCCGGAAAGCTGCGATATGATGTGCACAAGCTTCCGGTCGGCAGAGGCCGCGTACATACGGGCGGGCAATATGCGTTTGTTTTCAAGTGAAGAACGAAGAGATAAGGCACGGTGAAGGCAAATCCCGGCTGCGGTGCGCTTTTCGATGGACGCGGCGTAAATGAGAAAGCAGCCTGCCAAAGCAGGGGAAAGGATCAGCTTCTTCAAAAAGGCAAAATGTACGGATAAGGCAATCAGCATTATTCCTGCCAATACAGAAGCGCCGCTCAGAATACGTCTGCAAAGGGGAGATTCATCAAAGGCTTGCAGGACGATCTGTCCCCCGTCAAGAGGGAGGATGGGCAGAAGGTTTACAAGCAGCAGGAGCAGATTCATGCGCAGACAATCCAGAAAGAAAACGACGTGGGACGTATGGCGGGACAGGAAATAATAGCATGCGGCATAGCCCAGCAAACTGCCCAGAGGACCTGCCAGTGACAGAAGAATGCGCTTTGCCCTGGAAAGCTTTTCCGTATCACATTGCATAACGCCGCCAAGCAATCCGATTTCGATCTCGTGAATGGGAACATGCATCCATTTTCCGCATAGGAAGTGTCCGCTTTCGTGAAACAGCAGCGCCACAATGGATGAAAAGGGCAGCGCACGAAAAAGTGCGCAGACAGCCAGAAGAAAGCACAGCAGGGGATGGAGCTTCAGGCGCGTATCACCGATGCGGAAGCTCATAGAGAAAGATCGGATGGGGTCAGGAACTTGCCCGGATCCATCGGAAGTCCATTGCGGCGCAGTTCAAAGACCATGGCGCCGCTGTCATCCAACTTACCGATCACATCGCCGGCACGGACCGTATCGCCTTCCTGCACAAGACAAACGGAAAGATCGTAGAGCAGCGTTTCGTATCCGTCGCCGTGGTCCAGCGTGACAGTCAAGCCTTTTGAAGCTCCGGCGGAAACGGATTTGACAGTCCCATCGCACAATGCGTATGCGTTTCCGTTTTGTGAGGATACGGACAGGTAGGGCTCGTTTTCCATCCATGTGTGAAGCACGGAAGAGCGTGAATCGACCTTGAGGCACATACTTTCGTTTCCGTTCCAGAACACAGCAAGCGTTTCGGGAAACGTGCTGTTGACAAACTGAATGCGGCCAAGGCTTTCTTCCCACGGCGTTTCCGTCAGGCTGCTGACTGCGGCTTCAAGCAGGTTTTCGCTGCCAAGGTCTGCACCCTTGACGGCATAGACGCTGACGATGACCAGCGCTGCGCAGAGGAAATTCCGCGTCAGTCGTTCGCCGGTGCGGAGGATGCGACTGGGCGTTTGTTTCTTTTGCGCAGAAAAATCTGGCTTTTTTACGGCGACATGGCTGACTTTGGCATGGCGGGGCTGATATTCGGACAAGAAAACACCTCCTGATGTCAAAGCGTATGCAAAGCATCAGGAGGATTATGCGAAAATCAAATCAAATTGCGTTCCACCATCAGGGACAGAGAGCGTTCCAGGGCCAGTTTGCCGTGGATGTAGGTCAGTCCGCCCTGCAGGTAGGCAATGAACGGGGCGCGCATGGGAGCATCGGCGGAGAGTTCAATGGACGCGCCGCTGACAAAAGTACCGGCCGCCATGATCACCTGATCAGTATAGCCGGGCATGTCCCAAGGCTCGGGTACGGCGTTGGCGTCGATGGGGGAGGCGGCCTGGATGCCCTGACAGAAGGCGATCAAACGGTCCGGATCGTTCATCTGGATGGCCTGGATGATGTCGCTGCGGGGCGCATCATAGGCAGGGGTGCTCTTCATCCCCAGCAGCTCAAACACGCGGGCGGCGAGGGTAGCGGTCTTCAGTGCCTGCGTGACCACATGGGGCGCCATGAAAAGGCCCTGATAGAAAGGACGGTAGCTGGCGGCGTAGCTGCCTTCCTCCCGGCCGATGCCCGGGGCGGTCAGGCGGGTTTCGATGCGTTCGATGGCCTTCTGCGTGCCGCACAGATAACCGCCGGTAGGAGCAAGGCCACCGCCCAGATTCTTGATCAGGCTGCCGACTACCACGTCCGCGCCTACATGAGTAGGCTCGTTATGGCAGATAAACTCGCCGTAGCAGTTGTCCACCATCACAAAAACGTGAGGGTGCTGCCTGTGAATTGCATGGATCAATTCCTGCATATCGTCAGGCGTCAGGGAAGCGCGCCAGGCATAGCCGCGGCTGCGCTGGATCATAACGACCTTGGTGTTTTCACGGATGGCGGCAAGGACGCCCGCGGTATCCAATCTGCCGTCTTCGGTCATTTCCACCTGAGAGTATTCAATGCCCATTTCCTTAAGAGAACCGACGCCGTTGCCGGTGAGGCCGATGACGGTCTGCATGGTGTCATAGGGCGTGCCGGTTGCGGAAAGAAGATGATCGCCGGGCAGAAGCAGGCCAAAGAGGCAAAGGGACAATGCGGCGGTGCCGCTGACGATATGGGGACGGACGATGGCGCTTTCCGCGCCGAAGAGGGAAGCAAAAATGCGCTCCAGCGTATCGCGGCCGATATCGTCATACCCATAGCCGGTGGAGGGCGCAAAGTGACGGGCGGCTACGCTTTCATCCTGAAAAGCGGAGAGCACCCGCTTGGTCTGCAGCATTTCGTTTTCTTCCAGCGCAGAAAAGACGTTTTTGCAATCCTCTTCTGCGCGTTTGATCATCGCGTGGATATCCTGTGCGTTCATACGGAAACCTCATTTCGGTGAAGTATTTCAAGTGCTTCGCTCAGCAAAGCGTCGGGCGCAAGGCTGCCGTCCAGCCAATGGATGCGCTCGTCCCTGCGGAACCAGGTGAGCTGACGCTTGGCAAAATGGCGGGTGCGCAGCTTGATAAGCGATACGGCGTCGGGGAGGGAGAGGCGCGTATCCAGGTATTCGTACAGCTCCTTGTAGCCAAGCCCCTGCATGCAGGAGGCATCGGCGGGAACGCCCCGGTCTTTCAGCGCGCGCACTTCGTCAAGCAAACCAGTTTCCATCATCTGATCCACGCGGCGGTTGATGCGGTCGTACAGCACGTCGCGAGGCAAGGAAATACCAAAGAGCGTAAAAGTATAGGGCGAATTTTCATAGGTATCCCGCTGGGCGGAAATGGGCTTGCCGGTCAGCTTGTATACCTCCAGCGCGCGAATCACGCGCCTTACGTCATTGGCGTGGAACTTGGCAGCGCTGACAGGATCCACCTTTTCAAGTTCGTTATGAAGAAAATGGACGCCCTTTTCATCGGCGATCCGGTGAAGCTCCCGGCGCAATTCATCATCTGCGCTCACTTCGCCAAATGCAGAAGACGTGGACAGCGCCTGCAGATACAGACCCGTTCCGCCCACCAGCATGGGGGATGGCAGGGTATCGATGAGCGGTTTTGCAGCGTTGGCGTAATCGGTAACGGTAAACGCGTCAGCAGGATCGCAAATATCCAGAAGATAATGGGGAACAAGGAGCTGTTCCTCCGGGGTGGGCTTTGCCGTGCCGATATCCATGCCGCGATAGACCTGCATGGAATCCATGCACAGAATGTCTGCGCCAAGGTGCATGGCGAGCGGCAGGGAAAGTGCGGTTTTTCCGCTGGCAGTAGGGCCGACAACGGCGATCACATGTTTTTTCATATCAGTTCTGGATGCGCTTGAAGCGTTTTTCAAGATCGGTACGGCTCAATTCCACCATCAGCGGGCGACCGTGGGGGCAGGTCAAACGGATATCCTCAGTCAGCATGCGGCGGACCAGATCGATCAGCGCATCGTTGGGCAGCCTTTCGCCGCCCTTGACGGCGTGCTTGCAGGCCATCTGGATGATGCGCTGCACCTTGTTTTGCTGAGAAATAGTGCCGCTTTCGCAAAGCTCATCCAGCGCATCCATAAAGCAGCGCTCCGCCTGAGGCTGACCCAGCACAAAGGGAATGCCGCGCAGCTGCACGCATAGATCGCCAAAGTCTTCAGCGTCAAAGCCTGCGGACATGAGCGCCTCGCGGTTTTCGGTAAAGGCGTTGTATTCCGCGCGGTTGAGCTGAATGACGCAGGGAATCAGGAACGTCTGTGATGCAGGCGCAGTGGCAGTTTCGCGGAGGAATTTTTCATACAGAAGCCGTTCGTGGATTGCGTGCTGATCGCACATGAGCAGACGGTCTTCGTATTGCAGAATGATGTAGGTATCAAATGCCACGCCGATCATGCGGATGGGTTTATCCTTAAAGTGCATGGCCACGTGGCTGTGTTCAAGCTGCTCCGCTTCTTTTTCGGGCAGCGGAATGGGAACAGGAACGGGCGCGGGCGGCGCGGGAGACTTCTTTTCGGGAACAGGGAAATCGTGGAAGGTGGGCTGCTTTTTTTCCGGGATCGTTACGCGACTGACGTGCGGCACGGAAATCTGCGCGGGGCGGGGAGCAAGCCCGGACATATTGTTATGCAGGGAATAAGGCTGCGTACGCTGGATGACGGCAGGGCGCACGGGCGCTTCGGGAACGGGCGCCGATTCCTTTACAGGAAAAGGTTCTACAGGCGCAGGGGCAACGACCTTTTCCGCAGGCTTTACCGGAGCAGAAGCGGGCGGCTGCACGGAAACGCCAGAAACACGGGTAACCGTTTCCTTGCTTTCAAACATGCTGGGAATACGGGGCGCGGTATGTCGGTCGCGGGTCAGGGCGTCGTTTACGATGTTGAGTACGCTCTGACGGATCAAACTTTCGTTGGTAAAGCGCACCTCCCACTTGTTGGGGTGTACGTTGACGTCCACGTTTTCAAAGGGGAGAGTCAGGTGCAGCGCACAGATGGGGAAGCGGCCGATGGTGATCAGCTGGCGGCAGCCTTCCTCCACGGCGGAAGAAAGCAGATTGCTTTTCATGGCGCGCTGGTTGAGGAAAAAATATTCCTTGCTGCGGTTGCCGCGGGCAGCTTCGCCAATGCCGATGAGGCCGTCCAGCTGTACGCCGCCTTCGCAGCCGTGCACGGGCACCATCATTTTCAGTGTATTCAAACCGAAAATAGCCATACAGGCATTTTCCAGTTTGCCGTCGCCGGAGCTGAAATAGGAGGTTTTGCCGTCTACGATAAAGCGGAAGGAAATATCCGGCCGGGAGAGGATGAGCCGCTCCATCAGTTCGCTGACCTGAGCAGTTTCGGCGGATGGTTTTTTGAGAAATTTTCTGCGCACCGGCGCATTGTAAAACAGATCCCGGACGGTAAAGGAGGTGCCCTCCGGACATGCGGCATCGCGGATGTCGGTAAAATTGCCGCCCTCGTTGACCGCCTGCAGGCCTACGTCCTGTCCTTTAAGGCGGGTGAGGCATGTGACCTTGGCAACGGCAGCAATGGAGGCCAGCGCTTCACCGCGGAAGCCCAGGGACTGTACGCCGTACAGATCCTGTGCGGTGCGGATCTTGCTGGTGGCATGGCGGGCAAAGGCCATGCGGATATCCTCGGGGGCAATGCCCTTGCCGTTATCTGTAACGCGGAAGGAAGTCAGCCCGCCGTCGCGGATATCCACAGTGATGGCGGTGGCGCCGGCATCGATGCTGTTTTCCACCAGTTCCTTGATGGCGGCGGCAGGTCTTTCCACCACTTCACCGGCTGCGATCTGGCCGATGACCTCCGGCGGCAATGCGCGAATACGTTCGTGTGTCATGTACTGCTCCTTACAGTTTGAGGGCCTTTTCCTTGAGGAGGAAAAGCTTGTTGAGGGCGTCCATGGGCGTCATGGCAAGCACGTCCAGCGCGCGCACCTCTTCAATAAACTCGGTCTGGGAAAAGCCGATCAGATCCATCTGCTGCTTTTGCTTTTTCTTGCCGGCGGCAAGGATGTTCTGACCGATGCTGTTCTGGTTGATGTGATTGACTTCAAGGCGGGCTTCGATTTCCTGTGCGCGGGCCACGACGGGGCGGGGAACACCTGCAAGGCGGGCTACATATACGCCAAAGCTCTTGTCTGCACCGCCGGGGACGATCTTACGCAGGAAAATGACCTCTTCACCGTGCTCCTTGACGGCGATGCAGGAGTTGACCACGCCGTCCAGATGCCCTTCCAGCTCGGAAAGCTCGTGGTAGTGGGTGGCAAACAGCGTCATGGCGCCGCTCTTTTCCTTGTCGCACAGATACTCAACTGCAGCCCACGCGATGCTCAGGCCGTCAAAGGTACTGGTGCCGCGCCCGATTTCGTCCAGTATGACCAGGCTGCGGCGGGTGGCGTTGCGCAGAATGTAGGCCATCTCACTCATTTCCACCATGAAGGTACTCTGACCGGAAGCCAGATCGTCCGATGCGCCGACGCGGGTGAACACGCAGTCCACCAGCGGAATGGTGGCGGCGCGGGCGGGTACGAAGGAACCGATATGCGCCATCAGCACGATGAGCGCCACCTGACGCATGTAGGTGCTTTTACCTGCCATGTTGGGGCCGGTGATGATGTGCATGCGGCGGTTTTCACCGTCCATGTCTGTATCGTTGGGCACAAAGCCGTGATCGGGCAGCATTTCCTCCACCACGGGATGGCGGCCTTCGGAAATGCGGAGCACGTTTTCTTCCGTCATTTCGGGACGGACATAGTGGTTTTCCAAAGCGACCTTGGCAAGGGACAAAAGCGCGTCCAGTGTTTTATATCCTTCGGCGGTACGCTGAAGATTGGCGATCTGGCCGGCGATGCGGGCACGGATCTCATCAAAGAGCGTAAGCTCCAGCTTCAGCGCCCGCTCCTGATTGCCAAGCAGCTTGCTTTCAAGGTCGCGCAATTCAGGCGTGGTAAAGCGCTCGCTGTTGGTCAGCGTCTGCTTGCGCTGATATTCCAGGGGAACAAGGGCGTAGTTGGACTTGGTTACTTCAATATAATAACCAAACACACGGTTATACTGGATGCGCAGGTTTTTGATACCGGTGCGCTCCCGCTCGTGGGCTTCCATGTCGATGAGCCACTGCTTGCCGTTTTTGCTGGCAAGGTGCAGTTCATCCAATTCTGCGCTGTAGCCCTCGCGGATGATATCGCCGTCCGTGATCTGCAGCGGGCAATCCGGATTGATGGCGCGCTCCAGAAGATCCGTCAGCTCATAGCAGGGGTCGATCAGGGCGCTGACCACGTCCAGCGCGCCGCCGGGAATAGCGGCGAGCATCTGCAAAATATCCGGCGCCTGCTTGAGCGAGCGCAGGATGGACAGGCAATCGCGGGCATTCAGGGAATGATAGGAAATCTTGCCAAGGAGAC
>SVGT01000034.1 GCA_015056175.1 Clostridiales bacterium | reverse complement strand
AACCTCTGTCCAACCTGGACGCCAAGCTGCGCGTTGCCATGCGTACCGAAATCACCAAGCTGCATCAGCGTCTGCAGACCACCTTCATCTACGTTACCCATGACCAGACCGAAGCTATGACCATGGGCTCCCGTATCTGCATCATGAAGGACGGTTTCATCCAGCAGGTTGACACCCCCCAGAACAACTACGACTATCCCGCCAACAAGTTCGTGGCCGGCTTCATCGGCAGCCCCCAGATGAACTTCTTCGACGTGAAGCTGGAAAAGGAAGACGGCAAGGTCGTTGCCATCTTCGGCGACAACAAGATCGTTGTGCCCCAGGCCAAGGTTGCCAAGCTGGTCGACGAAAGCTACATCGGCAAGGAAGTTGTGATGGGCATCCGTCCCGAAAACATTGACGACGCTGACGAAGCCGTCGCCGCCAACCCCGAAGCCGTGATGAACGTGCACGTGGAAGTGACCGAACTGATGGGTTCCGAAACCTACCTGTACTTCACCACCTCCGGCAAGGACGAAAACGTCATCGCCCGCGTGGATCCCCGCACCAAGACCCGTCCCGGCGACGACGTCAAGGTCGTTCTGGACACCAGCCGTCTGCACTTCTTCGACAAGGACACCGAAGTCACCATCCTGCAGCGCTAATCCGCTTAAGGCTGCGTGAATTCCGCCCTGTGCGAGAATGTAACGTACATACAGAGCCTCCCAAACGGGAGGCTCTTTTTTGTGCGGAGGCGCACCGCCATTTTCGACCAAATTGACTTATGCCAGAACTCCGTCCCACGACATGATACAATGCGTGTTCAATGAAGGGTCCTTTGGTGCGGAGGCGCACCGGCCATTTTCGGCCATGGTGACCTTTGGCAGATCTCCGTCCCGCGACATGATGCAATGTATGTGTAATGGAATCGCCTTTGGTGCAACCGCATTGCTCCAAGCGAAAAGCGGATGCGGATCGGGAGATACGCGGTGATCGTAGAGCGGGGCTTGCGCCCGCCGTGAAAAAACACCCTCCGCACAGCTGTGCAGAGGGTGCGATAGGTGCGCTTATCAGTCTGTGATCTCCGGATCGCCGATCTCTTCATTGCCAAGATAAACCGGGTACGGCTTTCCCTGCGCCAGATTCATGATGGGTCTGCGCAGGCGGGAAGGATACAGGGGAAGGGTGTTCAGCGTGCGGATATCCAGCCAGTCGTAGCCGGTTTGCATGGTATCGCCGTGCAGCTCGGCGTTGGGCAGCTGACGGATATAGTCGCAGAGGAATACCAGATCGACCCGGTGAAAGGCTTCGCCCCTCCGGCCTTCAATGACAAAAGCCAGATCTTTTACGGCAACCTCGATCCCCAATTCCTCCGCCACCTCCCGGCATGCAGCCTCCGGCAGCAGCTCCTCTGCCTCCTGTCCGCCGCCGGGCAGGATGTACCAGCTTTCTTTGCCGTCGCTGATCCTGATGCAGAGCAAGCTTTGATCGCGGATAATGAGCGCCTTGGCAGAATTGCGGATCAAGCGTTCCATAGGTTCCTCACTTTCTTTGTCTGTGTATCCAGTGCGAAAAAGAGCCACGGCAAACGCCGTGGCGGGTAGCATCAGTTCAGCGGCGGGTAGGTGTAGCGGCCAATCAGGCGGGGCATGCCGTTGTACAGGCCGTACACATCGGCATAAATGCGGTAGCGCTGACCCACCACCCAGGTATCGGTGGACTGGTTTTCAAGCAGTGCCTTGCGGCTGGTTTCCTCCGTGCCCATCTCCAGGATGGCCAGCTGGGGCGAATCGGAAATGATCTCCGTCACCGTGCCGATGCACTCGTAGATCTGGCTTTTGCTCACGCGCAGGGAGATGTTGCTCAGCAGATCGCTGTAATCCCAGGCGGTGTTCAGCGGCCAGGCCTTGGCGGTGTAGATCTTGGATTCGGGCAGGTAATACACGTTGTAGTTGACCACGGTGGTTTCCTTGCCGGGGTAGGAGGCCTTGATGGTGATGGTGTTGGTGCCGATGCGGGTGAACACGGCCTCAAACTTGAAGGCGCCGGTGGTGGCAAGCTGGGAGGTATCCAGGTTCACATAGTCCGATTCGATGGTGATCTCGGCGCCGGGCAGCGTGGTGGCGCTGATCTCCATGGTCTGGCTGAGCCAGCGGTTGCTCAGCGTGGTGCTCAGATCCAGTGGGATATCCTGCACCGCGCGGTGGATGGTCACCGTTTCCGTATGCGGGCGGTAGTGCTGGCACTGGGCGGTGATCTCAAACACGTTATCGCCGATGGGGAGAATATCCGCGTTGTAGGAGATGAGGCCGTCCTGGGTGTTGACAAGGTCGGAAAAATCCTCGCCGTTGATGGTGACGGTGGAGTTCTTTTCCACCTGGAATTTGATGGTGTAAATGGCGGTGGATACTTCATCCTTCATGGTATCGGGGGAGATGATCACAAGGGGGCTGACGGGCACGTCCACCTCAAAGGTGATCTGCTCCATGGGCACCTGCTCGCCTGCGCTGGTCTTGAGATAGGGTGTCAGCGTGGCCAGAATGGTCATCTGGTCGGTGATCTCCACATCCTCATACCAGGTGTGGTCTGCCACCTCCACAATGGCGTAGCCGCCCGTCACCGTGTAGCTCTTGCGCAGCTCCTTGATGTAGATCACGTCGCCTTCGTTCCCGGGAATGCGGATGGTGTGCGCCGGACTGTCGTCAAAAATGGAGGGGGAGATCTCCGCCAGTTCCTGCAGCGGCGGGCGCTGCTTGTCCAGCACCAGGGGCTTGTACACATACAGGTAGGCGCAGCCCAGCAGCGATGCGATGAGCAAAAGCAGCGCCAGTATGCGGATGATGCGGCCGATGCCCCGGCCGCGGGTGATGCGCACCTGCTTTTGTGGAAGCAGGCGGGATGCACGGCGCACCCGCTGCTGCACATACATGTCATCGTCCGGCGGCGGCAGATCATCGCTTTCGGTGTAGTCAAAGCGGAACATAGTGCTTTTGACCTCGGTGGCGTCGGGACGGATATCGCCCTCCACCTCGGTGCCGTCGGCGCCCAGGTACCGGGTGTTCTGCGCCTGGGAATAAAAGCTGCCCCGGCTGGTGTAATTCTCCACCGAGCGGCCGGAGGGAGCCAGACCCTGGCGGGCGCCTTCCTCACGCAATGAACGCTGGCGCGCTTTGCCGCGCTCCTTGCGCTCCTGCAGCTTGTTCATTTCATGGGCCAGGTGCTCGCGCTCGTCGGTGGCGGCGGTGGAGCGGCCCTCATCGTCAATGCGGATGTATACCTTCTGGGGCTGCTCGCGGCGCATGCTCTCCTGCCAGGACGCACGGGTGTTTTCCGCCGTGGGCACAAGCTCGCAGCCGCATTTGAAGCAGCGGGGAAGGGAATCGCGGTTCCAGTGACCGCACTGTGGGCATTTCATCGTGATATGTCCTCCGAAAATGGGTAGGGAAAAGGCAAAACAAGCATTGCCTGCAACATTACATTATTCGGAGGCGATCGGCAAAATCCTGCAAGCGGAGGGAGGATTTCCTATCATTTACAATTTGATGGAATTAGGCTATAATAAGATTGGCCGATTATCGGCCGAACATCGTATGGATAGAGGCAACGCATGAAGATCAAGGATGTAACTGCGCCCGGTCTGCTCCGTGAGGCGGACGAAATGGCGCTGGAGGAGCTGGCACAGGACGTGCGGCGGGAGATTTTGTCTGCCGTCAGCCAAAATGGCGGTCATCTGGCCAGCAATCTGGGCGTGGTGGAACTGACGCTGGCCCTCTACAGCGTGTTTGATTTTTCCCGCGATCAATTGGTCTGGGACGTGGGGCATCAGTGCTACACCCACAAGATCCTCACCGGGCGGCACAAACGCTTTTCCACCCTGCGCAAAACGGACGGCGTGTGCGGCTTTCCCCGCAGGGAGGAGAGCGAATATGATCTGTTCAACACGGGCCATTCCTCCTCTGCCCTTTCCCAGGCGCTGGGGCTGTGCCGTGCCAGAGATCTGAAGGGCGAAAAGCATCATGTGGTGGCCGTGGTGGGCGATGGCGCCATGACGGGCGGCATGTGCTATGAGGCGCTCAATGACCTTGGCAGCGCGGGCACCAACATGATCTGCGTGGTTAACGATAACGGCATGTCCATATCGGGCAACGTAGGTGCGCTGTCCAATTATCTCACCTACATGCGTACCAGCAAGGGCTGGCTGACGCTGAAGCGGACCACCGCCCACCTGCTGCTGAAGATCCCCTTCATCGGCAAAAAGCTGCATAAACTGTTCCTTGGCTTTAAGGATCATGTGCGCAACATGTTTGTGAAGGATACTTTCTTTTCCTCCCTGGGCATCCGGTATCTGGGCCCCATCGACGGACACGATATCAGCGCCATGAAGCGCATTTTGCGCCGCGCGGCGGATATGCACGAGCCGGTGGTGGTGCATGTGATGACCCGAAAGGGCAAGGGCTACGCCCCTGCGGAGGAGCGGCCGGAGGATTTCCACGGTACGCCGCCCTTTGACCTGGATACGGGCAAACAGAAAAACGAAGAAGAAACCTTTGGCGAAGCGGCCTGCCGCTACCTTTGCAAAAAGGCGGAAGAAGACATGCGCATCGTGGCCGTGACCGCCGCCATGACGGCAGGCACCGGGTTCAATCAATTTGCAAAGCAGTTCCCCAAACGGCTCATTGACGTGGGCATCGCGGAGGAGCATGCGGTGACCATGGCGGGCGGCATGGCGCGGGGCGGCTTGCGCCCTGTGGTGGCCATTTACGATTCCTTCATGCAGCGGGCGTACGACCAGATGCTGGAGGATATCTGCGCGCAGAAATTGCCGGTGCTTTTGCTGCTTGACCGGGCAGGCATCGGCGGCTCCGACGGCGCCAGCCATCACGGCGTGTTTGGCACCTCCTATCTGTGCTCCATGCCGGGCATGACGGTATGCTATCCCCGGTGCAAGGATGAGCTGGAAAAGATGATCGATTTTGCCCTCACGCATGACGGCCCTGTCGCCGTCTGCTACCCGAGGGGCGGCAGTGTGGACGCGCCTGCATACAAGGAAGTGTCTTTCCGTCCCGACAAGTGGGAAACCCTCCGGGAGGGAAGCGACGCATGCATCCTGGCCGTCGGCAGCATGTGCGCTCAGTCGCTCCGGGCCGCTGACATGCTGGAAAAGGAAAACCTCCACGTAAGCGTGGTCAACGCATCCTGCGTAAGCCACATGGACGAAGCGCTTCTTATGGGATTGAACCAGTGCGGCACGCCCGTCTTTACGGTGGAGGAAAACGTGCTTTCCGGCGGCTTTGGCAGCCGGGTAAGCGCCTACTGTGTGGCGCACGGCCTGCGCGCGCCGGGTCATATCTTTGCGCTGGGGGATGATTTTATCCCCCACGGGGACAGGCAGGTGCTGCTTGCCCGTCACGGGCTGGATGCGGAGAGCATCGCCAATACCATCAGAATGAGGATACATGTATGAAGGAACGGGTAGACGTGCGCATGGTGCGTCTGGGCATTGTGCAGAGCCGGGAAAAGGCGCAGGCGCTGATCATGGCAGGCCAGGTATATCTGGGGGAGAGGAAGATCCTCAAGGCCTCGGAGATGATGGGGGATGAGGATCTGCCCACGCTGCGGGGGTCTGTGGATCAGTACGCCAGCCGCGGCGGCCATAAACTGGAAAAGGCCATCACCGCCTTTGAGGCGGACGTGACGGGAAAGGTGGCTATGGATATCGGCGCTGCCAGCGGCGGCTTTACCGATGTGCTGCTGCGCCACGGCGCAAATCATGTGTACGCCATCGACGTGGGCTACGGCCAATTGGACTGGAAACTGCGCAACGACGAGCGGGTGACCGTGATGGAGCGCACCAACGCCAGAAGCCTGACGGTGGATCATTTCCCCGTGCGCCCCAATCTGACCGTGATGGATGTGAGCTTCATCTCCATCAAGCTAATTTTGCCCGTGGCCGCTGAGATCATGGGCGAAAACGGCAGGTTCCTGACCCTCATCAAGCCTCAGTTTGAGGCGGGCAAGGGTCAGGTTGGCAAAAACGGCGTGGTGCGGGAAAAGGACACCCACATCCGCGTGCTGGAGGAGATCTGCCTCTTTGCGCCCACCTTCCACTGGCATGTGGAGGCGCTCACCTATTCGCCCATCAAGGGGCCGGCGGGCAATATCGAATTCCTG
The DNA here is from genome assembly GCA_015056175.1 of Clostridiales bacterium. Classification (GTDB taxonomy): domain Bacteria; phylum Bacillota; class Clostridia; order Christensenellales; family Aristaeellaceae; genus SVGT01. The sequence goes on along the minus strand of SVGT01000034.1, from coordinate 10,733 downwards.
GCCGACGTGCGTCCGGGCGACGGCGCATGCCCCGATCATGACGCCATCCGCGCGCTGGTGGACGAGGCGCACCAGGTGCTGTAACGGCGTACAGGAAGGAAAACAGGAAGAAAAACAGGAAGAAAAACGGCAGGAAAGAAACAAAATTTGCGGAAAAATGAAAAAACCCCTTTACAAAACCGCAATTCTGTGCTAAACTACTTCCTGTTCGTGGGGCATTAGCGCAGCTGGTAGCGCACCACACTGGCAGTGTGGGGGTCAGGAGTTCGAATCTCCTATGCTCCACCAGAAATCGACAAGTTTCGGCAGAGGCTTGTCGATTTTACTTTTTCACTCTTCACTTTTCACTCCTCTCTCGAAGCTTGTCAATTGGGTGATCGGTAAAAGTGAATGGTGAATAGGTTCGAAGGGATCCGCTTTGCGGATGATTTTGAATTTTTGTGAGAGTTCGCAGTCGTAGTAAATACAGCAAGAATACTTTTTTGCCCATAGACAAACGACAAGCTTGAAAGCGCTTGTCGTTTTTGTTATTTTGCTTTTGCGATGGGAGATCATGCTGCGGATGATCAAAAGGAACGTTTCAGCTGTTTTCAATCCGATTGTGAGCATCAACCGGAATCCGTCAGGGCTCCGGTTTTTGCTTGCGTATGGTTGAAATGGGGGAAATGCGTGGTATAATATAAAATGGAGCAGGTTGGGCCTGCATTTCCATGCTTTGCCGGAAGGGTGTTGCGCAAAGATAAAAATTGCGGGATTGTGTGCAATATATTTGCAGAAAACCCCTTTACAGAACGGCAAAGTTTGGATATTATATAGGAGCGCGTTCCGATTGTATAAAATGTAATTGGAACGTGGTCAGGAAAGTGTGTGCGTTTGATGGAAAAGAACCTGAGGCTGTCCTTCCGCAGGGGGGATGTGCTGGCTGTTGCGGTAGTGCTGCTGCTGGCTGTATGCACACTGCTTGCGTATCTGCCAAAGACGCAGGCCACTGAGCAGGGTGTGGTGCAGGTGTACCGCGATTCCGTGCTGGTGGAGGAAATGCCCCTTGAGGAAGACCGGGTCTTTTACGTGGACGGGGACTACCGCAACGAAGTGACCGTGCAAAGCGGCACGGTGCGCGTTTCCCACAGCAATTGTCCCGGCACGGACTGCGTGTATATGCAGCCCATCTCAGCGCCCGGGCGCACGCTGGTCTGCTTGCCCAACCGGGTGGAGATCCGCGTGGTGAACGCGGACGGCACCGCGCAGAGCGATGACGACGTGGACTTTGTGGTGAGGTGAGCCATGAAGAACGCAAAGAAGCTGACCGTGTGCGCTGTGCTCATTTCCCTGGCGCTGGCGCTCAATTATCTGGAAAGGTTTATCCCGCTGCAATTGCTGGTGCCCCTTCCCGGCATCAAGCTTGGGCTTGCCAACATCGTGACCCTCATCGCCCTGTACATGCTGGACGTAAAGAGCGCGGTGATCATCCTGGTCACCCGGTGCCTGATGGGCGCCATGTTCGGCGGCGGGGTGACCGGGCTGCTCTTCTCCCTGACGGGCGGCCTGGTAGCCATTACGATGATGATCCTTGCCTCCCGCATCCCTGTGTTTTCCGTGTACGGGGTCAGTATCCTGGGCGCGGCGGGGCATAACGTGGGGCAGATCATGGCCTCCATGCTGCTGATGCAGAGTATATATATCGGCGCATATCTGCCGTATCTGCTCATCGTGGCGCTGTTTACCGGCTTTGCTACCGGCAGCTGCGCATCCGGCGTGATCCGCATCATGCAAAAGAGCGGCGCGGCGGCATTTCCCAAATGACTGATATCGCCATACAGGCGAACAGATAGATTTTCCAAGGAGGAAAATATTTATGAAGAAGACTCTGGCTCTGATCCTGGCTCTGGTTATGGCCCTGAGCATGCTCACCGTGGCCACCGCCGAAGAACCCAAGGCCCTCAAGACCGGCCTTGCTATCGTCACCAACCTGAAGGACAGCAAGGACGCCGAAAAGGCTGCCTACGACATGACCCTGGTCGCCGTGCTGGTGGACGATGAAGGCATCATCCATGACTGCAAGATCGACTCCGTGGGCGCTACCGTGAACTTCGACGCCACCGGTACCATCACCTCCGACGTGACCGCTCCCGTGCTCTCCAAGAACGAGCTGGGCGCTGACTACGGCATGGTCGCCTGGGGCGGCGCTGTGGCCGAATGGGATGCTCAGGCCGACGCTCTGGCTCAGTTCGCCATCGGCAAGACCGTGGCCGAATTCAAGGCCGGCGCCATCGACGAAACCGGCAAGGCTCCCGCCGGCTCCGATCTGGCTACCACCGCCACCATCTACCTGGGCGGCTATGTGAACGCTGTGGAAATCGCTGCCACCTATGCCCAGCACCTGGGCGCCAAGGAAGGCGACAGCGTGAAGCTGGCTGTTGTGTCCGATCTGGCTGACAGCAAGTCCGCCACCGCCGATGCCGCCGGTCAGGCTCAGCTGTACCTGCAGGCTATCGCCCTGTCCGAAAAGGACGGCGTCATCACCTCCGCTTACATCAACGCTGTGCAGGCCAAGGTAGATTTTGACGCTGCCGGTAAGATCACTACCGATCTGACCGCTCCCGTGCTCTCCAAGAACCAGCTGGGCGAAAAGTACGGCATGGTGGCCTGGGGCGGCGCGATCGCCGAATGGGACGTGCAGGCTGCTTCCTTCTGCCAGTACATCACCGGCAAGACCGCTGCTGAAGTTGCCGGCATCGCCGTCAACGAAAAGACCGCTCCCACCGATGCGGACCTGACCGCTACCGTCACCATCAAGATCGGCGATTTCAAAACGCTGGTTGAAAAGGCGATGAACTAATGCAAAAAACAGGATTCATCATCCTGCTTGTGTGCGCGCTGCTGCTTTCGGGCTGCAGCGCGCCTTTGGCCGTTTTGGAGAATACCCAGGCGCCTACAGATGCTCCTGTGGAATTAAAGCAGTATAACGCCTCCTTCCTGACCCTGTTTGACACGGTGACGGCAGTTGTGGGCAGGGCGGAAAATGAGGAAGCGTTTACCCGGATGGCGCAGGATGTGCACGACAAACTGGAAACATATCACCGCCTTTTTGATATCTACAACACTTACGAAGGCATGAACAACCTGAAAACGGTGAACGATCAGGCGGGCATTGCGCCGGTCGAAGTGGATGAAGTGATCATCGATCTGCTGGAAGACTGCAAGCGCTATTATGATTTGACTGAGGGACGCACCAACGTGATGATGGGCAGCGTGCTTGGGTTGTGGCACGAGGAAAGGCAGAACGGCCGACGCGATCCTGCGGATGCATCGCTTCCCGATCGGGCGGCGCTTAAAAATGCCGCGCTGCACACCTCCATGGACGCCCTGATCATCGACCGGGAGGCCGGTACGGTGTTTATCACCGATCCCGACGCGCGCCTGGACGTGGGCGCTGTGGCCAAGGGCTGGTCCGTGCAGCGGGTGGCAGAGCAATCGCCCAAAGGGCTGCTCATGTCCGTGGGCGGAAATGTGGCCGCCACCGGCCCCAAGGATGATAGCGGCACTCCCTGGGTGGTGGGCGTTGAAAATCCGGACGGCGGGGATTATCTGCACACCCTGAAGGTGACAGACGGCTGCGTTGTGACCAGCGGCGATTATCAGCGCACCTACGTGGTGGACGGCAAATACTACCACCACATCATCGATCCCGAAACGCTGTATCCCGCAGAACACTGGCGCAGCGTGACCGTGCTGCTTTCCGATTCGGGCGCGGCGGATGCGCTGTCCACGGCGCTGTTTATATTGCCCCTTGACGAGGGCATGGAGCTTGCCAACGCCTTCGGCGCAGAGGCGCTGTGGGTGGATAAGGACGGCAACCGCCATTATACCGAGCATTTTATGGATCATGTAAAAAAATAAACCCATCAGAGCCGATATCCGGTCGGCTCTGTTTTTTTGTACGGGTTTGTGCTATAATGCTTATATCCCTGCACGCAGGAAGCTTTGGAGGGCGTATGCATATCGCACAGGAAAAAATCAGCCGGGACCAATATATCGAATTCCTTTCCCGCACGGATCTGGGCAGCCAGTATCCAAGGGAGCGCTTTTTGGAGCGCATCGGAAGGCTGCTGGAAAATGCGGATATTTCCCTTGCCGCGCGGAAGGACGACGGCGAATTGATCGGCGTGCTGCTGGGGATCACGGATTTTGCCTACTGGCTGTTTGTGACGGATCTGGGCGTGGACAGGCGCTACACCGGGCAGGGCATCGGAAAAAAGCTTTTGCAGACGGCGCATACGCTGGCGGGCGGGGAGAAGGACATTATCCTCTATACCTGCGCAAACGAAAACGCCGTGGGCTTTTATGAAAAAAACGGCATGGAAAAGGCGGAGGACGTGATGGTCAAAAATCACGTGGACTGGACGCCCTTTAACGTGACAAAGGACTGAATACAAAGGCGTTTCACCTTGGGGAGGAAATACGATGGATCATGAAGCTATCCGCAGCATGCTGAAAAACGTGCGCTGCTTTCTCTTGGATATGGACGGCACCTTTTATCTGGGCGACAAGCTGATCGACGGCTCGCTGGACTTTTTGCAGGCGCTGAAAAGAACGGGCAGGACGGCCCGGTTCCTGACCAACAATTCCTCCAAATCTGCCTCCGTGTACCGTGAAAAGCTGGAAAAAATGCAGGTGCCGGAGGAATACCGGGACGTGATCACCTCCGGTCACGCAGCGGCTCACTATATCCAGCAAACTTTTCCCGGGAAATGCGGATACCTGATGGGAAATGACATGCTCAAAGCGGAGCTGGAGGGCATGGGTCTGTGCTTCTGCCAGAATATGCAGGCCGATTACGTGCTCTGCGCCTTTGATACCACGCTGGATTACAAGCGCATGTGCGAGGTGTGCGATCTGGTGCGCATGGGCAAACCCTACATCGCCACCCATCCGGATTATAATTGTCCCACCGAAAACGGCTTTGTGCCCGATATCGGCGCCATGATGGCGTTGATCCGTGCCTCCACCGGCCGGGATGCGGACGTGATATTGGGCAAGCCGCACCGGGGCATTGTGGACGAGGCGCTGATGCGCACCGGCTTTTCCACGGATGAAATGGCCATGGTGGGGGATCGGCTGTACACCGACGTTGCCACCGGCGTCAACCACGGCATAACGGGCATCCTGGTTCTGTCGGGAGAAGCGACGATGGATGACGTGGCGACATCTCAGGTGAAGCCGCATTTGATTTTCAATAAGCTCAGCGATATGATCCCGTATCTGGATTAAGGAGTTTTTGCCATGCATATTCTGGTCATCAACGGCAGCCCCAAGGGGCCGTATTCCGTCACACTGCAAACGGTGGAATATCTGCGCATCAAGTTTCCCGAGCATCAGTTTGATGTGCTGAACGCCGCCCAGCGCATCCGCGGGTTGAAAAAGGATTTTGCCCCGGCTAAAGCCGCCCTTGAGCAGTGCGACGCGGTGCTTTTTTCCTATCCCGTGTACACCTTTATGGCGCCAAGCCAGCTGCACGAGTTCATCGCCCTGATGAAACAGGAAAACGTGCAGCTTGCGGGCAAGTTTGTCTCCCAGATCACCACCTCCAAGCATTTTTACGATGTGACGGCGCACCGCTACGTGCAGGATAACGTGCAGGACATGGGCATGAAATACGTGCACGGCCTCTCCGCCGATATGGACGATCTGACCAAAGCGGAAGGCCGCAGGGATGCGGAGGACTTTTTCCGTCATTTTGTGTGGTGCGCAAAAAACGATGTGTTTGAAAGTGTGCAAAGAGGACAGGCGCCCGTGCCTTCCGTGCTTGCGTCACTGCCCGAAAAGGAGAAGGAAGCGGTGAAGGGTGACGTTGTGATCGTCACTGATGCGGGGGAGGAGGACGTATCCCTTTGCAGGATGATCGACCGCTTCCGTGCGGTGCTGGGGCGAAAAACGCGCCTGATCAACCTGCGGGATTTTGCCTTTGCAGGCGGGTGCCTGGGATGCTTTAAGTGCGCCGTCAGCGGCAAATGCGTGCACAGGGACGGCTTTGACAATTTCCTTCGCCGGGAGATCCAGCAGGCGGAGGCCACGGTCTACGCATTTACTGTTCGCGATCACTCCATGGGGCCGCTGTTTAAGACCTACGACGATCGCCAGTTCTGCAACGGCCACCGGACGGTTACCATGGGTATGCCCTACGGCTATCTGGTCAGCGGGCCTTATGCAGGCGAATACAATCTGCGCCAGGTGGTGGAGAGCCGCGCCCAGGTGGGCGGCAATGTGCTCTGTGGCGTGGCTACCGATGAATGGGACCCGGATACCCAGATCGACAGGATGGCGGCGGAAATGAACTATGCGCTGGACAACAAGTATGTGCCGCCCCGCAATTTTTTAGGCGTCGGCGGCATGAAGGTGTTCCGCGACCTGATCTGGCTCATGCAGGGCATGATGAAGGCGGATCACAAGTTCTATAAGGCGCACGGACAGTACGATTTTCCCCAGAAGCAGTGGCCGACCATGCTGAAAATGTACCTGGTGGGCGCGCTGATCTCCTCGCCGAAAATCATGAGCAAGGCGGGCAACGCCATGAACGAAGGCATGATCGCCCCCTACAAAAAGGTACTGGAGCAGGCCAAAAAGGAAACGGAGAGCAAATAAAAGTTGACGTGTCAATATTGCGCGGATATAATAGTGTCCGTACGCAGACGGAGCTGGTTTGCGTATGTGAAAGGAGATTGTCATGATCAGCCGGTATGAACAGTTTTCGTTCCTCATTTCGGGGATCTACCGCAGTATACAGAAAATTGAACGGGAAGAGATGATCAAGTACGGGTACAAGGGCGCCTACGCCCAGTATCTGGTGGTGATGATGCGCCATCCCGGGGGCATCACCGCAGCCCAGTTGGGCGAGGAGAGCGAAAAGGACAAGGCTGCCGTATCCCGTGCGGTGGCGGATATGCTGGAAAAGGGCCTTCTGCGCCGGGAGGCGGAGGGGGATACCATGTACCGCGCCAGGCTGTATCTGACAAAGGAAGGCCAGGAGGCGGCGCAGTTTGTCAGCCAGCGGGCGGCGGAGGCCGTCAGCGCCGTGGGCCTGACCGATGAGGAAAGAGAGCACTTTTACCGCGTGCTGGATATGATTGCCGGAAATCTCCAGGAAATCAGTGTGAAGGGCATTCCCCGCGCACACAGGGCGAAAGCGGATATTGCGGAATAAAGCCGCGTTTGGAAGGGCTTTTGACGTCCGGACGCGTCCGCATTGTAAATCAAAAATAAAACACCCGGTTTTTACCGGGTGTTTTTGTGTGGGGAAAATCAGCCGTTTTGCCTGCACAGCTTCCAGATATGCAGGTATTTGCGCAAATTGACGCCCACGCGGGTACGCAGCTCGTAGTATTTGCCCTGATGGGAAAAGAGCAGGATGTTGGTCTGCACGATGGCCATCTGGTCGATCTCCCGGAGGGGGAAGGAGGCGCCCATGCAGGAGAGGGTAAAATCCTTCATGCCCAGAGCGCCCTGGGAAATGGGACGGATCTCATGGCCGTCCAGGATCTCGATAAGTGCGCCGTCCTCGTCATAAAAATCGGGCAGCGTGCCATCTTCAAACATCCCTGTCAGCCTTTCGTGCTGCCAGTGATCCCATTCCTTGAAGTTGCGGAAGGGGTCGGCGGGCTCCAATGCGCCGTAGGGGGTAAAGCGGGCCTTAAAGCCGCAGCGGCAGGTGATAAAATCGCCCTCGCCCTTGAGGCCGTCCGTCTTTTCGCACCTGGGGCAGAGGAAGGCGGCGGTCTCCATGCGGTCGGCCAGGCGGCTGCCCCTGAAGGCGACGGGATGCTGCTGCTGGCGGGCATAGGCATCCTCGTACAGATCCTGATCGATGGCTGCTGCCACCTCGTCCGCCGTCATGGCGCGGAGCTGATCCTTGGTATATACGTTTACGATGTGGCCCTTCATGTGGCCCTTGCGGATGCGCTTGGCCCAGCGGGGACGGGATAGATGGCCGCCCTCAAACCGGTAGGTGACCAGGCTCCCGCCGCAGGCGCGGGCCAGGGTGCCGGTGCCCTCAAAGGAGGGGTGGCTCACGCCGTCCCAGGTGACCTCGCCCTCGCCGAAAATGCACACGCTGTTGCCCTTGCGGATGCTGCGCAGGCACTGCATGGCGGTATCCGCGCCGGAGGAGCCCTTTTTGCGGGCGATGGGCGCCACCAGGAAGTGGATGAGCTTCGTCACAAAGCCCTTGCGGAACAGGTGCTCGCTGGCCACAAAATACATCTGGTGGTTGGACGCGCCGGCTGCCAGCAGCAGGGGATCCCAGCTGGTGACGTGGTTGGCGATAATCAGGCACGGGCCTTCGGCATGGAAGGGCTCAAAATCGATGTTGAACTTCCATTTGATGAAGGGACGGAGCACCTTGGTACCGTATTTCCAAACAAGCAGGTGAAACTTTTTCTGATCCATGTTCAATCCCCCTCGGAAAATGCATCAGCAGGTCCATTGGATGCGGGCTTTATTGGGTTCGTCCGGCACGGAAACGGCAAGCAGCGCTTCCTGTGCGCGGAGGAATTCGTCGCGTGCAAAACGGTCGTAGAAAACATCGTCCCTGTCCGTACCGTGAAGCGCATAGGCGCGGGCGGCGCACAGGTAAAAGAGGAAGCCCAGGGCGTTGGTGGGCGTGAGGATGACGGCGGCAGCCGTGGCAATGGCGCGGGCTGCGGCAAGCGATACGGGATCTATAAGCGCTGCTGCATATTCCCGGGCGGATTTGAGCACGGGACGCAATTGGGCAACAGCAAGCTGCCCTTCCCAATGCTGTTGTACCGCGTCAAGCGCCGCATGGCAGGGCGTAGGCGCCTCTGTGCGGCTTTCCAGCAGCGGAAGCACGTTTTCCCGCACGTAAAATACAGCAAAGCGGGAGAGGGTCATGGCGCTCTGGGTTTCAATGAGGCGCATCATTTGCTCACATTCCATTGAGCGCACGTCGCCCAGCATTTTGCGCAGCTTTTTCATGGGTTTTGCCCCTTTTATGACACATTCTGACATATTATTATAGCATAAGCGGCGCATCCGTTCAATGCAAAATTCTCTGCGTCTGCTATCATATGTGCTCGCACAGCAAAAAAGCCGCCCGGAAAGGGCGGCAGGGAAGCGGTTTAATCGCCGCAGCGGCGGCGGATCATGTGGAGGAAGAAGTAGCCGTCAAACTCGCTCTGGAACACGATCTCGTATTCCCAGGCAGCGCGTTCCATCTTTTTGAATACCTGCTTGCGCTGTTCTGCTTCGCCGGTCATGGCGCAGCGCATGTATTCCGCGGCCAGCGCCCAGAACTTCTGCCAGAAGCGCAGCATATCCCAGGAGCGGCGCTGGGCGATGTGCTCGGGAACATAATCGGGCAGCTTTGCGGTGTTGAGGAAATCCCGGAGGGCGGCAAGGCGGTCCGCCGCTTCCTGGGTGGGGTTAAAGTTGCGCATGTTGTCCAGGGGGATGAGGGAGGACATGGTATCCAGGAAAGTGACGGCAGCCTTGTATTCATCGCCGTAATACTGACGGAAATAGTCTTCCCTGGCCTTGTCGTAATCCAGCGTGGGATCCACCAGCGCCTGACCGCCGATGAACAGCGGGAAACCGTGGGGCATGCTGACGCGCTGCAGCTGGCAATTGATCATGCCGCCAAGCTGCAATTTATCCAGCGCGCCGATATCGTCATAGAGCACGCGGCTGACCAGCATGCCGCCGGGCTCAAAATTGTACACGCCGCACAGGTGATAGTCAAAATCAAAGCCGTCGCCCGCAAAATGCTTGCGCCATTCGGTGAGGAAGCCCAGGTTTTCCGCCACGTCGGTGGCAAAATACATCTTGTTGCGCACGTATTTCTGCCCACTGTAGAAGGGGGTGACGTACTTGTAGGAGGTGGAAAAATTGCGGGTGATGGGCGCGTACATGAGGATGAAGCGGCTCTGGTTAATGAAGCGCTGCTTTTCCGGGGGAATGAGCAGTTCGTAATAGAGGAGGAAGGCGATGCGCACGGTGCTTCCCATCCGGGTGAGGGCGGCGTCGATCTCGTTGAGCAGCATGATGTAGGCGTCTGCGGGGATCAGATCCTTACAGTTTTCGCACTCGCAGAAATTGTTGTTTTCATCCGCCAGCCACACGTGGATGATATCGGTATCGGGATTCTTGCGTGCATAATCGCAGATGGCGTCCACCACGATTTTGCGGGTCTCCTCCTGGGAATAGCACAAATTGGTATTCAGGCCGATGCCGCCGCGGATGTGGCGCGTGCCGTTAAGCAGCGCCAGATGCCTGGCCTGCTCCGGCGTTGCCTCCTTGGGGCTGGGCTCCCAGTGCTTGCCGTCGATGCCCAGGGGCTCGCAGGTCCAGCCGTGGCCTACGGCGTGGTAAATGAGGCCGCGCTTTTTGATCTCCCTGACGCAGATGTTCAGATACTCCTCCGCCGCCTGCTCGGTAAACTCGCCGCCCGGGCGCAGGGGATTGTCCATGTGGGTATACCAGCGCTCAAAGAAGGTGAAGGGCATCAGGAACTGGGTGTAATAGGCGCTGTAGCCGGCCTTGGGGGCATAATCGATCATGTCCACCACGTTTTCCAGCGCGTTGCTGCCCTCCAGGCAGATGCAGCGGTGGCGGTAATGGGCGGTGACGGACAAGCTGCAGCAAAGGGCGGAAAGATCCGCTTCCGGGATGATCTCGCCAAGGGGCCCCGGACGGAGGAAGGCGCAGCCTGCCTTGCGCAG
>SVGT01000001.1 GCA_015056175.1 Clostridiales bacterium | reverse complement strand
GATGCTTTGTGCCATCACGCGGAGTCGCCCCGCGCCCAGCGACCGGATGACGGCCATCTCCTTCTTCCTGCTTCTCATCTGCATGACCACCAGCATCACCCCTGCGCCAAGGGCGCACAGGTACAATATGGGCTGCATGAGCTGCATCACAGCCAGGTTCTTTTCGGCTTCTCTCAGCAGCTTGAGATACCGGGCATCCTTGAGCACCAGGGAATAGCCCCGTGTGGCGGTGGTTGTCCGTGCATCCTGAAAATAGCCGTTTACCATGTTGCGCAGCACGTCCAATTGCTCGTTATCCTGCACGGTAAAGGACAGGGAATCTACCGTGCAGGAGGCGTTTTGCTCCTGGCAGGTATGCAGCACGGCCCGGAACGGCGCATAAACAGTGTTGCTTGTGTCCTCGCAGCTTCCAACAACACGGAGGGCAAAGGAAAGATCACTGTAATAATAAAACGATGGGTGGTAGAAGGAGGCCTGCACGTGGATATACAGGTTTCCTTCCGCATCGGGGATGGCAAACTGCATCAGATCCGGACTGACGATGCAAACCATCTGATCGGTCAACAGAAGCTGTTCGTCTGCTCCCGTAAGATACGTAAAGCCGCTGCCGTAGCGAACGGCCTCATCGGCGTCCTCCCGGGTCACGGCCTTCAGGGTGCATTGGGTTGCATTTTTATATGCGCCCTCTTTGTCCGGGAGCAGGATTTCTCCGTCATAGACGCCCATGACGCGCACGTCCTTTACATACCGGGTCAAAAGCTTATCCTCATCCAGAAACTGCAGCGCATACAGGCTGTCCATCTGAAGCCCCACGGTGGTGTAGCCGTGTATGTCCGCTGCGTTGCCCTGGATATCGATGGATTGCGCCATGGTGACAAGCGCCCTTTGGCGGCTTTGCGCACTGGTCTGAATGGACAAAATGACCAGCAGCACACACAGGTAGCTGACCAGGGCGATGCAGGAATTTTTCAGGTTTCTGCTCAGATGCAGCCAGGCATATGTGAATAGCTTCATTCCTTTTTCGCCGTCCTTTCCTTTGCAAGTGCAGTGAACATTGCGGTCATGATGCTGCCAAGCCCCCATGCTGCGGCCATGCCGATAGCGGAAGGATACCTCCCCATGGTGCTGGTCAGCATGCCTGTGCTGCTGTCCGTCAGGCTGGAGTAGGCGGGACGCACCAGGGTGTACCAGACTTCCAGCTTTTCGATCACAGGAGCGTAAACAGTACAGCTGAGCCCGTAAGCCGTGACGGAAGACAGAACCACAAGGGGCAGTATGCAAAGCAGCATGTACCGGGCAGCATAGCGCTCGGACGCCCCCAGTTTCTGCATCAGCAGGGCGTCCTGCCTGAGGTGCTGCACCATCATATACAGCGCCGATGCGGTGACTACCAGGTACAGGAGGAGACACACGATCATGACCATTCGGGAGTCCTTTTGCATCAGCTCCAGGCTTTCCTTGAATTCCATGTACCCGCCGTCGTCAATGGCAAAATATCCGCTGTCCATCCCCATATCCTGAACGTCCTTGAGGAACTGTTCGTTGCTGCCGTTGTGCAGGATCAGGCTGGTGGCATAGCGCAGGCCGGTTTTTCCCTCCATATGGATACTGCCTTCCGGCACAAAAATGGTATTTGGAGAGAATGTATAGGCGCTCCAGACCCATTCGGGGGCCTGATAGATGCCCACAATTTCATAATCCTGCTGCTGGGTAGGCTCCATGGGGCCTGTATACACCCCTTCGCAGTCGATATGGCTGATTTTTTCCCATTCGGTATGGTACATGTCCATGGACAGCGTATCGCCGATCGCCAAACCGTGATGCCTGGCAAAAAAGGAGCTGACCAGGCAAACATTGGCGCCTTCCCGGCTGTCCTTGAGGGTGATATCCCGACCTTCCACGATGGTGGCGTCATCCCAGGCAAACGCCGGCAGGCCTTTTACGGTGCTGATGCCTGTCACGTTGATCATTTCGCTGTTTAGTTTGGCCCAGGCCAGGAATTCCTCTGCCCGCGGGTCATCCACTTCGAACACAGAAGGATGCTCGTCCCATCCCACGGGGACCATTGTGGCGCCCATGATGACGCCGTCTTTTTCTTCGTGTACGTAATAGCCCTGGGGCCAACTGGTTGCTTGAATCCGGTCAAAGGGGTAGAGGGGAGTGACATACAGACTGGTTTGTGTGGAAGGATTTCGATAGCTATATTTGTCCAGCACCTTTCTGCGGCTGAGCATGGGCACATGGCGATCGATGATGTAATACTCCTTGCCCGGCTCCAGCAGATCCTTTCCGTCCCGGCTTTGCCACATCACGGTGATGACGGCGGATGTTGGCGTGGGTATGGATACGTTGGCGATCACCGTTTCAAGCACGGTGGCGTTCAGGCGGTATTCCTGCATTTCTACAAAATTATCTACCATGCCGTTGATCTTCTGCGTTTCATAATCGATGATGGCGCGGCTTTCGGGCAGCGAACAAATGCGCTGCTCCACGCTGTCCACCCGAACACGGAAAACCGAAAGGGACGAACGGTACAGCAGAAAGATGAATTTTTGTTGGTCATACAGAAAGTACTGCTCGTTGGTGGGGACCACCGGAGCATAGCCCCGGATGCGTGCAGCTACCGTGGTGCCGGGGTGATAGGCTTTCACGGCGGACGATGCACAGGCACGCTCCATGCGGAAGGAGGATATGCCGATGCTCAGCTCCAGTTCTTTGTCGGATGTCATGGAATCGGTCTTGATAACCGGCATGGCGATGGTGGTGGTGTTTTCGTCAATGGCCTTCATGCTTTCCACACTTTGTATGTACAGCTGTGTGCCGATGGACAGAAAGCCGGAGGCCAGCACCAGCGACAGGAACAGGATCAGCATCCGTCCCAGGCTGTGCCGGTATTTGGCGCGTAATACTTGCAGCATGCGATGGCCCTCCTTGCATCGATGATTGGTTATTCTTCAAGCTCCCGGATCTGCTTGACCAAGGGGATCATGGAAAAGCGGACGATGGTGCAAAGCGCTCCTGCCATGAAGGCCAGCCATACGCCGAAAACGGTCAGGGGAGAGAGTTCACGCCAGATCAGCAGCGCAAACAGCGTTACCGGCAGGCAGATGAGGGCGTATTCCAGGATGCTTTGTGCCATCACGCGGAGTCGCCCCGCGCCCAGCGACCGGATGACGGCCATCTCCTTCTTCCTGCTTCTCATCTGCATGACCACCAGCATCACCCCTGCGCCAAGGGCGCACAGGTACAAGATGGGCTGCATGAGCTGCATCACAGCCAGGTTCTTGGCGCTTTCACGGGTCAGTTTCAGATATTGGGAATCCTTGATGTGCAAGGTGAGCGTTTCCTTGCCGGCGTTTTGCAGGGAGGCTTCGTTGAAGTAACCCGCCGCCCGGTTGCGGAAGCGCTCCAGGTCGTGATTGTCCTTTACCGTGAAGCAAAGAGAGGAACAGGTAAACGTGATGTGGGGGATCTGGGCGCAGGCGTTGAGTAGCGTGTAAAAGGGCATGTACACGGTGCGATGGATCATGGAAACGCCGATCACCTGCAGCTTGAAGGGAATGGTGACGGTATCTCCGTACCACTGGCGGTAAAAGGAGCCGGTCACGTCGATGTAGCGCAGCCCGTCCTCGTCTGTGTAGACGTATTCCAGAAAGGCGCTGGGAATGGCGCAGACGGGCCTGTCGCTGTACCAGATGCTTTGGTCAAAGCCCTCCTCGTACAGAATGCCGCCGTTCAGGTACAGGGGCTGGTGCGATTTTTCGGACGTGATGCCGTGGAGCTCGGCGGACATGATATCCCCGCCGATCCAGGAGGGGAAGGAGGCCAGCACGCCCACGTCCCTGGTGTATTGGGACAGGAAGTACCTCTCCTCCAGAAAGAGGCGGGCAAAGTATTTGTCAAACTGCAAATGATCGCTTGTGCTGCCGGATGGGTCTGCAAGACGCCCTTCGATGGCGACGGCATTGCGCATGGCGTCCAGGTTGTTCTGGCGGCTCTGCACCGACGTCTGCACGGAGGCGATGACCGCCAGAATGGCCAGATAGCTCAGCAGCGTCATCAGGGTCTGGCTCAGGCTGCTGCGGATCCGAAGGAATACGTACGATAGAATGTTCATGCTGCGCTCCTTTCCCGACAGGCGAAATACAGCGTAAGAAGGGCACAAAAGCCGATGGCCACAAGGCAGCCGGTCACAGGCGGATGGGCGGACAGATTGCCGGTAAGCATGCCTGTGATGCTGGCCGGCAGATCGGAAAACATGGGCTTGGGCAGTGCATAATAGGTTTCAAGCAGCTGCGAAAGCGGCTGATGGGCTGCAAGGCATACGCCGTAGGAAAAAACCGCGGAAAGTAGAATGCAGGGAAGGATGCAGCCCGCTTCGTACAGGCGGGTTTTTGCCCCGGATGCGCCGATGCGCGCCATGATGAGGGTGTCGCTCTTCAAATGGCGGTGCATCATGCCCAGGGCGGCAACGGACATCATGAGGAATAGCAGCGTGCAAACGATGAGCATCACCCCGGTATCCTGGCGCATGATCAAAAGGCTTTCCATAAACTGCATGTAGCCGCCGTCGTAAACCGTGTAGGCGTCATCGGGGATGCCTTTTGCGGCAAGATCTGCAAAGAATTGGTCATTGCTCCCGTTTTGGAGGATCAGGCTGTCGGCATAATCCAGCCCTTCACAGCCGTCAATGATGATGGAATTCTGGGTAACAAAGACGGTATTGGGCGAGAAGCAATAGCGGTTCTCTTCCCATTCCATGGACTTGTACATGCCCACGATGGTGTAGGGTGCGCTGTATGCAGGGGCAAGATCGCCCTCATAGAGGGAGGCGCGGTAGAACGGCTGATCCCAAAGCGTGATCAGGGAGATGTTGTTCTGATACATATCGACGGTCACCGTATCGCCAAGAGACAATCCGTTTAAGGCGGCAAAGCTTTCGCTGACCAGGCACACTTTGTCTCCTCTTTCGCTTTCCTCCTTGGTAAAATCCCGGCCTTTTGTGATCTGCGCCTCCTGCATGGCAAACAGCGGCACGCCCTGCACGGTACTGATGCCCGTCACATAGAGCATTTCAGCGTTCAGCGCTGCCATTTCAAGCGCCTGCGGCAGCCGGGGATCGTCCGGCGCAAGGATGGGAAGCGCATTGGCAGGAAGATAACAGGTTTCATGGCCTGTCCCGTTTTCATCATAGGAGATCCTGCTGGAATAGGTGCCGCAGTCTTTCAGGTTGATGAAATAGTTATTGTACGTTGCGTCATAGACCACAATGGTTTTCCCAAGCTTGTTGGTGTACACTTCCGGCCGAATCGGCCAGTATGTGCCAAACACCACGTATTCCTTGCCTTGTTCAAACAGGGGCGTGCCATCGTGGTATACATAATTGTAGTAAACGGTGATCTGTTTGTCCGGCAGCTTATCGTTGCGGTTGACTACCAGCGGTTCCAGCAGGGTGAGGTAGGCGGTATAGGACGTGGTGAGCGTATCGGATACCTCATAGGTGCCGTCGAACTGATATTGAATTTTGTTTTCTTCCACGGCGGATACGGAATCGCAGCGCACACGCATGGCGCATTGCCTTTCCGTATTCAGCATATCGCCCTTGGCGCCTCCGGAGACCGACTGCTGCAGCGGAGAGGGGAGGACGGGCGTCAGCCCCCGGATGCGCCCGGACAGCGAGGTGCTGGGGTGCGGGGCGAGTACGGCGGAGGATGCGAGCGCCGCCTTCTGTGCATCCTCAGAGCCGGAGATCAGGTAGTTTCCGTCCTCGGCAAGACGGACGCTCAGCTTTTCGATGGCCAGCGTGGTGGTATTGTTTTCAATGGCCTCCATGCTGTCCACGGACTGCATGTAGAGCTGCAGCGAAAGGCAGAAGAAGGCAGAGGCCAGCGTCAGGATGAAAAGCAGCAGCAAAAACCTTGGCGTGCTGTGCCGGTATTTGGATAAAAGGACACGCAGCATCAAATTCCTCCCTTACAGTGCGGTTGAAGATAGGATGATAGATCGGTCTTTGCCTGATTAGACGCGCGGAAGGCGGGGATTATTTCATGCTGCGGGATTTTTTGGAAAAATATCCTGCCGGAGGGCGACGTAAATCGGCGGGACAGGCTGAGCGGTTGTGCAAAGCGCGCTGGGATGCTATAATGAAATGTACGAAGATGTGTCCTTTACATACCGTGACGGTCAGTTACTACGCCTTCGTGTTCCGGGGCGTATCGGCGCATTGTGTAAAGCGGCCCAAAGAACTGCAGGATGAAATGATTGCGCGACTCGCGTAAATAACGGGAGGATTGTATGCATTATAGACAGCTTGGCAACACAGGACTTACGGTATCCGAGATCGGCCTTGGCGGCGAGTGGCTGGAGCGCCATTCCGCAGAAAAATGCAGGGAGATCATGGATCATTGCGAAAGAGCGGGCATCAACATTCTGGACTGCTGGATGAGCGCGCCCCAGGTGCGCTCCAATATCGGCGCTGCCATGCGCGGGAAAAGGAACAAGTGGATCATCCAGGGGCACATCGGCTCCACCTGGCAGGGCGGGCAGTATGTGCGCAGCCGGGAAATGAACAAGGTGAAGGAAGCCTTTGAGGATCTGCTTTGCCGTTTTGAAACGGACTATATTGACCTGGGCATGATCCATTATGTGGATCAGGAGGAGGATTGGAACGGGATTGTGAACGGCCCCTTCCTTGCCTATGTGCAGGAACTGAAAAGGCAGGGCCGCATCCGCCACATCGGCATGAGCACCCACAACCCTTTTATCGCCAAACTGGCGGCGGAAAGCGGTCTGGTGGAGATGATGCTCTTCAGCGTCAATCCCGCCTTTGATATGCTTCCTGTGAACGGCGATGCGGAGGTCTATTTCGGGGATGATTTTTCCACCGCCGTGGACGGCATTTCCCAGGAGCGGGTGGAGCTTTATAAGCTGTGCGAGCAAAAGGGCGTTGGCATCACCGTGATGAAGGGCTATGCCGGCGGCCGTCTGTTTGATGCGCAGCGCTCTCCCTTCGGCGTGGCGCTGACGCCCGTGCAGTGCCTGCATTATTGCCTCACCCGCCCGGCTGTGGCGTCCGTGATGGTGGGGTTTGACGGCACCTGGCAGATCGACGAGGCGGCCGCCTATGCGGAAGCATCGGACGAGGAAAAGGATTATGCCTCCGTGCTGGCCCGGGCGCCCCGCCATGCTTATCAGGGGCAGTGCACCTACTGCGGTCACTGCAAGCCCTGCCCCCGGGATATCGATATCGCCATGGTCAACAAGCTGTACGACCTGGCCCTGATGCAGGAAACCGTGCCCGATTCCGTGCGCGACCACTACCGGGTGATGAAGCGCCATGCCTCCGACTGTATCGGCTGCAGGGCCTGCGAAAGCCGCTGCCCCTTTGGGGTGAAGATCGCAGAGCGCATGAAAAAGGCGGCCGGGCTGCTGGGCTGAGCCGCTTCTTTCAGTGGGCGGGAGGCGCCTTATCTGGCCGTCGATCTGTAAAAAGATAACAGTTTGCTTGCGCAGGGGCATGTGTTCCGTTATAATAAGAATGTATACCCCACCGGCGCGAGAGGGCTTTTGCAGCCTGCCGTCGCGCACAGAAAAGGAGATTGGATTACTTGAAGAGATGGATTGCCCTCCTGCTGGCGCTCATTGTAGCGCTGGGCGCCGTTATGGCGGCGGGCAGGATGTATGTACTGTGGCAGGGCACGCCGGAAGGCGATGAAACTGCGCAGGATGAATTTGAAAACTGGCCTGCGCAGGGCGATGCGGCGCCCGATGAGGATGCGGATTATCTGGACCTGCTGCTGGATGAAGAAACCAAGAATGTATTGGTGCAGGATGAATTCCGCTATCAGGTGGCGGACGGCGATTACAGCGTTACCGAAGGTCTTGATGAGGACGTGATGAACATCCTGCTGCTGGGCACGGACAGCGCTGCGGCGGTGAACGCCGGCCGCACGGATTCCATGATCGTGTGCTCGGTGAACGTCAGGACGGGCGCTGTCAAGCTGTCCTCCATCGTCCGTGATCTGTATGTGCAGATGCCCGGCATGAAGAGCAAAAACCGCATCAACGCCGCCAACGCCTTTGGCGGGCCCAATATGGCCATCAAGTGCGTCAACGAAGCCCTGAACCTGAATATCACAAGGTATATTTCCGTCAATTTCACTGCGTTCCGCGAGCTGGTGGATCTGGTGGGCGGCGTGGAAATTGAACTGACCTCCGCCGAGGCGCGGGAGGTGGAGCGCGTGTCCGGCATGGCCACCAAGGGCGGCAAGCAGCTGCTCACCGGCAGGCAGGCGCTGGAATACTGCCGCATCCGCAAGCTGGACAACAACTTTGGCCGCAACGAGCGCCAGCGCAAGTTTCTCAGCGCCATGGTGGATAAGGTGATGACCGGCACCCGGCCCGAGCAGCTGATGCCCCTGGCCCAGACGGCCATGAAGTATGTGTCCACCAATTTGAGCACCTCGGACGTGATGACGCTGCTCTTTACCGTGGTGCCCAATATGAAGGAAATGGAAATGTACTCCTGTCCGCAAAACGGCGAATTCCACTATGAAGAGATCAACGACGCCAGCGTCGTGGTGGGCGATCTTGACAAGATCCGCACCACGCTGCATGCCTTCATCTACGGCGAATAAGCGCATAAAAAGACCCGCATCCCATCAGGGGTGCGGGTTTTGTTTGTTTGTTTCAGGGGAGTACAGCCTCCGTTTTCCGGTCGCGGCGCATCAGCTCCGTTACCGTTTCCATGGGGTCTGCCTGTTCAAACACCACGGCGTTCACGGCGCGGACGATGGGCATATCCACCTGATACCGCTCCATCAAACGCATGGCGGCAGGCAGCGCATGGATGCCCTCCACCACCATGCCCACCCGGGCGATGGCTTCCGTGGGCGGCACGCCCTTTCCCAGCAGCATGCCGCAGCGGTTGTTGCGGCTGTGGAGGCTGGTGCAGGTGACGATCAGATCGCCGATGCCGGCAAGGCCTGCAAAGGTGCTTTCCTGACAGCCCATGCAAAGCCCGAGCCTGGTGATCTCCACCATGCCGCGGGTGATGATGGCGGCCTTGGCGTTATCGCCAAAGCCAAGGCCTGCGGATATGCCGGCGGCCAGCGCAATGATGTTTTTCATGGCGCCGCTCAGCTCCACGCCTGTTTTATCCGCATTGGTGTACACACGCAGGGTATCCGTGGTAAACAGATCCTGCACCCGGCGTGCAGCGGATGCGCATTCGCAGGCGCTGACGATGGTGGTGGGAAGCCCCAGGGCCACCTCTTCCGCGTGCGTTGGGCCGGAAAGCGCCACGGTTTTGATATTGGGATTGCGGATCTCGTCCTCGATCACCTGCGTCATGGTGAGCAGGGTGTCGGCCTCCATACCCTTGGCCACGTCCACGGCGATCTGCCCGTCCGTCATCAGGGGTGCGGCCTTGCGTGCCGTTTCCCGGACAAAAGGGGAGGGCACGGCAAAAACCACCGCCTCCATGCCCTGCACGGCCTGCGCAATATCCTCCGTAAAGCGGATGCCCTCCGGGATCACAAGGCCCGGAAGGTTAGGATGCCTGCGGGTTTTCGTAAGCTGGGATACTTCCTCCGGCAGCGCAGACCACAGGGTAACATGATGGCCGGCCTGATGTAAAAGAACGCCCAGGGCGGTGCCCCAGGTGCCGCCGCCCAGAATGCCGATATTGCTCATAAATAACCCTTTCCTTTGTGCTTTTTGCACAGGTGTACATTTCGACGCGGACGCATGCAAACCCTGCAAGGAACAGGTCGCCGCCCGGTGCGGATATTTTTTCTTTTTCGGCAGGATTTGCAGGTACGGGTGCGAAAATAAAGAAATCAGGAAATGGTGCACAACCGACACAGAAGGAGCTTTATGGAAAAAATCATGCAAAAACGGGGACATACCCGGGATATGACGGAAGGCAGCCCGCTGAAACTGATGCTGATTTTTATGCTGCCCATCATGGCGGGCAATTTGCTGCAGCAGTTCTATTCGCTGGTGGACACCATGGTGGTGGGCCGCGTGGAGGGTGTGACGGCGCTGGCTGCTGTCAGCACTTCCGGCTGGCTGGACTGGACGGTGCTGGGCGTGGCCATGGGTATTACCCAGGGCTGTTCCATCCTGATTTCCCAGTACTTTGGGGCTAAGAATGAACGGGCGCTGAAGCACACCGTGGGTCAGAGCATTTTGCTTGCGGTGCTCACGGGGGCATTCCTGACTGTACTTGCGCAAATTCTCATTGTGCCGGTGCTGAAAGTGATGAATTCGCCGGAGGAAACCCTTCCCCTGTCCATTGCTTACCTGCGCGTGTTGTTTATGGGTTTTCCGCTGGTGATGGGGTATAATCTGACGGCGTTCTTCCTGCGTGCGCTGGGCGATAGCCGTACGCCGCTGATTGCCATGGGCATTGCAGCTACGCTCAATATTGTGCTGGATATTGTGTTTGTGGCGTATTTCGGCATGGGCGTGAAGGGTGCGGCGCTGGCGACGGTGATAGCCCAGAGCATATCCTTCCTGTTCAACTTTGCAGCGCTGCGCAAGCTGTCTTTCATGCACCCTGAAAAGGGTGATTTCAAGCCGGATGGCAAGGTGCTGCGCCAGTTGTGGAAGCTGGGTTTTCCCATGGCTATGGCCAGCGCGGTCATTTCCATTGGCGCCATGATGCTGCAGACGGTGACTAATGGTTACGGCATTGTGTTCATGGCAGGCACCAGCGCTGCCAACCGCCTGATTGGTGTGGCGGAGGTGGCGGCCTCTTCCCTGAACGCTGCCATGGCCACTTATATGGGTCAGAACATTGGCGCAAACCGTCTGGACCGGGTGAAAACAGGCCTTCGCCGAGGTGCACAGATGGGCTGTACACTGGCTGTGATCGTGATGGTGTTTCTGATGGTATTCGGGAAGGACCTCATGCGCCTGTTTGTGGAGGACGACCCGGAACTGGTAGAACAGGTGCTGAAGATTGGGTACCAGTACCTGTTTGTGATGAGTGCTTTCCTGCCCTCGCTGTATCTGCTGTTTGTGTACCGTTCCTCTCTGCAGGGCTTGGGTGAAACGGTGATTCCCATGTACAGTGGTTTTGTGGAACTGTTGATGCGCATTGTGATGCTGGCTTTGCTGCCCCGGCTGATCGGCTTCTGGGGCGTGTACTTTGCGGAGGTATCCGCCTGGGTGGGAGCCATGGTGCTTTTGATGTGGGGTTACTACCGGCATGTGCGCCGTCTGTCTGAAAAGGAAAATGCAAAAGAGGAGCAAACGGCATGAAGACCAATTACCATACCCATACCTACCGCTGCCGCCATGCCCAGGGGCAGGACCGGGATTATGTGGAAAGCGCGCTGCAAAACGGCTTTTCCGTGCTGGGCTTTTCCGATCATGTGCCCTATCCTTACGAAACCTATGTGCCGCCCTACCGCATGCTGATTGACGGGAAGGACGCGTACATGGCGGATATCAACGCGCTGAAAAAGGAGTATGCGGGCAAGATCAGCATCCTGACCGGATTTGAGTGCGAATGTGTGCCCAGGTTTAAGGGGTATCTGACCGAGCTCAGGGAGCAGGCGGATTATCTGATCCTTGGCAATCACGGCGACGAGAGCAAGCCGGATTACCTGTATTCCGGCGGGATCACCCGCCCGGAGCAGGTGCGGGAATACACCAGGAGCACCGTCATGGGCATGGAATGGGGCATTTTTTCGTACCTTGCCCATCCGGACCTTTGCATGCACAGCTATCGGGTGTTTGATGACGCCGCCCGGGAGATGAGCCGGGAGATCTGCCGCGCCGCCAATCAATTGCATATCCCGCTGGAATACAATCTGAACGGCATCTACAACCATCTGGGTATGAAGGATACCCTGGGCTATCCCTGCCGCCGCTTCTGGGAGATCGCGGCAGAGGAAAACGTGACGGCCATTATGGGTGTGGACGCCCACAACCCGGCATCCTTTGCCTGGCCTGAGTGGGATGAGGGGCAAAATTTCCTCCGCTCCCTGGGCATCCGGGTGCTGGACAGCCTACCGCTTTAACACAAAACAAAAAGACCTTCGCATGTGCGGAGGTCTTTTTTGATATGGATTTTACAGGAATGTGGGCGCGTCGAAGGTCACGCCCTTTTCCAGCATTTCGTCGATGAACAGGCGGTAATACCCGGGCAGGATAGCGTCCGTTTCGTCATGGGCGTGGAGGAGCAGTATGTTCCGCTGATGTTCGCCAAAGAGCGCAGCGCCCTGACGGGGAGCAGGATCATTCATCTTGTCCCGGATGGCGGCGTAGCTGTAGCCGTCCTTCCAGGGCAAGCGGTACTCCTCAAAATCGAAGGTCCAGAAGGTGTCAATGTCCTGATAGCAGGCGCTTTCCTTCCACCAGGCGTAGGGGATATGCCGGTCGTCCACCTTGTGAAAGCCGTGCTCCCGGAAGTACTGCTGCAGCGCGTCCTTGTTGCTGCCGCCCTTATCGCCAAAGGGGAAGCGGAAGGGGCGCCATATGCGCTCCACGTTTGCATCCCGGTACAGTTTGTTCAGCACCTGCTCGCAGCGCTCAATATCCTGCACCGCGTCCGCAAGGCTCAGTTCCGAAAAATGGGCGTGGGAGTAGCTGTGGTTGCCGATGATCATGCCCTTTTTGAGGGCATACACGGCTTCATCGTAGTATTTTTCGATGTTGGAGCCCCGGCCGAACAGGATGGCCCGGATGCCCTTTTCGCACAGATAATCCACAATGGCGGGGGTATTGCGGGAGGATACGTCGTCAATGGTCAGCAGCGCGGTGTTCATGCAGACAGTCCTTTCCTTATTTCAGCATTTCGCACATGAACTGCATGATATTGTCAGGGGACTTATGCAGCTTTTCGTGGCCGTAGTCCGGGTAGATCACGTAGTCTTTTTCGGAGGGAATGGCGTTGTAGGCGGCAAACTGGGTGCTGGGCGGGCAGATGGTATCCATGAGGCCGGTGAACATGCGAACTCTGGCTTTCACGCGGTGGGTCATGTTGTGAATGTCGATGTAGCCCAGCAGAGAGAAGGTTTCCTTTTCCTTTTCGTGCAGGGGATCATACAGGCGGAAATATTCCCTCAGTTCGCTGTAGGCGCCCACGTCCAGATCCATATCCCACACGCGGCGGTAGTCGCTGAGGAAGGGATACTGGCTGGCGGCACGGTTCAGCGTGGGACAGAGGGATGCGCAGGCCAGCGTCAGACCGCCGCCCTGGCTTCCGCCGTAAGCACCGACTTTGGTTTCGTCCACAAAGTCCATGTGCTGCAGAATGCGCACCAACTGGGCGGTATCCAGGAAGGTATTGCGGTAGTACAGCTTTTTGGGGTCGTTTTCCTCCAGACCGCGGATGATGTGGCCGTGCAGCGTGTTTCCGCGCACGGAAGCCAAATCCTCGCTCTGACCGCCCTGACCGCGGCAGTCCATGGCGGCGCAGCACAAGCCCAGACCTGCCCAGGCCACATGATCAAAGAAATCCTGACGGTGGCCGGCGTAGCCGTGGAAGAAAGCAATGGCAGGAATTTTGCCCTCAATATGGGCGGGCTTGATAAAGTGGCAGTGGATGCGGCTGCCGCCCACACCGGTGAAGTACAGGTGGTAGCATTCCACGTTGGGAATGTCCATGCCGGCGGGCACCAGTTCGTAATCCGTGCCCATCTGTTCCATTTCGGCAATGCCCTCGTCCCAGAAGGCGTCGATATCCTGGGGGCATTCATTGGTTCCCTTGTACTGCAAAAGCTCCTTGAGCGACATATCGATAATCGGCATGATATACATCCTTTCCTGTCGGATTTTTCTCCATTATAGCGGTTCGCGGCGAAGGGTGCAAGGGAAAAACAGGTATATTTTTATGCATCCGGGGGGAGGCTGTGTAGTGTAAGGAAGGGGGCGCGGGAGGATGAAAAAACAGCTGCGCACGGGTAGCGCTGTGCTGATCCTGCTGCTGGGCGCTGCGCTGATGTGGACAGGCATGGGGAAGGCTGCGGTGCAGACGGCGGATGCAACAGGCGCGCTTGCACAACGGGAGGGCGTTACGGTGACCGTCGGCGCGCCGGAGGGAACAGCGCATGTATCCTATACCCGCAGGCAGCTTTTGCAGGGAAAGCTTTTGCTCATCAGCTCCCTGCACCCGCTGCCCGCGGATTATCCTGCGCCCAGTGTGCGGGGCGTAAGACAGGTGGTGGGCGCGTATCTCCCGGCGCAGGAGCAGACGGCGCTTGCGCGGGAGGTGATCCAGGCGCTGTGCGATATGCAGTTTGACAGGTCACTTACGGACGTGACGCTGCTCAAGGGCGCGGTATCCCGGGCGCAGCAGGACGCATTGCGGCTGGAAGCCTTTCACCGCTACTGCTGCGTAACGTCCCTGGAGGAGGCGGCGCGGCTTTCCAGGCTTTCCACGCCTGCCGGCGGGGAAAGCGAGCATCAGACGGGCTGCTGCGTGGATCTGATCTTGCAGGGAAATACCCAGATGGGAAAGCAGGATGTACTGGAATGGAACGAAACGGGCTTGTGGCTCCGGGACAATATGTGGCGCTACGGCTTCATCCGCCGGGGCAGCCCGGAAGCCATGGATGAAGAGCATGTGTGCGACAGCCTGCATATCCGCTATGTGGGCAGGGTGCATGCCGCCGCCATGCGGGCAGGCGGCTGGACGCTGGAGGAATACCTGGGTGTTCTGCAAAGCTGCGGCGCCATCACGGTATGCGAACAGGGGCAGCGGGATGCGTATGTGTACTGGCTTCCCTATGAAGGGGAAGGGGGTATGCAGGCGCTTTTACCCTCCCGCTTTGGGGATGCTTCTCTTACCAACACCGGCGGCGCGGTGTTTACCTGCATGGCGCAGCCATAAGAAAAAGGACCGGTGCTTTTGCATCGGTCCTTTTGGTTACAGCATATCCAGCGCTTCGTCGATCTCTCTGGCGCAGCGGATGTAATCCTCATCGTCGCCGCCGAAGGGATCCTGAATATCCCGGGGCATGCAGACGATCTTGTCCGCATACATGGGGAACTGGTCCAGAAGCGCCTGGGCATGGCGGCCGGTCATGGCAACGATCTTTTCGGCCCGGGCCATGCTGTCCGCGCTGACGGGATGGGCGCGGTGAGCGCCCAGATCGATTTTCCATTCTTCCATGGCGCGGATGGCGCCGCCGGATGCAGCGCTGCCCTGCATGGCATAAATGCCGGCAGATTCGGCCTCATGCCCGCGCAGACGCCACAGGGCGGCCGCCATGGGGCTGCGGCAGGTGTTGCCGGTACAGACGAACAGGTACATTTTCTTCCCTCCGGATCGATCAGTTGCCCTGCTGCGCGGCTTTGAGCTTGCTCAGGGACTTGGCGCGCTGTTCATGGCTGAGCACGCGCTTGCGCATGCGCAGGCTTTCGGGGGTGATCTCCAGCAATTCATCATCATCGATGAATTCCATGCATTCTTCCAGCGTCAGGGGATGTACGGATACCAGACGCATGCTGTCTTCACTGGCGGAAGCGTTGCGCATGTTGGTCACGTGCTTGGTGCGGCATACGTTTACCACAATATCGCCGGGACGGCTGCTCACACCGCAGATCATGCCGGCATAGACGGGGGTCTGGCCGGAAATGAACAGGCTGCCGCGCTCCTGGGCATAGAACAGCGCGTACTGGGTGGCGTCGCCCGTTTCGTAGCAGATCAGCGCGCCCACGTTGCGGTGGGGAATATCGCCCTTGAATTCCTCGTAATGATCGTACACGGCGCTCATGATGCCTTCGCCGCGGGTATCGGTCATAAACTCGCTGCGGTAGCCGAACAGGCCGCGGGAGGGAACCAGGAATTCCAGACGCACGCGATCGCCGCCCGCCATGCTTTCCAGCGTGCCGCGGCGACGGCCGATCTTGTCGATGACGGCGCCGGCATAGGCCTGGGGCACGTCCGCCACCATGCGCTCGATGGGCTCCATCTTTACGCCGTTTTCTTCCTTCATGATCACCTGAGGCTTGCTGACCTGGAATTCATAGCCCTCGCGGCGCATGTTTTCAATGAGGATGGACAGGTGCAATTCGCCTCTTCCGCACACCTCAAAGGTATCGGGGGTGGAGCCGTCCTTCACGCGCAGGGACACGTCCGTTTCAATTTCGCGATAAAGACGGGCGCGCAGATGGCGGGAGGTGACGAACTGGCCTTCGCGGCCGGCAAAGGGAGAATCGTTGACGGTGAAGGTCATGGACACGGTGGGCTCGCTGATGGCCACAAAGGGCAGCGCCTCCACGCAGGAAGGATCGCACACCGTATCGCCGATCTCAATATCGGGAAGGCCGGTCAGCGCTACGATATCGCCCATGCTGACTTCAGGAGCGGTCGTGCGCTTGAGGCCTTCGTAGTAGGAAAGGCCGGTGAGACGCCAGGGGGGCGTCACCTTATCGCTGAGGGCGTTGCAGCGCACCACCATGGTGTTTTCGCGCAGCGTGCCGCGGGTGATGCGGCCAATGCCGATACGGCCCACGTATTCGCTGTAGTCGATGGTGGAGATCAGCACCTGGGCGGGGCCTTCCATATCGCCCTGGGGGGCGGGGATGTACTTGAGGATGGTGTCGAACAGGGGGGTCAGATCCTCGCCGGGCTTGTCAAGATCCAGCGTGGCGGTACCCTTGCGGGCGGACGCGTACACGATGGGACGGTCCAGGGTATCGGGATCGGCGTCCAGCTCGATGAGCAGGTCCATGATCTCATCCAGCACCTCGTCGCAGCGGGCGTCGGGGCGGTCCACCTTGTTGATGACGATGAGCACGGGCAGCTGCAGGCCCAGCGCCTTCTGCAGCACAAAACGGGTCTGGGGCATGGGGCCTTCAAAGGAGTCCACCAGCAGCAGCACGCCGTCCACCATTTTCAGCACGCGCTCCACCTCGCCGCCGAAATCGGCGTGGCCGGGAGTGTCCACGATGTTGATCTTGGTGTTGTTATAATGCACGGCGGTGTTCTTGGCCAGGATGGTAATGCCGCGCTCCTTTTCCAGGGCGTTGCTGTCCATCACGCGGTCCTGCACCTGCTGGTTCTGACGGAATACGCCGCCCTGCTTGAGCATCTGGTCCACCAGCGTGGTCTTGCCGTGGTCGACGTGGGCGATGATGGCAATGTTGCGGATATCGTTGCGGATCATAGAATAAAAGCACCTCTCTGCTTGGGTTGGTCACATGGGATAGGCAACAGTTTATTTTACACCCCCGGAGGGGAGCATGTCAACACGGCGGATGAAACAAGCGGTGGAAAACAGGCCGGGTTTGCAAATTTATACGAAAAACAGGGAAGAAAAAGCGGCTTGTGTGACGAAATAAAACCATGTATAATGGCAGTACAAAGAACTTGTGAGGTATGACAAGATACCATGAACGATAAAGAGAAGCTTGCAGCGGCGCCGGAGGAAAAAATCCCCGTGCTCCTGTCCATCACGGGCAGGAACCGCGCCATGGAGGATGGAGAGGAAACGGACTCCATCAAGCTGATGACCACGGGTACGCTCCGCAAAAAGGACGATGGGTATCTGCTGGATTATGAGGAAACGGACCCCGAAAGCGGCAGCCGTCAGCAGATATTGCTCACCATGAAGGGCGGACGGGTGGCCATGCAGCGCAAAGGCGATTACGGCACCACCATGGTGTTTGAAAAGGATCGCCGCTTTGAAGGGTTTTACCGCACCCCTTATGGCGATCTGCGCATGGGGGTGTATGCAACGCGCGTCTACTGGAAGGTGGAAAGAGGTCAGGGCGTGGTGGAATTGCAGTATCAGTTGGATATGCAGGGCCATTTCTCCGCCGTGCACGATTTGAGTCTGAGGTTTGCCCAAAATGGCTGAGCGCGCGCTGTATGACGAGCTTGCAGCCCTGCTGGGTGAAAAGGTGTTTCTCCGCCCCGACCGGGAGGAAAAGGGTTTGTATGTGACGGATTTTCCCCGCCGCTTTCCGGAAAAATGCGGGGAGACGGCGCAAAGACTGACGGGCGCGGGCTTTTGCGTATCCCCCTGCGGAAGAGACGGGGATATGTGGCGCGTGGATCTGAGCGAAAGCAAATGGGCGGACTATTTATCCCGCACGGAGGACGTTATTGTCCATCCCGACGGAGAGGACGCCGTGGCGCTTTTGTATCTTGCTTTGCTCTATGACAAAAACACATCGGAAAACACGGATACCGCCCGCATCCTGTACCACGCGTGCACAAAAAAGCGCGTGGACGCGGAATATCTGTACCGGCAACTGGCCATGCAGTATGCCTGCCTTTTGCGCAGCGGTGCATATCTTCCCGGCAGGGGCTGCGCACGCCTTGTGCGAAAGCTTGTGAAAGGAATGAATCCATGAGGGAGATCGTGGTCATCGGCGGCGGCGCCGCAGGCTATGCGGCTGCCTGTGCGGCTGCGGAAAGCACCGGGGACGTGCACGTAACGGTGCTGGAGGGCGCGCCCCGCACGGGCAGAAAGATCCTGGCCAGCGGCAACGGCCGGTGCAATCTGCTCAACGACGGCAAAAATGTATACTTTGGCGACGCGGCCTTTGCGGATCGGGTGCTGGAAAACTGCACCCGGGAGGACGTGCGCGCTTTTTTTGACCGTGCAGGTCTGCGTATGGCACAGGAGAGCGAGGAGGACGGCCGGGTGTATCCCGCCACCGGTCAGGCATCCTCGGTGCTGGATGCGTTTAGGAGCTATGCGGCCAGGCTGCATATTCAGGTGCTGTGCGATAAAAAGGCGACGGAGATCGCTTACGGCAAACGGGGTTTTCTGGTGCGCTGCGGCGAGGAGCGCTTCCGCGCGGACAAGGTGATCGTGTGCTGCGGGTCGCCGGCAGGCGGCAAATTGGGCATGGATTCCTATCATCTTCTGTCCGATTTGGGTCACAGCATCATCCCGCCTGTGCCTGCGCTGACGCCCCTTCTGTGCGATATGACGGGGCTGCATGCCTTAAAGGGGCTGCGCACGCCCGTCATCCTGACGCTGTGCAGAAACGGAAAGCCCTTGGAGCGCACGGAGGGCGAATGCCTCTTTTCCGAGCAGGGGGTCAGCGGCGTATGCGCCATGCAGTTGGGCCGCGCGGCCAGGAAGGGCGATCGGCTGCATGTGGATTTTGCACCGCTGCTGGCGCTGGAAAAGCGGCGCCACAGCCATGATTTTGCACCGCCGCTCCCGGGCGGCAGCGAGGAAAAAATCCTTGCTCTTCTGTCAGCGAGGGAAAAGCAATTGGGACGGGACGAAATGCTGACCGGGCTTTTGCCCAGGGTTTTGCAGGATATCGTGCGCAAGCGTGCGCGGGATCCCCGTGCGCAGGCTGCGCTGCTTTCCGATTTTGTGCTCAGGGTCGAGGGCGTGCGCGGCATGGATCAGGCCCAGGTGGCCCACGGCGGCGCGGATACCCGCGAGTTTGACAGCGAGACGTTGGAAAGCCGCTTCCACGAAGGCGTATATGCCGCGGGCGAGGTATTGAACGTGGACGGCGAATGCGGCGGCTTTAATCTGCTGTTTGCCTGGGCAAGCGGCATCACGGCAGGCCGGCATGCGGCGCTGAGCCGATAAGGAGAAAGAATATGGCATTTGTACAAGTGAAGCCCGGCGCGCTGCTGTCGCCGGTGCCGCCGGTGCTGGTCAGCTGTGCGCGGGAAGGGGAAAAACCCAATGCGCTGACGGTGGCCTGGGCAGGCACGGTAAACACCCAGCCGCCCATGTGCTCCATTTCCGTGAGGCCGGGGCGCTATTCCTATGATATCATCCGGCAGAGCGGCGAATTTGTGATCAACCTGTGCGGCAGGGATATGCTGCGCAGCCTGGACTATTGCGGCGTGCGCTCCGGGCGGGATGAGGACAAGCTGAAGAACTGCGGCCTGGTATGCGTACCGGCGGAAAACATGCAGTTTGCGCCCGCCATTGAAGGCGCGCCGCTGTACCTCAGCTGCAAGGTGGCGTCCGTTACGCCCCTTGGCAGCCATCATCTGATCGTGGGCAGCGTGGTGGGCATGGGCGTCAGGGAGGATCTGATGGATGCGGACGGACGCATCCGTCTGGACAGGGGAGATCTTCTGGCCTACAGCCACGGTACCTATTACAGCCTGGGTCAGGCACTGGGGTTTTTTGGCTTCAGTGTGGCGGGAAAGGATGCATACGCCCGCCGCATGAAGGAGCTGCGTAAAAAATAAGTACAACGGAGGAAACAGGCATGATCAACAGACATCCGGCATTTGCAAAGGGCAAGCCCTTCCTCAAGGGCGCACTGCACTGCCACACCACCCGCTCCGACGGCAGCGGCACCCCGGAAGAGGTGATCCGCCTCCATCACGAGCAGGGCTACCGTTTTATGGCGCTGACCGATCATAATGTGATCAACCACATCAACCATGCCGACGTACCCATGACCATGCTCTCCGGCGTGGAGCGGGATATGGGCATGCCGGGCCCCGGCGAGGATAAGCCCATCTGCGTGCATGTGGTGGGCGTGGGCGTGCCTCACGATCCCCGCACGCCCGGTCAGGACGTGCGCCCCGAATGGTACGGCCGCCGCGAAAACGCCGTTGAAGCGCAGGGCATGATCGACGAAATGCACGGGTGGGGTCTGAAAACCATCTACGCTCATCCCGAATGGAGCTGCACCACCTATCAGGATTTTAAGGACCTGAAGGGCAATATGGCCATGGAGGTGTGGAACACCGGCTGCGTGATGGACAACGGCCTGGACGATAACGCGCCCTACTGGGACGAAGCCTGGGACGACGGAAACGAAATGTGGGGCGTGGCCACCGACGACGGGCATCCCATGAACCAGCACTGCAAGGGCTGGGTGATGGTAAGCAGCGACGATGACGCCGAAAGCATTCTGGATGCGCTGGAAAAGGGCGAATTCTACCCCTCCTGCGGCCCTGAGATCTACGATTTTTATGAGGAGGACGGCACCGTGCACATTAAGTGCAGCCCCGTCAAATCCATCCAGTTTGTGACGCTCCGCTATCCCCTGCGCAAGTGGACGGCGGAGGAGGGGCAGCTTTTGACGGAAGCCTATTCCGATCCGCCCAAGGGCACTCGCTATGTGCGCGTGACGGTGGTGGACGAGCAGGGCCGCCGTGCCTGGACCAACCCCCTGAAGCTGAGATAAACCAGACGTCAAAAAAACCGTCAGGATATTTCCTGACGGTTTTTTGTTTTGCGTTATTGGACGGCGGCCATAGCCTGGGTGAGCATGGTCATGGCGGTGGCCAGGGTGTTTACGTCGGGGGAGGAGGCCGTCACGTTTTCCAGATAGGAAATGGCGTTTTGCAGCGCCTGATAGCCGTTGCTGTCGCTGCTCATGGTGGAGAGCAGAAGTCTTGCCGAGGACAAAAGCGTCTGCGCGTCATTCAGCAGGGCGGAGGCGTTGTTTTGCTGCAGGGACTGCCCGTTTTTGTGCAGCGTGCAGGTCTGGGAGGACAAGAGCGCGGCATTTGCCTGGCTGTCTCCCGTCAGGCGCAGCGACGCCGACTGACCCAGATAATCCGTCAGCACGCCCTGATAGGAGGTGCCGATGAACTGGTACAGGGGATGGCCCCGGGGAATGATGATGATGGAGCGGTTGCTGCGGCTGGCGCTTGGGCAGGTATCACCTGCCAGCTGACCCGAGGACATGCACACCGTGGCGTTTACATGCATCTGGCAGTAGGCGGTGGGGACGCTGGCGCTGGGCCAGTAATCCGTCACCGTGCCGTAATCCATCACGTCCTGCCTGCAGGCGTCGGTGGCAAGCTGTCCGCTGACGGCGCAGGTGGTGACGCGGGTCAGGCCGTAATCCGAAGGATTGCCCTCCATGATATCCCGGTTGGCAAGGCCCTTCTGGCTGTGGATTTTGCTCATGAAGGCCTGCCAGAGCTTGGCGGCGCTGTTGCCGCCGGTGGTCTTGCTGGAAAGGGCCTTGTAATTGTCATGGCCGATCCATACGGAGCCTGCATACCAGCCGGTGAGGCCGGAGAAGAACACGCCCTTCTGGTCGGAGTTGGTGCCCGTTTTGCCGGCCACGGTCTGGCCGGAAATGCGGGCGGCGCTGCCCGTACCGGAGGAGGATGCCGCATCCTTCAGGATATCCACCGTCAGGTAGGCGGTGGCGGGGGAGAATACCTGCCTGCGCTCCTGGCTCTGGTGGGCGTCGTACACGGGAGAAAGGTCCGGGTCAAAAATGCCCAGCACCGTGATGGGCTCCTGATATACGCCGCCGTTGCCCAATGTGGAGAAGGCGGCCGTCATTTCAAAGGGGGTAATGCCGCTGGAGCCCAGGGACACGCCAAAGGGCGTGCGGTTGATGTGCCCTTCGCTTACGCCCATGCGCAGGAGGAAATCGGCGGAGCGCTCCACGCCCACAAAGTTCATCAGTGCGTAGGCCGCTGCGGTATTGTCCGATTTGGTCAGCGCTTTTCGCAGCGTTTCCGGGCCGCGGTAGGAGGAGCCGCCGTAGTTCTTGGGCCAGGTATCCTTGCCGTCGGCGCCCTTCCAGCCGGAGATGGGCAGGGGCATGTTGTAGAGAATGGTGCCGCCGCCTGCGCCCAGTTCAATGGCGGGAGCGTATACGGCGATGGGCTTGATGGAGGAGCCAACGGGCATGTTCATATCCGTTGCGCGGTTCAACGTTTTGCGCTGGGTGGGACGGGTTCTGCTGCCCACGATGGCCTTTACTTCGCCCGTGCGGTAATCCATCACCACGGCGGCTGCCTGGGGCTGGGGAATTTCGTCATAGGTGCCGTCGGAATTGCGGGCGCGGTACACGCTGTCGCCGGGGTCGCGCAGGGAGGGATAGTTGCCGTAGTTGTAGAGCGTTTCCTCCACGGCGGTCTGGATCTGGGTATCCAGCGCCAGGAACACCTTGTAGCCGCCGGTGCGCAGCTCGCTTTCCATTTTGTTGCGGTTCTGGGAGGTGTTTTCCAGGCCGTTGAGCTCAAGCAGGATCTGCACGCACTCGCGCACGGCATATTCCACATAATGGGGATAGGGGTAAAGCTCGGTGCTTTCCGGGGATTCCCGCAGCACGTTTGCGGACGCTGGATTCAGCGCCTGCTGATACTGCTCCTGGGTGATGAACTGGTTTTCGTACATGCAGCGCAGCACATAATCGGTGCGGTTATCGGTGATGGCCGCATAATCCGTGGTATCGCTCTGGCGCATGTAGTAGTTGCGGCGGGGGTTGTAGTAGTAGGGGCTGTTGCAGGTGCCGGCCAGCATGGCGCACTCGCGCAGGGAAAGATCGGAAAGGTTTTCCTTGCCAAAGTAGCCGTAGGCGGCCACCTTCACGCCGTAGTAATCCTCGCCAAGGTATATGGTGTTCAGATAGCTTTCCAGGATCTGATCCTTGGTGTAGCGGGTTTCCAGCTGCAGCGCCAGATAGGCTTCCTGAATTTTGCGCTTATAGCTTTTTTCGCTGGACAAAACGGTGTTTTTGATCAGCTGCTGGGTGATGGTGGAGCCGCCCTGCTGGGAGCCGGTGAGATAATTGGCGATGAAGGAGCCGGCGATGCGCTTGATATCGATACCGCTGTGGGTATAGAAGCGGGCGTCTTCCACGGCCACAAAGGCGTGCTGCAGCATCTGCGGCATGGTATCGATGGATACCATCACGCGGTTTTCCGTGCCCTTGTATTCGGTGATCAGATTGCCCTCGGCGTCGTAGATAAAGGAGGTCTGGTTCTGATCGTCAATGGCAGCCAGATCCAGATCCGGGGCGGTATCCACATAGGCGCGGGCGATGCCCACCACCGTGCCCACGCCGGAAAGGCCCAGGATCAACACCAGCAGCATCAGCATGCGCAGAGAATTGATGATGACCGACAGGATAAACGAGGGCTTGCGGGAGCGGGGCTTGAAAATGGTGCGCTTCCGGGGCTTTTGTTCCTCCGGGGGCAGATCAAAGCTGTCCGGATAGCCTGCCTCCTCCGGATACACATTTTCATCCTGATACACGGGTTCTTCCTGATAAGCGCCGTCCTCATAGCCCATATCCTGGGGATAGGCGTTCATATCGTAGGGATTGCCGTATGCATCCTGCGGATCATCCGGCGCACCCGAATAAGGCGCTCCGTATTGATCATCCTGCGGGGCGTCGGTATATACCCGGGTCTCGTTCATGCCGTCCGTGTCCGGGTAGAGCATATCGGCATACGGATCGCCCGAATAGGGCTGATAGGGCGCTTCGGGCGGCGTTTGCAGCGCTTCGCCCTGACGCTTGGAAAACAGTTTCTTTTTCAAATTCGTCCACCTCGCGGGAGCGTCCTTGGCTCCCCTAGGGTCAGTATAGCACACTCCGGCGGGAAAAGACAGACCTCTTTGCGCATACAATCTTGCAGGAGGTGTAAAAGATTGCAGACGCCGGATATAAAAAGAACGGGAAAGAAGCGCCGTTTCTTCCGCGGGAAGAGGATTTTGCGCATTGGGTGCGTCCTGATACTGCTGCTGGTACTGCTGGTGCTGGCGCTGGAAAGAAATCTGGAAAGCGTGATCTTGTCCATGGCGCACTCCCGGGTGCAGGCCATGGCGGTGGACCGCCTGAACGATGCGGTGCGGGAGGCGCTGGGGGATAAAAAGGTGTATGACGAACTGGTATCCGTCCGTGCAGACGACGGGGGACGGGTGACCATGATCCAGGCGGACGCCGTGCGCATGAACGAGCTTGCCACCAACACGGCCCGCCTTGCCCAGGAAAAGCTGGCGATGGCGGAAAATGAGACGGTGAATATTCCTTTGGGGGCGGCGTTTGGCATCCCCTTTCTTGCGGCCATGGGGCCGCCTGTGCAGGTGAAGGTGGCGCCGGTCGGCGCGGTGACGGCGGAATTTCTCAGCGAGTTTGAATCCGCCGGCATCAACCAGACCCGCCATAAAATTTATCTGTCCATGCACACCACGGTGCGTCTGGTGCTGCCCCGGGGCGCGGAGCAGGTGAAGTTTACGTCCCAGGTGCTGATCGCCGAATCCATCATCGTAGGGCAGGTGCCGGATTCCTTTATCGAGGTGCAAAGCAGCGATCAGGCGCTGAATTTTGCGCCGTGAGGCATATACTTGACAGGTGTGCTATAATATGTGTAGAGAACAATTCATCTTGAGGGATGCAGCGGACGATGACGGCTGCACCCCTTCTTGAATACCTGTGTGGGAGGCATGAGCATGCTGTATCGCAACTGTGCCGGAGGCGTGGTGTTTTCCGGCAGCAAGGTGTTGCTGCTGAAGAATGATAAAGGCGAATGGGTGCTGCCCAAGGGTCTGGTGCAGGAGGGCGAATCCCGCCGCGAGGTGGCCAGGGAGCGCGTGCTGCGCGAGGCCGGGGTGGAATGTAGATTTGTGGCCATGGTGGGGGAAACGGAGTATGAGTTTTACTCCGCCACCCGGAAAAAACCGGTGTGCAACCAGGTGGTCTGGTACCTGATGGAGGCAAAGGATATCCACTGTGTTCCCAACGCCCGGGAGGGCTTTGGGGACGGCGGCTTTTTTGACCGGGACGATGCGCTGACCCGCGTCACCTATACGCAGGACCGGGCGCTTCTGGCTGAAGCCTGGCGCAGGTGGCAGGAGCTCCGCGGCGAAATGTAAAACATTCCTTCTTTTTAAGGGGAAACAGGGCGTCCTCCTGTCTCTTTGCTTGACAGGAGGGCGTTTGTGCATTAAAATGCAAAGTGGATATATATCTTCCACTGCGGTGCGTACCGCATGGAAAGGAGGTAGGGCATGATGATTTTTGCCCGACACAACAATAAATTTCTGGTATGGGTGCTGCTGAGCGTCATGCTGCTGCTGGGCTGTGTGTCCGCGCAGGCTGCCGCAGATCCCATCGAGTTCACCATTGAGGCTGCCCCCACGGAGCTGACCGAGCCCGGGGATGTGACGGTCTCGCTTCGCGTGAGCAATACCGGCGACAAGGATATGCTGGATCCCGTGACGCTTCTGGACCCTGCGGGCAACGTGGTATCCTCCTTTGGCGATAACGGCTCCATCGTGCTTGGTGCAGGCAAGTATCTGAGCTGGAGCGGCACCTATGCCGTCACCGAGGAGGATCTGGACGCCGGCCGCATCGTGTATACCATCAAGTATAATCTGGAGGATGAGGACGGCAACATCGCCGCGTGCACCCAGCAGGGCGCCATCGCACTGACCTATACCGGCCAGCGCGTGCGTCTGCAGGCAGACCGCACCTTGTCCCCCGAGGTGGTGCGTCAGGGCAAAAATGCCACTGCCATTTACGAATTGACCAACAAGGGCAACGTGACCCTGACCTCCATCAAGGTGACCGAATCCCTCACCGGCCGCACCCAGACGGTGGATAAGCTGGAGCCCGGCGACAGCGAAACCGTGACCTTCTCCACCCGTATGGGCAACCAGGATTTGAAGAGCGGCGCCCAGATCACCTACAAGGCCGAGGGCAGCGATGAAACGCTGACCGCTGCCGTGGAAGAGGTCGTGGTGCCCCTGGCCAAGCCCAATCTGTCCGCCAAGCTGGAAGCGGTGGGCGATGTGAACATCGGCGAAAACGCTACGCTCCGCATTACCTTTATCAACGAAGGCAACGTGTCCTACACCGATATCACCGTGAAGGACGAAAAGAAGGGCGAAATGCTCACCGGTCTGGAAGTGCCTGCCGGCGCCACCGTGTCCTTTGACAAGGAGATCGCGCTGAACGAGCCCACGGATTTCAAGTTCGTCTGCTCCCTGAACGATAACACCGGCGAAGCCAAGGAGATTTCCACCAACAAGGTGACCGTTTCCGTGTTCGACCCGGAAAAGAGCCTGCGTCTGAACCTGAACCTGACCTGCGACCACGACGCCATTACCCAGGCGCCCGCCACCGTGCGCTTTACGCTGAACGTGACCAACAACTCCAACGTGAAGGCGGAGGACGTGGTGATCCGTCACGGCGACGTGACCATGTACAATGTCAAGGCGCTGGAAGCCGGCGAAGCCATCCAGCTGCAGTGGGATGTGAGCGTGTCTCAGGCGGGCCAGTTCCGCTTTACCGCCTATGCGGAGGATGAACTGGGCAACAACGTGTCCTTTGAGAGCAACACCCATCAGCTGACCTATGTGATGCCCACCGACGCCCCCACCGTGGCGCCTGTTGTAACGGTGCAGCCGCTGGTGACTGTGGCGCCTCCCACGGAAGCGGATCTGAATCCTGCCCTGGGCGGCATCCGCAACGGCCTGTTTACCGCCGCGCTGGTGGTGGGCCTGCTCTTTGGCGCATGCGTGATTCTGGTTGCGGCCAGCACCGTGGTGCGTGCGGGCAACAAGCGCAAGTCCGAAAATGCCTATGATCATCTGGAGCTGGTGGGCAGCCGCGATTATACCGAGGAAAAGCTGCCCAGCGTCGAGGGCACCGTGCAAACCGAGGAAGTGGTGGTCCACGGCGAAGAGGAAAGCGCTCCCTATATTCCTGAGGAGAGCGATCCCCTGCCCCATGAAAAGGTGCTCAGCCAGATGGAGGACGATCCCGACGCGCCCGCGCCCGAAGTGACCGAGCAGGACGTGATCGAGCACAAGCTCAGCGAGCGCAATGCCGCCGCCGATGAAGAGGAAAGCGGCTTCCGCGTATCCCGTGAACGCAATGAGGAAGCACCCGCCCAGCAGCCCCGCCGCCGCCGTGCCGCCCGTACCCACGAGCGCACCGAGGACGGAGAGGAATAAGCAAGTATTTCAAGAACGCCGATGAAGCATCGGCGTTCTTTTTTTGCATAAAGCAACGCTTCCGGGGCATGCTGACTGTCATGGAGGGATGGGGATGAAAACGGTTTTTGCGGCATTGCTGGGCGGTATCGGCTATCCAATGCTTGAGATCCTTTATCGCGGCCGCACCCACAAAAGCATGGCGCTGGCGGGTGCGCTGGCGCTGCCCTATCTGCGTTGGTGCGCATGTTTCCCCGTTTCCCGTCCCCTGCGGGCGCTGGCAGGCGCGCTGGGCATCACGGCCCTGGAGGCGATGATCGGCGTCCGGTGCAACAGGGATCACCGCATCTGGGACTATCGGAACAGCTTTGGCAACTGGCAAGGGCAGGTGTGTGTGACGTACGGCGTGCTGTGGTATGCCCTGGCTTTCCTGCTGGTATTCCGTCCCGGAAAAGCTTTTGCAGAAAAAATGAAAAAAAGTGAAAAAAAGGGTTGACACGCGGTCGTGTTTCAAGTATAATAACCCTTGCGATTGAAAGTCAGTCGCTGCGTTGGGGAATGGTGTAACGGCAGCACCTACGACTCTGACTCGTATTGTCAAGGTTCAAATCCTTGTTCCCCAGCCACTTTGCCTCCATTGTCTAGAGGCCTAGGACGCCGCCCTCTCAAGGCGGAAACATGGGTTCGAATCCCATTGGGGGTGCCATGAAAACCACGTTTGCAAGCTGGCAAACGTGGTTTTTCATTTGCCGTCTTTACAGCGCAGAGCAGCCGTGCTATGATGCAGATAACGGATCAAGCGCATAAGCAGGCGCCCAAAGGCGCGACATACAGAGGGGGAGAAATATGAAGGCTTTTTTCCAATACTTTTTTGGCAAGGGCGAGGAGGCAGAGTTTGTCAACTTCACGCTGCCGCACCTTTTGCCCATCCTGGTCACAGCGGTGCTGATCTATTTGATCTGGCATTTCAGGGAGCGCATCCGTGAAAGCAAAATGGACAAGCCCATCCGCTATACGCTGGCTTTTGTGCTGATCATAGCCGAAATGTCCTATTACTGGCGGCTGGTGGGCATTCCGTCCCTGGACCCCAATCCGGTGGATCATCTGCCCATTGCGGTGTGCGGCTGGGCGGCTATCTTCTGCAGCTATATGCTGGTGGGCAAAAGCCAGTCGCTTTTTGATATTTCCTATTTCTGGCTGTTTTCCGGCTCCATTTTCGCTCTGATCACCCCTACGGTGATCACCTACACCGGCCCCACCCGCTTCCGCTATTACCAGTTCTGGGCGGAGCATACCATGGGCTATGTGGCCATCTTCTACATGATTTTCGTTCACGGTATGCGGCCCAATTGGAGATCTCTGATCAAAAGCTACGTGCTGCTGCTGGTGATGGCGGTGATCGCCTATTTTGCCAATCAGATCATCGGCCCCGGCGCCAACTACCTGTACATGGCACGGCCGGAGGATACGCCCTCCATTCTGGATATCCTGCCGCCCAATTTTGCACTGCGTATCCTGATCATGATCGCGGCCATCACGGCGCTGTTCTTTGCGGCGTACCTGCCCTGGTATCTCAAGGACCGCAAGGCAGAAGAAAGCGTGAAGGCATGACGGAATATATCAAGACCATCCGCAAAAAGGTTGAGCATGATCCTGTGATGCAGTGCGGCGCCAGCGTGATCGTGGTAAACGGTCAGGGCGATGTGCTTTTGCAGCACCGGGCGGACGAGGATGCCTGGGGCTATCACGGGGGAGCTGTGGAATTGGGCGAGGACGTGGAAGCGGCGGCCTGCCGGGAATTGCAGGAGGAAACGGGCCTTATTGCAGGCAAAATGACGCTGCTGGGCGTGTTTTCCGGCGAGGGCATGCATCATATCTACCCCAACGGCGACGAGGTGTACAACGTGGATATCGTGTATATCTGCGATGATTATTCCGGCAGCATCTGCCCGCAGCAGGGCGAGGTGACGGAGCTTGGCTGGTTTGCGCAGGATCAGCTGCCTTCAAATCTCTTCGGCCCCAACAAAAGGGCGATGGCGGCGTTCCTGCAGAAAGGCCGTCAGGATAACGGATAAGCCCAATGGATCGACTGCAGTAAAAAAGCCCCCGTAGGGGGGCTTTTTGCTTATGCAAGCAGGGAAAGGATCGTATCGCACACCTCTTCCGGCGTGCAATGGGTGGTATCGATGCGCGTTTCGCAGGGAGATGCGGGCGCGGAAAGGATGCGGGCGTTGATCAGCGCCGCCTCGTCGGCGTTCCGGTATTCGTTGCCGTTCTGCCGGGTCAGCACCCGGTGGCGAAGGGTTTCTTCCGCTGCGTACAGGGTGATGATCTGCGGGTGGAAGGGCTCCAGCACGGCTGCCGCCCGGTGTACGAATTCCGCGCGCAGATCGCTGATGAGCACATGCTCAAAGCCGTGGCGGAGGTAGTTCTGCGCAACCAGCATCAGGTTTTCAAAGGAGAGGGCTTCCTCTTCCTCGTAGGAAATTTCCGTGTGCGGATTGAGGTGGCGGAATTCGGGGATCCAGCCGAATTCAAACCAGGGGCAGCGCAGGCGCTCATGCAGCAGGGCGCTGACGGTGGATTTTCCGCTGCCGGGCGCGCCGTTTAGTAAAATGACAGACATGCAAAGCCTCCTTTCACCGCAGTGCAAGCACCATCTGCCCTGCGTCGAAAAGATCCCGGGCCACCATGGCGCCGCTTTGCAGCAGCGTTTCCCGGCTCTGGTGCCCGCCCTCCACCAGGATGCAGCGGCATCGGAGCGCGTCGGC
The DNA here is from genome assembly GCA_015056175.1 of Clostridiales bacterium. Lineage (GTDB taxonomy): Bacteria > Bacillota > Clostridia > Christensenellales > Aristaeellaceae > SVGT01. The sequence continues at coordinate 209,422 of SVGT01000001.1, read as the reverse complement.
TACGGCCTTGTCGTGGAGCGTATCGCCGATGAGCAGGGTGTTTTCGGGCTTTGCACCGGAGGTTTTCATCCAGTCCAGCGCGATGTCGATTTTGCTGCCGGCGTAGATATCGCCCAGCCCCCGGGGCGGATCGAAAAAGTCAAAATGGGGGCGGGATGCCATCTGGATGTGCAGATTGCTGAGTTTTGAGGCGGAGATCACCACCTGGCGGATGTTATGGGCATGAAACAGGCGGGTGATCTCCACTGCGCCCTCGCGCAGCGGGCAGCAGCTTTCGTCCTTCATGTAGGCGTCCATCCATTTGACGGCCACCTCGTCAAATATATCTCCGCCAAAGCCGATGGCGGCATAATAGTCTTTCACAGGGAAGGTGAATACCCGATGATAGGCGTCGGTGCCGTCCAGTTCAGGCTTTCCGTATTCCCGGAGCAGGCGGTTGATCAATGCGATGCCGTACTGCACGTCGGAGAGCAAGGTGCCGTTCCAGTCCCAGATAATATGATCGATCATATTTGTCTCCCTGAGAAGAAAAGGCTCCCCGAAAGGAGCCTTTTTACGTTGAATTATTTGACCACCAGGTTGAGCAGACGGCCGGGAACAAAAATGATCTTGACGATCGTCTTGTCGCCGATGAGCGCCTTGACGCGGTCGTCGTTCACCAGGGTGGTTTCGCCCTCCTGCTTGGTCATGGTGGCGGGCACCATCAGCTTGCCCTTGATCTTGCCGTTGATCTGCACGGCGATTTCGCTTTCGGTATCCTTGCACTTTTCCTCATCGTAGGCAGGCCAGGGCTCGTAGGCGATGGTATCGTCATGACCCAGGATCTGCCACATTTCTTCGCCCACGTGAGGCGTGATGCAGGAGATCATCTTGACAAAGCCTTCGGCAAATTCGCGGGGGCACTTGCCCACCTTATACACTTCGTTCATGAAGGTCATCATCTGGGCAATGGCGGTGTTGAAGCCCAGGGTTTCAAAATCATTGGTGACCTTTTTCACGGTCTGGTGATAGATCTTGGTCAGCTTGCCGTCGTCCGTTTCCGTCAGGTTATCGGCATCGGTGAAGAAGTTCCACACGCGGTTGATAAACTTCTTGGCGCCGGCCACAGCCGTGGAGGACCAGGGCTTGCTCACTTCCAGCGGGCCCATGAACATTTCGTACAGGCGCAGGGTATCGGCGCCGTAATCGCGGACGATATCGCTGGGGTTGACCACAAATTCGGGGAAGCGCTTGCCCATCTTGATGCCGTTTTCGCCCAGGATCATGCCCTGATGCACCAGCTTCTTGAAGGGCTCCTTGACGGGGCTGAGGCCTTCGTCATAGAGGAAGCGGTTCCAGATACGGGAGTAGATCAGATGACCCACGGCGTGCTCGGGGCCGCCCACGTACAGGTCAACGGGCATCCAGTGCTTGAGCAGCTCCGGATCGCAGAAGGCCTTGTCGTTTCTGGGGTCGATATAGCGCATATAGTACCAGGAGGAGCCGGCGGAGCCGGGCATGGTGGAGGTTTCGCGCAGACCCTTGATGCCCCTCTGGTCGTAATGCTTCCATTCCTCGGCATTTTCAAGAGGCGCCTTGCCGCCGTGACCCTTATAGTCCTCCAGCACGGGGAGCACCAGGGGCAGCTCCTCGTCGGGGAGGAAGTGGGTTTTTCCGTCCTCGGTGTACACGCAGGGCACAGGCTCGCCCCAGTAGCGCTGACGGGCAAAGATCCATTCACGGAAATGGTAGTTCACCTTGCGGCGGGCAACGCCCATCTCTTCCAGCTTGCAGGTGATGGCTTCCTTGGCTTCCTCCACAGTGAGGCCGGTGAATTCTTCGGAATTGATCAGCTTGCAGCCCTTGTCCAGATAATCCTGCTTTTCAAAGGCGCACTGGCTTACGTCGCGGCCTTCGATGACCTGGATCATGGGAATATTATGGGCGATAGCATATTCAAAGTCGCGCTGGTCGTGGCTGGGAACGGCCATGACGGCGCCGGTGCCGTAGTTGCCCAGCACAAAATCGCCGATGAACACGGGCACTTCCTTGCCGTTGACGGGGTTGACGGCGTACACGCCCTTGAGGGGGCAGCCGGTCTTGGTCTTGGTGGCGTCGGTGCGGTCAATTTCGCTCTTGGCGGCAGCTTCCCTGATGTAGGCTTCCACCTCGTCCTTGTTTTCGATGCGGTCCATCAGCGTCTTGACGATCTTGCCGTCGGGCGCCAGCACCATGAAGGTGATGCCGTAGATGGTTTCAATGCAGGTGGTATAGATGGAAAATTCGCCGCCGCCCACCAGCTTGAAATCCACTTCCACGCCGGTGGATTTGCCGATCCAGTTGCGCTGGATCTCCTTGGTGGATTCAGGCCAGTCGATGTCGTTGAGGCCTTCCAGCAGCTTTTCGGCAAAGGCGGGCTGGTCGATGACCCACTGCATCATCATCTTTTTGACCACGGGGTAGCCGCCGCGCTCGGATTTGCCGTCGATGACCTCGTCATTGGCCAGCACCGTGCCCAGCGCCTCGCACCAGTTCACGGGCATTTCGATGCGCCTGGCATAGCCCTTTTCGTACAGCTTTTTGAAAATCCACTGCGTCCACTTGTAAAACTCGGGATCGGTGGTGGCGATGCACTTGTCCCAGTCGTAGTCAAAGCCCAGCTCCTTGAGCTGACCCGAGAAGGTGGCGATGTTCTTCTGGGTGAAGCCGTTGGGATGGTTGCCGGTATCCACGGCGTACTGCTCGGCGGGGAGGCCGAAGGAGTCATAGCCCATGGGATGCAGCACGTTATAGCCCTGCATGCGCTTCATGCGGGACATGATGTCGGTAGCGGTATAGCCTTCGGGATGACCTGCATGCAGACCTACGCCGGAGGGATAGGGGAACATATCCAGCACATAGTACTTGGGCTTGGAAAAATCCCACACATCGGTGGCAAAGGTATGATGATCTTCCCAGTATTTTTGCCACTTGGGCTCAATGGTACCGGGCGTATAAGGTCCGACCTGCATGATAACATGCCTCCTTTAAAATGATGGCGGAAAGCATATAAGCGGCTTCCGCGCGTGAAATTCTATCCTATAAGTATAATGGTAAAAGGTTTTTTTGTAAAGCAATGCCGTCAAAAAGACCCCGCGGCGCGCAAAAGCGCCTCTTTTTCGTTGGGGAGGGCGCCTTCCAGTACCTGCTCCAGCAGATGCTGCAGCATTTTGCCCACGTTTTTTCCGGTGATGCCAAGGCGCATCAGATCCGTTCCGGATACGGCGAGCATGGACAGCTGGTAGCATTCTCCGTCATCCAGGATCTGCTGCATACGGGAAAGCAGCGCATCCTGATCCTCAATGAGCCCCTGAGCCCACCGGAGAGCAAAGAGCTTTTTGCACATGTCCGGGCCGATGCGGTGCATGAGTAGCTTGACGGTGCCGGTGTCGGTGGCAAGATCCCCGCAGGAGAGGAGCTGGGATACTTCCTTCGTCAGCTGATTGGAAGCCTTCAGGTTTTTGAGCGCTGCGGTAGCCTGATCGCCCAGAGGGCAAAGCAGCGCCGCCCAGCGGACGGAAAGGTCCAGGGGTGCGCGGCTTGTGTGCAGCAGCGCCTGATCGTAGGCTTCCGGCGCGATCTGCGCCGTTTCGGGCACGGCGGCAGTGACCACATCGCGGAACATGCGCATGACAGGAACAAGCCCCCGGGCTTGCAACAGGCCGTTCATTTCGCTGAGCACCCGCTCGCGGCTCACCTTTTGAATGGTAGGACAAAGGGCGTGGAGCGCATCTGCGGTTTCCGGCTCGATGTCAAATTCCAGCCGCGCCGCAAAGCGCAGGGCGCGCAGCAGCCGCAGCGCATCCTCGGTAAAGCGGGTTTGGGCGTCGCCCACGCAGCGCAGGACGCCTTTTTTCAGATCCTCCTGCCCGTGGAAGGGGTCGCACAGGCCCCGCAAAGGGCTGTAGGCCATGGCGTTGACGGTAAAATCCCGGCGCTTTAAGTCTTCCTCAATGGCGGAGGTGAACTGCACGTTTTCCGGGTGCCGGCCGTCCAGATAATCGCCGTCCTTGCGGAAGGTGGTGATTTCAAGAGGCTCGCCGTCCAGGATCACGGTGACGGTGCCGTGCTTTTCGCCGGTGGGGATCACGTGAAAATCCCGGAAAATGGTTTTCACTTCGTGAGGCTTTGCGGCGGAGGTGATATCAAAATCGTGGGGCGGTTTGTTCATGCAGAAATCCCGCACGCAGCCGCCCACCACATAGGCCTCATGCCCGTGGCTTTCCAGGATGCGCAGCGCCCTTTCCGCAGACGGCGAAAGGGGAAAAGCTTCTGTCATAAAATCCCTCCCTGTTGCTGTTATTTTATCATACCCCCATCCCTTTGCCTTGTCAATTGTGTCAAAACATGGTAAAATGTTTAGGTATACAACTTGGTAAAGGGCGATTCATCATGAAGGCTACTGACGCCGTACAAGCCGCACGCGATATACTGAAGGATATTACGCCGCTGAAGACGGATTGCGGCCGTGTTTGCGGCGCCGCCTGCTGTGCGCCGGATGAAACGGGCAAGGGCGGCATGCTGCTGTTCCCGGGAGAGGAAAAGCTCTATGACGTATTGCCGGAGGGCTTTGAAATTTTGCCGGATGACAGCGTGGTTCCGGATGGCCGCCTGCTTGTGTGCAAGGGGCGGTGCGACCGGGATATGCGTCCCCTGTCCTGTATGTTTTTTCCGCTTCGGCCCACCTTCCGCGGCGACGTGCGGATGGACAGGCGGGGCCTGTATGTATGCCCTCTGGCGGAATACGGCGTGGGCGGATTGAATCCGGAATTTGTCGACGCAGCCCGCAGCGCGGCGCAGGTGCTTGCGCAGCAGGACGAAACAAGAGAATATCTCCGTGCGCTGGGCGCGCACATCAAAAAAGTACTTGAAGAATCCAGATTGTAAAAAGGAGGCAGAGCCATGCGTTTTATCCAGACAGAGTGCTACCGGGAAAAACTGGCCACATCCGGCATACAGGGCCGCATCATGCTGGGCGACGGCATGACGCCTCCCGAAGAATACAGGGGCAGGGTGCAATGCGTGTACATCGATCCGCCCTTCAACACCGGCGAAAAATTTGAACTGCGCATGCGCGTGGGCGAGGACGGCTGGACGGACGGGTTGCGCACCATTACGCTGCCCGCCTTTTCCGATCATTTTTCCACCCGGCAGGAGTATCGGGCGCTGATCCGCGGCCTGGTTCGCGCGGCGTATGATCTGCTGACCGAAACGGGCGCCTTTTTCCTCCATCTGGACAGCCGGGAAGCGCCCTATGCCAGGGTCATCTGTGATGAGATCTTTGGCGAAAGCAACCTGGTCAACGAGATCATCTGGGCGTACCAGACGGGCGGACGCACGCTGAAGCGTTTTTCCCGCAAGCATGATACCATTCTGTTTTACCAGAAGAGCAAAAAGCTGTATTTCAACATCCAGGCCGTGCCGGTATCCCGTACGGAAAACCGCCAGAACCACATGAAGCGGCAGGTGGATGAAAACGGCCGTGCCTACCGCACCATCAAGTCCGGCGGCAAAACCTACACTTATTACGACGATGCGCCCGTGTATCCCGGCGACGTGTGGACGGACGTGAGCCATCTGCAGCAGAAGGATCCGCAGCGCACCGGGTACGATACGCAAAAGCCGGTGGCACTGCTCAAGCGCATCATCAGCTGCACCACCCAGCCCGGCGATCTGGTGGCGGATCTGTGCTGCGGCAGCGGCACCACGCTGGCCGCCGCCATGGAGCTGGACAGGCAGTATCTGGGCATGGATTTGAGCCGCAGCGCCATTACCGTAAGCCGCAAGCGCCTGACAGACAGCGCGCTGACCGTGGACTGGCCCTTTGGCGCATCCGGCGCACAATTGGAGGCGGAAATGATCCCCGGCATCGGCTTTTATGATGTGAAGCTGATCAGCTACATCCCCCCGCAGGGCGAGGACGCCGCTGCGCCCGGGCTGGATGCGGTGGATCAGTGGGCGGTTGGCTTTGTGAAAGACGGCGTGTTCTATGCGCAGGACTTGTCCAGCAGGCTCAAAAAGCTGCCCAGGCTGAACGATACGCTGCTGCTGCCGCAATTGCGCGGCACGCCCGCCATCATGACGGTGGACGTGTGGGGCAACAGCGCTGTCTGGGTGGAGGACGTATAAAACCCATGTGCTTTGTAAAGGCTTCCGGTGACGCCGGGAGTCTTTTTGATGGGATGATCCGCGGCCAAAATGAAGGGGAAAATAAAAAATCCTGCAAAAACAGAAAAATATTCCCGTTCCGTAGCAGGAAAAATGAAATTTGAATAGAATAGATTATGCGTTTGGGTTTTTTGAGATGAAGTGCGCCGGAGGCTTTCCGGCAGGATGGAGCAGATTTTTATGGCATTGACGATTTCCAAAATGTGCGGCGGCATTGCCCCCTCTGTTACGCTGGCGCTGAATGCCAGGGTGGCGCAGATGCGCGCCGAGGGCATGCAGGTGATCAGCATGGGCGCAGGCGAACCGGATTTTGATACCCCTGCCCATATCCGCCAGGCGGCGCAAAAAGCGCTGGACAGCGGCAAAACCCGCTATACCGCCGTGCCCGGCATTCCCGAACTGCGTTCTGCCGTGGCAGCTTACCTCAAAAGGGTAAACGGCCTGGATTATGAAAGCAATCAGGTGATCTTGTGCACCGGCGCCAAGCAGGCGCTGGTAGGCGCCCTGCAGGCCATTCTGGATGAGGGCGATGAAGTGATTTTGCCCCAGCCCTGCTGGGTGAGCTATCCCGAAATGGTGCGCATGGCGGGCGGCGTCTCCGTTCCTGTGTACACCACCATGGAGCAGGGCTTTGTGCCCACCTACGAGCAATTGAAGGCAGCGGTTACCGGGCGCACCAAGGCCATCATCATCAATTCTCCCAGCAATCCCACCGGCGCTGTGTGGACGAGGGAGCAATTGGCGGCTGCGGCCAAATTGGCGCAGGAATATGATTTTTACATCATCAGCGACGAGATTTACGATAAGCTGGTGTTTGCCGGCGCGGAGCATGTGTCCGTGCCCTCTCTGTCCCGGGATGCGTATGCGCGCACCATTCTCATCAACGGCTTTTCCAAGTCCTACGCCATGACGGGCTGGCGCATCGGCTATGCCGCAGGCCCCAGGGCCGTCATCGACGCCATGAGCGCCTACCAGAGCCATGCCACCGGCAACCCCAGCTCTGTCAGCCAGTATGCTGCTCTGGCTGCGCTGGAGGGCGATCAGGCTTGCGTGGATACCATGGTGCAGGCCTTTGCCCGCCGCAGGGAGCTGATGGTTTCCCTGGCGCGGGATATTGCGGGCATTTCCTTCTTTGAGCCCAAGGGCGCGTTCTACATTCTGCTGAACGTGAGCAAGCTGATGGGCAAGCGGGTGAACGGCAGGGTGCTGGAAAACAGCGACGATTTTTCTCAGGCGCTGCTGGAAAGCCAGCAGGTGGCCGTGGTGCCCGGCGAAGCCTTCGGCGCCGACCGCTGCTGCCGTTTATCCTATGCGATTGAAGACGGGCAGATCGTAGAAGCCCTGACGCGCATCAAGGCGTTTGTGGAAAGCATTATCTGAGTATAAGCAAAATCCCCGTGCAAAAGCGTGGGGATTTTTGCGTCCGTGTATATTTTCCCTTGTGCGCAGGCATATTATGCTTGAACTCATGAAGGGAGGAAACGAAACGATGGTGGATAAAATTGCACTGCTGCTGGTGATCATCGGCGCGGTGAACTGGGGTCTGGTGGGCATTTTTCAGTTTGATCTGGTGTCCTACCTGTTTGGCGGTCAGGGCGCGCTGGTGAGCCGCATCGTTTATTCGCTGGTGGGCGCGGCGGGGCTGTGGAGCATTTCGCTTCTGTTCCGCGACCGCGAGCCGGTGAGCGAAATGTAAAAAAAGAGCAGTCCGGATTGGAACCGGGCTGCTTTTTTTGATGTCAGATCAGGTAGACAAGAAGTTCCGTCAGGAAGGTGGCGGCGCAGGCCGCTGCGGCGACCAGCGTCAGATCCTTCCCCCGGATGGCAGTCACAACGCCCGTCACCAGGCCGACGGCCGCCGTCAGCACATGGCCGGTGGCGTACAGGGCGCCCGGCACGGTCATGACGGTGAGCACGGTGTAGGGGATGTAGTGCAGGAAGGATTTGATGTAGGCGCTTTTGATTTTTTTCGTCAGCAGCGCAAAGGGAATGGCGCGGATGAGATAGGTGGAAAGCGCCATGATGGCAAGATAAATGATAAACTCCCTGGTATTCATGCACTTTCCTCCTCTTCACGGACGGGGAACACAAGCGCGCCAAGCCCTGCCGCCAGAACGGCGCACAGACTGATGGCCAGGCCTGCGGAAAGCGCGGGGATCAGGTAGTAGCACAGGCACATGAGCGCGGCGGAAAAGAGCACCACCATCAGAAGCTTTGTGTCCTTTTTGGCTTCGGGGGATACGATGGCTGCAAACATGGCGTACATGGCGATGCACAGCGCGTTCATCACCATATCGGGCAGTACGCTGCCAAGCAGCGCGCCAAGCAATGTGCCTGCCGCCCAGCCAAAGTAGGGCAGCACGCCAAGGCCCAGGAAATACCGCGGAGACAGCTCCTTTTCCTGCACGGCCAGGGCGAAGATCTCATCCGTAATAAAGAAACCCAGGAGCCAGCGCAGTTTGCCCCGGAAGGAGGCGTCCGCCTTCTGGGACAGGGACACGGACATAAAGGAATAGCGCGCGTTGATGGTAAGCTGGGAGATGAGCATGGCCATGTACTGCCCCGGGCTCTGCATCACCTGGATGCCGGCCAATTGGCCGGCGGATGTGACGGTGAGCATGGAAATGAGCACGGCCTGTAGCACGGTCATCCCCTGGGAGGCGGCCATGATGCCAAAGGAAAAGGACACGGAAAGGTAGCCGAGGGCGATGGGAATGCCGTTTTTCAGGCCCCTTGTAAAATCATTCTTTTGCATAGTGCTGGATCCTTTGCCATGAAAAAAGGGAGAAGCGCACGCTGCGCGTCTCCCGTAAAATGTGCGGTTGGCGTTTACTTGACGGTGCGGATGGAGGTAAGGGGCCACATGACGCATTCCACCTTGCCCATGATCATATCCCGGCCGATGGGACCTACGTCCGCGTGGCGGCTGTCATGGCTGGAGAGGCGGTTGTCGCCCAGGGCGAAGTACTCGTCATGCTTGAGGGTGATCTCCGCAAAATCCCGGGGCTGGGAGCCCATGAACTCGGGATCGGGCACCACTTCGCCGTTGACGATCAACGCTCCGTCGGTGATGGCCACGGTATCGCCGGGCAGAGCCACGATGCGCTTGACAAAGAGGGTGTAGTTCTGCAGCGTGATGGAGGCGCCCAGGTCAATGCTCTTGCCCATGCGGTTGGGATAGCGGCAGATGACGATATCGTTGCGCTCCACGTCGCCGGTGAGATAGGCCAGCTTGGAGGCGTAGACCACTTCGCCGTGCTTGAGGGTGTTGTTCATACTGTTGCCGTCCACGCGGATGGGCTCAAAAATGAACACGCGGATCAGCGTTGCGGCCACCACGGCGGCAACCAGCGTCAGAATCCAGCTCATGATCTCCATTTTAAGCGACTTGGGTTCCTTTTCTTTTTTCTTTTTGGCTTTGGGTTCTGCTGCAGGGGCGATCTGCTGCTCCTGCTCGTTCTTTTCGGGGGCGTTGTTGGGTTCAGTCTGCAATGCGGTAACCTTCTTTCATGGATTTTCAGGGCCTTGCTTAAGCGTCATTTTGCGCCGCTTGAGGAAGGCGTCCCGGTCCAGCATCACGATGCGGCTGCAGCCGTGACACTTGATCTTGATATCCGCGCCAATGCGGATGACGGTCCATTCATCGCTGCCGCAGGGATGGCTTTTGCGGGTGCGGATCACGTCGCCCAGTCTGATTTCATCTGTCATGGTGGCCTCCTGCGGGTGGAATGTACTCATTATATACGCAAAACGCGCAATTTTCAATGGCGGAGCGTGGGTTTGGGCAGTGTTTACCAAAAATTCACGGAAGGATGCGGTATTCCTCCCGATACCCCACGTGGGTAAGCTCCAGCCCGTGGGCGGGCGCGGTGATGCCAAGGTCCAGCCGGCTGCCGCTTTCCAGCGCCTGCAAGAGACACTCGGGCGGCAATTTGCCCTGCCCGATGTAGATCAGCGTGCCGGCAATGATGCGCACCATGTTGTAGAGGAAGGCGTTTCCGCACACGGTGAAGGTGATGAGCGCGCCGTTCCGTTCCACTTTGGCGCTGTAGATGGTGCGCACGGTGGTCTTCTGGCTGCCGCCGGATGCTACGAAGGCGGCAAAATCGTGAGTGCCCACGATGCACTGCACGGCGTCATGCATCTTTTTTTCGTCCAGACGGACGGGTACATGGGCGGTGGTATCGTAATGAAGGGCACTGGCTACGGGGGCATTATAGATGCGGTAGGTGTAGATTTTCCGGTCCGCCATGAAGCGGGCGTGGAAATCGTCCTCCACCTGCTGGCCGTGGGTTACCCGGATATCCGGCGGCAGGAAGCGGTTGAGCACAAAGGGGTAGCGCTCGGGCGGGATGCGGGCGTCGGTATCAAACTGCGCCCGCTGGCACAGGGCGTGCACGCCTGCATCCGTGCGGCTGGCGCCGGTGACGCGCACAAAATGCCCCAGCGCCTTTTCCAGCGCCGTTTCCAATTCCTGCTGGATGGAGGGGCCGTTTTCCTGCCACTGCCAGCCGCAGTAGTTGCTGCCGCGATAGGCAACGGTGAGAAGGATTCGCATGTCAGTCCTTTCTTGCAGCCATGGCCACCCAGTCGTTCTTGCGGCGCACTTCCAGCAGTGTATAGCCGGCGGCGGTGATGGCGGCGCACACGTCCTCCTCCTGCTCCCTGAGGATGCCGGAGCAGATAAACAATCCGCCCGGCACGGTATGCTTGTACATGGGGGCCAGGAGGATTTTCACAATGGGCGCCAGGATATTGGCGGCGGCAAAATCAAAATGACGGTCCAGGCCCTGGATCAGATCGCCTTCGCGCACGTCGATCTTGTCCGCAACGCCGTTGCGCTCTGCGTTTTCCCTGGCAACGCGCACGGCGTCGGGATCGATATCCACGGCGGTGATATCGCTTGCGCCCAGCTTTGCGGCGCACAGCGCCAGAATGCCGCTGCCCGTGCCCACGTCCAGCAGGCTTCCGCCCTTGTAATAATCCTCGATCAGTTCCACACACAGCGCGGTGGTTTCGTGGGTGCCCGTGCCAAAGGCCATGCCGGGATCCATTTCGATGATCAGATCGCCCTCCTGAGCGTCCCAGCTTTCCCAGCTGGGCTTGATGACCAGGTGCTTGCCGGCACGGAAGGGCTTGTAATACTTTTTCCAGTTTTCGTTCCAGTCGGTATCCTGCACGCTCTGTACGCTGACGGCCAGGGTGCCCAGGTCAAACTGGCAGCTTTCCCGGAGAGAGGGCAAAAAGGCGCGCAGCTTTTCCAGAATGACGGGGGTCTCGTCCTCCTGATACCAGGCCTTCACCTGCACGTCCTCGGGCATGTTGTCGATTACGCTCTGATCCATCAGCTCCCAGTTGTGCACGGGCTTTTCGGGATCGGGAAGGTCGGCGCGGTCCAGGATCTGAGTACCGGCGGCGCCCAGACGCAGCATCTCGTTGCTGACGGCGTCTGCGCCCAGGGAAGAAGTGGAAACGGTGATTTCTACATAATCCATATTGCTATTCCTCCTGTTTCAGTCAAGGGAAACGGTTTTACCAAGGTGCAGGGAGTAAAGGCACATTTCCTTTACGGGGATGCGGGTGATCTCTTCCAGCGCTTTTTTGTACAGGGAAAGCTGCATCCGGTAACGCTCCCGCAGCGCATCCGCATCCAGCGCGTCCGTTTTGTAATCGCACAGCACCCACATTCCGTCTTCCATAAAGCACAGGTCCACGGTACCCTGCACATATTCGCTTTCCGCCCGGTTCAGGTGCCAGGTGAAGCTCCATTCCCGCTCCACGCGGGGGCTTAGCAGCATGCGCTTGCCAAGGGGCGAATCAAAGAACTGCCGGATGGCGCTTTGCGCCCTGGGGGCAAACAGCGCCTTTTCCTCCGCGCGTGTAAAGATGCCCCGGTGGGAGAGCATGGCAAGGGCTTCGTCTGCGTGTCCGTTCCGGCAGGGGTCAAGGGGCACAAGCCCCAGCGCCCGGTGGATCACCGTGCCGCGCTCGGCGCCGGTGAGGGCAGCGCTTTCCTGCAGGAAGGCAGGCCGCGCTTCCGGGCGGAAACGGATCTCTGCGCGCTTGGTATCCGGCGTTTCGGTATCGTCGCCGGCAGTGCGCAGCATGCGGTGAGAAATGGAAGTGACGGAGGACTTGAGGGGCGGCAGCACGGCGTTTTCCCGCGTCATGCGCAGGACGGTAGCGCCGTCCGGGGGCGTCATGTCAAGGGGCGGGACGGAAAGGGAAGCCCCCTCCTCCTCCCGCAGCAGCTTGTGCGTATAGGGGAACAGAATGCGCCAGCGGCTGCCGTTCCGGGCGGTGTGGAAGCCTTCCTGCGCAAGCGCCTCATCGCCCAGCGCATCGGTGACCCAGTCCAGCATGCAGTGCGCGCTGCCGGCGCGGAAGGCGCTGCGCTGACGGTTTTGCACCGCTTTTTCAAAATTGCGGGGCGATGCGGTCATGATGAGGCGGTGCTTGGCGCGGGTCATGCCCACGTACAAAAGCCGCGCCTCCTCCGCCCGGTGCTGCATGGCGCTTTTTTCCCGGATGGCGGTCATGGCTGCGTTTTCCCGTGTCAGGCGGTTTTCGCCGTCCACATAGCGCAGGGCGCAGCCCAGATGCTCGTCCATGCGGATGGAGGCGCTGTCGCCGTCCCCGCGGAAGGGACGGCTCATTTCCATGATAAATACGATGGGGAATTCCAGACCCTTGGACTTGTGCAGCGTCATGATGCGCACCACGTCCTCGCTTTCGCCCAGCGTCTTGGCGCCCGTCTTATCGCCGGACCTGCGGGCGTCGTCCATGGCGGTGAGAAACTGCCGGACGGACAGACGGGCGTTATCGCCCTGCGCCCGCTCTGCAAACAGGCGCAGGCTGGCGCGGCGCAATTGCGCATCCTCGTATGCGCCGGCCTTGAGGCAGAGCATGCTTTCTTCAATTAATCGCCAGATGAACGTATCCAGGGGCAAATTGCGGGAAAGGAAGCGCCAGCTTTCCAATTGGCGCCAGGCGCTCTGACATTTTTCGCCCAGCGCATCCGTGCGCTCCATGGCTTTGCGGAAGGCCTTGTGGAAGGGCACGCCGCGGCCTTGCAGCGTGAGGCGGATGCGGGCAAGCTCCTCCTCGGAAAAGCGGAAGCAGGGGCAGCGCAGCGCAGAGAGCAGCGCCAGATCCTCCTCGGGGTTGACGATGACCCGGAGCAGGGACAGCATATCCCGCACCTCCGGCAGGTCGTAATACTGGCCGTCGGAATCGGTAAACACGGGAATGCCCTCTTTTTCCAGGAGCTTGGCAATTTCGCCCGCCCGGTTGGAGGCGTTGCGCAGAAGGATCACCATATCCCGGAAGCGGACGGGCCTGCGGGGAGCGCCCTCCTTGCCGGGCAGCGTTTCGGTAGCGAGCAATTCCCGGATGCGGCGGGCGATGATTTGCGCCTCGGCCAGATAGCCCCGGGGCATTTCGCCTTCGCTTTCCTCCTCCTCGCTGCCCTCTTCCTCCCTGCGCAGGATGATCAATTCCGTTTCCGGGCCTTTTTCCTGAATGCCGCCCGGACGGAGCATGGCGCTTTCGTCATACTCGATCTCGGTTTCGTCCCGGCGCATGGCGTGGGAAAACACATGGTTGGTGGATAGCAGCACGTTTTCCGCCGAGCGGAAGTTGGCGCTGAGGAGAATTTTGCGGTTTTCGGCGTTTTCATCCGCAGAGAAGGCTTCGTATTTTTGCAAAAACAAGGTAGGGTCGGCCAGGCGGAAGCGGTAGATGCTCTGCTTCACGTCGCCTACCAGGAAGAGGGCGTTTTGCCCTTCTATGTGCAGGGCGTTTACGATGGCTTCCTGAATGCCGCTTACGTCCTGATATTCGTCCACAAACAGATAATCAAACTGACCGGCTGCGCTTTTGCGCACGGTGTCGTTTTTCAGCACCTGCAGCGTCAGGTGCTCCAGATCGGAAAAATCCAGCATGTTGCGGCGCTTTTTGTAGGCAAAATAGCGGTTTTCGCTTTTTTCCACCAGCGTGATCAGCGCGCGCAGGGCGGGCAGGGTATACTCGTAGGTCTCCTGTGCGGTGGGCAGATGGCCGGGCAGCAGCGCACGGGCGTCCCGGAGGCACTGTTTCCATTCCTCGCGGACTTCCTTGTACTGCTCGGTGACGGCGGGATCGTCCGTCTGCCCCTTGCGCTTTACGGCCAGACGGGTAAACTGGATGCTGCCGTCCGTCAATTCCCGGTTGTCGCAGGCAAGCAGCAGCATGCGCGTCAGCTCCCGGTCGGCGTTCAGGGTATCCTGATACCGTTCCGGCGCGCCGGGCAGGGACAAAATGCGGTCCATCCTGTCAAGCAGCTGCTGTGCGCCCTTAAGCTGCTGCCGGCACCGCTGCCACAATTGCGTAAGGAAGGGCGTCAGGCCCTGCTCCAGCTTTTCCCGCGCCCAGTCAAAGGGATCGGCGCGGGAGAGCAGAAAGGTGCGCAATTGCCCTGCCATCTCCGTGATCTGCTCATCGTCAAAGGAGGCAAACAGCGCCTGCTCGTCGGCGCTGGGGCTTTCGTAGGCCTTTTCCATTTCCACGGCCAGCGCCTTTTCCCGGAGGGGGAGCAGTTCATGCTCGCTGCCCAGGCGGAACATGGGATCGATGCCTGCGGCTGCAAACTGCTCCCGCAGGAATTTCTGGCAGAAGGAATGCAAGGTGGAGATCATGGCGCGGCCGATGTGCGCGCTCTGGCGGCGCAGATGGGGATCCGTTTCCTCGCTCAGCCGCTTTTCGATGCGGTCGCGCATTTCGCCTGCTGCGGCGCGGGTGAAGGTGACGATGAGCATCCGCTCAATATCCGCGCCGTTTTGCAAAAGCCTGTATACCTTTTCCACCAGCACGGCGGTTTTGCCCGAGCCCGCGGCGGCGCTCACCAGCAGCCTGTCGCTGTGGCAGGTAAGCACGCTTTGCTGTTCCTTGGTCCATTGGGGCATAGGCGACCTCCGTCAGTACATACATATTCAATATACATTATAGCACATATTTATCTTTGCGTCTCCTTGAAAGATCAAAAAACATCCTGTAAAATACGGGTACGGGAGGGAATGGAATGGATCATTTTGAAATGTGCGCTCTGTGCCCCAGAATGTGCCGGGTAAACCGCTACGAGCAGCGCGGCTTTTGCCGCATGGGCGCGGAGGTGAAGGCGGCGCGGGCGGCGCTGCATATGTGGGAGGAGCCCTGCATTTCGGGTACAAGAGGCAGCGGCACGGTGTTTTTTTCCGGCTGCACGCTCAAGTGCGCCTTTTGCCAGAATGCGCCCATCAGCCATGACGGCTTTGGCTTTCCCGTCAGCGAGGATAAGCTTTGCGATATGTTCCGCGCGCTCATTGATGCAGGCGCGCATAACCTGAACATCGTTACCGGCACGCCCTTTGCGCCCGTCATTATCCGGGCGCTGGAACGGGTGAAGCCCGCTGTGCCCGTGGTCTGGAATACAGGCGGCTACGAGCGGGTGGAAACGCTGAAGATGCTGGAGGGCGTGGTGGATATTTATCTGCCGGACTTAAAGCACGTATCGCCCAGGCTGTCCAAGCTGTGCGTCCAGGCGGAGGATTATTTTGACGTGGCCTCCCGGGCGCTTTGCGAAATGCACCGCCAGGTGGGGGACAATGTATATGATGAGGACGGCATGCTGCAAAAGGGCATGATCGTGCGGCATCTGATCCTGCCCGGCTGCACCAGGGACGCCATGCAGGTATTGGATTTTATCAAAGCGCACATGCCCCGGGTGCCTGTCAGCATCATGCGGCAGTACACGCCCCAGGAGCGCTGCAAAATCAAGGGGCTGGACAGGCGTATCACGGATGATGAATATACCCGGGTGATGGATTACGCTGCGGAAATTGGCATTCTGGGCTTTTCCCAGGAGGCGGAATCGGCGTCCTCCTCCTACACGCCGCCCTTTGACGGCACCGGTGTTATATAAAAAGCATCATGACGCATGTGCTTGGGTGCGGTATGAAAAAAAGCAAAATGACGCACGCTCTTGTATGGAAGGGAGTGCGTTTTTTGTATGATCGGAAGGCTGAAAAAGTGGCTGGAAAGATGGGGCTATATGCTGATGTGCGTGCTGTGCGCCGCCGTGGTGCTGCTGTCTGCGCTGTGGACGAAAAGGGCGGATGCGCAGACGGAAATGGCGCAAAACGCCCTGCACAGCATGGATGAAACGCTGAAAAAGCATCAGGACGGGCAGCGGGAAAAACTCTGCGCGCCCTGCGAGGGGGACGTGATCCGTCCCTTTTCGCTTTCTGCGGTGTATTTTGACAAGGCGGGCATGTACGGCGTCCATTCCGGCATCGATTTTGATGCGCCCCCGGGAAGCGCGGTATACGCCATGCTGTCCGGCACCGTTGTGCAGGCGATGGACGGATGCGTGTGCATCCGGGAGGGGGACTTGGAATGCCGCATCCGGGGGATTCGGGAGATCTGCTGCGCGGAGGGCGAAACGGTAAATGCGGGCGAAAAAATCGGCACGGCGGGCGGGCGTGTGCCCTTTGAGGGAGAAGGGCATGTGTGCGCATCGCTCATCCAAAATGGCACGGCGGTGGATTTTGCAGCCCTTCTTCCTTGACGGAACGGACGGGCAAGTATATAATGTGGGCAAAACAATGGATGCGGGCACAGGCCCGTTACGGAGGAAAAGTATGGCACAGGAATTGAAAAACCGCAGTGAAATGGATCCCAAATATCAGTGGAAACTGACGGATATTTATGAAAACGACGAAGCGTTTGAACAGGATTTTGCCAGGATCCGCCAGCTGGTTGGGGAGTATGCCCGCTTCCAGGGTCATGTGGCGGAGGATCCCAAGGCGGCCATCATAGAAAGCTTCCGCGGCATGCGCATGCTGGATAAGCTGTACGGCTACGCCTTCATGAAGCAGGATGAGGACAGCGGTAACTCCACCTATCAGGCTTTGGCCTCCCGCGCCATGTCCCTGATCGTGGAAGCACAGAGCGCCACTGCGTTCCTGGAGCCCGAACTGCTGGCCATGCCTGAGGAGGAACTGCTCGAGCTGGCCTCTGATCCCGATTTTGCGGATTACGACGTGTACATCAAGGAGATCCTCCGCCGCAAGCCCCATACCCTGGACGCGGCGCAGGAAAAGCTGCTGGCTGCCGCCGGCGAAGTGCTGGGCGCGCCCAGCGACATTTTCAACATGTTTGATGCGGTGGACGTGCCCTTCCCGGAAGTGACGGATGACGAGGGCAACAAGATCCGCCTGACCCATGCCAATTACGGCGAATTGATCCGCAGCCGCAACCAGGCTGTGCGCAAGGAAGCCTATGAGGCCATGATGGGCACCTTTGGCAAGTTTGCCTCCACCATCACCGCCATGTACGCTTCCTCCGTCAAGGGCGATGTATTTACCGCCCGCGCCCGCAATTATCCTTCCAGCCGCGCTGCCTCCCTGGACGGCAGCCAGATCCCCGAAAAGGTGTACGACAGCTTGCTGTCCGCCATGGAGGAGGCGCTGCCCGCTTTGACCAAGGCGCTGAACATCCGCAAGGAGAAGCTGGGCCTGGATAAGCTGAACATGTATGATCTCTACACCTCCATCATCGAAGATTTCGATATGAAGATGACATATGACGAAGCCTACGATCTGGTGCTGGAGGGCCTTAAGCCCCTGGGCGAGGATTATCTGAACCTGCTGCGCAAGGCCAAGGAAGAGGGCTGGATCGACGTTTACGAAAACAAGAACAAGCGCTCCGGCGCCTATTCCTCCGGCTGCTACGACGTGCACCCCTATGTGCTCCTCAACCATACGGATGATCTGATGGGCTGCATGACGCTGGCGCACGAAATGGGCCATGCCCTGCATTCCTGGCACAGCGATAACGCCCTGCCCTTCACCAAGGCGGGCTACAGCCTGTTTGTAGCCGAAGTGGCTTCCACCTGCAACGAGGTGCTGCTCATGCGCCACCTGATGAACAAGTTCAAGGGCAACAAGACGGCCACCGCCTTCCTGTGCAACCAGCTGGTGGAGGAATTCCGCACCACCGTGTTCCGCCAGACCATGTTTGCCGCCTTTGAAAAGGAAAGCCATCTGATGGCAGAGCGGGGCGAGGCGCTGACCAACGAGGCGCTGACCAAGGTGTACATGGAGCTGAACAAAAAGTATTACGGCGCCGCCGTGGACGTGGACGATATGATCGGCCATGAGTGGATGCGCATTCCCCACTTCTACCGCGCCTTCTATGTGTATCAGTACGCCACCGGCTTCTCCGCCGCCGTGGCCATTGCCGACCGCATTCTGACGCTGGGCGAAAGCGCCGTTGCGGATTACAAGAAGTTCCTGTCCGCAGGTGGCAGCGTGCCTCCCATTGAGGCGCTGAAGCTGGCCGGCGTGGATATGAACGACGAAAGCACCGTGCGCAGCGCCCTGAAGGTGTTCAGCGATACGGTGGATATGCTGGAGGAAGCCCTGAAGGCATAAAGAACGCACCCGAAACCGCATAAGCAAAGCCCCGATGAATGTCATCGGGGCTTTTTGATTCCGGAGGCAGACGCCTGCGGATATGCGGTTTGCCTGATTATTTGTAGCTGGCCAGGATGCCCACTTCAAACATACGGGACCAGGGCATGTAGCAATCGCGGATCACGTAATGATCCTGGATGGACTGAAGGTATTCCGGGATAAAGGCTTCGATCTCGGCCTTCACTTCCTTTGCCACAACGCCGCGCTGACCGTCCACAGAGAAGTAGTTCATGCCCCGGGCTTCCAGGGTGGCAAGCACCTTGGCGCGCACGCAGGTCATGTAGGCAAAATCTTCAATGTAGCGGGAAACGAGGAAATCATAGTGCGCCTTGGTGTTGCCGTAGAGGTAGTTGACCACGGCGTGGGGGATGCAGGTGCCCAGGGTATTGCTGGAGGTATTCCAGCCGGCGTAGGAGGCCACCTTGAGCAGAAGATCCTTCTGCTGCATCATGGCGATCAGTTCATAGTCGGAGCCGTTGATGGTGGCCACGTCCGCCACGGCTACCTTCTTGTGCAGGTCGTTCACGCAATAGTCCATGAACTCCATGAATTCCGGCATGTTGCGGAAGGTGGTCATGCCCCGGTCACATTCGTGATCCAGCGTGGATTTTTCCATCATGGAAATGCCGTTGGCATTGACGCACAGCACAATGTCCGCTTCGCTCAGGTTCTGGGTAATCAGGCCGCCTGCCGCCAGGATCTGGTAGTTCACCGTCAGGTCCAGATACCGGTCCTCCAGGAAGGGAATGGTCCTGGGGGCGCTGACGGAGTTGTATTTGACGTAGAACAGCGGGCGCTTCTTTTCGATCTTCAGCACCATTTTGGACAGCAGCGTGTTGGCCACTTCGTCGGCGCCGGGATACATGTACACGGAAAGCTGCAGGTTCTTTTTGCTGATGATCTTGCTGATCTTCCGCTGGTCGATGGCGGTCCAGCCAAACTCGCTGGAATCGTCCTGGGGAATGATCAGGAAATCGATGATCTTTTCTTCCACCAGGTCCAGCGCTGCGATATTCAGTGCGCAGTTGGTTTCGCGGCGGTGGAGGAAATCCTGCACTTCCTTTTCGGGAACCTGCATGCTGTCAAAGGCCTTTTGCTCCTCCTCGGTGATCACGCCCAGCTCTTTTTTGTGGTTGTAATAGCCGTATTTGAAGATCTCCAGACCGCAGTATTCGTAATAATCCGGCTCCTCGTCCGAGCTGGAATACTGGGGGCAGCGCATGATCAGGTTGAAGGCGTAGATGATCAGATCCGGGTTGTTTTCGCGGATCTTGCGGATGACGCTTAGCCGTTCCTTCAGCTCTTCCTCGGTGAAATAATGCAGGCGGCTGGGCAGAATGCCGCCGTAGAGCAGCGTATCCACGGACAGCACCAGGCCGTAGGCGTCTTTGGTTTCCTCAAGCAGGAACTCAACGATCTTTTCGTGATCGCCGGGGGTCTTTTTGTTGCCCATGATGCTCATGTCGGGGACGGTGATATGGATATCGTCATTATTGAACATGTTCTGGGGGTATATGTAATTGCAGGGTCTTTCATCCAGCGGAAGCAATACGATCTTTTTCATTTTTCTGACTCCTTGAGCTGTTTTTTTCGCCTGAATCGGGGGAATTGCTTACGGTTATTCTACCACGCAATGCGGGGGAAGTAAACTGTTATTTGCATCAGGCAGCTTTCAGCCCCTGCTTCTTCTCCCGCTTTTTCCAGCTGATGAAGCCGTACAGATCGTTGATGAGGAACATGGAAAAATTGACCACCATGGGGAGATAAGAAAGGTCGCTCAGCGTAGCCAGCACCCACAGGATGATGAGCACCACGTCGTTTGCGGCATAGGCCAGGGCATAGTGGCTGTTGCGCATCATGAGCAGGTAGCAGGCCAGAAAGCTGGTGGTGACGGAAAAGGTGGAGGGGAGGAGGTTGGGGGTATCAAAGGCGCGGAGGATAAAGTAGAACACTGCGGTAACTGCCAGTGTCAGCGCCCACATCATCAGCGTGCCGCCCTTTCCCAGACGGGCGATCCTGACCTCGTTTACGTCCTTGCCGTAGGGGTTTTTCAGCCAGGTGATGATGCTCATCACGGCGATGGGCAGCGTCATGCCAAGGTAGGTGATCATTTCGCCCCAGTAGCGGAAGCGGAAAGAAACGATGCCGTAGAGGATGGAAAAGACCACCGTCAGGATCTGTCCCCACACGTCGCCCCGGGCGATAAAGATCAGCGCCGTAACGCCAAGAGAGGTGGCGGCCAGATTGACCGCGTCCATCTGCCCACAGAGCAAATTGGAAAGCAGCACCAGCAGCAAAGAAATGCCCCACAGAATCCATTCTCGTTTGCGCAGGGCTTTGAACGGGTTTTTCAGCATCAAAACAGCCTCCTGAACAAAAAACGCCCGCGAGCGCATCTTCAAAGACCTAACGATGCGTTCACGGGCTTTTACAGCCCTTTCCCCGGTGGGAAAAGCTTGTTGACTTTCGCGGACGATTGTATCACAGAAGGGCTTTAAGTGTCAAGGCTTGTAGACCATGTCCGCTTCCGTCCAGCCGGAAAGCACCCGGCACATGTCCTTTGCGATCTCCCTGGCGCCTGCCAGGTCGTGCTCCAGATAATTGCCGCATTCCCTGGAGTACTGGGCGCCGGGGATGGCGCCTTCAAAATCCGCAATGAAGCGGAAGCTTTCCTGCACCAGCGCAATGGCCTCTGCATAGGATACGGTATCGCGCATCAGCAGATAAAAGCCGGTGCGGCAGCCCATGGGGCCCACGTACACCACCTGATCGGTATAGCGGCTGTTGCGGGCATAGGTGGCGAACAGATGCTCAAAGGTGTGCATGGCGGCGTTCTCAAGATAATCCCCGCCGTTGGGTTTTTTCATGCGCAGGTCGTAGGTCACGGTGTCGCCGTCGATGCGGGAAATGTACATGCCCTTTTCCAGGACGTCGTGGTTCACGGTAAAGCTGGCGATCTGTTTCATGGGATGCCTCCTTGGTACGTGGGGAAAATGAAAAAACACACGCTTCATTATACCTGCGGCGCTTTTCTTGTCAAGCAAAAGGGAAAGAAGCGGGAATTTGTATGCGTTTGGGGCAGATAAAGTGTTGAAAAAGTGTTTCAAGTGTGTTAATATATTTAGCGGGAGAAAGGCAGGTTTTTTTGATGCGCTATCACGTCCCGGAACTGGCGGAAAGAGCACGCTGTGCAGATAACGTGGTGTTTGACGTGGGCAATGTGCTGTTTCGCTTTGATACAGCGCATATCCGAAACGCCTTTCTGAGCGAAGAGCACCGAAAAAAACTGGGCGACGCCATGTTCGTGCAGGACCATGAATGGTACTGGGGTCAGTTTGACAAGGGCCTGTGGTCTGATGAAGAGGTGGCCCGCCGTATAGCGGAATATGCGGGTGTTCCCCATGCCTGGCATGAGGTGCTCCGTGCTTATGAGCACTACCATGAGGATCGGGTGGTGCTGCCGCTGGCACAGGATATTGCCGTCCTCAGGGAAGAAGGCAAAAAGGTGTACGCCCTTACCAACTACGGCGTGACCGCCTTTGACCGGGTGTATGCGAAATTTGATTTTTTCAAATTGCTGGACGGCATCGTGGTCAGCGGAAGGGAAAAAATGTGGAAGCCGGAAAGCGAGATCTTCCGCCTGATCGAGGAAAGATACGCCCTTGTGCCTGCAAAAACGCTGTTTATTGACGATTCTTATGCCAATATCGTCGCTGCGGCAAACCGCGGCTGGCAGACCTGGCATTATACGGACGCTCTTTGATCCGTAAAACCAAGGATTTTTGATCATTTTAAGCAAATATGCGGAATAAATCGCATGGGGTGCTTCGTCATATAGATGAAGAACCGGGAAGGAAGCGTGGAGACATGAAGAACTCTAAGGCAATGAAGCGTATGGGTCTTGTGCTGCTGCTGGTATGCGTGCTGGCGCTCAGCGGCTGTTATGCCAATACCCCCACCATCGAGGGTACCACGGGGGATCTATTCCCTGAGTATCCCACCCAGAATGTGAACACCAATTCTCCCGCGCCCTCTCAGGAAGCGCCCAAGGAAACGGCTGTTGTCACGCTGCCCAGCAATCAGCCTGCCAATACCGTGAACATCATCAACCAGCAGACGCCGGTGATCCTCAACAACACCACCCAGGCGCCTGTGATTGGCTCTGCCACCGTGCCGCCCGTTGTGATTACCACCGATGCGCCCACCGCAACGCCCTCCAACATCCTGAAGCTGGGCGCTACCGGTGCGGCGGTCAGGGACCTGCAGCAGAAGCTGAAGGCTCTGGGTTATCTCAAGGGCAGCGCCGACGGCGACTTTGGCGAAATGACCGAAACGGCCGTCAAGCAGTTCCAGCAGCAGATGGGTCTGGAAGTGGACGGCATCGCCGGTATCGAAACGCTGCGCAAGCTGGCCAGCACCAATGTGACTGCCAGGCCCCAGGTGACCGCTACGCCCACGCCCCGTCCCACCAGCGCGCCCCAGTACAGCGAGGATACCTACCTGCAGGTGGGCTCCACCGGCTCTCTGGTGACCAAGATGCAGGATCGTCTCATCCGGCTGGGCTATCTGGACGGAGAGGCCACCGGCCGCTTTGACGCCTCTACCGAGGCCGCCGTCATCGCCTTCCAGAAGCGCAACTGCTCCTACTGGGACGGCATCGCCGGCAAGGTGACGCTGGATGCGCTGTTCTCCTCCTCTGCCAAGGGTACCTCCACCTCCGCCGGCATCGTGGGCACCTCCCTCAAGAAGGGCAGCGAGGGCGACGCCGTGCGTACGCTGCAGACCCGCCTGAAGGCGCTGGGCTATTACACCGGCAATATCGACGGCGACTTTGGCGACAGCACCGAACAGGCTGTGAAGGAATTCCAGCGCCAGAACGGATTGACTGCCGACGGCAAGGCGGGCAGCGAAACGCTCTCCAAGCTGAACTCCTCCTCTGCGGCAGCTGCCGGCAGCGACGTGCTGGAGATCGGCAGCCGCGGCGATGAAGTGATCACGCTGCAGAACCGGCTCAAGAGGCTGGGTTACTATAACGGCAATGTGGACGGCGACTTTGGCGAAAGCACCCGCAGCGCCGTGCGCGCCTTCCAGAACCGCAACGGCCTGACTGCCGACGGCCGCGTGGGCGCTCAGACTGCATCGCGCCTGTACTCCTCCTCCGCCAAGGCGGCTGCCACTGCTACCCCCAGGCCCACCGCTACGCCTTCTGCCACGCTGCAGATGGGCAGCCAGGGCGAAAAGGTGGTGCGTCTGCAGAGCAGATTGAAGACGCTGGGCTTCTACAGCGGCGACGTGGACGGCGACTTTGGCGCAGCCACCCGCGACGCTGTGCGCGCCTTCCAGCGTGCCAACGGCCTGACGGTGGACGGAAAGGTGGGCGAAGGCACCTGGGATAAGCTGAACGGCTCCTCCGCCACCGCCAAGCCCAGCACCTCCGCAACGGCCATTCCGGACAATGTGTACGTGCTGGTCACTCCCTCCCCCGACGATACCTATGTGACGCTGGAGCGCGGCCATTACGGCTCTCTGGTGCGCAAGCTGCAGGAGGAACTCAAGGAGCAGGGCTACTACAACGGCGTGACCGACGGCTACTTTGGCGAAAGCACCGAAACGGCTGTCAAGAAGCTGCAGGCGGCCAAGGGCCTCAAGCAGGACGGCAAGGCCGGCCATGCCACCCAGCGCGTGCTGTTTGAAGGCGATTTCCCCGAAGGATCCTGATCTACAAACATCAAGTGCTCTCCCGATGCGGGAGAGCACTTTTTTTGACGGCGGACGGGTGTATTGCAATCTTTGGCCGTATCCGCTACAATAGGAAAAAAGCAATTCGGAGGATCGGGATGATTACGGTATATCACAACGCCCGGGTCTATACGGGCACGCTGCCTCTCCAGGAGGCCTTTGCGGTGGAGGACGGCCGCTTTATTTTTGCAGGCTCTGATCAGGAGGCGCAAACGCTTTCCCGGGATGAAACGGTGGATCTTGAGGGCGCGTTTGTCTGCGCAGGTCTCAACGACAGCCATATGCATCTGCTCAGCTACGGCCAGGCGCTGAGCACGGCGCCCCTGCAGGAGCATACCCGCTCTCTTGAGGATATGATCTCCTGCCTCCGGGCTACTGCGCCCGGGCGGGGCGGCTGGATCATCGGCCGCGGCTGGAATCAGGATTTTTTTGCGGATGAAAAGCGCATGCCCAACCGCTGGGATCTGGACAAGGTGTCCACCTCTCATCCGGTGGTGGCCACCCGCGCCTGCGGCCATGCGCTGGCGGTGAACAGCAGGGCGCTGGACATGCTGGGCGTTACGGCGGAAACCAAGCAGGTGGAGGGCGGCCGCATCGGCATGACGGACGGCGTGTGCGACGGTCTGTTTTTTGACAACGCCATGGACATGGTGTACGAGGCCATCCCCGCCCCCTCCAAGGAGGATGTGAAAAACATGCTCCGTGCGGCCTGCGCTGCGCTGAACAGCTACGGCGTGACCAGCTGCCAGACGGACGATTACTGCGTGTTCCACACCCTCAGCTGGGAGGTGGTGAACCAGGCGTATCGGGAATTGGAGGAAGAGGGCGCACTGACCGTCCGCGTGTATGAGCAGGCCAATTTCAACAAGCTGGACGCCTTCCGGGATTTTATGGCGAAGGGCAATAAGACGGGCGCAGGCACGGATATGTTCCGCATCGGGCCGCTGAAAATGCTGGGCGACGGCGCACTGGGCGCGCGTACGGCATACCTGAGCCGTCCCTATGCAGATGATGCATCCACCTGCGGTCTGAGCGTATTTACTCAGGAGGAGTTTGATCAGCTCATCGGCTGTGCCCAGGAAAACGGCATGCAGACGGCGGTGCACTGCATCGGCGACAGGTGTCTGGATATGGTGATTTCCGCACTGGAAAATGCGCGGGCAAAGCACCCCCGTCAGGATGAGCGCCACGGCATCGTACACTGCCAGATCACCCGTCCGGATCAATTGGACAAGATCGCAAAAATGGGCTTGCATGTATATGCCCAGAGCATTTTTCTGGATTATGATATCCACATCGTCCGCGAGCGAGCGGGGGAGGAGCTGGCCGGGAGCAGCTATGCCTGGAAAACGCTGATGCAAAAGGGCGTGACCGTCAGCAACGGCAGCGACTGCCCGGTGGAAAAGCCCTTTGCGCTGGGCGGCATGCAGTGCGCTGTGACCCGGCAGGATCTGCAGGGCTGCGCACCTTATTTGCCTTATGAAGCCTTTACCGTGCAGGAGGCGCTGGACAGCTACACCAAACAGGGCGCCTATGCCAGCTTTGATGAGCATGTGAAGGGAGAGATCAAGCCCGGCATGCTGGCGGACTTTACCGTGCTTGCCCAAAACCCCTTTGAAACGGACGCAGGCAGCATCCACAGCATCCGGGTGGAGCGCGTGTATCTTGGCGGCAAAAAGGTGTATCAGGCGTAAAGAAAGCAAAAGATAAAAAAGACAAACAAAAAAACGCGGCCCGTGCAGGACCGCGTTTTTGATTGCTGATTATTCGGCAGCTTCGCCGTAGATGAAGGCGTGCAGGGAAGCGTTCATCTTTTCGGTATTGGCGACCACCACTTCGATTTCGCGGATGTCTTCGTAGTGGTATTCACCCTTGGCGGGGCAGGAGTACATCTGCAGCTCGCTCATGTTGGGAACCACCGTGAACAGCAGCGTAAACAGGTCGGAGGTGGTCAGGTTGGTGGTCATGTAGTTCATGGCCGTTTCCACCAGCGCCAGCAGCTGATCCATGGAGTTTTCGCTGAGCACCTTCTTCACCAGCGCCTCCAGGAACTTGCGCTGACGCTCATTGCGGCCGAAGTTGTTGTCCAGCTTGCGGATGCGGCAGTATTCCAGCGCCTGCCTGCCGCTGAGCAGTGCCTTGCCTGCGCTCACGCCGCCTTCGGCATAGGTATTGATCTCGGTGGCTTCGCCTGCGGTGATCTCAATTTCCACGCCGCCCAGCAGATCCACCAGCTCCCTGAAGCCGGCAAAGTTGATGGAGGCATAGCGGGAGATGTTCAGGCCGAAGGTTTCGTTGACGCACTTGATGGCCATGTTGGGGCCGCCGAAGGCGTTGGCCGCGTTGATGCGGTTCTGCAGCTTCATGTAGGGGATGTGCACATACAAATCGCGCACGATGGAGGACAGCTTTACTTCGCCGGTGACAGTGTTGACGGAGCAGATGATCATGGTATCGGTGCGGCCGTGACCCAGC
The DNA here is from genome assembly GCA_015056175.1 of Clostridiales bacterium. Lineage (GTDB taxonomy): Bacteria > Bacillota > Clostridia > Christensenellales > Aristaeellaceae > SVGT01. The sequence continues at coordinate 182,531 of SVGT01000001.1, read as the reverse complement.
GTGCCGGCATTATCCGTGCCCAGCAGCAGGATGTTCATCACGTTTTCATCCAGACCTTCGGTGATGGAAAAATCGCCGTCTTCCACGGTATAGCGGAATTCGTTGCTCAGGGAAACGGACTGGTTATCGTCGCTGAGGGCTTCGTCGATCATTTCCAGCTCTTCGTCGGTCCATTCTTCTTCGGCCAGGGAGGCGGGGATGAGGGTGCAGAGCATCATCAGCGCCATCAGCAGGGCCAGGAATTTCTTCATCATATCAAATCGCTCCTTTGGTTTGTTGAAGGTTACAGCGTAAAAAGCAATAACAGAACAATGATAGCATACTTCCTGGACAGATGCAACAGGAATGTTTTATTTCAGCCTGCGCAGGGATGCATACAGATCCAGCGCGCACATGCCTGCCAGCGTGCAGCCCAGAATCCAGTAGGCACAGGCGTTGGATATGGCCGGGATCTTGCCGTCCAGCGCGAAGATGACCATGATGATGAGCCCGGCGCAGACAAACAGCGCGGCAACGGGCCAGAAGCGGCGGACGGGGGAAACGGTATCGGGGCGGAGCTTGCCCTTTACGCGCACCAGCGAGGAGGTGGGGCCGTCCTGATGGGGATGGGCTTTCGCGCCGTACTTTACGCAGCTGCGCAGCAGCACAAAGAGGCAGATCAGCGCGCCAAAGAGCTGCTCGGCCTTTACAAAGCCCCAGGTGATGGTCTGGGCGCGCAGGTTTTCGCACAGGATGAGCACCACGCAAAGGTGGTACACCGTCATGTCAAAGAGCAGCCCGGGCGCTTTTTTCATTTTGCCGCCAAAGAGCAGCGCAAGTACGAAGATCACCAGCGCCGCCAGGGCAAAGAGCATGAATACGGCCAGGAAATATTCGTCCCACTCGTTTTTGACGGCTAGCGGGAAAAAGTACAGCTGCTCGTTTTCCAGATACGCGCCCACGCCGTGCATGCCCAGGAAATATTCGCTGCCCTTCACGCATGCGCTCAGCAGCGCAAAGGAGGGTGCGTAGGCGTCCAGCAGCTTTGCAGCGGGCGCACGGAAGATTTTTGCCGTCAGCACCACGCCCAGATACGCGCCCAGCAGCATGCCCACAAAGGAAAACTCCGTGGGCGCCATGCGGATGAAGGCGGCGATGCCGTAGCGGGGCAGGAGACGGCCAAGCAGGCACAGCACATATACGCACTTGCCAAGCACAAAGCCCAGGGCGGCAGAAAGCAGCAGCGCGACGCAGGCGCCTTTGACGGCCAGGCGGCTCTTATTCAGCCGGACGGCAAGGAGCAGGGCGGAAAGAATCAGGCCGCACAGACAGACAAGCAGGGTGGGATGCATGTAGGTACCCTCTTTCGTTATTCCTCTTCGTAGGCGGAAGCGAAGTAGATGATATCGCAGATGGAGCGGGTGGAGGTGCTGGTCACGTCGTTGAGCTTTTCGCCGTCGAAGATCAGCATGGTGCTGTCGCCGCCGTCCAGGTTATAAGCGGTCTCCACACCCAGGGTGGCAACCAGCTCTGCAAACTGACGCAGCGTCATGCCGGAGGAGCCGCGGGCGGGCGCTTCGCAGCAGACCACCATGTATTCCAGCGGGCCCACCTGGGCAATGCACATGCGCTGACGGCGCTCGGTGGCCGCCATGTTGGGGCCGTCCACCACTTCGGGCACCTGGCCGTTTTCCACCAGGATGGGGCCAAAGTAGAAGGCGTTGATCACCTTTTTGCCGTCCACGGTGTCACTCACCTCGCCGGCCTTGGGCAGATGCACCACGTGGAAATCACCGTCTTCATCGATGAGCAGCACGTCGCGCTCGCCGTTCAGAAGATCCAGGTACAATTGGCCCTGGCGCAGGATGTAGCCCGAGCCCGTGTAGCAGTAGTAATCGCCGTCGATGGCAAGGACGGCGTTGACGCGCTTGGCAAGGGCGGTACCCTTCATGCTCATGGAGGTGTCAAAGCCGCCTGCGGACATGGTGCGCAGCTGGCTGGCGTCTGCCACCTTGATGCGGGCTACCCAGTAATCGCAGCCGTCCTCGCGCAGCTCTTCAATGGTGATGTGCAGCGTGGGATCCTCATATTCCCGGTCGCTCAGGTAAAAATCCGGATCCGGCTCCATGCCGGCGGAAAAATCAATGGGCAAAAGGGGCTCCGTTTCCTCGGCCACAGCAAGGGGCAGCATCGTAAGGCACAGCAAAACGGCCAGAATGCCAAACCATTTTTTCATTGAAAATTGTTCTCCCTTCGGTTGATAAACGCACCCATTATTATACATGATTGGCGCGTAATGTGTCAATGAAAGCCCGTCTTTTTACAATTGAAAAGCGGACGGCAAGGGCCGTCCGCCGGGGTGGCAAAAATCAGTAATCGGCGCTGTAGGGCATGACTGCCACGATCTCATCCTCCATGTATACGATGCGGAACATGTCCGGATCATCCCAGCCCGCCATTTTGATATTGTTCTGGAATTCGTAGATATCCCTGGCGCGGGTGGCCACGCCGTTGTTCATGTAGAAGAAGGCGCAGTTGGGATCCACCGCATACTTGTAGAGGTAGGAAGAATCGTTGTAGAAGGAGGAGCGGTTGCCGTCCTCATACTTGCTGGAAAGGTAATTGACGGTGACCAGATCGGCCGCGATGAAGTATTTGCTGCCGCTCATGTAAATATCGCTGATATAGCCGGCAGACACGCGGGTGCGGCGCTCGCTGGGACGGCGCTGGAGGAACACGGTGTAGGTGGTGGTGGAGCCGTTGACCACCTGGATGGTCACCTGCTGGGGTTCGTCCGTCATCTGGATCACCTGGGATTTGGAGCCGGAGGGCACCTGAACGCCGTTGACATAGATCACGCCATTGGCGGTGGGGGTGAAGGTGACGCGGGATACCCAGTCCGCCACGGTCAGGATGTAGCTGGTCTGGTAGGGGCTGAAGGTATCGGGGAGCATGACGCCGGTATTGGGGCAGTTGTGCTCAAGGTTCAGAAGCAGGCTGTCGGCGCTGCTGTTTCCGTCTGCCAGCGCAGGCGCGCAGGAAAGGAGCAGCATCAGCGTCAAAAGCAGAGCAATACATTTTTTCATGGCGGTCGATCCTTTCTCAAGGCTTATTTTGTCCTGTGTGATCATCACAGGATATATTCACCAATAATACGGCACATCCTGCCTTTTTCATGCAGCATTTTGGAAGAAAATTTTCATTTCATTCCGGGTGGGAACATAATATACATTGACAAAAACCGCCGTATCTTTTATCATGAACATAATGAAAAAATCGATACATATGGCTATTTGTGCCGATATGAAGGAGAGCATTGTATGAATCGTTTGGAAGCGCGCAAAAAGGCGGAAGAACTGGTCGGCAAAATGACGGTGGAGGAGGCTGCCAGCCAGCTGCGCTATGATGCGCCCGGCATCGAGCGTCTGGGCGTGCCCGCCTACAACTGGTGGAACGAGGCGCTCCACGGCGTGGCCCGTGCAGGCGTTGCCACCAGCTTCCCCCAGGCTATCGGCCTTGCTGCTACCTTTGACGGCGGTCTGGTCAGGCGTCTTGGCGATGTGGCATCCACTGAAGGACGTGCAAAGTACAACGAATCTGCCCGTCAGGATGACCGCAATATTTACAAGGGACTGACCTTCTGGTCGCCCAATATCAATATTTTCCGCGATCCCCGATGGGGACGCGGTCAGGAAACCTATGGCGAGGATCCCTTCCTGACGGCGCAGATGGGCAAGAATTATGTGCGCGGTCTGCAGGGTGACGGCGAAACCATGAAGGCGGCCGCCTGCGCCAAGCATTTTGCCGTGCACTCCGGCCCCGAAGGGCTGCGCCACTCCTTTGACGTGCATCCCACCAAGAAGGATATGTACGAAACCTATCTGCCCGCCTTCAAGGAACTGGTGGACGAGGGCGTGGAAGCCATCATGGGCGCCTACAATCGCACCAACGGCGAGCCCTGCTGCGGCAGCAAGGAGCTGATGGTGGATCTGCTGCGCGGCAAGTGGGGCTTTGAAGGCCATTTTGTCAGCGACTGCGGCGCCATTTCCGACTTCCATCAGTTCCATAAGGTCACCGAGACCCCGGAAGAAAGCGCCGCGCTGGCGCTGAAGATGGGGTGCGACGTGAACTGCGGCGGCACCTATCAGTACATTCTGCGCGCGCTGGATATGGGTCTGATCGAAGAAGAGGATATCCGCCGCGCCGCCGTGCATGCCTTCACCTGCCGCTATATGCTGGGCATCATGGAAGGCAGCGAGTATGACGATATCCCCTATTCCAAGGTGGAATGCAAGGAGCATGTGGCCACCGCCCACGAAGCTGCGCTCAAGAGCTGCGTGCTGCTCAAGAACGACGGCATTCTGCCTCTGGATACGGAAAAGATCAAGACGCTGGCCGTTATCGGTCCCAATGCCAACAGCCGTCTGGCGCTGGTAGGCAACTACTGGGGCACCTCCTCCCGCTATGTAACGGTGGTGGAAGGCCTGCAGGATGCTTTGGGCGATGACGTAAAGGTGCTCTTCTCCGAAGGCAGCCATCTGTTCAAGGACCGCATCGAGCTGGGCCCCAACGACGACCGCGTCAGCGAAGCGGTGACCGTTGCCAACCATGCCGACGCCGTGGTGCTGGTGGTGGGACTGGATGAAACGCTGGAGGGCGAAGAGGGAGACGCTTACAATGCCTCCTATTCCGGCGACAAGCCCGATCTGTACCTGCCCCGCACCCAGCGCAACCTGGTCAAAAAGGTGCTTGATGTGGGCAAGCCCACGGTGGTGGTGCTCATGGCGGGCAGCAGCATGGATCTGGAAAGCGCCCATGAAAAGGCCAACGCCATTCTGGTTGGCTGGTATCCCGGCGCCCGCGGCGGCAAGGCCATTGCCGAACTGCTGCTGGGCAAAAAGAGCCCCTCGGGCAAATTGCCCCTCACCTTCTACCGCAATGAGCAGCTGTCTTCCATGCCCGCCTTTGAGGATTACGGCATGAAGGGGCGAACCTACCGTTATTTTGAGGATAAGCCCCTGTACCCCTTCGGCTTTGGTCTGACCTACGGCGATTGCTATGTGACGGACGTTAAGGCAGAAAAGCTGGACGGCAAGGTCAAGGTCACCTGCAAGGTGAAAAACGACGGCGCTTGCGATACTCAGGACGTGGTGCAGATTTACTGCCAGAATGAGGGCAGCGCAAATGCGCCCGTCCATCCCCGCCTGTGCGGCTTTGAGCGTGTGTGCGTGAAGGCCGGCGGCGAAGCGGAGTGCGTAATCGAGATCGAAGACAGGCGCTTCCTGGTGATCAACGAGGAAGGCGAGGCTGTCAGCGAAGGCAATGTGGTGCTGTACGCCGGTATGGGTCAGCCCAATGAGCAGACCCGTGAATTGACCGGTCACGGCAGCCTGAAAGTGGAACTGTAACAGAAGGAGGAATAAGGCATGACCTATTTGCTGGGTGTGGACCTGGGTACCTCCGGTACCAAAACGGTATTGTTTGACAAATCGGGCGCGGCAGTGGCTTCCGCAACGGTGGAATATCCCCTGTATCAGCCCAGGAACGGCTGGGCCGAGCAGGACCCCAACGACTGGTGGAACGCTGCCAGGGAGACCATCCGCAAGGTGCTTTCCGACAGCGGCGTGGATGCTGCCGATGTGAAGGGTCTGGGCATTTCCGGCCAGATGCACGGTCTGGTGCTGCTGGATGAAAACGGAGAGCCTCTGCGCAAAGCCATCCTCTGGTGCGACGGCCGCACGCAGGCAGAATGCGACGAGATCACGGAAAAGGTGGGCAAGGAACGGCTCATCGCCATTTCTGCCAACCCGGCGCTCACCGGCTTTACCGCAGGCAAGATCCTCTGGGTGCGCAAGAACGAGCCCGAGATTTATGCCAAGGTAAGCAAAATGATGCTGCCCAAGGACTATGTGCGCTATAAGCTGACGGGCGAATATTACTGCGAAATGAGCGACGGCAGCGGAACCAACCTGCTGGATGTGAAGAACCGCTGCTGGTCCGGGGAGATCCTTGAAAAGCTGGATATCAACCCAGACTTCCTGCCCAGGCTTCTGGAGAGCAGCGACAAGGCGGGCGTCATCACCGCGGAAGCAGCCCGTGAAACGGGTCTTCAGGAAGGCATGGCGGTTGCCGCAGGTGCTGCCGATAACATGGCCGCCGCCATCGGCACCGGCGTGTGCGTGCCCGGCAAGGCCTTTACCACCATCGGCACCTCCGGCGTGGTGTTTGCCCATTCCAAAGAAGTGCAGATCGACCCCGCCGGCCGCGTGCATACCTTCTGCTCTGCCGTACCCGGCGAATATACCGTGATGAGCTGCACCCTGGCCGCCGGTCTTTCTCTCAAGTGGTTCCGCGATACCTTCTGCAAGGCCGAATGCGAAACGGCGGACGGCATGGGCGTGGATCCTTACGTGCTGATGAACCAGCAGGCGGATCAGTCGCCCATCGGCGCCAACCGCCTGATCTTCCTGCCCTATCTGATGGGCGAGCGCAGCCCCATTCTGGACAGCGCATCCCGCGGCGCCTTTATCGGCCTTTCCGCCATTCACCAGAAGCACGATCTGCTCCGTGCCGTGATGGAGGGCGTGATGTACTCCCAGCGACAGAACCTGGATGTGCTGCGCGGCATGCATGTGGTGCCCGAATCCATGCTGGCCTGCGGCGGCGGCGCCAAGTCTCCCTTCTGGCGGCAGATGATGGCGGACATGTTTGATATGCCCGTCAAGACTGTGCACAACACCGAAGGCCCGGCGCTGGGCGCGGCCATCCTGGCCGGCGTTGCTTCCGGCGTGTATGAGGATATTCCCACTGCCTGCGCCAATGTCATCAGGGAAAATGATCCTCTGCTGCCCGACAGCGGCCGTCATGAAGCCTATGAAACCTACTATCAGCTTTACTGCACGCTTTATCCCGCCCTCAAGGGCGCATACGGCGCGCTGCAGAATATGTGATCCGGGAGGAACGAAGTATGCAGATCTATTCCGTGTATGATGAAGCCTTCAAGCCCTACGGCAATGTAGTCAAGGGCGCAAATGTGGAAGAATTGCTCAAGGCGCTGGAAAAAATGCCGCTGCCCGAAAATGTGGAATATGTGCCCCGCGTGCAGGCGCTGCATGATGCGGCAGGCGATCTGGGCGTGCATCTCTACGGCGGCATGCCCTATCAGCTGGGCTACTGCAACGGCCACAACACCAAGCTGAACTGTCTGGAATATCATCGCGACAGCGAGTTTAACCTGGGCACCGAGGATTTTATCCTGCTGCTGGCCCGTCAGGACGAAATTGTGGACGGCGTGCTGGATACGCAGAAGGTCAAGGCCTTCCGCTGCCCCAAGGGCGTGCTGATTGAAGTGTACGCCACCGCGCTGCACTATGCCCCCTGCCAGGCTGCCCCCGACAAGGGCTTCCAGGTGCTGGTGGCGCTGCCCGAAAACACCAATACCGACTTTACCCTTGAAGAGAAGCTGATGGGTGACGACAAGCTGCTCTGGGCCCGCAACAAGTGGCTGCTGGCGCATCCCGAGACCAGCGAAGCCGCTCAGGGCGCCCATGTAGGTCTTCAGGGTGAAAATATCGACATCAAGGATTTGATCTAAAAGGAAAAACAAAAGGAGGAAATACAATGTTTAAGAACATCCCCGATGTAAAGCTGGGCATCATTGCCGTCAGCCGTGACTGTTTCCCCATCGCTCTTTCCGAAATGCGCCGCGCCGCCATTGTCAAGGCGTACAAGGGCGAACTGTACGAATGCCCCGTCACCGTGGAAAACGAAAAGGACATGCTCAAGGCCGTTGCCGACGTGAAGGCAAAGGAATGCAACGCCCTGGTGGTGTTCCTGGGCAACTTCGGCCCCGAAACCCCCGAAACCCTCATCGCCAAGAATTTTGACGGCCCCTGCATGTTTGTGGCGGCTGCCGAAGGCGACGGCGATATGATCAACGGCCGCGGCGACGCCTACTGCGGTATGCTGAACTGCTCCTACAACCTGGGCATGCGCCATCTGAGCGCCTACATCCCCGAATATCCCGTGGGTACCGCCGATGATATCGCCGGCATGATCGCCCGCTTCGTGCCCATCGCCCGCGCCTACATCGGCGTGAAGAACCTGAAGATCATCACCTTTGGCCCCCGTCCCCAGGACTTCTTCGCCTGCAACGCCCCCATCAAGGGTCTGTATGAGCTGGGCGTGGAAATTGAAGAAAACAGCGAACTGGATCTGCTGGTCTCCTACAAGGAGCACGAAGGCGATCCCCGCATTCCCGCTGTGTGCGAAGACATGGCCAAGGAAATGGGCGAAGGCTGCTACTATCCCGAGCTGAGCGAGCGCATGGCGCAGTTTGAACTGACGCTGCTGGACTGGGCCGAAAACCACAAGGGCAGCCGCAAGTATGTGGCCTTTGCCGACAAGTGCTGGCCCGCCTTTCCCAGCCAGTTTGGCTTTGAACCCTGCTATGTGAACAGCCGTCTGGCTTCCCGCGGCATTCCTGTTTCCTGCGAAGTGGATATCTACGGCGCACTGAGCGAATACATCGGCGCCTGCGTCAGCGAAGACGCCGTCACCCTGCTGGACATCAACAACACCGTGCCCCAGTACATCTACGATGAAGACATCAAGGGCAAGTATGACTACGCCCTTACTGATACCTTCATGGGCTTCCACTGCGGCAATACCCCCGAGTGCAAGATGTGCGCCAACCGCGCCGTCAAGTATCAGCTGATCCAGCACCGTCTGCTGGAGCCTGAAGGAAGCGAGCCTGACTTCACCCGCGGCACCCTGGAAGGCGATATCGCCGCCAGCCCCATCACCTTCTACCGCCTGCAGTGCGACAGCGAAGGCAATCTGCGCTCCTACATCGCCGAAGGCGAAGTGCTGGACGTGCCCACCCGTTCCTTCGGCGGCATCGGCATCTTTGCCATCAAGGAAATGGGCCGCTTCTACCGCCACGTGCTGGTGCAGAAGCGCTATCCCCATCACGGCGCCGTGGCCTTTGGTCACTACGGTGAAGCGCTGTTTGAAGTGTTCAAGTTCCTGGGCGTGAAGGACATCGCTTACAACCAGCCCAAGTCCCTGCCCTATCCCACCGAAAACCCCTTCTGCAAGTAAGAAATTGAAAAAGGCTCCCGTAAGGGAGCCTTTTTTGATGTGTGGATGTTATTCTTCCTGCTGAAGCAATGCGTCCGGAGAAATCTCGAAGACTTTGGAAAATGCGATGATTTCAATATCGGTTACGAACCGTTTTCCGCATTCAATGCGCTGAACGGCGTTTTTGTCGATATCAAGACCGACCAGCTGAAGCCGGTCTGCAAGGGCGCGCTGGGAGATGTTCAGTTGCATGCGAAAACGTGCGACATTTTTGCCGCACACATTGTTTCTTCCATCCTTGGTCTTGTTAACGAACATGTTTACGCCCCACTTTGACATTCTGTGCTTGTCAATGAGGTGATTATATGTTATGTTTTGCAGCAGAAAGACATTCACTGAATGTCAAATGCTGTGTGGAGTGTATGAAAAATGAAAAATGTGATCGTGCAACTGTGGAACGGAGAATTGTGTCCTGTAAGTAAGTCCGGATTGAACAATGAAGAACAGCGGAAACTGGAAGCGCTTGTGCATAATGCCAGGATGGAGCTGGAGGAAAGTCTGCTGGCAGAACAGCAAGAATTGTTGGATGCATATATCTCCTGTCAGGCAAAACTCCTTTGTATGCGGGAAGATCAGGCGTTTCTGGATGGCTATTCTCTGGGTACAAGAATCACAGCAGAAGCATTGCTGGAATCGGAAAAGGAATAAGAAAAAAGAGGCGGAAGCCTCTTTTTGTTTGTTGGGAGATCGCAGCGGTATATCGGGCGGGCGCATGATTCCTGCCTTGACAATCCATTTTGTATGCCGTAATATGATATTTGTGCAGGTATGCACAAAACCAACGTCAAGAGGACATTATGATCGATATCAAACATGTATCCTATCGGTATGAGGATGAGGGGCTGGATGCGGTGAAGGACGTATCCATGCACATCCCCGCAGGCAGCTTTACTGCCATCCTTGGCCGCAACGGATCGGGCAAGAGTACGCTGGCCAAATTGATCAACGGCCTGTTTTTGCCAACCGAAGGGCAGATCCTGGTGGATGGCCTTGATACTGCCGATGAAAACAATACCTGGGAAGTGCGCAAGCGGGCCGGTATGATCTTCCAGAACCCGGACAATCAGCTGGTTGCTACCGTGGTGCGGGATGACGTGGCCTTCGGCCTGGAAAACCTGGGCGTGCCCACGGAGGAAATGCTGCCCCGGGTGGAAAAGGCGCTGGAAAGCGTGGGCATGCAGGAGCATGCCCAGCGTGCGCCTCATCTCCTGTCCGGCGGACAAAAGCAGCGTGTAGCCATCGCCGGCGTATTGGCTATGGAGCCCAAGGCCATCATCTGCGATGAAGCCACCGCCATGCTGGACCCCAAGGGCCGCAGGGAGGTTTTTGATACGCTGCGCCGCCTGAACAGGGAAAAGGGCATTACCGTATTGTGGATCACCCATTTTATGGAAGAGGCTGCCAAGTGTGACGACGTATATGTGATGCACGACGGCGCTGTGGTGATGCAGGGCAAGCCCGCGGACATTTTCCGCGATCCCGAAAAGCTGCGTCCCTACAGGCTGGAGGCGCCGCAGATGGCGTCGCTGGCCGCCGCGCTCAGAGCACAGGGCATTGCGCTGGGCGAGGATATCCTCACCTGCGAGGATATGGTACGGGAGGTGAAGAAGCTGTGCAGCTGATTCTGGAGCATGTGACCCATACCTATCAGCCGGGCAGCCCTTTCCAGTCCCGCGCCATTGAGGACGTGAACCTGGAGGTGCATGAGGGCGAGTTTCTGGCGCTGATCGGCCATACGGGCAGCGGCAAGAGCACGCTGGCGCAGCACTTTAACGGGCTGCTCAAGCCAACCTCCGGCCGTGTGCTGCTGGACGGAAGGGATATTCACGAAAAGGGCTACGATAAAAAGGAAGTGCGCCGCAACATCGGTTTGGTGTTCCAGTATCCCGAGCATCAATTGTTTGATGAAACGGTGGAAAAGGACGTGGGCTTTGGCCCCCGCAACCTGGGCCTGTCTCCCGAGGAAGTGAAGGAGCGGGTGCAGGAAGCCCTGTTGAAGGTAGGCATGCGCTACGAGGACGTGGCGGCAAAATCCCCCTTTGAGCTCAGTGGCGGTCAGATGCGCCGTGTGGCGCTGGCAGGCGTTATTGCCATGCGTCCTAAGGTGCTGGTGCTGGACGAGCCCATCGCAGGTCTGGATCCTCTGGGCCGCGAGGAGCTGATGGGCATGATCAAGCAATTGCATCTGGACGGCACCACGGTGGTCATGGTATCCCACAGCATGGACGACGTGGCCAGGTATGCCACCCGCGCTGCGGTGATGGATCACGGCAAACTGGTGATGACGGGTACGCCCGAGGAGATCTTCATGCAGCAGGAGAAGCTGGTGAAGATGGGTCTGGACGTGCCGCAGGTGTGCCGCCTGGGCGCCATGCTGCGTGAAAACGGCATCCCCTTCCCGGAAAATATTTACCGTGAGGAGCAGGCGCTTGAGGCGCTGCGCAGCCTCCTGGGGAAGGAGGACAAAGATGCTCAATAACATTACGCTGGGCCAGTATTACCCCGCAAACAGCACGGTGCACCGCATGGACCCCCGGATGAAGATCGTGCTGCTCGTCGGGTTTATCGTGGCGGTGTTCATGGCCAAAACGCTGTGGGCGTTTATCCCGGTGGTGGCGTTTGTGTTTGCGGCGGCCAGGCTGTCGTCTTTGCCGCCCATGCTGCTCATCAAGGGCTTAAAGCCCCTGCGCATCATTCTGATCCTCACCTTTGTGATGAATTTGTTTTTCCTCCAGGGAGAAACGGTGCTGCTGGAATTGGGCTTTATCACCATCAAAAAGGAGCCGCTGCTGACCGCCATCCTGTATGCCGTCAGGCTCATGCTGCTGGTGATGGGCAGCAGCATTCTGACCTTGACCACGGCGCCCGTCACGCTGACGGACGGCCTGGAAAGGCTGCTGTCGCCCCTGCGGGTGATCAAATTCCCCGCCCATGAGATGGCCATGATGATGACCATCGCCCTGCGCTTTATCCCCACGCTTCTGGAAGAGGCGGACAAGATCATGAAGGCGCAGACGGCCCGCGGCGCGGATTTTGAATCCGGCAATCTGCTCAAGCGCGCCAAAGCCATGATCCCGCTGCTGGTGCCGCTGTTTGTCAGCGCGTTCCGCCGGGCGGGCGATCTGGCCATGGCCATGGAGGCCCGCTGCTATCACGGCGGCGAAGGGCGTACCCGGCTGCATGTGCTGAAAATGCACCGGCGGGATTATCTGGCTCTTGTGATCACCTGCGCGCTGATCGCGCTGGTGGCTGTGATCTGATGTTTTTTGCGCCGCGGCCTGTGAATCTGGCTGCGGCGTTTGTTGTCAACAGCGTCCGGTTGTGCTACAATGAAAAAAAGTGACGTGATTAGGAGGATCAATATGGATTATCAAGCGATGTTTATGGCCATGCATCCCCATTTTTTCGAAAGCCCCGGTATCCGCAATCTGCCGGAAACGGCGGTGGCGACGGAACTGGTGATGGATCTGCACGATCCGGAGGCGCTGAAGGAGCCGGTGCCCTGTCCTGCACACATCACCTTTGGCGTGTACGAGGGCGAGCTTGCGCCGCTGCATGAGGCCATCAGCCAGGTGGAGGAAGCCTGGGTGCAGTATTTCAAGGGCAAGGAAAAGGTGTTCTGCGCTTTTGACGGCGACAAAATCGTGGCCTTCTGCGGCGTTGGCGACATGGGCTGCGTGGACGGCAAGCGCATCGCGGGGCCCGGGTGTGTGGGTACGATTCCCGCTTACCGTAAATCAGGCATCGGCCTTGAAATGGTGCGCCGCGCCACCATGTACCTCAGGGACGACGGTGTGGATATCGGCTGGATCCACTATACCTGCCTCACTTCCTGGTACAGCAAGATCGGCTACAAGCCGGTTTTCAGCTGGAACTGCAGGGGCATCCTTCCGCAGGACGCATAAAAGCAGACAAAAAAAGAGACCGGACGCAAATCCGGTCTCTTTTTGTTTGGCTTAGTTCTGGGCTTCCTTCTTGGCGGAAGTCTTGTTCAGAATGGCGATGATGGCGTAGATGGCGATCATGACCACAAACACGCCGCCCCAGCCCTTGACCATGATGGGCAGGGTCTGCAGGAACACTTCAAAATTGGCAGCAAAATTGGAAAGATCCATTGTTCAAACCTCCTTAAACAGGGATAGCCTGCACCAGGGCCAGAATGAGGCCGCCGGCGATAACGGAAGCGATCTGACCGGACACGTTGGCGCCGGCAGCGTGCATGAGCAGGAAGTTCTGAGGATCTTCCTTCAGGCCCATCTTGTGCACCACGCGGGAGGACATGGGGAAGGCAGAGATACCGGCAGCGCCGATCATGGGGTTCATCTTCTGCTTCATGAACAGGTTGAGGAACTTGGCAACCAGCACGCCGCCGAAGGTATCGAAGATGAAGGCCACCAGGCCCAGCGCCATGATCATCAGGGTTTCCACGGCCAGGAAGTCCACCGCACGCATGTTGAAGGCGATGCACAAGCCCAGGAACAGGGTGATCAGGTTGGCCAGCACCTTCTGGGCGGTTTCGCTGAGGGAATTCAGCACGCCGCACTCACGCAGCAAATTGCCGAACATGAGGAAGCCAACCAGCGCAACGGATGCGGGGGCCACCAGACCGGCCACGATGGTGACCAGGATGGGGAAGAGGATACGGGTGGATTTGCTCACCTGGGCAGGCTGGTAAGGCATGCGGATGAGGCGTTCCTTCTTGGTGGTGACCAGCTTGATGCAGGCGGGCTGCACCACGGGCACCAGCGCCATGTAGCTGTAGGCGGCAACGGTGATGGCGCCGATGTACTTGCTGCCCAGCTGGGTGGCGACCACGATGGAGGTGGGGCCGTCGGCAGCGCCGATGATGGCGATGGAGGCGGCGTCGCGCAGATCAAAGCCCAGGAGAGAAGCCAGAGACAGGGTGAAAAAGATACCGAACTGGGCGGCGGCGCCGAACAGAAGCATCTTGGGATTGGAAAGCAGCGGGCCAAAGTCGATCATGGCGCCGATACCGATGAACAGCAGCAGGGGGAAGAGCTCGTTGGCGATACCGGCATTGTACAGAATGCCCAGAATCTCGCGGGCGCCGTCAAAGGGCAGGTTCACCAGGATGGCGCCAAAGCCCATGGGCAGCAGCAGGGAGGGTTCCATGTCTTTCTTGATGGCCAGGTAGATCAGCACGCCGCCGATCACCCACATGACCACATGCTGCCAGGACAGCGCAGCAAAGTTGTCCAGAATGAAGTCCACGGTACATATCTCCTTTGTGTGACATTGTACGGGGCATAAAGCCCCAATTTCTCCTATTCCATATTCGGTGGAAACGGTAAAATTCCTTCGTGTTAATGTTGTGTACGCAAAAATATTTCAAACAAGAAAAAAGCGGGGGCAAAAGCCCTCGCTTGCTAAATCAGTTGAACAGGTCCTTGAGTTTATCCAGGAAGTTGCGCCGGCCTTCGTATTCCTTGCCGGTGGATTCCATATCAAACTGCCGCAGCAGCTCCTTTTGCTTGTCGCTCAGGCGGCGGGGGATTTCCACATTGACCCGGAGGATCATATCGCCGCGGTAATTGGAGCGCAATTGCTGCACGCCTTGCCCCTTCAGGCGGAATTCGGTGCCCGTCTGGGTGCCTTCGGGGATATGGAAGGAGGTTTTGCCGCCGTCCAGGGTGGGCACGTCAATATCCGCGCCCAGCGCCGCCTGGGTAAAGGAGATGGGCAGATCCAGATACAGGTTGGTGCCCTCGCGCTTGAAGAGCTTGTGGGGCTTGACGGAGATCTGGATATACAGATCGCCTGCGGGGCCGCCGTTGCGGCCGGGCTCGCCCTGGCCGTTCATCACGATGGTCTGGCCGTTATCGATACCGGCGGGCACCTTGACGGTAGCCGTGCGGCGCTTGCGCTGCTTGCCGCTGCCGCCGCAGGAGGTGCATTTTTCGTTGATCACCTTG
The DNA here is from genome assembly GCA_015056175.1 of Clostridiales bacterium. Lineage (GTDB taxonomy): Bacteria > Bacillota > Clostridia > Christensenellales > Aristaeellaceae > SVGT01. Next base: position 167,478 of record SVGT01000001.1, on the reverse strand, counting down.
CCTGTGCCGCCGCAGGTGGAGCAGGTGCGCACCGTGACCATAAATCCGCCGCCCACGCGTACCTGACCCGTGCCCTTACAGGTGGGGCAGGTCTGGGGCTGGGTGCCGGGCTTGGCGCCCGTGCCATGGCAGGTTTCGCAATGCTCGTCGCGGGTGAACTCAAAGGATTTTTCGCAGCCAAAGGCGGCTTCCTCAAAGGTGATGCGCAGCTCATAGCGCAGATCGTTGCCCTGCATGGGCGCGTTGCGCCGCTGGGCAGAGCCCATGCCGCCGCCAAAGAGCTGATCGAAAATATCGCCCATGCCGCCCATACCGCCAAAGCCGCCAAAGTCAAACCCGCCGCCAAAGCCGCCGTAGCCGCCGCCGGCGCCCTGCATGGGATCCTCATGGCCGAAGCGGTCATAGCGGGCGCGCTTGTCGGGATCGGACAGCACTTCGTTGGCCTCGTTCAATTCCTTGAAGCGGGCCTCGGCGTCCTTGTCATCGGGGTGCAAATCGGGGTGGCACTCCTTGGCCATTTTGCGGTAGGCCTTTTTGATCTCGTCCTGGGACGCATTCTTCTGTACGCCCAGCACCTCATAATAGTCGCGTTTTGTTGCCATGTAAAAACTTCCTTAATGTGATAAAGGGGCATTGCGCGGACGGCAGGGTCCGCGCAATGAACAATGAATTTTTATGGGTGGAAATCAATCAGTGCACGGAGCCGTCGGCGTTATAGGTGCCGTCGGGGTTCTGGCTGCCGGCTTCGGGGCCCTGCTGGGGCTGGCCTTCGCCGCCCTGCTGCTGGTACAATTTGCCAAAGATCTGGTACACCTTCTGGGTCATGGTTTCCATGGCGGTCTTGATCTCGGCGGCGTTATTGCCTTCGCGGACCTTCTTGAAAGCGTCGATCTCAGTCTGCACGGTGGTCTTGTCTTCCTCAGACAGCTTGTCGCCGTTGTCCTTGAGCTGCTTTTCCATTTCGTAGATCAGGCTGTCGGCGCGGTTCAGGGTTTCGATCTCGTCCTTCTTCTGCTTGTCGGCCTCGGCGAACTGCTCGGCTTCCTTCACGCGCTGGTTGATCTCTTCCTCGGTCATGTTGGTGGACGCGGTGATGGTCACCTTCTGCTCGTTGCCGGTGCCCAGATCCTTGGCGGAAACGTTCACGATGCCGTTGCGGTCGATGTTGAAGGTTACCTCGATCTGAGGCACGCCGCGGGGAGCGGCGGGGATGCCGGTGAGCTGGAAGCGGCCCAGGGTCTTGTTATCGTAAGCCATGGGACGTTCGCCCTGCAGCACGTGGATTTCCACGGTGGTCTGGCCGTCGGCGGCGGTGGAGAACACCTGGGACTTGGTGGTGGGGATGGTGGTGTTGCGCTCGATCAGCTTGGTGCAGATGTGGCCTTCGGTTTCGATGCCCAGGGACAGGGGCGTCACGTCCAGCAGCAGCACGTCCTTCACTTCGCCGCCCAGCACGCCAGCCTGGATGGCAGCGCCCACGGCCACGCATTCGTCGGGGTTGATGCCCTTGAAGGGCTCCTTGCCGGTGATCTTCTTCACAGCGGCCTGCACGGCGGGGATGCGGGTGGAGCCGCCCACCAGGATGACCTTATCCACCTGGTTGCAGGTGAGGCCGGCGTCGCGCAGCGCGTTCTGCATGGGGATGATGGTGCGTTCCACCAGATCCGCAGTCAGTTCGTCAAACTTGGCGCGGGTAAGCGTCATATCCAGATGCTTGGGGCCGGTCATATCGGCGGTGATGAAGGGCAGGTTGATGTTGGTGCTCATGGCGCCGGACAGCTCGATCTTGGCCTTTTCGGCAGCTTCCTTCAGACGCTGAAGCGCCATGCGGTCCTTGCGCAGGTCAATGCCGTTGTCCTTCTGGAAGGAATCGGCGATGTAGTTCATCACGCGGTCGTCAAAGTCGTCGCCGCCCAGCTTGGTATCGCCGTTGGTGGCCAGCACTTCAAACACGCCGTCGCCGATCTCCAGGATGGACACGTCGAAGGTGCCGCCGCCCAGGTCGTACACCAGGATCTTGTGGCTGTCTTCCTTATCCAGGCCGTAGGCCAGGGAGGCAGCGGTGGGCTCGTTGATGATGCGCAGCACTTCCAGACCCGCGATGCGGCCGGCGTCCTTGGTGGCCTGGCGCTGAGAGTCGGAGAAGTAGGCGGGCACGGTGATGACGGCCTGGGTCACGGTTTCGCCCAGATACGCTTCGGCGTCAGCCTTCAGCTTCTGCAGCACCATGGCGGAAATCTCCTGGGGGTTGTAGCTCTTGCCGTCGATATCTACCTTGAAGGAGGCGCCCATGTGACGCTTGATGGAAGATACGGTGCGGTCGGGGTTGGTGATGGCCTGGCGCTTGGCGATCTGGCCCACCAGACGCTCGCCGTCCTTGGTGAAGGCGACCACGGAAGGCGTGGTGCGGGCGCCTTCGGCGTTGGTGATAACGGTGGGTTCGCCGCCTTCCATGACGGCGACGCAGCTGTTGGTGGTACCAAGGTCAATACCGATGATCTTGCTCATAATTGTTTCCTCCATTTTTCTGTTTATCTGATATTCAGGTAAAGGCAAATTTATATTTTTCCGCAGTGCGGAGAAATAACGAAAGGGGTGCAATCCCTCCGGCACTTCGTGCCACCTCCCTTTGCACAAGGGAGGCCGGATTGCCGCATGTCGCGGGACGGGGTGACGGGATCGCTCAGCTTGGTCGACATGAGGTGGCGAATGTTGCTGTCCGATCATCACGCGGCAGCATGTCGCGGGACGGGGTGACGGGATCGCTCAATTTGGTCGACAGGATGTGGCGAATGCCACTGTCTGATTGTCACGCTGCCGCATGTCGCGGGACGGGGTGACGGGATCGCTCAATTTGGTCGACAGGATGTGGCGAATGCCGCTGTCTGATTATCACGCTGCCGCATGTCGCGGGACGGCGTGGCGGGATCGCTCAATTCCGCCGACAGAAAGTGACGAACGTCACTCTTCTACGACCTGAACCATGGCAAAGCGGATCACGCTGTCGCCCTTTTTATAGCCCTTCTGGAAAACCTGGCTGACCGTGCCGGGCTCGCCCATTTCCTTGGGGGCACGCATGACGGCGTTTTCCAGATTGGGGTCAAAGGGCTCGCCCTTGCGGTCGATGACGGTGACGCCCTGCTTTTCCAGCGCGTCCATCATCATCTTGTAGGTCATCTGCACGCCGGAATGCAGGTTTTCGTCCGTGCTGGGGGTTTCCAGTGCGCGCTCCAGATTGTCGATGACGGGGAGCACCAGCTTGATCATATCCCTGGCGCCGTCTTCGTAGGCGTCGGCGCGGACGGAGGCGTTGCGGCGGCGGAAGTTGTCAAAATCGGCCTGTACGCGCTGCGCAAGGTTGAGATATTCTTCAGCCTGCGCCTTGGCGGCGGTCAGTTCCGCTTCCAGGGGATTGATTTCGGCAGTTTCTTCGGCGGCGGTTTCTTCCGCAGGGGTCTGCGCCTGGCCGTCTTCATCGGGTTTCATATACTTTTTCTTCAACATATCCAAGGGTGATTTTTCCTCCCGTAAGCGCGAGGCCTTTCTGGCTTTACGCATATTTTCGTCTCCCGGTTTTGCTTGATTTTTTATTGCCCCATCAGTTCGCTCAGTGCGCTGCCCACGGCGTGCAAGATGGAAAGTACCTTGCCGTAGGGCATGCGGGCGGGGCCGATGACGCTGACCGTGCCTGCCTGGGGGCCTGCCTTGTATCGGGCGGCTGCCATGGCACAATCCTCCATACCCTTGACGCCCAGCTCCGGGCCGATGCGCACGGACAGGGGCGCGCTGTCCCGGTTGAGGAGGGAGAGGAGATGTTCCTTATCCTCCAGGGCGGACATGAAGGCGCGGGCCTTGCCCACGTCTGCAAATTCGGGGTACTTGAGGATGTTGTGGCTGCCGCCGATGGCCACGGTATCCGTGCCCGTCTGGCGGGCCATCTGGCTGGCCAGGTCTGCAATGCTCTGGCACACGCTGCCGTCCGCATCCATCAGGTGGGAATACTCCCGGAGCATTTCCTGCACCTGCTGCACGGTGCGCCCCGCAAGGCGCTCTGTCAGCATGCGGCTGATGGCGTACAGGGCGTCGGCGTCCAGCGAGCGGCTGATGCGGATCACGCTGTCGCGGATGATGCCGCCGTCGGTAACGATGACCAGCAGCGCCATGCCGCCCGGCATGGGGACCAGTTGCAGACAGGAGATGCGCAGTTCCAATTGGCGGGGCACCATGACCAGCGCGGTGTAATGGGTCAAATCGCTCAGTGCCTGCGCAGCGCCGCTGACCACGTCGTCCATCTGGCGCACGCGGCTGAGCAGATAAGCCTTGATACTGTCGCTTTCCTGCTCCTCCAGGCCTCTGTGCAAAAGCGAATCCACATACAGGCGATACGCCTTGTGGCTGGGCACGCGGCCGGCGGAAATGTGGGGCTGGCACAGATATCCCAGCGCTTCCAGCGCGCTCAGTTCGTTGCGGATGGTGGCGCTGGAGAGGGAAGGCTCATACTTGCGGCAGATGGTGACCGAGCCCACCGGCATGGCGGTGAGGATGTGATCGTGGATCACGGCGCTGAGGATGCGCACCTTGCGCTCACCCAGCAGCTCTTTTTCCCGCAGGGAGGCGCGGGCGGCACGCTCCGCATCGGGTAAATGGATCATACCGTGGCCTCCTTTCCGGTTTTAGCACTCGAAAGGTTTGAGTGCTAACTGCGAGATTAGAATAGCACATCTCCCGGAGGATGTCAAGCGATTGGAGCAAAAATAATTACGGCGCAAATATGGCGGGCAGAAATAGTCTGTTCCGCAGGGTTGTTACATATTCTGACACCTTTCAAACCTTGTAAAAGGAAAGGGTTTGGTGTATAATGGATAAAATGGAGGGAGGATTGCTCATGCAAGACCGTTTTGAAACCATGAAGATGCGTCCCCTGCCCGAAGGCCGTGAAACGGCTGCGGACATTCTGGCGCATGTTTACAGCGCGCTGCAGCGCAAGGGCTATGATCCCATTGAGCAATTGGTAGGCTACGTCATGACCGGCGATCCTACATATATCACCAGCTTTGAAAACGCCCGCAGCCTGATCTGCCGCCTGGAAAGGGACGAGCTGCTGGACGAGCTGGTGCGCTCTTATGTCAAAAATAATCTGGAGTATCGCGGATAATGGGCCGAATTGTATGTCTGGACGTGGGCGATGTGCGCATTGGCGTTGCCGTCAGCGATCCGCTGAAGATGATCGCATCCCCCTACAGTGTGATCAGGCGTGTGGGCTGGGGCCCGGACGTGAAGGAGATCAGCCGCATCTGCGTAGAGCAGGAGGCGGAATTTGTGCTGTGCGGCCTGCCCCGCAACATGGATGGCACCGAGGGCTTCCAGGCCGAAAAGGTGCGCCTGTTTGCCAAGCAGGTGGAAAAGGCGGGCTGGGAAGTGCGCTTTGAGGATGAAAGGCTTTCCACCGTCAGCGCGGAGCATGCGCTCATCGAGGGCGGTATGCACCGGGAGGACCGCAAGGGCCATGTGGATAAGGTGGCCGCTGCGGTGATTTTGCAGGGCTACCTGGACCGGGGATAAGCGCGCGTATTCTTTTTGAAATGTCTTGACCGAAAGGTTAAAGCCATATAAAATGTAAAACGAGCCCAATGGGCAACTTGAAGGAGGATCATCTCATGACTAACGATATGGAAAAGAACCTGCCCGAAGCCGAACTGGAAGACAACATCATTGAACTGACCGATGAAAACGGCGAAACCACCCAGTTTGAATACCTGGCCACCATCGAACATGAAGACAAGCTGTATGTGGCCCTCATGCTGCTGGAAGGCGCTGCCGATGAAAACGATGACGAAGGCGAAGTGCTGATCCTGGAGATCGCCAAGGACGAAAACGGCGAAGACGTGTACGTGTCCGTGGAAGACGACGCCGTCAGCGAGCAGGTGTTCAACAAGTTCCTGGCCATGCTGGATGAGGAAGAGGACGCCGAATAAAATGAGTGAACAGTTAATTGGCCAGCAGGTGGAACTGAGCACCCCCGAAGGGGACGTGTACCGTTTCGTCATCCGCTCTGTGCAGCCCTACGCCGGCGAAAGCTACGCTGTGCTGGAGGAGGAAAAGCAGGATGGTCAATTGCTCGTGACCCATGTGGAAACGGACGCGCTTGGCGCGCCCGTTTTTGTTGTGGTGGGCGAGGAGGATATCATCACTGCCGTGCTGGAAAAGCAGGTGGCGGAGACCATCATGCGTTCCCTTGAGGGCGTGCAGGATACGGACGAAGAGGTATAAGCCATGTATCAGGGTAAAAAGGTGCTCCTGCGGGCGCTGGATAACAGCGATCTGATGGCGTCGCTGGACCACATGAACGATTATGAAACCATGCGCGGCGTGACCAGCGGATTGATCCTCCCTTCCAATGTGGATGATGAGGCACGTTTCTTTTCCGCCCAGAGCCGCAGCAACCGGGGCGAATACCAGTTTGCCATCGAAACGCTGGAGGGCAGGCGGTACATCGGCCGCTGCGGGCTGATCCATGTGGACTGGAAAAACCGCCTGGCGGAGCTTGCCATCCTGATTGGCGAAAAGAACGCCCGCGGGCAGGGCTTTGGCACCGATGCGGTGGATGTGCTGTGCCGCTTTGCTTTTGAAGAGATGGGGCTGCACAAGCTGTCCGTGCGGGTGTTTGCGTTCAATACCGCCGCGCTGCGCTGCTACGAAAAGTGCGGCTTTGAACGGGAAGGCGTGCTGAAAAAGGAATATTTCCGGGAAGGGAAGTTCCACGATGTGATCTGCATGGGCAGGATCAACGAATAAAAACAGGTCACGGGATATGTTCCGTGACCTTTATTGATGAGGAAAGCAGGTGAGCAGATGGCGTATACCGTGGAGCGGGCGCACTTGGGCGATGAAGCGATCCTGGCGCATATCCAGACGGAAAGCTGGAAGGCGGGCTTCAGGGGCATCTTAAACGATGAGATTCTGGCAAGATGCACGCAGCTTGATAAGGTAGAAGCCATGTACCGCCGCTCGCTGGAAAGCGGTGAGGGCAACGGCTATATTCTGCGCATCGACGGAAAGCCTCACTGCATCGCCTGGTGGGATCAGAGCAGGGCGCAGGATATGCCGGGCTATGCGGAGCTGTATTGCATCCACAGCCTGCAGGATCACTGGCGCAGAGGCTTTGGCAGCCGGATGATGGAGCGTGTGCTGGAGGATATGAAAAACGCCGGCTACGCCCGCGTGATGCTGTGGGTGTTTGCGGAAAATACCCGGGCGCGGGCCTTCTATGAAGCCCACGGGTTTGCCGATACCGGCAAGATCAAACCGGGCATCGAGCCTGCGGAGATCTGCTACGTCAGGGAGCTTTGATCCTGCAAAGCAAAACAACACCTTCCGGAAGGAGGGTGTTGTTTGTTTATGCGGGTTTTCCGTGTCAGCCTTCAAAGCCTACCAGCAGGCCGCCTTTTTCGGCATAGAAGCTGCACAGGCCGCCGCAGGGGCGGATCTCAATATTGCTGGCGGGGAATTTTTCCCGGATCATGGCTGCCAGGGATGTGGCGGAAAGCTCGTTCATGCAGTGGGCGATGCGTACCTTGCCGCCCTGATAGCCGCGGGAGAGGATCTCGCTCATCAGCGCAGAGAGGGCCTTCTTTTCGCCGCGCACCTTGTGCAGGGGCTGCAGCGTGCCCACGTCGCTGGCGGCGCCCACCACGCGGATGCCCAGCACCTCGCATACCTTGGCCACCGCAGGGCTCACGCGGCCGTTGCGGGCCAGGTTGGTCAGCGATTCCAGAGAAAAGAGCAGGTGCGTGCGCTGCATGTATTCGGTGACCTTTTCTTTGATCTGCTCAAAGGGCAGCCTGGCCAGCACATGCTCGCGGATCTTTTCCATGATCAGGTGCATTTCGGGGCCGGTGGACAAGCTGTCAAACACATGTACCCGGGAAAGCGGGTTGCTCTTCCGGAATTCCTCTGCCGCCTGCATGCAGGAGGAGAAGGCGCCGGAAAGATTGCTGGTGATGGTCACGGCATATACTTCGTCCGCGCCCTCAAAGGCATTGAGCCAGTCCTGCACGTTGGGGCAGGAGGTGGAGGAACGGGCCTTGGCCTGCTTCAGATAATCCACCATGTCCTGCACGTCCAGCGCGGGGGAATCCACAAATTCCCGGTCGCCGCAGATGATCTTCAGCGGCACGCTTTCGCAGATTGCGTCGCTCATTTTGCTGACGTTGGCGGAGGAATCACAGACGATTTTGATGCGCATGACGTTCACCTTCATTTCTCGTTGATGGATACAGATGTATGTACATTGTACGGGAAGAACGTTGACTTGTCAATAAGGCGGCAGATAGTTGACACGATGCTGCCACGGTTACTTATCGCCGGTGGAGCCAAAGCCGCCCCGGTCGGCGTTGCCCAGCACCTGCACCTCTTCAAAGCGCAGGGCAGGCATCTTTTCCATAATGCGGAACTGGCAGATGCGGTCGCCCTTGCAGATCATGGTATCCCGCATGGCCAGCGCGCCAAAGTGCCAGATATCGTTGTCGCCGCAGTAGCTTTCGTCAATGATGCCCATGGCGTTGGGCAATATCACGCCCCAGCGCTTGAAGGTGGAGGAGCGGGGCAGGATGTGGGCTTCGTAGCCTTTGGGCAACTGCATGGAAACGCCCAGGCTGATGGGCCGCCACTCACCGGCCTTTAATTCCACGTCCTCTGCGGCGCGCAGATCGATCCAGTCGCCTACGGCGATTTTTTCGATGGGCGGGGTATCTCCGTGATATTTGATGCGGATCACAAGTTCACTCATGTGTACGTCCTTTCAGGCCCATCCTGTAGCAGATGAGCGCGTTGCGTGCAGCCTGCTCCACCAGTTCGCCGGCGCGGCGCACACAGTCCTCCAGGGGCATGGGGCCGTCGGCAATGGAAAAAAGAGCGGTTTCGCCCAGGGTGTGGAAGGCGTCGGCGTCCCGGGTGTGGCCGCCTACCAGCGCGATGACGGGTACGCCCATTTTGCGGGCTCTGTCCGCCGCGCGGGCGGGGAATTTGCCAAAGGTGACGGACTGCATGTCCATGCGGCCTTCGGCGGTAAACACCAGATCGGCGTTTGCCAGATGGCGCTCATAATCCATCTGGGTGAGCACGGCGTCGGCGCCGCTTTGCCGCTCGGCACACAGGACGCCCAGCAGCGCTGCGCCCATGCCGCCTGCCGCGCCTGCGCCGGGAAGAGAACGGATATTACGCTGTATGGCAGCTTCCATCACGTCCGCATAGTGGGCCATGGCCTTTTCAAGGCGGGGAAGCAAGTCCTCCGTGCCGCCCTTTTGGGGCGCGTAGACCTGCGTTGCGCCCGTGGGGCCAAGCAGGGGGTTATTGACGTCGCTGAGTACGGTGATATGGCAGTCGGCAAGCCTTGCATCCAGGGTGGAAAGATCCACCCGGCACAGCTTTTCCAGCCCTTCAATGCCCCGGGGAACGGGATGGCCGTCCGCATCCAGCGCCGTCATGCCAAGGGCAATGAGCATGTGCAAACCGCCGTCGTTGGAGCCGGTGCCGCCCAGGGTGATGATCAGTTCCCGGGCGCCCATGTCCAGCGCATGCAGGATCATTTGCCCAACGCCAAAGGAATCGGCAGTGAGGATGCGTTTGGTTTCCGTGATGGGCGGGAGCCCTGCGGCCTGCGCGCTTTCCACGGCAGCCTTGCCTCCGCAAAGCAGGATGGGCGCAGTGATCCTGTCGCCCTGCAGGCCGCGCACCGGTACGGGCACAAAGGCGCTGCTTTCGCCCCAGGCGATGTGCAGCGCATCCAGCGTGCCCTCGCCGCCGTCGCCGCCGGGGAGCAGCACGCATTCACAGCCGGGAAAAACCCTTTGGCAGGCGCGCTTAATGCTTTGGCACACGTCCCATGCGGATAAAGAGCCCTTCAAGGAATCGGGCGTAAGTACAAATTTCATAAAATTCCCTCCGTTCCAAACATTCGCCCTCCTCATGCGCCATTCCTGCCTTGTCAAGCAGGCAAATCATCATTATAATAGTACAAAGAGGTGAAACATGTGTGAAAACGTGTAAAGAAAGAATCCTGGTCACAGGCGGCAGCGGTTTTGTGGGCGGCAGAATGATCCTGCCCGGCGCGCTGGGCGAAAGGGAAGTTTTGTGCCCCACCCATGCCGAATTGGATATCACGGATGAAAACAGCGTGCTGCGCTATTTTGATGCGCATATCCCGCAGGCAGTGGTGCATTCCGCAGCGATCAGCGATATCGGCGATTGCGAGAATGATCCGGTCTTCAGCCGCAAGGTGAATGTGGACGGCACGGTGCATATCGCCCGGGCGGCCAGGCGCGTTGGCGCCAAAATGCTGTTTATGAGCACGGATCAGGTGTATACCGGCGTAAAGGATATGGAGCCCATCCCGGAAAGTATGCCCCTTGCACCCACCAACGAATACGCCCGGCAGAAGCTGGAGGCGGAAAACAGGATGCTGGAGATCTTGCCCGACGCCTGCGCGCTGCGCCTGACGTGGATGTTTGATATGCCTGTGCGTCATCTGGTGAGCAAGGGGCTGGTGCTCAACTGCATCCAGGCGCTGATGCGAAATGAAAAGCTGCGCCTGTGTGATAACGACCGCCGCGGCATGACCTATGTGCGCGAAGTGGTGGAAAATATTCCCGTCATGCTCCGGGCGCCCGGCGGCGTGTACAATTACGGCAGCGAAACGCCGGGCAGCACCTATGAAACCTTCTGCAAAACCTTTGAGGCGCTGGGCGCTGGGGACAGGATCGGCGAACTGCTCAGCACCTTTACCTCCGACAGCCCCCGCAATCTGCTGATGGATACCCGCAAGGCGGCAGAAGCGGGCTGTGTGTTTTCCGAAACGGTCGCGGGTGTGAAACGGCTTTTGAAGGAGTATCCGCTGTGATGAAATGGACAAAGGAGGAGGCAAGGCGCTTCCTCCTTTATAAGCACGGCCTGCTTGGCGATTATGTGTTTGTCGGCAAGGAGGGCGCGCTGCAATTTGTGCGCAATTGCGGCTGCATTCAGTTTGACCCGGTGGACGTGTGCGGAAAGAATGCGGAATTGACGCTCTTTTCCCGGGTGAAGGGCATGAAGAAGCAGTGGCTCCATGAATTGCTTTACAAGGACAGGCTGCTTCTGGATTATCCGGACAAAAATCAGGCCATCATGCCCGTGGAGGACTGGCCTTATTTTGAGCGCTACAGGAAGGCGGCGCGGGACGCCCAAGAGCAGTTTGAAGGCCTCAAGCCGCTGCTGGATCTGGCCAGAGACTATATGCAAAAGCACGGCCCCGTTTCATCGGACGAATTGCCAATTGCCGGGCGCATCCACTGGCATTCCATGATCCACTGGAGCGGCAACTGGCACGGGGAGAGCAATGCGGCCCGCAGCGTGCTGGAGCAGATGTACTGCACGGGCGAGTGCGTGATCCATCACAAAAACGGCGCGCGCAAGTTTTATGATCTGGCGGACAAATATCTGCCGGCGCAGCTGCTTTCCGCGCCCGACCCCTATCCCGATGAAAATGACCATATGGCCTTCCGCGTGCTTCGCCGTATCGGCGCGGTGGGCATCCTGTGGAACCGGCCTTCCGACGCGTTCCTCAATATCTGGGGTCTGGACGCGGAAAAAAGAGAGCAGGCCTTTGCTGCGCTGCTCCGGGAAGGGCGTATCCTGCCTGTGCAGGTGGAGGGCGTCCGGGGCGATATGTACATCCGTGCGGAGGACGCCGCTTTGTTTGATGCGGCGCAGAAAGTTTCGTCCGCAAGGTGCGAAACCATCGCGCCGCTGGATCCGCTGCTGTGGGACAGAAAGCTGATCAAGGCGCTGTTTGATTTTGAGTATTCCTGGGAGATCTACACGCCGCAAAGCAAGCGCAAGTACGGCTATTATGTGCTGCCGCTGCTTTACGGCGACAGGTTTGCAGGCCGGGTGGAAGCTGCGGCTGATATGAAGAATGGCGTGTTGCAGGTCAAAAACGTGTGGCTTGAAAACGGCGTGAAAAAAACCGGGGCGCTGGAAAAGAAAATCCGTCAGTGCATGCAGCGCCTTGCCCGCTTCAACGGCTGCAAAGAGGTATGCTATGCAGAAGAAAAGGTTTGATCCGTCTGCCGCCGCGCTGATCGCCTCCATGGTGATCTTCGGCACGGTGGGCATTTTCAGGCGGTATATGGATTTGCCCTCCTCGGTGGTGGCGCTGGGACGGGGCGCGGTGGGATCGGTCTTTTTGCTGGTGCTGCTGCTTGTGCAGGGGAGGAAGCCCAAGGGACTTAAACGGAACGCGCCCGTGCTGTTTCTGTCCGGCGCCATGATCGGCTTTAACTGGATATTCCTGTTTGAGGCGTACAATTACACCACGGTGGCCACGGCCACGCTGTGCTATTACATGGCGCCGGTGTTTGTGATCATGCTGTCGCCCCTTGTGCTCCGGGAAAAATGGACGCTGAAAAAGGGCGTGTGCATCCTGCTGGCGCTTTGCGGCATGGTGCTGGTTTCGGGCGTGATGAAGACGGGCTTTGGCGCAGGCGATATGAAGGGTGTGCTGCTGGGGCTTGGCGCTGCGGCGCTGTATGCTGCGGTGATCCTGCTCAACAAGCGCATCACCGGCATGGAGGCTGTGGAAAAAACCGCCGTGCAGATCACGTCCGCAACGGTGGTGCTGCTGCCCTATGTGCTTTTGACGGAAGATGTGGGGGCGCTTGCGTTTACCAGATCCTCGCTTGCGCTGCTCGTCGGTATGGGCATTGTGCACACCGGGCTTGCGTATGTATTGTACTTTGGATCGCTGCGGAAGGTTTCGGCGCATACGGCCGCCATCTTCAGCTATATCGATCCTGTGGTGGCGGTATGTTTGTCCGCGCTGTTGCTCCGCGAGCCGATGGGGCTTGAGGGTGTGATGGGCACGGTGCTGATCCTGGGCGCTGCGCTCTATGGCGAGTGGCCGGAAAAAGAAGGAGGAAAAGGAAATGAACAAGCTTAACCTGCGGAGGATCCTCTTATCTGTGCTGGGCGTGCTCATCGGCGCGGTGAGCGTGGGCGCATTCAAGCTGGCGGCCTTTGGGGTGGATCCCTTTCAATCGCTGATGAGTGGTATGGATGCATGGATCCCCATCTCCTTTGGCACGCTGTATGTGATCGTCAACGCCGTGCTGCTTTTGTTTGCGCTGGTGTTTGACCGCCACTATATCGGCATTGCCACCTTCATCAACCTGTTTTTGCTGGGCTATGTGGTGGAGTTTTCCTATGCCACGTTCCTCATGCTCTTCCCGGATGCGGGGATTATGACGCGCAGCATCAGCTTTGTGCTGGGGTTTGTATTTTTGTGCCTGGGCTCCGCGCTCTACATTACGGCGGACATGGGCGTTTCCACCTACGACGCCATCGCCCTGATCCTGGCCAACACCTGGAAAAAGGGCAAGTTCAAGTACATCCGCATTATGACGGATCTGGTGTGCATCCTGATCGGTATTGGCTGCTTCCTGCTCAGCGGCGGCGATCCTGCCGATATCACCGCCTTTGTGGGCGCGGGCACCGTGCTGACCGCCTTCTTCATGGGCCCCCTGATCGACTTTTTCAACCGCACGGTGGCGCTGCCCATCCTGCACGGAGGGAAAAAGTAAGCAATCAAAAACACGCTCCCTTTCGGGGCGTGTTTTTTTGTTATTCGGCTTCGATGATATCAAAGGATGCAGCCCGCGCCATGCGGTTCATCACGGCAAGGCCTACGCCGCCGGTATCCCAGCCCTGGCACAGGATGCGGGAAATTTTGAGCGCGTCCATATCCCGCAAAAGGGAAAAGAGCACGCGGGCGGTATCCTCGGGCGAATTGCCCAGGGAAAAAACGCGCATGCCGGGGAAGGCGGCAAGCAGGTTTTCATGGCACAGGATGCAGGCGTTTTCGCTGCTCAGGTACATGCGCTTAAGCGTAGCGACCACCTTTTTTTCGTCCGTGCCCTGCACGATGGTCATATTGCCCCTGGGCGCATAATGGCGGTGCTTCATGCCGGGAGAGGGGGCGCTTTCGCCCTCCCGGAGGGGGCGCATCACGCTGTCGGCGATCAGACATTTGCCAGTCACCTGCGCAATCTCAAGCTGTGTCACCTTGCCGGGACGCAGGATCACAGGCGTATCCCCCGTCACGGAAAGCACGGTGCTTTCCACGCCCACCTGGCAATCGCCGCCGTCCAGGATCAGCGGGATGCGGTTTTGCATATCCTCGTATACATGCCTTGCGCAGGTAGGGCTGGGACGGCCGGAGGTATTGGCGCTGGGAGCGGCTACGGGTACGCCTGCTGCGCGGATGAGCGCCAGCGCCACAGGATGCGCGGGGCAGCGCACGCCTACGGAGCTTAGGCCTGCGCTGGTTACTTCGGGCACTGTGGCTTTCTTGGGCATGACCAGCGTCAGCGGGCCGGGCCAGAAGGCGTCCATCAGCTTTCTGGCTGTGGACGAAACATGGCACAGGCTTTCCGCGTCATCCGGGCAGGCCACATGGACGATCAGCGGGTTATCCTGCGGACGGCCTTTGGCGATGAAGATCTGCCGGACGGCCTCTGCGTCCAGGGCATTGGCGCCCAGGCCGTACACCGTTTCGGTGGGGAAGCCCACCAGCTGCCCGCTTTGGAGCAGCTTTCCGCCCAGAGCGATGTGTTCCGGCAGGGCGGGCAAAAGCTGGGTGTGCATTGGAAACCTCTTTTCTGTCAGTAAATCCAGCTGCTGCGCACGGCGGTGCGCCAGGCATGGAGAAAGGTGCGCATGGAGGGGTAGCGGTCTTCCCTGCGGGGGTTGACGGCGGCAGCGGCGACCCGGCGCAACAGATCGGGCCCCTGCCACAGGGACATGTCTTCAAGCGTCGGATCGCCCAAAAATTCGTGGGCCAGCACGCCCATTTCATACACCATGGTGCGTTCGTCGATATCGGCGTTCACGGTAAAGCATTCGGGTGCGCGGAAGGCGCTCCTGCCCGGCATGCGGCCCCGGGTGTTTTTCAGCGGCCGGGACTGGTAGCGGTCGATATCGCACACATAGCAGCGGGCCTGTGCAAAGTCCACCAGCAGATTGGCGTCGTCAAAATCCACGGATACATAGCCTCTTTCCGCAAAGGACAGGTGCAGATCAAACACGTCGTCCAGCATGGACAGCTTGTTCTGCAGGGGCAGGTGGTTGAGCCGGTGCAGCACATGCGCATCCGGCGGCAGCGCGCGCAGGCACATGCCGTCTATCCAGGTGAAGATGGCGGCATAGCCCCGGCCGCAGTCCACCGCGCCGTGGGCACGGATGGGCGTAAGCGAATGGTGGGGAAACTGCTCGTACATGCCGGCGGCGCGTCTGAGGCGCAGCACGGCGCTTTCCGTGCGGCCGGAGAAGTTGACGGGCCTTGCGCCGGCGTACTTGATAAACAGCTTGCCGTAGGGGCCGTTTACGCCAAAGCATAAATTGCCCGAATCCTGCTTGTCAAAGACGTGGAACACCTGGCCGTAGGGTTTCAGCCAGGCAAGATCCGTTTCCTCCCGGACTTCGTAGGCAATACCGTCAATATGGTAGATCATGCATGTTCCACCTGATCGCGGGTCACGTTGCGGATCCATCGACTGCCCTTGAGGCGCAGGAAGGCGATGAGCCACTTGAAGCACTGGTCGATGCGGGTGCACAGGAAAATGACGGGCAGCGGCGCATCAAACACAAAGGCGCACAGGTAGGTCAGCGGCAGGACGATCAGCCAGCCGCAGATCAGGTCCACCAGCACCACAAAATTGCCGTCGCCCGAGCCGCGGTTGATGCCGCGGAAGCAGGCGGCGTGGTAGGTGGTGCCCAGCAGCGTCACCGCGGCGATGGCCACCAGTGTGGAGGCCAGGGAGGCAATATCCTCCGCCGCGCCGTACAGGCTGATGAAGGGCTTGCGCAGCACGAACACCACCGTGCACATCACAAACCCAAACAGGGCAAACAGCACCTGAATGGTGTTGCTTTCCTTGCGGGTACGCTTGTAATCGCCTGCGCCTACGGACTTGCCGATGACCACGCAGGCGGCGTCCGCCATGGCAAAGGTGAACATGGTGGCCAGGTTGGCCATGGTATCGGTGATGTTGATGGCGCTGATCATGGTTTTGCCAAGGTACCCGATCATGGCGGCCTTCAGCATGCCCACCAGCGCCCACTGGGTATCGCCCAGCGCAACAGGCGCGCCGAAGCGGAAATAATCCTTCACAGCCCATGCCTTGGTGCGGAACATGTGGCGGATGCGCAGATCCACGTTCTTTTGCACGCGGAAGCAGTAGAACATGACCACGCCCATTTCAACCAGACGGGCGCAGACGGTGGCAGTTGCTGCACCTTCCACGCCCAGAGCGGGCAGCCCCAGCTTGCCGAAAATCAGGATATAGTTGAGGGAAATGTTGGTGATCAGCGAAAGCACGGTGGCGTACAGCGTCATCTTGACCACTTCCACGCCCTTGAGTACGGCAACCAGCGAGCCGGTAATGGCGGTGGGCAGGTAGGACAGACACACGATGCGGAAATAGCGCACGGCAATATCGGTAAGTACCGTTTCCTTGGGATCCAGCACCAGTTTGAGCACGGCGCGGGGCATGGTCAGCACCAGCGTGATGACCAGCAGCGAAAGCAGCATGGAAAACAGGCACACCATGCCGCAGATGGGCTTGATGGCCGTTTTATCGCGCTTGCCCCAGTACTGGGAGATCAGCACAATGCCGCCTGCGCCAATGCCCATCAGCATGGAAATGACGAAGGTGGATACCGAGTTGACCTGGGAAACGGCGGCCAGCGCGTTTTCCGGATCGAAACGGGAGATCATGATGTTGTCCGCCATCACCACCAGCAGCGACAAAAAGGACTGGAACGCGCTGGGCAGCGCCAGACGGAACAGGGTTTTGTAAAAATTCTTTTCGCGGATCATCTTTGGCACCTCATTGCTTCGGTTGATCGGGTAAAAGCATTATCTGGATTATAGCATACTTTCAGGACGCATGCTACACTTTTTGTTGCTGCTTTCTTGGAACCTTATTCAGGTTCTTCTTGGGGCTTACTCAGCCCCAAACCCTGAGGCAGGGTACTGATCTTTGCAACCTCAATCGTCGCGCTCTCCCTACCGGTCGATCGCTCGTTTCGGTTGACTCCTCCGCCTCGCTTTATCGCCCACTGGGCGCGCTTCGGCTCCGTCCCCCTGCACCCGCAGCGTTGGTCGGACAGGTGTTAACTTCCGGACTGCTTCCCAATGCAACAACTGCTGTAAGGCGGGGGTTTACCCCCGCCGTTCTTATTTGGGAAAAATGAACGGTTTTGTTGGGAACTGTTTGAGCGATCCGCAGTTTTTCTCCGAAAACGGAGAAAAACGGGAACTTCATCACCAAGAGCAGGAGCAAATGAATTTGCTCCCTGCCTTGGTTGATGAAGGAGGCCCAGACGCGCAAAGCGCGCTCTGGCCGGGCGGATCGCCGTATCGATGGATGGGGTTGCATCATGCCGCTGGACAGAGGATTGGGTTGGGTGAATGGCTTGAGTAATCGAAGGTTGGCGTGCCGAAAAGCTACTCTGTACCCGGCGGGAGCAAGAAATCGCCCTACGTTGAAAAGAAAATACTCCGTCCTATAACATGAATCATGTCACGGGACGGAGTTCATTTATTTCATCTTTGCTGCATCGGGACACAGTTGGACAGTTCCTCCGCCTGTGTCCGATACGGTAGGTGCAGGGGGACGGAGCCGAAGCGCCGCCGGTGGCGGATGAAGCGAGGCGGAGGAGTCAACCGAAACGAGCGATCGACCGGCAGGGAGAGCGCGACAATTGAGGTTGCGGAACTCATCTCCCTGTCGCGGGTGTGGGGGCGCGCAGCCCCCGTGAAGGTTATCCGCGCAGCACGGCGCCGAACTTTTCGGCGGCCTTGATGGCCTTCTTGACGGAAGCGTTGATCTCATCCTCGGTGAGGGTGTGATCCTTGGCGCGGAGCACCAGGTTGAAGGCGCAGCTCTTTTTGCCTTCGCCCACCTGCACGCCGCGGAACACGTCGAACAGGCGGATATCTTCCAGCTTGTCGCCGCAGGCCTTCTTCATTTCATCCATGACGGGACCCAGCTGCACGCTGCCATCCATGACGAATGCCAGGTCGCGGCTGACGGCGGGGGTACGGTAGATGGGCTGTACATGGCCAAGGGCGTTGGCGTTTTCAAACAGCTTTTCCACGTCCAGTTCGCACACATAGGTCTTGTCGTTCATGTCGAAGGCTTCTGCAGTATCGGGATGCACCTGACCCAGCTGGCAGATCACATCGCCGCTCTGCGCCACCAGCTGTGCGCGGCGGCCGGGATGCAGGTAGTTTTCCCTGCCCATTTCGATGTGATAGCAAACGCCCAGGTCACGCATGATGGCTTCCACCATGCCGCGCAGGGAGTAGAAATCTTCCTTGCCGCCCCAAATGGCAATGGCCAGGGTATCATGCTCCACAGGCAGGTTTTCTTCCGTCTTGCAGGCGGAATCATAAATGCTGCCCAGCTCGTAGATGCGGCCGTCCTCATTGCCGCCGCGCTGGTTGGTAGAAACCGTCTTGAACACGCCGCACAGCAGCGTAGTGCGCATGCAGGCGGTATCCTCGCCCAGAGGATTGCGGATGCACACGGGGTTGAGGCGGGCGTCGTCGGCGCTAAATCCCATCTGGGTGATCACCTTGCGGCTGATGAAGGAGTAGTTCATGCACTCATAGGCGCCCATGCCGGAGAGCATATCCTGCAGCTTGAAGTGGCGGGCAGTTTTCACATTCAGACCGCCCTGGGTGGTTTCGCCGCGCAGGCCGGTGGAGGGGATATGCTCATAACCTGCATAGCGCAGCACTTCTTCGCTGATGTCGGCCATCTGCTCAATGTCCTGACGGAAATTGGGTGCGGTCACGTGCAGCACGCCATCCTTCAGTTCCACTTCGAAGAAGAGCTTTTCCAGAATGCGCTTCATTTCCTCGCCGGAAACGGTAACGCCGGTGCGCTTGTTGATGTAGTCCACAGGCACGTTGAGGTGTGCGGGCTTGACGGGGTTGGGATAGATGTCGATGACGCCGGGCACCACATCGCCTGCATCCAGCTCGTTGACCATCTGGCAGGCACGCTGCAGCGCTTCCATGACGGTGGCGGGGCTGACGCCGCGCTCGAAGCGGCCGGAGGCTTCCGTGCGGATACCCAGACGGCGGGCGGTAAGGCGGATGGAGGTACGATCGAAGGAGGCGCATTCAAAGAGCACGTCGCGGGTCTCTTCGGTGATCTCGCTCTCTTCGCCGCCCATGATGCCGGCAAGGCCGGTGGGATGGTCTTCGTCGCAGATCATCAGCTCCTGGCCGGACAGGGCGTATTCCTTGCCGTCCAGGGTGGTGAGGGTTTCATCTTCGCGGGAGGCGCGCACCACGATCTTGCGGCCCTTTACCTTGGCCAGGTCAAAGGCGTGCATGGGATGGCCGGTTTCCAGCATGACGAAGTTGGTTATGTCCACAATATTGTTGATGGAACGCATACCGGCGGCATGCAGGTACTGACGCAGCCACATGGGAGAGGGCGCAATGCGCACGTTCTTGATCACGCGGGCGGCGTAGCGGGGGCAGTGCTCGGTGTCTTCCACGGTGATGTCGGCATAGTCGTGAATATCGCCGTCCGCTTCCTTCACGGTGATTACGGGCAGGGAAAGAGGCGCATTCAGCGCGGCGGCCGTTTCGCGGGCAACGCCCCACACGCACAGGCAGTCGGGACGGTTGGCCAGAATTTCAAAATCCACCACGGTGTCGTTGAAGCCGAAGATCTCACGCACATCCGTGCCCACGGGATAGTCTTCGTTGAAAATGAGCAGACCTGCGTCGCCCACGGAGGGGTACAGTTCCACAGGCACGTTCATTTCGGTGGAGGAGCACAGCATGCCGCAGCTTTCCACGCCGCGCAGCTTGCCCTTCTTGATGTGGAAATCGCCGGGCAGCACGGCGCCCACCTTGGCAACAGGCACCAGGAGGCCGGCTTTCACATTGGGCGCGCCGCACACGATCTGCAGGGGGGCTTCTTCGCCCACGTCCACCGTGCAGATGTGCAGATGGTCGCTGTTGGGATGATCTTCGCAGGTGAGCACGCGGCCGACCACCACGTTCTGGAGTTCCCTGCCCATGTCTTCCATGCCTTCAACGCCCGTGCCGGTCATGATCATGCGGCTTTCGTAGGCGGCGTTATCCAGCTCCACAGGCACATATTTTTTCAGCCAATTCAAAGATACTTTCATTTTCTGTTTCCTCCCCGATCAGCGGAACTGGCGCAGGAAGCGCAGGTCGCCTTCGTACATGAGACGCATGTCCTGAATGCCGTAGCGCAGCATGGTGATGCGCTCCAGGCCGATGCCGAAGGCAAAGCCGGAGTACTTGGTGGAATCGATGCCGCACATCTCCAGCACCTTGGGGTTCACCATGCCGCAGCCCAGCACTTCGATATAGCCGGTGCCCTTGCACATACGGCAGCCCTTGCCGCGGCAGTTGAAGCAGGTCAAATCCACTTCGGCGCTGGGCTCGGTGAAGGGGAAGAAGGAGGGGCGGAAGCGGGTGGTGATGTCATCGCCGTACAGCTTCCTTGCAAAAGCGTCCAAGGTGCCCTTCAGATCGCCCATGGTCACGTTTTCGTCAATGACCAGACCTTCGATCTGGTGGAACACAGGGCTGTGGGTGGCGTCGATCTCGTCGGCGCGGAACACGCGGCCGGGGCACACGATGCGGATGGGGGGCTTGCGGGAGAGCATGGTGCGGGCCTGCACGGGAGAGGTGTGGGTGCGCAAGACGATGTTGTCATCCACATAGAAGGTATCCTGCGCATCGCGGGCAGGATGGTTTTTCGGCAGGTTGAGCAGCTCGAAATTATAGTGGTCCAGTTCAATTTCGGGGCCTTCCACCACGTCAAAGCCCAGACCGGTGAAGCAGTCCAGCACCTGACGCAGCACCAGCTGGTTGGGATGCACGCAGCCGTAATCGGGGATATCCCGGGGCTCGGTAATGTCGATGGCTTCCTTCTGCAGGCGGATTTCCTTTTCCTTCGCCTTCAGCTCCTGCTGTTTGGCGTCCAGAAGCGCGGTCAGTTCTTCCCGCTTTTCGTTGATGATCTGGCCCATGGCGGGGCGCTCTTCGGCAGGGATCTGGCCCATGCCGCGCAGCAGCGCGGTCAGGGCGCCCTTCTTGCCCAGCACGGCAACGCGGATCTGGTCCAGCGCCTGCGTGGTGGTGGCTTCGTTCAACTGTGCCCGCATCTCTTCGCCGATGCGGATGAGATCTTCTCTGATGCCCATGTCCTTTCCTCCAATGAAAAAACCCCATGCACAAAGCATGGGGCGTAAGTAATAGTGTTACGCGGTACCACCCATTTTCGGCATGCGGTATGCACGCCCTCAAAGCCCTTAACGCGGGAAAACGGCAAAGCCTACTGTGATTTCAGCCCTGCGGCTCGGGGGCGAATGTCCTGCACGCGGTCAAAAGGGCTTGCAGCCTGCGGCCCTTTCTCTCTGGCACCGTGTTGAACGCGGGATTTGTTCCCCGTCAAAGCCGATAGGGGCATTTTAGCACGGAGAAAGAAAGATGTCAATTATTATAGTAGAAAAAAGAGAGAGAAGCCGGGCTCACTGCAGCGATTTATAGGATTTTTCCAGCGTGATGGGCACGGAGGTGATCCATTCGTTGGTCCATCTAGCGTACTGCTCCTCTCCGTCGTACCAGAGGCGATAGACGCTTTCGTAGATACGCATTTCAAGGGTGATGCTGCTTTGCTTCATCAGCTGCTCAATGAAGGGATCGTTTTTCAGCCCGTCCATGGTATAGAGGTGGCATGTGAGGCCGTCCTCCTGCAATTGTTGAAACCATCTGTAATTCATGGTATGCACTTCGCCGTTTTCTCCGGGAATCACAAAGGAGACGGTGATCTCGCTGGCCTTCACGCCGCGGGACTCGGGCAGGCGGGCTTCTACGGCCCGTGAATACCAGTCATGGAGAGATTTTTGCTCTTCGTTCATGTAGGGCGGCGCGCAGACTGCGCCGAGCCCGCGGGGACGCATGCCTTGGAGCTCTTCTTCCGTGGGGACAAAGCTTTCTGCGGCGACCATGTTTTCCACCGTGAACCCCAGTATCAGGTGATCGTCGTCAAAGTGGGCGTTGGTCAGGGTGACGTAAGACGTGCCGATATAGTCCGTTTCCACCTGTACGGGCACGGGATCCTCGATGACAGAGGAATAGATCAGCTTTTCCAGCCGTGCATCGTAATTGGTGAACATGGCAAAGACGTTCATACCGTCTGCGATGGTGACGCTGCCGAGAATGAGGATGAGCGCAAGGGCAATGACGAACACGGCGGGCATTTTCTTTTTCATTTTTTGTTCCTCCATGGCAAAGGCTATCAGTTGACGCCTTTCCTGTGCGCTCAGGTGAAGGGATGCAAGGGCGCGGTCCGTTTTTTGCTTGAAGCTGTCAGGCATTGTTTTCCCTCCCTGTCAGGCGGTCTTTGAGCAATTGGCGGCCTTTTCTCAATCTCTTGTACGCGGTGGCGGCGGGGATGTGAAGCACGGCGGCTGTTTCCTCCACGGTCATGCCGTGATAGTGGTAAAGCAGGATGGGCTGCCTGTACTTGACGGGCAGACGGCTGATATCGAGGATCAGATCTCTGTCCTGGGCGGGGCAGGAGAGCATGGAGGGAGGCAGGTCTTCCGGGGTCAGACGCCTGTCCACACGGCGGCGCCAGGGGGAACGCAGCTGATCGCGGCACACGTTCATGGCGATGCGGCACAGCCAGGCTTTATCGTTTTGCACCTGCTTTTTTTCATATAGATCCATGTGCCGCCAGGCTTTCAGGAAGGTATCCTGCAAAGCGTCCTGCGCCAGGTGGTGATCGCCCAGGTACAGGTAGCAGGTACGCAGGAGTTCATCTGCGTACAAATCTGCCCACATCAGCAGCCGGTCTTCCCGGGAGACGGCCTTTTGCACTGTATCCGCCATGCATGCACCCCCTTTCACCTATTCAGACGGTTTTGGAGCGGTCTTTATTTACCTTTCAAAAAAATTTTGAAAAAATCCTGCCTGTGGCTTGACAGGGGACAGAATGCGTGCTAATATACAATTAACATTTCGGTTAAATGTTAAAGGAGGTGAAACCGAATGTCGCTGCAGAACACCATGAAGGCGCTGGCGGATCCCATCCGAAGGGAGATTCTCAATCTGCTCAAGGGCGGCAAGATGACCGCAGGGGAGATTACAGAGCATTTTCCCGTCACGGCGGCGTCCGTCAGCCGGCACTTGTCCGTGCTCAAGGAAGCGGATCTCATCCGGGACAAGCGGGACGGAAAATTTATTATCTATGAGCTGAACGCATCGGTGCTGGAAGAAATTATGCTGTGGATCACCGATCTGAAAGGAGAAAAAAATGCTGAACCTGATCAAGAAAAATAAGGGAAAGCTGCTGCTGGCTTCCCTGATCATTCTGCTGCCCGTGCTGGCGGGCGTGCTGCTGTGGAATAAGCTGCCCGATCCCATGCCCACCCATTTTAACGCAAGCAACGAAGCGGACGGATGGAGCAGCAAGCCCTTTGCGGTGTTTGGCCTGCCCTGCATCGTTCTGGCGCTGCATTGGCTGTGCGTGCTGGGTGCAAGCTTTGACAAATACAACGCGGAGCAGCACCACAAGATCTTCAGCCTGGTGTACTGGATCTGCCCTGCCGTATCGCTGTTTTGCGGCGGGCTGATGTATTCCTTTGCGCTGGGCTATACCTGGAACGTCACCCGCATCATGCTGCCCCTGATGGGCGTTTTGTTCATCTTCATCGGCAATTATCTGCCCAAGGTGAAGCCCAACCACACGCTGGGCATCAAACTGCCCTGGACCTTCAAAAGCGAGGATAACTGGGTGGCCACCCACCGCTTCGGCGGCAAAATCTGGGTAATTGGCGGCATGCTGTTCCTGCTCTGTACGTTCCTGGACGCCAAATGGATCCCCTGGGCGTTTATTGTGCTGCTGACGGTGATGGTCGGCGTGCCCACGCTGTATTCCTACATCTATGATAAAAAACACGGAAATCAGGCGTAAGCTTCATTGACACCCCCTCTTTGGGGGTGTTATAATTTTCCCGTAAAGAATCACAAAAAACGGGAGGTCATTTCCCATGATCATCGATGTGAAAAAGACGTATCAGGCAGACGTTGTGGTCTGCGGCGCGGGCACGGCAGGTGCGGTGGCAGCCATTGCCGCGGCGGATGCGGGCGCCAGCGTCATCCTTATTGAGCAGTTCGGCGCAGCCGGCGGCACCAGCACGCTGGGTCTGGTAACGCCCCTCATGCATACCTGCATCGAAGGCAACCCCCAGGGCTCCTACGTGGCCAAGGAGATCATCGCCCGCATGGCCGAGGCGGGCGCCGTGTGTGAGCGCGGCAGCAGCTTCTTTGATCCCATGATGCTCACAGTGATCCTGGACGAAATGTTCCTGGAGCGCAAGATCCGCGTGCTGTACCACACCACCATCGTGGGCGCGGATAAGACGGAAGGCCATCTGGAAAGCGTGACCGTGTACAACAAGAGCGGCTTTGCCCAGGTGAAGGCCAACAACATGTTCATCGACGCCACCGCTGATTGCGACGTGGTGGTGCATGCGGGTTTGCCCTATCTGCACGGCGATGACGAAAACCATGTAAACCAGCCCTGCTCCCTGCGCTATATGCTGGAAAACGTGGACGTGGACGCCTTCTGGCAGTATCTGGAGGAAAAGCGTCAGCGCCCGAACGGCGAAATTCTGCCCCGTCCCAAGAATTTTGACGACGGTCTGGGCCTCAACAACGTAAACCATGCGCTGTACAACGTGTTTGTGGAAGCAGTGGAAAAGGGCGATCTGACCCGCGAGGATCATGCCTACTGGCAGTTCTTTACCGTGCCCGGCCGTCCTGATTGCCTGGCCTTCAACTGCCCCGAGTTTTTTGACGTGCCGGACGTCACCGACGCCGAGCAGCTTTCCCGCGTGCAGCTGGAGGGCAAAATGCGCGTGATGCGCTTCCTGCGCTTCTACAAAAAGTACTTCAAGGGCTTTGAAAACGCCACCGTCAGCGCGATTGCTCCCATGGTGGGCATCCGCGAAGGCCGCCGCGCCGTGACTGAGCATGTGCTCACCGCTTCTGAAGCCATCCGCTGGAAGAAGTTTGACGACGCTGTGGTGCGCAGCAATTATCCCGTGGACGTGCACGGCTACATGCTGCGCAACGAGCATATCGACGGCGAAAAGGACAGCCTGCCCTACTACGAAATTCCCTTCCGTGCGCTGATCGCCAAGGGCATGGATAACCTGCTGGTGGCCGGCCGCTGCATCGGCACCGAGTTTGTGGCCCAGGCCTCTGTGCGCATCATTCCCACCTGCCGTGCGCTGGGTGAAGCCGCCGGCATCGCCGCCGCCCTCAACACCCTGGACGGCAAAAAGGTACGCGCCGAAATGGAAAAGAAGGGCGCGGAATATTGATAACCGGATTTCAAGAATAACAAAACAGCTGTCGGAGTTCTCCGACAGCTGTCTTATTTTGTAACTATATTGAGTTTATCTATATGTATTGCAGTTCGGACATCTGCCGATGTAGTGTGGATTGCTGGTTCCGCAAGTTGAGCAGATCCAGTTGGTCTCGTCCTGTACGGCACTGATAGCATTGACGTGATGATGTTTAGAAGAGGTCAGTGTATTTAGGATTGCTGTGCTGTTTTCCACTAACTCACCGAAACCGTACAGAGTAAGGCAGCTTAGCCAGGATACGAGAGGACCAATGATGAGCCAGGCGAAGCCTGCACCGATGGTGGGTTCGTAATTGGAATTGGAGGAAAACAGCGCAATCGCAACAATAATCGATCCGATGATGCCTAATATGCATGTCGTCCGTGCCAGATTCTTGATTTTGCCGCCGATGTTGTCGAACATGAGGAAGTCCTCCTTCGTATTTTCTTAAATTATACACCAGATGTGATGTAAATGTCAATACACCATATCTGGTGTACATATACTCTTTCTGAGGTGAGAACCCCATGAAAGAGTATTGGGAGATATTGCGGGAACTGCGTGAAGACCGGGATTTAAGGCAGGCGGATATAGCAGCGATACTGGGTACAACACAGCAGGTGTATTCCCGTTATGAAAAAGGCATTAACGAACTGCCGGTGCGGCATTTGAAAACACTGTGTATGTATTACGGAGTCAGTGCGGATTATGTGTTGAGCTTGAATAAAGATAATAAAAAGAGATGAGCATGAAGCCCATCTCTTTTGCATTTTAAATAGTTACAGCAGCTGGAACCCTGCCTCCCGGCAGATGCGGTGGGTTGCTTCATCCCAGATGGAGGATTGCACTTCGCCGATGTGCGCTTTGCCAAGCAGCAGCATGCACAGGCGGCTTTGTCCGATGCCGCCGCCGATGGTCAGGGGAAGTTTGCCCTCCAGCAGCAGCTTATGGTAGGTAAGCGCCCGGCGGTTGTCGCAGCCGGATTCGGTCAATTGTTTGTCCAGCGCCTCTGCGTCCACGCGGATGCCCATGGAGGAAATTTCCATGGCGCAGTCCAGCGTTTCATGATAGAAAAAGATATCGCCGTTCAGCGTCCAATCGTCATAGTCGGGGGCGCGGCCGTCGTGCTTTTTACCCGAGCGCAGCGTTTTGCCGATCTGGGAAATGAACACGGTTTTGTGCTTTTTGACGATCTCGTATTCCCGTTCCTTGGGAGTAAGGGCGGGGTACATATCCTCCAGCTCCTGGGAGGTAACGAAGGTCACTTCCTCGCAAAGCAGGGGCACGTCCAATTGGGGAAAGCGGCCCCGGACGGTGAGCTGCGCCATGCAGATGGCGCGGACGATGCTCTGCACCGTTTCGTGCAGCGTGTGCATGGAGCGCATTTCCCGGGTGATCACCTTTTCCCAGTCCCACTGGTCCACATAGATAGAGTGGAGGTTGTCCAGATCCTCATCCCGGCGGATGGCGTTCATATCCGTGTAGATGCCCTTGCCGGGGTGGAAATCGTACCGCCAAAGCGCCATGCGCTTCCACTTGGCCAGAGAGTGCACCACCTGGGCGGAAACCTGCGCTGCGGGGATATCAAAGGAAACGGGACGCTCCACGCCGCTCAAATCGTCGTTGAGGCCGTCTCTTGGGTTGACAAACAAGGGCGCGGATACGCGCTTGAGGTTCAGGTACAGGGAAAGATTATCCTGAAAAACCTGCTTGATCAGGCTGATGGCATGCTGCGTTTCGTACAGGGAAAGCTTGGGCGTGTAGCCCGAGGGGATATAGGTGCCCGGCAAAGAAAACACTTCCTTATTGCGTCAGTACACCCATTATACATGAAAAAAGCCGTTTTGTATGTATCTGATGCAAAAGAATACACAATTTGTGCATCCTCTGCCCCTGTGCTGTCATTTTTTCATGGAACGGGCGGTCTTGTCACGGGGATATTTGGTATGGTACAATAGATATATACGTATGCCCGTGAATCTATCTTGCGGAGGATTAAATATGAAGCTGACAGAATATCAGGATCTGCATTATATCGCCTATGAGCGTCTGCCCATGCGCACCACCATGGTGCCCTATGAGGACCGTGCATCCGCGCTGAGCGGCATGCGGGAAGCCTCCCGCTATTATCTGAATCTGAACGGCGTGTGGCAGTTTGCCTTCATCGAAGGCCCCCGCAACCTGCCCGAGGACATCTGCTCCATTCCCTGCGAGCACACGATGCCCGTGCCCGGCTGCTGGCAGTTCCACGGCTTTGGACAGATCCAGTATACCAACGTGCGTTTCCCCATTCCCTATGATCCGCCCCATGTGCCGGATGATACGCCCATGGGCTTTTACAAACGCAGCTTTGTGCTGCCCCGGGATTTTGAGGGCCGACGCACGGTTCTGCGCTTTGACGGCGTAAGCAGCTGTTACTATGCCTTTGTCAACGGCGAGTACGTCGGCTTTGCCAAAACGCCCCATCTGTGCAGCGAGTTTGACGTGAGCCGCTTTGTGCACGAGGGCGAAAACGAGATCTGCGTACTGGTGTTCCAGTGGTCGGACGGCACGTACCTGGAGGATCAGGATATGTGGCGCCATGCCGGCATCTTCCGCGACGTGAGTCTGCTTTCCTTTGCAGACGCCCGCATCTGCAACGTAAAAACCCTGTGCGATTTTGATCCCAAGGCGAAAAAGGGCATCCTGCACGCCGAAATGAAGGTGAAGGGCGCCAAGGACGTTCAGGTTACGTTGCTGGACGAAGAAAACGGCAAAGTGCTGTATGAAGAAAAGGTGCATATCTCCAAGGAAAAGGGCGAAGTGAACTGCGAGCTTTGCGATATTTTGCCCTGGAGCGCGGAAAATCCCAAACGCTATGCGCTGCTGCTTGAGATCGAAGGCCAGTGCGAGTGCGTGCGGGTGGGCTTCAAGCGCGTGGAGATCATCGGCAATGTGTTCTATGTGAACGGCGTCAACGTGAAGCTCAAGGGCGTCAACCGTCACGATACCCATCCCGAGCTTGGCTTCTTTACCCCCGTGGAGCACATGAAGCAGGATATTTTCCTCATGAAGCGCATGAACATCAACACCGTGCGCACCAGCCATTATCCCAACGATCCCAGATTTCTGGATATGTGCGATGAGTACGGTCTGTACGTGGTGGACGAAGCGGACCTGGAATGCCACGGCGTTGTGATGTTTGAAAGCTACAATTATATGGCCACCAATCCCATCTGGGAAAAGCAGTTTGTGGACCGCGGCGTGAGAATGGTGGAAAGGGATTTCAACCATCCCTGCATTGTGATGTGGTCGCTGGGCAACGAAGCGGGCTACGGCTGCAACCATGCGGCCATGTCCGCCGCCATGCGCAAGCTTGATACCTCCCGTCCTATCCACTACGAGCGAGATGAAAAGACGGAAAGCGCCGACGTGTTCAGCATCATGTACGACGGCCTGGAATGGATCGAACAGAATCTGAAGATCCATCATGACAAGCCCTACTTCCAGTGTGAATACGCCCATGCCATGGGCCAGGGCCCCGGCAACCTGGAAGATTACTGGCAGATGTACTATAAGCATAAGCAGATCATGGGCGGCTGCGTGTGGGAATGGGCCGATCACGGCATTACCCGGTATACCAAGGACGGCGAAAAATACTGGGCTTACGGCGGCGACTTTGGCGAGCATCCCCATGACGGCAATTTCTGCGTGGATGCACTGACCTATCCCGATCGCACGCCCCATACGGGTCTGTTGGAATACGCCCATGTGCTGCGTCCTGTGCGCATTGAAAAAATCGAGGAAACCGAAGGCGAAAACGCCTGCATGAAGGTGCGCGTGCGCAATATGTACGCATTTACCGATCTTTCCTGCCTTTCCGGTCACTGGAAGGTGACGGACGGCTACAAGGTTTACGCCCAGGGCGAGATCAACCTGCGCACCCGTCCGGGCAAAAGCCAGGTGATCACGCTTCCCATGCCCCGCTACAAGGGCATTGCCACGCTGGATTTTGAATTTGCCCAGCGGTACGATATGCCCTATGCGCCTGCCGGCCATGTGGTGGCGAGGGATCAGATCCTGCTGGCCTATCCTGCGCCCCAGGCGGCTTTCTGCGCCTTCGCGCCCGCTATGGATCTGGAGGCCGCAGAGGAAGCAAACGGCGATATCACCGTCAGGGGCGGAAACTTTGTGATCCGCTTTGACCGCAAGGGTCTGTGCGCCTGGGAGGAGGACGGCCATGCCCTCATTCTGGACGGTCACGGCATTCGTCCCAATTTCTTCCGTGCGCCTACGGACAATGACAGCAATATCAAGGGCAAGTGGCTGGAATACGATCTGGACCGGCTGGAAAACCGCTGCGAGAACATGGCCTTTGGCTATGACGACAGCGGCGAAAGGGTCAACGTGCGCATTGAAAGCGTGTTGTATGCCACGGGCTATCCGCCTACGTTCCGCGTGCGGCAGGACTATGTGGTTTACGGCGACGGCACGGTGACGCTGAACGTGGCGTTCACGCCCGCCAAGAAGCTGGACTTTTACCTGCCCCGCGTGGGTCTGCGCTTTGCCATGCCCAAGGGTTACGACCGCGCCGTGTGGCACGGCCGCGGCCCCATCGAAAGCTATAAGGATAAAAAGACGGCGGCGTTCATCGGCGTGTACAGCGCACAGGTCAAGGATCTTCACGAGCCCTACGTCCGTCCCCAGGAAAACGGCAGCCATGAGGATACCTACGCCTGCGCCGTGACGGACAATACCGGCAGGGGCCTGATGGTGACCCGTCCCATGAAGGGCACCTTCGCCTTCACCGCCCATGATTATACGCTGGAAAATCTCTTTAAGGCAGAGCATACCTGCGAGCTGAAGAAGGAACCTTTGACCGAAGTGATGATCGACGGCGAAATGGGCCCCCTGGGCAGCAACTCCTGCGGCCCCGAGCCCCTGGAAAAGGACCGTCTGTATCTTGGGGAGCGCAGGGAATATACCTTTATCCTCCGTCCCGTAAACGGGCAGAAGGGTACCTTCCGTCAGGCAGAGGAAGCTTTGATGGGCCGCTTCTAAAACCATATACCGAAAAGAGGAAATACCATGGCAAATGAACGCTTGAAGGGCGGCCGCGTGCTGCCCCGCACGCTGGTGCAGGAATTCGTACAGGATAAGCGCATGACGCTGATGTGCTTTGGCATTCTCTTGCTGACCGTGATGGGCTTTGCTTCCGTCATCACGTCGCTGACGGCGCAGAAGGGGCTGTCTGTGATCAACGCGCTGTTCACCGTGCCGGATGCGCTGGTGCTGGTCGGCTCCCTGTTTGTGGCGGTGTGCCTGTTCCGCGTCAAGCAGAACCCTGCGGAAAAAATCCTCAAGACCACCGTCATCGCCTGCGCGGTGTATGCCGTTTTGCAAATTGCCAACGGCTACCTCCGCGGCGTAACGCTGTATACCATCACCCAATCCATGGGTACGGGCGAACTGGGCGATATTCCCCAGGACGTAATGGACCTGTGGAAAATGTACCTGCCCTACAATATCTGGTCGGTTGCCGTGACGGCGTTCCGCGCAGGCTCCTTTGCGCTTTTCAGCCGCGCGATCAACGATCTGCGCATGATGACCACCGCCCGCTATCCCGACCGCCATGCGGCGGTGCCTGCCAGCATTGTGATGAGCCTGACCGCCGGCATGGTGCTGTGCACGCTGGCGCTGAATCTGCTGGTGGGCGGCGGCAATGTGGCGGACGGCGTGATCAGCGTGCTCTCGTTTGTGCCTGAACTGATCTTCTACTTCTGCGGCAGCCAGCTTTTGCGCCACAGCGATCTGCGGCGCAGGGGCGAAATCTGATCCCCAACCCGATTTTTTACCCTTGAACCGGAGGAAAACGCATGTACCAGGCGCTTTACCGCGTATGGCGGCCCAAGACCTTTGAGGACATGGTGGGCCAGGAAAGCATCCGCAAAACCCTGCGCAATCAGGTCAAAAGCGGGCGTATTGCTCATGCCTATCTTTTCTGCGGCAGCAGAGGTACGGGCAAGACCAGCGCCGCCAAGATCATGGCGCGGGCCATCAACTGCCAGACCCCCGTGGACGGCGATCCCTGCGGCGAATGCGAAAGCTGCCGCATGCTGCTGAGCGATTCGTCCTTTGACGTATACGAAATGGACGCTGCCAGCAACAGCCGCGTGGAGGAGATCCGCGAGCTGCTGGAAAAGGTGGATTATCCCCCGCAGTTTGGCAAATACAAGGTGTACATCATTGACGAAGTGCACATGCTCTCCAACGCTGCCTTTAACGCGCTGCTCAAAACGCTGGAGGAGCCGCCGCACTACATGGTGTTCATTCTGGCTACCACCGAGCCCCAGAAACTGCCCTCCACCATTTTGTCCCGCTGCCAGCGGTTTGACTTTGGCAGGCTGACCGAGGAGCAGATCGTTTCCCGTCTGAGGGAGGCGGTGGAAAAGGACAACATCCAGGTGGAGGAGGAAGCGCTCTTCCATATCGCCCAGGCGGCGGAAGGCGGCATGCGCGACGCCTGGTCCATCCTGGATATGTGTTTGGGCACGGGCGAAAGGGTGACGGCGGACGCTGTGCGCGCTGCCCTTGGCGCTGCGGATAAGACCATGCTGTTTGACGTGGCGGAGGCGATTGCAGAATCCGACGGCGCACAGGCGCTTCGGCTGATGGATAAATTGATGCGGGAGGGCCGGGACGTGACCGTGTTCCTCAAGGATTTTTCTGCCCATCTTAGAAGGCTGATGGTGTGCAAACTGTGCGGCGCCGATCAGGAGCTTCTGTCCTCCACCCGGGACGGCGCGGAAAAGCTGCGCGCCCAGAGCGAAAAATATACCAGCGAAAAGCTGTTGCGCGTACTCAATTTGGTGATGAAGGCGGAGGCGGATACCCGCTGGGCGGCGTCGGGCAGATCGGTGCTGGAAGTGTGCATGCTCAAGGCCTGCGAAAAGGCGGATGCCAACGATATCTCCGCGCTGCTGGAGAGGCTGTCTGAGCTGGAAATGCGCCTTGCAAAGATCGAAAGCGGTCAGGTGAAGGTCAGCGTGCGCAGCGGCGCGGCTGCGGAAGCCAAGGAAGCGCCTCCGGAAAAGCGCAGGCCCCAGGCCCCCAAGCAGGGAGCCGCCGCATGGAATGCCGCGCTGAACATCCTCAAGAAGGATGCGCCCGGCATCTTTGGCCCCGTATCCATGGGCGCCTTTGACGGGTGTGAAAACAGTTTGTACCGCGTGGTGTATCCCAAGGATCAGTTCCTGTTTGTGAACATGCTCAATGCCCCCGAGCGCCGGGAAATCGTGGAAAAGGCGCTGAAGGAGGCGGGGGACGAGAACGCCCGCTTTGAGGCCGGCGTGCAGCGGGAAAAGGTGGATAAAAACCACGAGGATATGGTCAACCAAAACGCCCAGACCCTGATTGACGCATTTGGCAGGGACAAGGTGCAGATCGAAGAATAAAGGAGAGATAGCATATGGATTGCTTGTTTTGCAAGATCATCGCGGGTCAGATTCCTTCCACCAAGGTGTATGAGGACGAATACTGCTACGCCTTCCGCGATATCGCTCCCCAGGCCAAGTGCCATGTGGTGCTGGTGAGCAAGGAGCATGTGGCGAACGTGGCGGACGCCGCCTCCCTTTCCGATACGGCGTTGGCTGCCATGCTGCGCGCTGTGGGCAAAATCGCCGCGCAGGAAAACCTGCAGGAGGGCTTCCGCATCGTCAGCAATTGCGGCAAAAACGGCTGCCAGAGCGTGGGTCACTGGCATATCCACATTCTGGGCGGAGAGCAGCTGGGTGAAAAAATGGCGTAATTGGAACTTTTTTGACCAGCAATTTTTAATTGTGTAAAAAGCGTTCCGAAGAATCAAAAAAAATGTTGACTGTGCTCCCAAACCGCTGTATAATGGGTGCACGGTCGCCATCCGCTGTGAAAACGGCGATAGTCGCAGGCGAAATGGCGAAGGGAGGGAAAACAAGTGTCTGAAATTCGTGTGAAGGAAAACGAATCCCTGGAAAGCGCTCTGAAACGCTTTAAGCGCCAGTGTGCGCGTGCGGGCATCGTGGCTGAAGTGCGTAAGCGCGAGCATTACGAAAAGCCCAGCGTCAAGCGCAAGAAGAAGGCTGAAGCTGCGCGTAAGCGTAAGTATTGATAACGCCTATCCGAAAAGGAGCCATGTGGCTCCTTTTTTCGTTGCCGCTTTGTAAAAAAACGGAGCGGCGGCAACTGAAAACGGCTTGCCTGGAAAGCGGGTTTTCGCTATAATGTATGTAGCGGAATAAGCTGATAGAAGCAAGGAGGATCTGATTCCATGTCTGAACTTTTGAAGGTCGGCGTCGTGGGCTGCGGCGGCATTGCCAACGCCAAGCATCTCCCCGCCATCAAGGTCAACGGTATGTGCGAAGTGGTGGCTGTGTGCGATATTATCCGCGAGCGTGCGGAAAAGGCCGCCAAGGAATACGGCACCGCCGACTGCAAGGTATTTGAAGACTATAAGGAAATGTTAAAAATGGACCTGGACTGCGTGTTTGTGTGCACCCCCAACCGCAGCCACAGTGAAATTTCCGTGGCCGCGCTCAACGCCGGCGCCCACGTCATGTGCGAAAAGCCCATGGCCATCAATTATGCCGAAGCCTGCAAGATGCTGGATGCGGCCAAGAAGAACAACAAGCTTTTGACCATCGGTTACCAGAGCCGCTACCGCGTCAACAGCCAGTACCTCAAGCAGATGTGCGATGACGGCGAACTGGGCGATATCTATCTGGGCCGCGCCAACGCCATCCGCCGCCGCGCCGTGCCCACCTGGGGCGTGTTCCTCAACGAATACGAACAGGGCGGCGGCCCCCTCATCGACATCGGCACCCATGCGCTGGATTTGACGTTGTGGATGATGAACAACTACAAGCCTCTCTATGCCGTTGGCACGGTGTACCATAAGCTGAACGAGCAGACCAACCAGGGCAACGCCTGGGGCAGCTGGGATCCCGAAAAGTTCACCGTGGAAGACAGCGCCTTTGGTTTTGTGGTGATGGAAAACGGCGCCACCGTGCAGCTCAACGCCTCCTGGGCGCTGAACACGCTGGACGTGGAAGAAGCTACCACCACCCTGTCGGGCACCCTGGCCGGCGCCGATATGCATGACGGCCTGGCCATCAACGGCATCAAGAACAACCGCCAGTATGTGTTGAAGCCCGATCTGACCGGCGCCAGCGGCGCGGCCTTCTATGAGGGCGCGGGCAGCGGCGAACCCCACGAGATCGAAAACATGGTGTTCTGCAACGCTGTGCTTGGCAAGGGCGAACTCACTGTGCTGCCCGAGCAGGCCGCCTGCGTCACCCGCATCCTGGAGGCCATCTATACCTCCGCCAAGACCGGCAAGCCCTACTACTTTAACGAAGAGAACTGATATGATCTATTACAGCCGTCTTTCAAGCGCGGCCGTGGAAGGGGCAGCCCCTGCGGGCTACCCCTTTCATGTACCCGCCGTGCAGGCGCTGGGGGAGTTGCGCTTTGACAGGGAGATCACCCTGATCTGCGGCAGCAACGGCAGCGGCAAAAGCACGCTGATGGAATTGCTTGCCCAGAAAATGAACGCCGTACGCATCGGCGAGGGCGTGCTGCCACGCAAAAATGCCATGGAGCATGCCCAGGACCGGTTTGTGTTGTCCCGCCGTATGCGGCCCCGGAGCTGCTTCTATTTTTCTGCGGAGGAGTTCATCGCCTACATCGCCTGGGTGGAGCGTACCCGGGAGGAGGCCAGGCGGGAGATCGCCAGGATCGATGCGGATGATACGCTGAGCGACAAAAGCTATGCCAAGATGCCCTGGTTCCGCACGCTTGGCGATCTGGACACGCTCTACAGCCGTGATCTGGCTACGCAGAGCCATGGGGAAGGGTTTCTGGAATTTTTCCGTTCCCGCCTGCGCCCGGGCGGCATGTACCTGCTGGATGAACCGGAAGGTGCGCTGAGCTACGAAAATCAGTATGTGCTGGCGCTCCTCATCCAGCAGGCGGTGCTGGAAAACAGCTGCCAGTTTATTCTGGCCACCCATTCCCCGGTGCTGACGGCGCTGCCGGATGCGCAGATCTACCGCCTGTCCGAAAGCGGGTTTGAGGAAACGCGCTATGAGGAGCTGCCGGACGTGCAGTTTCTCAAACTGTTCATGGAGCGCTACAAGCGCATGCTTGCCCCTGAGGATGCATGAAAACGCCGCTTTGCGGCGTTTTTTATATGCAGCGGCCATGAAATTTCTGTAAATGTTGCCGCGGGTGTTAACAAAGATGAAACAAATGTGTTATAATCACAGGGATCACAGAAGAAAGGAGGCGGCCTGATGGGCAAAAAGACGGCACAGCTCCCCCGGGATGTGCAGGCGCTTTTGCAGATGGCCCGCACGGAGGCGGATCCGGTATTGCGGGAAAGGTGCCTCCTCTTGGCAGAGGAACTGGACGGAGATTCCCTTCCTGTGCAGCGTGCGCTTTTGATGCTGGGCAATCTTGCCCGGCGCGATCCCGGGCGCATTGATTTATCCGTGATCAAGTGCTATCTTCTGCATGTGTTTGAGCATCCGGAAA
Source organism: Clostridiales bacterium (assembly GCA_015056175.1). GTDB lineage: Bacteria > Bacillota > Clostridia > Christensenellales > Aristaeellaceae > SVGT01. The sequence goes on along the minus strand of SVGT01000001.1, from coordinate 131,418 downwards.
TGCACGGGGAAGCGGAAAGCAAGCGTATGACGGAGGAAATTTTCCATCATGAAAGGCTGCAGCGCTGTCTGCTGCTGGCGCAGGACAAGGATGCGTTTTTGCGGGATTATCTTGCCGAAATGTGCCGGGAATACCTGCACATCTTTATCGAAGGGCAGCGGGAGCATGTGGGCGGCTGGCTGGGCTTCCAGACGGCAGGAAAAAGGCTCAAGGGGCTGAGCGCGCCCTGCGCGGACATGATTTTGAACATGATGCTTTCGCCCTTCCTTACCGAGGAAGAAGGCACCTGCCTTACCGGCGTTTTTTACCGCGAGTGCCTGTCCTTCCTGGGCAGCAGCGTGTATCTGGACGCCCGATTGCCAAACGAAATCCGGGAAAGGATCAGGTGACGGCATGAAAAAGTGTTCGCCTGCCCTTATCTGGTTTTTGATTTTGATTGTGACGGCTTTTGCCCTGTGGGGCGCGCCCTTCCTCTATGACGGATGGGTCAGGGGCGCGATGGCGCTGTATGTGTTTTGCATGTATGTGCTCGCGCCCGTGCTGGCCGTTTTGCTGCCCTACTTTGGCGGCACGAGAGGCTTGCACCCCATGGCAGGCTTCTTTCCCATCGGCGCGGCGCTGCTGTTTTCCATGCACGGCGAGCATGGGAAAATGGCGCTGGGGCTGATGCTGGTATCGCTTATTGCCACGGTGGCCGGCAATGAAGTGAAAAAACGCAGGGAAGACCGTAGGAGGGAAAAACGTTGACGGAAGCAAACGGCCGGAAGAAAGGGCTCGGTATCGGCGGCAAAATAGGCTTTGGCCTTTTGTGCCTGCTGCTGTGCGCGCTGGTATACTTTGGCTGCGTGCTGCTCAGGCAGGACGTTGGCAGCGTCCCTGCCCAAAAGACGCCCGTTTCCCGCCTGCAGGCCGGGGATTATACCGATCTTGTGCTGCTGGAGGATACCTTCGGCGCACCCGTTCCTGTGTGGGAGCAGGTGCAGGGGAAGGGGCAGACCCGCAATGTGCAGTATGCAGGCAATCCTGTACGCCGGATGGACGTAAGCTATGATAACGGCGCGCGGGTATCCGCCGTGACGCCCGGCAGCAGCGCGCCGCTTGTCCGCCTTGCGCAAGCGTCGCTTTTGATCAGGCGGGACGTCAGGGTGCAGGATATCCCCTGTGCCATCGCCAGGGACGGAGAAACCTTTGCCGCATATTTTACGCTGGATAACACCGCCTATGCCGTGGTCGTGGAGGATACGGACGAAGCATCCTTCCTCGGGCTGCTGCAGGGGATGCAAATACTGAACTGATCCGGAGGAACAACCAATGAAAAAATGGACGGCTTTCATGCTTTCGCTGCTGATGCTGCTTTCGCCCGTGCTGTGCCACGCCGCGCCTACGCGGGATATGGGGGATATGGAGATCATGGTCAGCGAGCCCTTGCAGCACATGCTCAATCTGCTCTTCAGCGCAGCCATGATCGAGGATGTGACAGAACTGAACGCAGCCGAGCAGGTGCCCGTCGCTTTCCAGGATACGCTGTTTGCGCTCTTTGGCTATGTGGAGGGCGATGAGGGCAGCATGCATCTGGACGGGGAAACCGCATCGCAGATGTACCGCATGTTTTTTGCAGACGGCACGTGCGACGCCTCCTATGCAGGCGGCAAGGATCTGGACCTTGCCGTGTTTGACGAAATGCCTCTGGCCGGCGCCTATGTGCACGAAAGCCATGCATCGGACGACGGCACCATGACGCTTACCATGGATCTCTACACCCTGTGGGGGTATTTTTCCACCCCGGCCGAGTGGGTGCCGGAAGGGGATCTGACCTGGTGGGCGGGCGCCGAATGTGTGCTGAAAATGGATGAAGCGTCGCCCTATGGCTATGCCGTTTCCTCCTTCTCTGTCGGCATGCCCTACATGGACGGTCTGGCTGCCGACTGGCAGCTGGTGGAAAACGTAAAGATGGAGTATTCCGTCCGTCTCCCTGCCATACTGGGTCTTGCGGACGATACCATCGACCGCACGGTGTACCAGTCCGCAGACGGGGAAAGTACGGTATATATCAGCTGCACGCCCGGCATGAGCTATGAGGACGCGGCGGACGCCTTTGTTAAGGCCCATCCCGATATGCTCCTCACCCGGCAGGAGGATTTGTTCACCTTTACTGCGGTGAAAAATGGCGCATACGCCGTGTGCGTGGCGGAAGAATCGCTTCCCTATGTGTATACCCTGTATATGGAATTCCCCGCCGAAAGGCAGATGGAATACACCCTGTATGCGGATCTGATCCGCAACTCTCTTGCGGTATGGGGGCTGAACAATGGTTAAGAAAATGCTGGCGCTTTTGTGCGCGCTTGTGCTCTTTGTGCCCGTTGCCTGTGCGGAAAGAACCGTTACGCCTGTGGAAAACACGGAGTACTATCCGGATGCGGAAAACTGGACCTACTGCTACAGGTACCGTGTGCCCGTGCTGGAAACGGGTATGACGGATCTTGGCGCCATGATGATCAACGAAACGCTGCAGATGGCGCTGGATGAAATGCGCGAACTGGTGCTGCCCATGTTTGCATCCAGCGAAGATATGACCCAGTACGGCCTGGTGACCATCTGTCAGGATTATGTGATCACCTGCAACAACGACCGCTTCTTTTCGCTGCTCATTACCCGGGAGGAGCAGGATGACCGGGGCAGCTTTTACACCATTGAGAGCGAAGTGTTTGACGTGGGCGGCGAGTATCTGGGCGAAACGCTGACGCTGCGCGGCGTGGTGATGGTGGGGGAGAGCTCCGACCAGCTGGGCCGCGCCGTGCTGCCCGTGCTGTACGAGCGTTTTGTGCAATTGCAAAAGGATGGGATCTGCGATCCTTCCGTCACGGAGGAAAGCTTCTATCAGCTTTGCAGCCCCACGCTGGATTACTATGCCGATGAAAATGGCAACGCCGTGTTTTTCCTGCAGCCCTCCCTGATGAGGGAGCCCTCGCTTGAGGTGCCCACCTTTACCTTTACTCCGGATGAATTGGAGGCACTTTGCGAAAACGTGCCTGCCGTACAAGAAGAATAATGCCCTGCTGCGGACGTGTTTTGCCTGCGTCCGCAGCTTTTGTTTACGTTTTTTGACAGGTGTGGTATAATCAATATGGGGGAGCATGGCTCTCTGCGAAACACAGGATGAACAGCGTGAAACGGGCAGACGGAAAGCGTTTTTTTGTCTGCCGACAAAATTTTTGCCTCAAACGGAGGTCTGTATGAAAAAAGTTTGGAAGGCAGCTGTGCCGGTGCTGCTGCTGGCGCTGCTGGTGTCCTTTGCCCGTGCAGAGGAATTGGATCAGCAAAGCGGGAACGGAGATTTGTCCTCCCGGGTGGAGGGCTATTCCTTTACCCTGACGGCGTCGCCCATTCAGTACGGCATGCACCTGGCGGACAGCGTTTTGAGCGCCGAGGGCAGCACGATTACCCTGAATGGCGAAACGGTTGCGGCGCAAAGCCTGGGCTCCTTTTCCTGGCAGGATATGGAGCAGGTGCCCTATGCGGGCGTGCAGCAGTGCTATGCGGTGTTTACCCCGCATGAGGACCTTGGCGTTTCCTTTGATGCAGTGCCTGTTTCCGTGCAGGTAAATAAGGCGCGGCCTGAGATCACGGCATTGCCGGTGGCAACTTCTCTTGTGTACGGCCAGAGCCTGCACCAGAGCACCCTGCAGGGCGGTGCCGCCCACAACCCCCACAACAATGCGCTGGACTCTGTGCAGGGCGTGTTTGAATGGGAACTGAGGGACATGGTACCCTCCGTTGGCCTGCAGGAGGTCACGGTGGTGTTCACGCCCATCATCAATGCGGCGGATCTGTATGAAACGGTGTATTTTTCCCTGCAGGTGAATGTGGAAAAAATGCCCACCTACCTGAAGGAATATCCGGTGCCTGCAAGGGCGCTTCTGTATGGCGAAAGCCTGGAAAAGATGCCGCTTTCGGGCGGCTATGCGGAGGATGAGTGGGGCCAGGAGGTGCCGGGCACATATGCCTTTACCGACGCGGCGTACGTACCCGGCGCGGGTACCCATACCGCGGAAGTGGTCTTTACGCCTCTTGATTATGCTCACCGCAAAGAAGTGCGTTTTTCTGTGCAGCTGACGGTGGAAAAGACTGCGCTTGAGGTATCCTGCGAGCCGGTGGAATTGGTGTACGGGCAAATGCTTGCGGATGCTGCGATTCGCGGAAGCGCGCAGGACGCCCTGGGCAATGCAGTGCCCGGCTCCTTTGCCTGGCAGGATGGCACGCTGATGCCCTCCGTAGCCCAGAGCGGGCATTATGACGCCGCCTTTATCCCCGATGATCAGGCCAACTACACTGCCTGCGATACGCAGGTGCAGGTGAATGTGCACAAGGCGCAGCTGTACCTCTCCTGGGGCGAAAACGGCAAGTATGCCGGCGAAGCGGATAAAACGATGCAGTATTCCGTGCCCGGCCTTCCCGAGGGCGAAAGCCTTGTGGGGCAAACGCGGCGCGATGCGGGCGAAAGCGTGGGTACCTATGTGATCTACGCGGATGATCTGAGCTTGCCTGCCCATCTGGAAGAAAACTTTCTGCTGATTAAGGAAAACGGCGTGTTTACGATCTCTGCCTATCAGACGGATGCGCGCGCCACAGTATCCGGCGACGTGGGCGAAAACGGCTGGTATGCAGGCGGCGCTGTGCTGCAGGCGCCTGCGGGCTATCAGGTGAGCCTTGCGCGGGACGGCGCGTATGCCGCAGCCCTTGCGCTCCCCGAAAGCGCCCAGGGCGCGGACTATTACCTCAAGGTAACGGACGGCGCGCACGCGGGCGCTGTGGCAGGCCCTGTGCATGCGTCCTATCAGCTGGATATGACGCCGCCCGATATTGAGATCTCCTGGCAGGAGGGCAACGAGTTTACGCTTTCCGGTCACGATGCGCTCAGCGGCGTGGACAGGATCTACGGCATCTTTGCCGGCCCTGCCCGGTATTATGAAGGCGCTGCCGACGTCAGCTACGCCTATGCCGCCCGCGAAACGGGCAATTACACCTATGTGATCCACGATCTGGCCGGTCACACGGCGACGGTGACGCTGGATTTTGAGGATACGGACGAGGACGGCCTGGTGGACGTGTACGAACTGCGCAGCGGCACTTCTCCCGACCTTGCCGATACGGACGGGGACGGCGTGGGCGACTTTGACAGCCGCAGGATCCGCAACCTGCTGGGCTACGACCGGCTGCATGTAAGTTCCGCCGCGCTGCTTGGCACGCTGCTTGATGCGGGAAAAGAGGCTCCTGCGCTGTCTGCGGAAAGCCGCGGGCTGCTCCTGAAGGATGAACTGAGCGCGCCCAGGCAGTACGTCTATACCGGCGGCGGCCTGATGCGCAAAAACGCCGCGGGCATGTACGGCCTGACCGGCGATGTCCTCTGGTTTGAAAGCGCGGACGGCACGTACAGCGCCCTGCATCTGGAGGGCGTCAGCGGCAGAGTGGCCCTTTCCTGCCACGCGCCAGGCGGCCTGATCGCGCTGTGCGGATATGAAAATCAGGCGCTGCAGGAGATCCGCGTGGCGGATCTCAATACAGGCGCTGTCATGCTGGTGCAGGAAAGCGCGGGCGCCAGGCGCTTTGATCTGTCTCCGGACGGACAGTATCTGGCCTATGCAAAGGACGGCAGGATCACCCTGATCGATCTGGAAACGGGTCTTGGGGAAGAAATCGAAGCGGCATGCGGAAATGTATTCTGCTTTGACGAAGACGGCCGCCTGGTTACCGAAGAAAATGTGCTGGTGCGGGACGGCGGCGCCTGGAAGCAGAGCGATGCAGACAGCGAATTGCCTGTCCGTGCGCTTGCCCAGCCCATGCGCGGCGAAAGTGTGCTGCTGATCGGTACAGATGAAGAAATGTATCTGGTGCGTGCTGCGGGAAGCGGCAAAAATGCGCAGGGCGATGTGGAACTGATGCTTTGCGGCGCATGTGCACCGTATGAAGCAAGCGATGGCACATCCGCTCTGGACGCAGCGCTTGCCTTGCCCCTTGGCAATAAGGTGACCGCTTTGCCGGCGGAGGCAGAGTAATCCATACGAGGGAGGAAAAGAACAATGCATGAATTTCCTGTGTGCCGCTTCCCGGAGGAGGCGGGCGTATCCAGCAAGGGCATTCTGACGTTTGTCAAAAAGGCGCTGGAAAGCAAGCTGGGCTATCACAGCGTGGTGGTTTTGCGCCACGGCAAGGTGGCGGCGAAGATCAACTTTGGCCCCTATGACGATAAGACGCCCCATGTGATGTATTCTTTGAGCAAATCCTTCTGCTCTGCCGCCTGCGGTTTTGCGGTGGCGGAGGGGCTTTTGTCCTGGGACAGTAAGGTGGTGGACGTGCTGCCTGAGTGCGCTCCCGAAAATCCTTCCGAGGACTTAAAGAAGATCACCCTGTCCCACCTTCTGTGCATGGGCTCCGGGCTCCATCCCGATTCCGACGGCTTTGATACCCACGGAGAGGACTGGGGCAAGTTTACCCTGTCCTTCCCCGTGGTGCACGAGCCCGGCACGTATTTCCATTATAATTCCCACGGCACCTATCTTGCCTCCCGCATGGTGCAGAAGGTGGCGGGCATGAACATCCGCGATTATCTGATGCCCCGCATGTTTGACAAGCTGGGTATCAAAAAGCCCGACTGGGACACCTGCCCTCAGGGCGTGTGCTGCGGCGGCTGGGGTTTGCACATCGCATCCTCGGATATCGCCAAATTTGGCCAGCTGCTTTTGCAGCACGGCATGTGGGAGGGCGAGCGCGTGCTGCCTGAGGGCTGGGTGGAAAACGCCACCTCCGTGCACATCAGCAACGCCCATCACAACCCTGATCCCGATTCCGACTGGAACAAGGGCTACGGCTACCAGTTCTGGCGCTGCCGCTTTGGCCGCTACCGCGGCGACGGCATGTTTGGCCAGTACTGCGTGGTGGATGAGGAAAAGGATATGGTGGTGGCCGTTACCGCCGGCTGCAACAGGATCGATACGGAGCTTGACTGGGTGCACGAATATCTCTTTGACGCGGCGGATATGGAAGAGGGCACCGAGGCAGAAAAGCTGGAGCTGGAAGCGCTGCTGAAGGATCTGGCCTATCCCGTGCCCTCCGGCCGCGGCGAGCGCGCGGTAAACGGCACGCTCGTGCTGGAAAACGAAGAGGGCAAAACGGTGCTCACCTTTGCCCAGCAGGATGCGGACAGCGATATTATGCTGACGGCCCAGGCCTACGCCCTTCCCGGCGAAACGGCAGTGCAGACCGTGGTGTTCGGTCAGGGCGAGTTCCGTAAAACCCGGTATGAGGACGCGCCCTTCTGCCCCACGGGCATGGATATCCTGGGCGCCTACGGCTGGCAGGACGGGAAGCTTACGCTGGTTGCCCGCACGCCTGACGGCCCCTACTCCATGGACAACACCTTCCGCTTTGAGGAGGACGGCGTGTACGTGGACGGCTGCTCCGTGGCCTTCCCCTTTGCGGGCGAGGGCATCAAACTGGAGGGCAGCATCTGACGGAAACGGCTCTGTCATGTGATAAATGTATGTTCTTTGCACAATTTTTACATGCCCTGTCAAAGGGGATGGAAAAGTTGGGATAAACGGGGGCGAAAGCCTCCGTTTTTTGCTTGAAAAAGGCGCCTGTCAAGGCCTCCGCCCGGAACGGAAACGGTCATAAACGGGAATTACAACACACCCGGATGCGTTGACATGGCCAAAAAGCGGAAGGGGCGTAAAATCAAGGTTTTCTGGCCATTCATGGTGAAAATTTTGCAAAAAAAGTTTCAGAAAATGAGAAAAACCTATTGCAATTATCAGTTAGATCATGTATAATGCTAATGTTGTCTGTTTATGGGATGAAGCGGTAAGTTGCCGCCCCGGCCAGGGCGGGTAATTATCGCAGACCAGACGGGGCCAGACCCCGTCGACGGACTCACACCGCGCAGAAAATGCGCGGGATGGCACCGGGCTTTCCCCACGAAGTGGGACGCGCCCTGCGAAGCGCCCCCGTGCCGGAAAGACTCCCCCCGCGTGACCGCGAGTACGAAATCAAGGAGGAAGAAACATGGCCAGCCAGAAGATCCGCATCAAGCTCAAGGCGTATGAACACAATCTGATCGACCAGTCCGCCGAGCGCATTGTGGAAACCGCCAAGCGCACCGGCGCCCGAGTATCGGGCCCCATCCCGCTGCCCACCGAGAAGGAGATCGTGACGATCCTCCGTTCTCCCCACAAGTACAAGGACAGCCGCGAACAGTTCGAACGCCGCACTCATAAGCGCCTCATCGACGTGCATAACCCCAACCCCCGCACCGTGGACGCTATGATGAAGCTCGATCTGCCTGCCGGCGTCGAAATCGAAATCAAGCTGTAAGGCAGGAGGGCTACATCAATGAAAAAGGCAATCATCGGCAAAAAGCTGGGTATGACCCAGGTCTTCCTGCCCGACGGCCGCCTCGTTCCTGTGACGGTCATCCAGGCGGGCCCCTGCACTGTGGTGCAGAAGAAGACCAACGAAAAGGACGGCTACGAAGCCGTGCAGTTCGGTTTTGAAGAAATCCCCGAAAACCGTGTGGCCAAGCTGGTCAACAAGCCTGAAGCCGGCCACTACGCCAAGGCCAACGTCAAGCCCATGCGCGTGCTGCGCGAATTCCGTCTGGAAGACAGCGCTTCCTACGAAGTGGGCCAGGTCGTGAAGGCTGACGTCTTCACCACCGAAGACAAGGTTGACATCACCGGTACTTCCAAGGGTCACGGTTTCACCGGCGCCATCTATCGCTGGAACCACCACACCGGCCCCATGGCTCACGGCTCCAAGTATCATCGCGGCGTCGGCTCCATGAGCGCTAACTCTGACCCCTCCCGCGTCTTCAAGGGTAAGAAGATGTCCGGTCACTACGGCGTCGAGCGTGTGACCATCCAGAATCTGTCCATCGTGCAGGTGGATGCCGAGCGCTCTTTGCTGCTCGTGCGCGGCGCGGTGCCCGGCCCCAAGAAGGGTCTGCTCCTCATCCGCAACTCCTGCAAGGCCTAATCAAGGAGGAACGAAATTATGCCTAACATTGCAGTGGTAGATATGCACGGCAAGCAGGTGGGCAGCATGGAACTGAGCGACAGCATCTTCGCCGTCGAAGTCAATGTTCCCGCCATGCACCTGGTCGTCCGCTCCTACCTGGCCGCCCAGCGTCAGGGCACCCAGAGCGCCCTCACCCGCGGCATGGTTCGCGGCGGTGGCCGTAAGATTTATCGCCAGAAGGGCACCGGTAATGCCCGCCATCATGGCAACCGCGCTCCCCAGTTCCGTCACGGCGGCGTGGTGTTTGCTCCCCAGCCCCGCGACTATGTCATCAACGTGCCCAAGAAGGTCCGCCGCCTCGCTATGAAGAGCGCCCTGACCAGCAAGCTTGGTGACATGATCGTTGTGGACAAGATCGAACTTGCCGAAGCCAAGACCAAGCTGGTCGCCGGTATGCTCAAGGAACTGGGCGCCGAGAAGAAGACTCTGCTGGTTCTGCCCGGCAAGGAAGACAAGATCGTGCGCGCTTCCAAGAACATCCCCTACGTGAAGGATGCTTATGTGAACACCATCAACGTGTACGACCTGCTCAACGCCGACAAGATCGTCGTCACCAAGGAAGCCGTTGAGGCTATTCAGGAGGTGTTCGCATGAAGTATGCACATGATATCATCCTGCGCCCCGTCCTGACCGAAAAGGGCTATGACGGCATTGCGGACAAGCGCTACGTTTTCGAAGTGGCTCTGAACGCCAACAAGATCGAAATCAAGAAGGCGCTGGAAACCGTGTTCCCCAACATCAAGGTCAAGAGCGTCAATACGCTGCGCACCGAAGGTAAGATCAAGCGTCAGGGCATGCATGCCGGCCGTACTCCCGAAGTGAAGAAGGCCTATGTGCAGCTGACTGAAGATTCCAAGCCCATCGAATTCTTCGAGGGTATGATTTAAGGGAGGGCTTAAGAATGGCTATTCGCAATTATAAACCCACTACGCCCGCCCACCGTTTTATGTCGGTCCTCACGTTCGAAGAGATCACCAAGAAGGCTCCTGAAAAGTCTTTGACCGAGATCCTCAAGAAGAACGCCGGCCGCAACAAGCAGGGCAAGATCACCGTCCGTCATCAGGGCGGCGGCAACAAGCGCAAGTACCGCATCATCGACTTCAAGCGCAACAAGTTCGGTATCCCCGCCAAGGTGGCTGCGATCGAATACGATCCCAACCGTTCCGCCTTCATCGCGCTGCTGAACTACGCTGACGGCGAAAAGCGCTACATCCTGGCTCCCGTTGACCTGAAGGTGGGCGACACTGTGATGTCCGGCGAAGGCGCCGACATCAAGCCCGGCAACGCGCTGCCTATCCGCAACATCCCCGTTGGTACTCTGATCCACAACCTGGAGCTCAAGCCCGGCAAGGGCGGCCAGATTGTCCGCAGCGCCGGCGCCTACGCCCAGCTGATGGGTAAGGAAGACGATTACGCTCAGGTGCGTCTCCCCTCCGGCGAGTACCGCAAGATCCCCATGAATGCCATGGCCACCATCGGCACCGTGGGCAACACCGATCACAGCAACGTCCGCATTGGTAAGGCCGGCCGTTCCCGTCATATGGGCATCCGTCCCTCCGTCCGCGGCGTCGTCATGAACCCCTGCGACCATCCCCACGGCGGCGGCGAAGGCAAATCCCCCGTTGGTATGCCCGCGCCTGTTACTCCCTGGGGCAAGCCCGCTCTGGGTCTGAAGACTCGCAAGCACAAGAAGTATTCCAACAAGCTGATTGTGAAGCGCGCCAGCAAGTAAGGAGGCAATTTAGATATGAGCCGTTCCATTAAGAAGGGCCCCTTTGTTCAGGAAGCGCTGCTTAAGCGCGTCGAAGAAATGAACAAGTCCGGCGCCAAGCAGGTCCTCAAGACCTGGTCTCGCGCCTCTACCATCTTCCCTCAGTTCGTGGGTCACACCATCGCCGTCCATGACGGCCGCAAGCATGTGCCGGTGTACGTCACCGAAGACATGGTTGGCCACAAGCTGGGCGAATTCGCCCCCACCCGCACCTATCGCGGCCACGCCGGTGCGAAGTCGGAGCGTAAGTAATAGGAAGGGAGCGAAAGAAAATGGCAACCAATACCCGTGAAAAGGGTGCCGCTCGCGCTGAAAACCGCGACAAGCGCCCCCATGCCACCGCCAAGTACATCCGCATCTCTTCCCGTAAAGCGGGCATTGTGCTGGATCTCATCCGCGGCAAGCAGGTGGACCAGGCGCTGGCTATTCTGCAGTTTACCCCCAAGGCGGCTTCTCCCGTCATCTACAAGGTGCTGTCCTCTGCCATCGCCAACGCGGTGAACAATCAGGAAATGAACCGCAGCGACCTGTATGTGGCTGAGTGCTACGCCAACCCCGGCCCCACCCTGAAGCGCTACGTGGCGCGCAGCCGCGGCAGTGCGTCCCCCATGCTCAAGCGCACCTGCCACATCAGCGTGGTGCTCGACCAGAAGAAGTAAGGGAGGATCAACCATGGGTCAGAAAGTTAATCCCCGCGGTGCCCGCGTCGGCGTTATCTTCGACTGGAGCACTCGTTGGTATTCTAACAAGAAGGATTTCGCTGCTCAGCTGAAGGAAGACTTCGAGCTCCGCGAAATGCTGAAGGAAAAGTTCTACTCCACCGGCATCAGCCGCATCGATATTGAACGCAGCGCGTCCCGCATGAACGTGAACATCTTCACCGGCAAGCCCGGCATGATCATCGGCCGCGGCGGCAAGGGTATCGAAGAGCTGAAGGCTGAAGTTGAAAAGTTCGTCGGCCATGCCGTGAACATCAACGTGATGGACGTTAAGTCCCCTGATCAGGACGCGCAGCTGGTCGCCGAAAACATCGCCCAGCAGCTGGAAAAGCGTATCGCTTTCCGTCGCGCCATGAAGTCTTCCATCCAGCGTGCCATGAAGGCCGGCGCCAAGGGCGTCAAGGTCGCCATCTCCGGCCGTCTGGGCGGCGCGGACATCGCCCGCACCGAGCACTATCATGAAGGTTCCATTCCGCTGCAGACTCTGCGCGCCAACATCGACTACGGCTTTGCCGAGGCGAAGACCACCTACGGTCGTCTGGGCGTGAAGGTCTGGGTGTACAAGGGCCAGATTCTGCCCAAGGCCAAGAAGGTTGTAAAGCCCGCTCAGGCCAACGAAGGAGGCAAGTAATCCTATGCTGATGCCTAAGAGAGTTAAGCACCGCAAGCAGTTCCGCGGTCGTATGAAGGGCGCTGCCCACCGCGGCAACTTCATCAGCCACGGCGATATCGGCCTGGTGGCCATGGAACCCTGCTGGGTTACCAGCCAGCAGATCGAAGCTGCTCGTGTCGCCCTGACCCGTTACACCAAGCGCGGCGGTCAGGTTTGGATCAAGATTTTCCCCGATAAGCCCGTAACTGCGAAGCCCGCTGAAACCCGAATGGGTTCCGGTAAGGGTTCTCCCGAGTACTGGGTGGCCGTGGTTAAGCCCGGCCGTGTCCTGTTCGAAATCGGCGGTATCGACCTTACTGTGGCTCGCGAAGCCCTGCGTCTGGCTGCTGGCAAGCTGCCCCTGCGCACCAAGGTCCTCCTCCGTGAAGACGACAAAAATGAAGCGGAAGGTGAAAGCAAATGAAGGCTAAGGAATTCGCAGCCATGAAGCCCGAGGAATTGACCGCGAAGATCGCTGAGCTCAAGAGTGAGCTTTTCAACCTTCGTTTCCGGCTCGCCACCGGTCAGCTTGAGAACACCATGCAGATTGTTGCTGTGAAGCGCGATATCGCCCGTGCGCTTACCGTGCAGACCCAGCAGAACAAGAAAGCCTGACCGATAAGCCGTGAAAGGAGTCAATACAATGTCTGAAGCAAGAGGCATCCGCAAGACCCGCGTTGGCGTGGTCATCAGCGATAAGATGGACAAGACCATCACTGTGTCCCTCTCCACCCGCGTGCGTCATCCCCTGTACGGCAAGTTCATCACCCGTACCACCAAGATCACTGCGCACGATGAAGAAAATCAGTGCGGCATCGGCGACACCGTCCGCGTGATGGAATGCCGTCCCCTTTCCAAGCAGAAGCGTTGGCGTCTGGTTGAAATCGTGGAAAAGGCCAAGTAAGCAATTACAGGCCGTGGCTCTGTACCGCTGCGTTTCTTCCTATATAATAGGGAGGCGCGGCGCTGCTCCCGGATCCGGTCTAGGGCCCGGTGTCCAGAGTATCTCAGTATCCGACCTCTCATGGGGCATTGAGGCCGCCATGAAGAGGAACCTATAAAGGAGGAAATCCCCTATGATTCAGCCGCAAACGCGACTCAAGGTTGCCGACAACTCCGGCGCCAAGGAAATCATGTGCATCCGCGTGCTGGGTGGTTCCTTCCGCCGCGCCGGTTCTATCGGCGATGTGATCGTTGCTTCTGTTAAGAGCGCGACCCCCGGCGGACAGGTGAAGAAGGGCGAAGTGGTGAAGGCCGTTATCGTCCGCGTCCACCAGCCCCAGCGCCGTCCCGATGGTAGCTACATTCGTTTCGACGATAACGCCGCCGTCATCATCAACGCCGACAAGATGCCCAAGGGCACCCGTATCTTTGGACCGGTGGCCCGCGAGCTGCGCGAGAAGGACTACATGAAGATCGTGTCCCTCGCTCCCGAAGTACTGTAAGGAGGACAATAGAAGATGTTTGTTAAGGCAAAAGATCAGGTTGTTGTCCTCACCGGTAAGGACAAGGGCAAGCAGGGTCAGGTCACTTCCGTCGCCCCCAAGGCCGGCAAGATCACCGTTGAAGGTGTTGCCATGGTCACCAAGCACCAGAAGGCCCGCGCTCAGGGCCAGCAGGGCGGCATCATTCACAAGGAAGCTTACATCGACGCCAGCAACGTGATGGTGGTCTGCCCCAAGTGCGGCAAGCCTTCCCGTATGGCCAACAAGGTGCTGGAAGATGGTAAGAAAGTGCGCGTCTGCAAGAAGTGCGGCGCTCAGATTGACTGATAAGGAGGACACAGATTCATGGCTACTCGTATTCATGAAAAATATCTTGCCGAAGCTGTGCCTGCCTTGCAGCAGAAGTTCGGCTATAAGAACGTGATGGAAATTCCCCGTCTGGAGAAGATCATCATCAACATGGGCCTGGGCGATTGCAAGGACAACGCCAAGGCTCTGGAAGTGGCTGTGGCGGAACTGACCCAGATCGCCGGTCAGAAGCCCATGGTCACCCGCGCCAAGAAGTCCATCGCGAACTTCAAGCTCCGCGAAGGCATGAACGTTGGCGCCAAGGTCACCCTGCGTGGTGCTCGTATGGAAGAATTCATGGACAAACTGGTGTCCATCGCCCTGCCCCGCGTGCGCGACTTCCGCGGCGTGAGCAACAAGGCTTTTGACGGCCGTGGCAACTATGCCCTGGGCGTTAAGGAACAGCTGATCTTCCCCGAAATCGAATACGATAAGGTGGAAAAGATCCGTGGCATGGAAATGATTTTCGTCACCAGCGCCAAGACTGATGAAGAAGCCAAAGAGCTGCTGCGTCTGCTGGGCATGCCTTTTGCTCAGTAATAGGGAGGAGAAAGAAAAATGGCTAAAACTAGCATGAAAGTGCGTCAGGCCCGTCCTGCCAAGTACTCCACCCGTGCGTACACCCGCTGCACTCTGTGCGGCCGTCCCCACAGTGTGCTGCGTCGTTACGGCGTGTGCCGTATCTGCTTCAGAGAGCTGGCTTATAAGGGCCAGATCCCCGGCGTCCGCAAAGCGAGCTGGTAAGTGTTAAGGAGGCTACAAAATGGTTATTAATGATCCCATTGCCGATATGCTCACCCGCATCCGCAATGCGCAGGTGGCCCGTCATGATTCCGTGACGATCCCCGCCAGCAACATGAAGAAGGCAATCGCCAAGATCCTTCTGGACGAGGGCTACGTAAAGTCGGTTGAAAATCTGAACGACGGTATCCAGGGCAGCATCAAGATCACCCTGAAGTACCAGGACAAGAAGCAGCCCGTTATCGTGGGTCTGCGTCGTATCAGCAAGCCCGGTCTGCGTGTGTACGCGACCTGTGAAGAACTGCCCAAGGTTCTGGGCGGTCTGGGCATCGCCATCGTTTCCACCAGCCGCGGCGTGATGACCGATCGCGCTGCCCGCAAGGAAAACATCGGCGGCGAAGTGCTGTGCTACGTCTGGTAATAACCAACACGCATTGGAGGTATAAGACATGTCTCGTATCGGAAGACTTCCGATTCCCGTTCCTGCCGGCGTGAAGGTTGAGATCAATGACCAGAACATGGTGACGGTCACTGGTCCCAAGGGCACGCTGTCGCAGCAGGTGAATCCTGATATCAAGGTTGAACTGAATGGTAACGTTATTAACGTGACCCGTCCCACTGACAACAAGGATCATCGTGCTCAGCATGGTCTGTATCGCACCCTGATCAACAACATGGTGGTTGGCGTGACCGAAGGCTTTTCCAAAAGTCTGGAAATGGTCGGTACCGGTTACCGCGCAGCTGCTGAAGAAGGCGGCAAGAAGCTGAACATCGCGATCGGTTTCTCTCATCCCGTCATCTTCGAAGCCCCCGAAACCATCACCTTCGAAACCCCTGTCCAGACCAAGATCGTGGTCAAGGGTATCGATAAGCAGCAGGTCGGCAACCTTGCCGCCGATATCCGCGCTCTCCGTAAGCCTGAACCCTACCTGGGCAAGGGCATCAAGTACGAGGGCGAAGTTATCCGCCGCAAGGAAGGCAAGGCCGGCAAGAAGTAAGAAAGGGAGTGAACGCAAATGTTCAAAAAGCGCGACCGTAATGAAGTGCGCGTGATCCGTCACGCCCGCGTGCGCAAGAAGATCAGCGGCACCCCCGAAATGCCGCGCCTTTGCGTGTATCGCAGCAACAAGTCCATCTATGCGCAGGTCATCGATGACACCAAGGGTGTCACGCTGGTTTCCGCTTCCACCCTGGACGCCGCTATCAAGGGCCAGCTGGAAGAAGTGGATAAGTCCGGTGCTGCCAAACTGGTTGGCAAGCTCGTGGCCGAGCGTGCGATGAACGCCGGTATCGAAAAGGTTGTCTTTGACCGCGGTGGCTATCTGTACACTGGCCGTGTCGCCGCTCTGGCCGAAGGCGCCCGCGAAGCCGGCCTGAAGTTCTAAGGGAGGATTAAACGCATGCAACGCAGAGAAGAACCTGCCAGCGAATTCAAAACCCGTATGGTAGCTTTGAACCGTGTGACCAAGGTTGTTAAGGGCGGTAAGAATTTCCGCTTCGCTGCTCTGGTCGTCGTCGGTGACGAAAATGGCCGTGTGGGCGCCGCCATTGGCAAGGCCAAGGAAGTGCCCGAAGCCATCCGCAAGGCTGAAGAAGCCGCCAAGAAGCACCTGGTGACCGTTCCCATGGAAGGCACCAGCATTCCCCACGCCATCGAAGGCTACTTCGGCACTTCCAAGGTTGTGCTGCTGCCCGCCGAAGAAGGTGCTGGCGTTATCGCCGGCGGCGGCGCTCGTGCCGTGCTGGAACTGGCCGGTATCAAGGATATCCGTACCAAGACCTTCGGTACTTCCAACCGCATCAACACCGTGAAGGCGACCATCGAAGGCCTCAAGGCCCTGCGTAACGCCGAAACCGTGGCTGCTATGCGCGGCAAGACCGTGGAAGAAATTCTGGGCTAAGGAGGAGACGAAATCATGAAGCTGAAAGTTACTCTGGTGAAGTCTCCCATCTCCAGCCTGCAGAAGCACATTGACACCGTCAAGGCTCTGGGCCTGCGTAAGGTCGGCATGACGGTTGTCAAGCCTGACAATGCTGCGATCCGCGGCCAGCTGTTTGCCGTGAAGCACATGGTCAAGGTTGAAGAAATCAACGAATAATTGGAGGGCTCAAATATGAAACTGCACGAGTTGCAACCGGCTATCGGTTCGACGACTGCCCCGAAGCGTCTCGGTCGAGGCGTAGGATCCCAGTTGGGCAAAACCTCCGGCAAGGGCCATAAGGGCGCTCGCGCCCGTTCCGGCGGCGGTCCCCGTCCCGGCTTCGAAGGTGGCCAGATGCCTCTGACCCGTCGTCTTCCCAAGCGTGGTTTCACCAACATCTTCGCGAAGGAATATGCGACTGTGAACGTCTCTGCTCTGAACTGCTTTGAAGATGGCGCCGTGGTTACCGCGGAAGCCCTCATCAACTGCGGCCTGATCAAGAAGACCCTGGACGGCGTGAAGATTCTCGGCGGCGGCGAGCTGCAGAAGAAGCTGACCGTGTCCGTGGATAAGGTCACGGCGTCTGCCAAGGAAAAGATCGAAGCGATCGGCGGGAAAGTCGAGGTGAAGTAAGCATGCTTGAAACGCTGCGGAACGCCTGGCGCGTACCTGAACTGCGCAAAAAGTTGCTCTACACCCTCGGCATGCTGCTTCTGTTCCGTCTCCTGGGCGTGATCCCCGTTGCGGGTATCGACCTGGAAGCGCTGAACGAGAGCATGAAAGCTTATGACGCTCTGGGTCTGCTGAATATGATGACCGGTAGCGCCTTCTCCCAGATGACCATTATGGCCATGGGTATCAGCCCCTACATCAACGCTTCCATTATCATGCAGCTGCTCACCATCGCGATCCCCGCGCTGGAACGCCTGCAGAAGGAAGGCGGCGAAGAGGGCCGTAAGACCATTCAGAAGATCACCCGTTATGTGACGGTGGGTCTGGCCGCTCTGCAGGCCATCGGCATCATTGCCGGTCTGAACGTGGTTGAAGCAAGCTACAAGAACTTCTTCGGCTACCTGACCATCGGCGTCACTATGGCCGGCGGTACCGCCCTGGCCATGTGGATCGGTGAACGCATCACCAAGAACGGCATCGGCAACGGTGTGTCCCTGCTGATCTTCACCGGTATCATCTCCAACCTGTCCAATGGTATTGCCACCGGCTTCGCCTCCATCTTCAACGGCGTGCCCGGCGCCATTGTGAACCTGCTGATCGTCATCGTCACCACGCTGGTGATCATCGGCGTCGTCACCTTCGTGAACCGCGCCGAGCGCCGCATCCCCGTCCAGTACGCCAAGCGCGTGGTGGGCCGCAGGATGTACGGCGGCCAGAATACCCACATCCCCATGAAAGTGCTGGCTGTGGGCGTGCTGCCCCTGATCTTCGCGTATTCCTTCATGGCTTTCCCCGGCACCATCGGCGCCATGTTCGGTACCGACAGCGGTTTCTATGTATGGTGGTCCACTTACATGAACCAGATGTCCATCTGGTACATGCTGGTGTGCGCACTGCTGATCATCGTGTTCGCGTTCTTCTACACCGCGATCACCTTCAACCCTGTTGACATTGCCAAGAACATTCAGCAGCAGGGCGGCAACATTCCCGGTATTCGCTCCGGCGCTCCCACCGTGGAATATCTGGCCCGCTCCTCCAAGCGTCTGACCCTGTTCGCGGCTCTGTTCCTGGCTGTGCTCTCCACGCTGCCCTCTCTGCTGACCGTTTGGCAGAACGTCCAGATTCCCTTTGGCGCTTCTTCCATTCTGATCGCTGTGAGCGTTGCGCTGGAAACCGTGCAGCAGGTTGAAGGCCAGCTGGCCATGCGCCACTACAAGGGCTTCCTTTCCTAAATAATAACGCCTGCGGGCGGAGGTACAATCCGCCCGCAGCGTTCCATGGCTTAGAGCCATTATGAAGCGCACAAACGAAAAGTTTGCTGCGCTTTCTGTGACTTTTGCCAAAAGGGCAAAACACAGACAAAAATACTTTTCACAGGAGGAACGCACATGAAACTGATCTTTCTGGGCCCTCCCGGCGCGGGTAAGGGCACGCAGGCACAGCTGCTGATGCACGACCTGAACATCCCCCAGATTTCCACCGGCGATATTCTTCGCAAGGCGATCCGGGAAATGACGCCCACCGGTGTGATCGCCAAGGGTTATATCGACCGCGGCGAATTGGTGCCGGATGACGTGGTGATCGCCATCGTGCGTGACCGCCTGCAGGAAAAGGATTGTGAAAACGGCTACATTCTGGATGGCTTCCCCCGCACCGTGCCTCAGGCCGAAGTGCTGGACACCATCGTGGAAATCGACGCCGTGGTGGACTTTGAACTGCCCAATGAAGAGATCATCAACCGTCTCTCCGGCCGCAGAGTCTGCCCCAAGTGCAACAGCACCTACCACATCTCCCGGCTGGATGGCGATACCTGCCCCGGCTGCGGCGAAAAGGTGATCCAGCGCAAGGACGATATGCCCGAGACTGTGCTCAACCGTCTTGAGGTGTACGAGAAGCAGACCGCGCCGCTGATCGCTTATTACAAAAATAAAGGTTCGCTCCGCGTTGTGGACTGCACCGGCCAGCAGGTCGAGGGGGTCTATGCGGAAGTGAGGAAGGTTTTGGGCATCAACGCATGATCACACTGAAGAATGACGAACAATTGGCCAAAATGCGCAGTGCGGGGCATCTGCTCCATGACGTGTTGTGCGCAGCCAAGGAGTTCATTTGCCCCGGTATTACCACGGCGGCGCTGAACGCCTTTGTGGATGAAAAGATCCGCAAGGCGGGTGCGATCCCCACCGAGTTTGGCTATGAAGGCTATCCCGCCTCCATCTGCGCCTCCATCGATGATGAAGTGGTTCACGGCATTCCCTCCGAGCACGTGGTGCTCAAGGAAGGCCAGATCATTTCCGTAGACGTGACGCTGATGCTGGACGGCTGGCAGACCGACAGCTGCTTTACCGCAGCGGTGGGCAAGATCAACGAGGAAAAGCAGCGTCTCATCCGCGTGACGGAAGAATGCTTCTGGCGCGGCGCGGCTGCGGCGGTGCATGGCGCAAGGATTGGCGATATCGGCTTTGCAGTGCAAAATCATGCTGAGAATAACGGATATAATTCGGTACGGGCATTGACAGGACACGGAATAGGGCGTAAAATGCATGAGGACCCCAGCGTGCCCAATTATGGCCTGCCGGGGCGGGGCGTCAGACTGAAGCAGGGCATGACCATCTGCGTGGAACCCATGATTGTGATGGGCAATTACGCAGTGCATCAGCTCAGCGACGGCTGGACGGTGGTCACCAACGATCACATGCCCGCGGCCCATTATGAGCATACCATCGCCATCCGTGGAGACGGTTTGCCCGAGATTTTGACGCTTCCAGACGCCAAATGGGGTGAAATTTAAAAATGAAAGCAAAAATTTTGCCCGGAAGCGTAGTTTTTTCCAAAAAAGGGCGTGACAAAGACAGGTGTTTTGTGGTATTATTATCATTGGACACCGATGTGGTGCTCATGAGCGATGGTGATACCAGGAAACTGGATCATATGAAGAAAAAGAAGCTCAGGCATCTGTCCTCGCGTCCTGTGTACTTCCCGGAGCTGGTGGATATGTACCACAAGGGAATGCTCAAGGACAGCGATATTCGCAAAGCACTCGCGCCTTACCGCGCGGACACGGAGCAGCGGGAAGCTGCAATGAACAGGGAGGGTTGACCTTTTGTCCAAGGACGATGTGATCGAGATGGAGGGCAAGGTGATCGAGGCACTGCCCAACGCCATGTTCCAGGTGGAACTGCCCAATGGTCATCGTATCATGGCGCATATCTCCGGTAAAATGCGCATGAACTTTATCCGGATTTATCCCGGTGATAAAGTGACCATCGAACTGTCTCCCTATGATCTGACCCGCGGCCGCATTACCTGGCGCAGCAAAAACTGAGATCAAGGCTTTGAAAAAGGCCTTTTTCTGCCGTCAGGCTCTCTGACGGCCGGCGGAAAAAACTAACCCATTTTTCTGCCAAATGGATACCTGTCCCCGCATCGGGGGCGTCATAACCCCCCGTAACAAAAGCGGGTACCGAAGGAGGAAGACAAATGAAGGTTCGTCCGTCTGTCAAGCCCATCTGCGAAAAGTGCAAGGTCATCAAGCGCAAGGGCCGCGTCATGGTCATCTGCGAAAACCCCAAGCACAAGCAGCGTCAGGGCTAATCCATTGCAAGAGCCGTTTAGACGGCTGAAACACATGTTATGACCGCTTGCGGTGGGCGGCTGCCCAAAGGCGACTTTGGGACCACCAAAGCTGTTCATATAATCCACCGGAAGGCTAAAAGCCTTCGCATCCCCGCCGGGCAAAAGCTTAGGCGGGCAGAGGCACGTACAGGGTTGTGACGTGCCCGTCCCGGTGCCTTAGGGTGCCTTGACTGTGCGTTATCTACGCCGCACGGAAGATGCAAACTGAGGTGTTACCCAAATATTTGGAGGTGTAACCAACACATGGCACGTATTGCGGGCGTTGATTTGCCCAGAGAAAAGCGCGTCGAGGCTGGTTTGACGTACATCTACGGCATTGGCCCCACTGTGGCCAAGCAGATTCTGGCCGAAACCGAAGTGAACCCCGATACCCGCGTGAAGGATCTTACTGAAACTGAAATCGGTAAGCTGCGCGATTACATCGAGCACAACGTGAAGGTTGAAGGCGACCTGCGCCGTGAAGTTTCCATGAACATCAAGCGCCTTGTGGAAATTGGCAGCTACCGCGGTGTCCGTCATCGTCGCAACCTGCCTGTCCGTGGCCAGAATACCAAGACCAATGCGCGTACCCGCAAGGGCCCCAAGCGTACGGTCGGCGGCAAGAAGAAGTAAGATATGCATTCTCAGGGGAAAGGTATGTCCTTTGCCCGGCACATCTGAAGCTGCATATGCTCAAAGCATGTGCATAGCCTAACTGCTAACCGAATTAAACCCCGCGCAGGGGTTCGGAGGGATAAGAAAAATGGCACCCAAAAAGACTGCTCTTAAGAAGGTTGCGCGCAAGCGCCGCGAGAAGAAGCTCGTGGAGCGCGGCGTTGCCCACATCCGTTCTTCTTTCAATAACACCATCGTTACCATTACCGATACCAACGGCAACGCCCTGAGCTGGGCCAGCGCCGGCGGCATGGGTTTCCGCGGCAACAAGAAGTCCACTCCTTTCGCTGCTCAGATGGCTGCTGAAACTGCTGCCAACGCCAGCAAGGAATTCGGTCTCAAGTCCGTGGACGTGATGGTCAAGGGCCCCGGCTCCGGCCGTGAAGCCGCCATCCGTGCGCTGCAGACCGCGGGTCTGGACGTCACCATGATCAAGGACGTGACTCCCATTCCCCACAACGGCTGCCGCCCCCCCAAGCGTCGTCGCGTGTAAGCGGGGACTTGTTCTGCAAAAGCTGTTTGCAGATACGCCCGGCCGGTAACTGCGCAATGCGCGTTTGACCGGCGATCAATCAACATGAGTGAATCTGAGGAGGTTCCCAAAAATGGCAAGATATACCGGCTCTGTGTGCCGTTTGTGCCGTCGTGAGGGCACCAAGCTCTTCCTGAAGGGCGAAAAGTGCTTCTCCCAGAAGTGCGCTGTTAGCAAGCGTCCCACCCCTCCTGGCCAGCATGGTCAGGCTCGTCAGCGCAAGATGAGCGAATATGGTGCTCAGCTGCGTGAAAAGCAGAAGGCACGCCGCGCTTACGGTCTGCTCGAGGGCCAGTTCTACAAGACTTATCTGGAAGCCACCAGCATGAAGGGCATCACCGGCGAAAACCTGCTGTCCCTGCTGGAGCGCCGCATTGACAACGTGGTGTACCGCGCTGGCTTTGCTGCTTCCCGTCCCCAGGCCCGTCAGCTGGTGCTGCACGGCCACTTCGCCGTCAACGGCAAGAAGGTGGACATTCCTTCCTACACCATGGATGCCAACGATGTCCTGACTGTCCGCGAAGGCAGCAAGGAAGTGGCCCTGTTCAAGGCCGCTCGCGAAGGCTCCAGCCGCATCGTGCCCAAGTGGCTCACGGTGAACGCCGATCAGCTGACCGCTACGGTGAACGCCCTGCCCAGCCGCGAGGATATCGATTTCACGCTGCAGGAGAACATGATCGTCGAGTACTACTCCCGCTAATCATAAACCCCGCTGCTTGAAATTCCCTCAACCGAAGGCACCTAATAGGAGGGCAAATTATCGTGATCACCGAAATCGAAAAAGCGCGCATCGAATGTACAAAGATGGCCGAAGATGGTACCTATGGCCGTTTTGTCATAGAGCCGCTGGAGCGCGGTTTTGGGCATACGCTGGGTAATTCCCTGCGCCGTGTGCTGATTAACTCCCTGCCTGGCGCCGCTGTCACCAGTGTGAACATTGACGGCGTTCAGCATGAGTTTTCTACCGTTCCCGGCGTAAAGGAAGACGTGACCGAGATCATCCTCAACCTGAAGAACCTGTCTGTGAAGCTGTACGGCGATCAGGTGAAGATGGTGGAAGTCAACGCTGTCGGTCCCTGCGAAGTGACTGCCGGCGATATCAAGGCCGATGACGAAGTGGAGATCATCAACAAGGATCTGCACATCGCCACGCTGAGCGAAGGCGCCCAGCTGCATATGTGGCTGAGCCTGGACCGCGGCCGCGGCTATGTCTCTTCCGACAAGAATAAGAATCCCCAGATGCCCATTGGTGTGATTCCCATCGACTCGATCTACACCCCCATCCGGAAGGTGAACTATGAGATCGAAGATACTCGTGTGGGCCAGATCACGGACTATGACAAACTGACGCTGGAAGTCTGGACGGACGGCAGCGTTCAGCCTGATGAGGCCATTTCCATGGCCGCGCGGATTTTGCACGAACAGCTTGCACTGTTCGTCGGTCTGACGGATCAGACCCTGCCCACCAGCATGTCTGAACCCGAAGACGACAACAAGGGCAAGGTGCTGGAGATGACCATCGAAGATTTGGATCTCTCCGTCCGCGCCTATAACTGCTTGAAGCGTGCCGGTATCAACACCGTGAACGAACTGGTTCAGCGCAACCAGGAAGACATGATGAAGGTCCGCAACTTGGGCAAAAAGAGCTTGGAAGAGGTGGAGCAGAAGCTGCAGGCGTTGGGCCTGGGTCTGCGTCCCACCGAAGAGTGATAGGAGGAATACCCCATGGCACATGAGCGTAAGCTGGGCCGTACCGCTAGTCAGCGTAAGGCGATGCTCCGCAACCTGACCACCAATTTGCTTTGGTATGGCCGCATCGAGACCACCGAAGCGAAGGCCAAGGAAGTGCGTTCCATCGTTGATAAGATGATTACTCTGGCCATCAATACTTATGATAAGACCGTCGAAGTTGAAAAGGAATTCAACAACGACAAGCAGCAGATCGTGAAGGAAACCTTCGTGAACGACCTGCCTGAAAAGCTGCATGCCCGTCGTCTGATGATGGCTTACCTGTATGACATCAAGGAAGTCAAGAACGCCGGCGAAAGCAAGAGCGATTACAAGGAGCGCACCAAGGATAACAAGCATCCCGTGGTGGAAAAGCTCTTCCGTGAGTACGGCCCCAAGTACCGTGCCCGCAACGAAGAAAAGAAGTGCACCGGCGGCTACACCCGTATCTACAAGATGGGTCCCCGTCGTGGCGACGCCGCTGAGCGCGTGATCATCGAACTGATCTGAGCTTAAGCGAAACAGGGCTTGTCCAAATGGACAGGCTCTGTTTTTTTATATGCAGAATGTGACATGCCCCTTGGCGAAGCGGCAGGAATGTGGTAAGATAACGCTTGCGTATGTCCGGAGTTTTCTGCAGGGAGGACGAAAGTACGGTGCATTTTGTAGACGTGGACGAAACCAACTGGCGCACCCGCCTTGCGGTCAAAAAGGAGCAGGAAACGTATGTGGCCAACGCTACCGTGCTGCTGGCGCGGGCGTATGCCTACCGCAAGCTGAACAGCCGTGCGTTCTACATCATGGATGGGGACGTGCCGGTCGGCATGGGGCTGTACTATGACTGCCCGGAGCTGCAAAGCTATATCTTGAGCCAATTGTTCATCGATGCGCGCTATCAGCGCAAGGGCTTTGGCAAAGCGGCTGTGGCCATGTGCCTGGATGAAATGCGCCGTGCGGCACGGTTTGACAAGGTAACCTTGTGCTACGTGGAGGGCGATGAAGCGGCGCTGAACCTGTATACGCAGTTTGGTTTTCATGAAGTGGACAGGGAAGAAGACGAAATCAATATGGAATTGACGCTCTGACCTGATTTTGAAGGAGGATATACCATGATTTATCTGATTCTGGCCGTGCTGAGCAGCGCGCTGATCAATATTCTGATGCGCTTTGCCAACAGCAAGGTGAACAACAAAATCGGCATGCTGGTGATGAATTATGTGATGTGCACCTTCCTCAGCGCCGCCTTTACCGGGTTTGATAACCTGCTGCCCAAGGTGCCCGAGCTGGGCGCCACCATCGGCTGGGGCGTGCTGGACGGCGTGTTGTATCTCAGCGGTTTTGTTTTGTTGAACGTGAACATCCGCAGAAACGGCGTGGTGCTGACCACCATTTTCTCCAAGCTGGGCTTGCTGGTTCCCATGGTGCTGTCCATTTTCCTGTTTGGGGAAATGCCCTCCGCCATGCAGGGCATGGGCTTTGTGCTGGCTATCGTGGCCATGCTGCTGATCAATTTTGAAAAGAACAGCGATGCGGTGAAGTTCAAGGCCGGTCTGATTATTGTGCTGCTGGCCGGCGGCGCCTGCGACGCCATGTCCAAGGTGTATGCCTATTACGGCGCGCCTGCGCTGGGCGAGCATTTTGTGTTCTACACCTTTGTGGTGGCGCTGATCCTGTGCGTGGCCCTGATGCTCTACAAGAAGGAGCGTCCCGGCAAAAACGAAATTTTGTACGGCCTCCTCATTGGTATTCCCAACTTTTTTTCCGCCCGCTTCCTCCTCAAATCCGTGGAAAACCTGCCTGCCGTGATCGTGTATCCCACCTTCAGCGTGGCCGGTATTCTGGTGGTCACCCTGGCCGGCGTGCTGCTCTTCAGGGAAAAGCTGAGCAAGCGGCAGTGGATCGGCTCGGGGATCATCCTGGCGGCGCTGGTGCTGCTGAACATCTGACAGGAAAAACGCATTTTGCGCAAACAAAAAGAGCAGATTGTTTCTGCTCTTTTTTTGATGCCCATCTGTCAGGATTCTTCCACCTGCTTGCCGGAGATGTGCTCCACCGTCATTTCCAGCAGCAGCGTGCCCTTGGCGTATTTTTCGATTTCACTTTGGATATAGGCGTCATCGCTTGTGAATTTGTGGCTGAGCGCAGTGGCAATGCGGATGATCTGCTCCCTATCGTCCAGGACTTTCACGGTACCGAAGGCGATGACGCTTTTGAAGGTCAGCGCCCAGTGATCGGACGCACGGCTGCCTTCATCAAAGATGCAGAAGGAAACCTTGCTGTGAGTCTTCAGCGCATCCAGCCGATGTCCGGCTTTCCCGCAGTGAAAATAGATCCTGTCCGTCTCCGGATCGTACCAGTGGTTCATGGGCATGCCGTAGGGATAGCCGTGATCGCCCAGAACGGACAGCACGCCCCGCTTTTCCGTCTGCAGCAGGCGGATGCATTCCTCCCGGGGCAATTGCTTGTTTTTACGCATCATTTCTCTGAACATCATGTGCTCCTTGCGTGGTTTTAGCGGGTCAGTTTTTGAAACAGATCTTCAAACAGCGCATCCCGGTGAATCTGGGAAACATAGCGGATGGGGTGGCGTGCTGCATCAAAGGACCAGGTGCTGTTGTATTCCGGGATGGGGGAGGGGCGCAATTCGCTTTCCATAAAGCGGTTGCCGTCATTCAGCAGCCAGCCGATGGCCGTCACGTCCCAGATCACCCTTGTCCAGGGCTTGCCGGCGGCATAGCTTTCGGCTGCGGCGATGATGGTTTCAAGCAGATAATCGCTGAGCGCATTTTTGCCTCTGAGCCAGTGCTCCAGTTCGTACCGGGAGGAGGAAAAACGGTCCACCACGCCAACGCAGGGCAGCTGCACCACAGGCGCGCCGCAGCCAAAGACGATGCGGGCGGCGGCAATATCCTGCACCAGGTTGAACTCATCGTTGCGGGGCATGTGATGGCCGTGGCCCCCCAGCCACACGATAACCACGTTTTCCTTGATTTCCGGCGCGATGAGCAGCGCGGAGGCTACGTTGGTTATGGCGCCGATGGCCACGATGTAAAGCGGATTTTCGGGGGAATACAGGCTTGCCTTCTGCACCATGAAATCGGCGGCAGGGGAGGGGACGGGGGTCTGTTCATCCTGCATATAGCAGGGAGAGCCGCGGTACACGCGGCTATTTAGATCCTCACGCCCGGCAAGACGCAGGAGCTTCAAAATCTCGCAGTAGCTTTTTTCCATGCCGTCCTGGGGAGAAATAGACAGCTCATTGAGAAAGGGTGCGGCGCAGATGCCCTGCACGTGCAGCTTTTCCTCCGAGCGCAGCAGATAGGACAGGGCGAACTGATCGTCCGTTTCGTTGAAGGTATCGGTATCCAGAATCACGTCCACGGGGGATGCGGGAACCTGCAGGTTTTTCAGGTACCGGTCGTGTGTCATGGCGGTTCACCTCGTCGCAGAAAATGGAAAAGCGTATTGCAAAAGGATCAGAGCAGCTCGCCCGTCAGGCCGTCCGCATCGGCGGAAATGACGCGCACTAGGCAGGGGGTAGTATCCCGAAGCGTGCCTCTGGCGCGGCAATGGACGTATTCGCGGGTGTAGCCGGTGAGGAAGCCGTCCTCGTCCGATTCCTCCCAGAGTACCTCTACCGTGCTGCCGATCATGCTTTCGTGGTAGGCTTTGGCCAGATCATGACCCAGACGGATCAGCGTGCGAGTGCGCTCCTCGCGGATCTTTTTGGGTACCTGTCCGCCCATGGTGGCGGCAGGCGTGCCCTTGCGGGCGCTGTAGGGGAACACGTGCATGCGGGCGAAGGAAACCTGCTTGACAAACGCCATGGTCTGGGCAAACTCCTCCTCCGTTTCGCCGGGGAAGCCGCAGATCACGTCGGTGGTGATGGCGCAGGAAGGCATATATTTGCGCAGCAGCGATGCGGCGGTCAGGAATTCCTCCGTGGTATAGCGGCGGCGCATGCGCTTGAGCACGGTATCGCTGCCGGACTGCAGCGCCAGATGGAACTGGGGGCACACCGTGGGACGGGAGGCGATGGCGCGGGCAAATTCCTCCGTCACGATGACCGGCTCCAGCGACCCCAGGCGGATGCGTTTGACGCCCTGTGCCATACAGGCGTCGATGGCGTCCAGCAGCGTTTCACCGTTCAGGTCACGGCCGTAGCTAGTCAGGTGGATGCCGGTGAGCACCAGTTCCTCAAAGCCGGCGTTTGCAAGCCTGCGGGCTTCCTCCCGGATATCCTCCACTTTGCGGGAGCGGATGCCGCCGCGCACGTAGGGAATGATGCAGTAGGTGCAGTAGCGGTCGCAACCCTCCTGGATTTTGAGCACGGCGCGGGTGCGCTCGGCAAACCGGGCGATCTTCAGCGGCTCAAAGGGTACGCGGAGCAGATCCTTTTCCACGGCGGCGGTGCTGATGTTCTTTTCCACCGCCTCTTCCAGAAGCTCCACCACGTTTGCGCGGTGCGCGTTGCCAATCACCAGTCGTGCGCCCGTTTCCAGCAGCTTTTCGCCGTCCCGCTGGGCAAGGCAGCCTGCGATGACCACGTGGGCGGCAGGATTGGTTTTCAGCGCGCGGCGCACCATCTGCAGGCTTTTTTTATCGCCCGTACCGGTCACGGTACAGGTGTTGATCACATAAACATCCGCCGTTTCATCAAACTCCCGGAGGGTATAGCCATGGCTGAGAAAGGCTTCCAGCATGGCCTGCGTATCGTACTGGTTCACCTTGCAGCCCAGCGTATGGAAAGCGACAGAAGGCATAAAAACAATTCCTTTCATGATCAGGGTTCGGGGACAGTTTACCATGAAAGAAGGCTTTTGTGCAACTCTTTACGAAACACACAAAATGGTTTATAATGAATGCAATGTAAATGGAAAAGACCGGGGAGGGTTTTACCATGCTTTTTGAAAAGAACGACCGCATCCTGTTTATCGGCGATTCCATCGGCGATTATGACCGCTGGCGTCCCAAGGGCGAAAGCGCCGATGGCTGGGGCACCAGCTATGTGGCGGACGTGGCACAGATGCTGCAGAGCACCTATCCCGAATACCGCCTGCGCATCATGAACGTGTGCACCAGCGGCGATCAGACCCGCGACCTTTTGGCCCGCTGGGATGAGGACGTGATGAAAAATCAGCCCGACTGGGTGTGCATGATGATCGGCATCAACGACGTGTGGCGTATTTACGATTGCCCCGACCGTCCCGAAATGGGCGTGGGTATTGAGGAGTACGAAAAGAACTTGGAAAAGATGATCGCAGATACGCTGCCCCATGTGAAGGGCATGGTGCTGATGACCCCCTACTTTATGGAGCTGAACAAGGAAGATTCCATGCGCAAAACCATGGACCTGTACGGCGCTGTGGTCAAAAAGCTTGGCGAAAAGCACGGCATCCTGACCATCGATACCCAGAAGATGTGGGACGATTTCTTTATCAAGGGCGATCTTCACCCCCATGCTGTGTGCTGGGATATGATCCATCCCAACACGGTGGGCCGCAAGGTGCTCATGCGCACCTTCCTCAAGGCGGTCGGCTACGAGTGGTAATAATTTATAACATTTAAGTGCAATATAAGGAGGAAGAAATGATGCAGTACGTACCTTTTGGCAAACTGGGTTTCCGTGTATCCCGTCTGGGCTTTGGCACCATGCGCCTGCCCCGTATCGAAGGCGACGACAACAAGATCGACCGTGAGCGCGCCATCGCTCTGATCCGCAAGGGCATCGACGGCGGCATCACCTATGTGGACACCGCCTATGGCTACCATGCCGGCGAGAGCGAAATCGTGACCGGCCTTGCCCTCAAGGACGGCTACCGCGAAAAGGTGACGCTGACCACCAAGCTGCCCCACTGGTGCGTGAATGAAGAAAAGGACATGAACCGTCTGCTGGACGAGCAGCTCAAAAAGCTGGACGTGCCTTATCTGGATTTCTACATCCTGCATGCGCTCAACCGCGACGCCTATGAAAAGATGAGCGCGTTCCATTACAAGCCCTTCCTGGAGCAGGCGCTGAAGGACGGCCGCATCCGCCACACCGGCTTCTCCTTCCACGATGATAAGGCTGCTTTCCTCCATATCCTCAACGACTGGGATAAGTGGGAAATGGCCCAGATCCAGCATAACTACCTGGATGATGAAAACCAGGCCACCGAAGAGGGTCTGCGCGAAGCGGGCCGTCAGGGTGTGTCCATCGTGGTCATGGAGCCCCTCCGCGGAGGCGCGCTGGCCAATCCCCCTGCCGACGTGCAGGAATTGATCAACACCCATGAACCCAAGCGTACGGCTGTGGACTGGGCCTTCCGCTACATCGCGGATTATCCGGAAGTAGCCACCATCCTGTCCGGCATGAGCACGGAGGAACAGCTGGAAGACAACCTGAGGATCTTTGACGATCTGAAGGTGGGTGGCATGACGGAAGAAGACCGTGCCTTTGCCAAGGCGCTCAAGCACAAGTATCTGGCTCGTCAGCCCATCGGCTGCACCGCCTGCCAGTACTGCCAGCCCTGCCCCCAGGGCGTGAAGATCCCCAATATCTTCGGCGCCTACAATAACGCCCGCATGTTTGACCATCCCGAAGCCTTCAAGCAGCGCTATGCCGCCATGAAGGAAAAGGGCGAGGACGGCAGCCTGTGCATTGGCTGCGGCGCCTGCGAAACGGCCTGCCCCCAGCAGCTGCCCATCCGCGAGTGGCTGGAAAAGATCGAAAACGAGCAGAAATAATCCCCATCCCAAAGGAGCACTATGGAACGGACACTGTTTGGCGTCATTCCCATTTACGGGCTGCTGATTGCCGTGGCGCTGGTGCTGGCCATTCTCTACTGCACGGCGCAGGAAAAAAGGCTGGGCCTCCCCAAGGATACCACGGTGGATTTTGCCCTGTGGCTGGTGCCCTGCGCACTGATTGGCGCACGGCTGTATTACGTGGTTTTCAACTGGGATTATTACGCGCAGAACCCCGCCTCCATCATCAAGGTGTGGGAGGGCGGCATGGCCATCTACGGCGGCGTGATCGGCGGCGCTGTTGCGGCCTGGGTGCTTTCCAGACATAAGAAAATCCCCCTGGGCAAGATTGCCGATCTGGTGGCGCCGGCGCTGATTCTGGGCCAGGCCATCGGCAGATGGGGTAATTTTGTCAATGGCGAAGCCTACGGACGGTTGATCACCGATCCTGCGTGGCAGTTTTTCCCCGCGGCGGTGAACATCGACGGCGCATGGCACATGGCCACCTTCTTCTACGAATCCATGTGGGATTTTTGCGGCTTCCTTCTGCTGCACAGCCTGCGCAAAAAGGTGCGCCATCCCGGCGATCTGTTCCTGGGGTATCTGGTGTGGTACGGCCTTGGCCGCGCCGTCATCGAAGGGCTGCGCACCGACAGCCTGATGTGGGGCCCGTTCCGGGTGAGCCAGTGCCTGTCTGTTGCGCTGGTGCTGCTGGGCGGGATCTGGCTGCTTTGCCGGTACTGCCATCACAACAAAAAAGATCAGCAGGGGGCGGTTTGAACCGCCCCTTTTCAGGAGAAAAAATGCGGTATTACCAAGTGTACAGGCGTCTTGTTGCGCTGCTGCCCGGGAAGAAATACGGGCAGGACGGCATTTCCCGTATCCTGGCCCGTCACCGGGTGGCAGGGGGCGCGGTATGCCTGTTTGATGCACAGGGCGTGGGACCGTGCCTGACGGTCGGGCAGGCGCAGAAGTATCAGCCTGTCGGGGAAGATACCTTTTTCCGGACGGCGTCGGTTGCCAAAATGATCTGCGCCATGATGGCGCTTCGGCTGGCGGAGGAGGGGAAGCTGTCCCTGGATGAGGATGCAGGCGCTTATCTTGGCGTCAGGCTGCGCAATCCCGGGTATCCGGACAAGATCATTACGCCCAGGATGCTTTTGAGCCATACTTCCTCCCTCGTCGATGCTCCCGCCTTCTGGCAGGCAGCCAGGGACGGTACGGCGCTTGACCGGCTGCTTAAGGAGCCGGTATTTTCCGTAAACGGTCCGGGCAGCGTGTTTGCTTACTCCAACTTTGGCGCCGGCGTGCTGGGCGCTGTGCTGGAGGGCGCGTCGGGCAAGCATCTGGACGTATTGTTCCATGAAATGTTTCCCGGCATCGAGGGCTCCTTTTATCCGCAGAATCTGCCGGATGACTGCGTGCTTTCCGACGCCGGCGACGTGCTGAGAAGACGGACAGAGTACAATGCTGCCGCGCTCCGTGCACGCAAAAAGGCGGATTTGACGCCCGATCCCATGCACCATTACGCACTGGGACACGGCAATCTGTGCATCCGCTGCCGGGATCTGGCGGCCATCGGCCGCATGGCCATGCAGGGGTATGAGGCGCTGCGCGAGGAGCACATTCCCTTTGGGCAGCGGGATCCTCGGATCACAGAGGGGCTGGGTATGTTCATCATCCGGGACGAAACGATCAATCAAAACATCGTCTACGGCCATCAGGGTCTGGCGTACGGCGCGGTCAACGGCGTGTTCTTTGACCCGATCAAACAAAAGGGCTTTGCCCTGCTCACCGGCGGCGCGTCGGTGGCAAGAAAATTTGTGCTGGCGGATCTGAACCGGGATCTGATCCGTCTGCTGATCGGAGGGAAGGGCGCATGACAGGCGAAATTGCCGCCATCAAAAGGCTGCACGGCGTATGCCATGTGAAGCTGGTATCCGGCGAGGAATTCCGCTTTCCCTCCGTGTTTCTGTCCGAGAGGCCGCTGCGCGCAGGTCGTATGGTGGACAGCGAGGAATATCTGGCCTTTGTCCGCAGCCGGGCGCTGCCCTTTGCACTGGATCGGGCGGTCAAACTGCAGGCCATGCGGGAGCATACCGAAAAGGAGGTGGCTGCCGCGCTGCGCAGGAGCGCATACCCGGAAAGCATCATCGCCAAGGTGATGGACATGATGACCGCATCCGAGCTGATCAGCGACGAAAGGTTTGCAGAGCAATGGGTGCGCCACCGGGCAAAGAGCAAGGGGCGCAGGATGATCGCCATGGAGATGAAGCAAAAGGGCGTCAGCGAGGATACGGCCCAGCGTGCGCTGGAGGATTTTTCTCAGGAGGATGAGATAAAGTCGGCCCGGAAATGGGCGCAGAAGCTGCTGCGGCAGGGCAAGGACGTGCCGCATGCGCTGCAGTCGCTGCTCAGGCGCGGCTACAGTTATCCGGTGTGCAAACAGGCGCTTTGCGGCATTCCGGATGAGGATGAAATGTAAAAATGCAGCTGGACATGTAAATTCTTTCCGGGAAAATGTCTGCGGCTTGACGATGCAAATATCCGGGGCTATAATAATTTGAAGGATCTGCGTGCCTCACGTGCGCAGAAAAAAGCTTTTCCGTTCCAAGGAAAAAGTTTTCCGTTTTTTGCAAGACGATGCAAGAATGTGGAAAGGTATGCCGTTATATGAGTGAACAGACACGGAAAGCGGCAGCGCCCATGGATGAAAGACTGTTTGAAGAGCTGTATGCCAAGTATGCCAACGACGTGCTGCGCGTCAGCTACTTTTATCTGGGCGACCGCCAGCAGGCGGAGGATGTGACGCAGGAGGTATTTATCAAGCTCCTGACCACTTCGCCTGAACTGCTGCCGGGCAGGGAAAAGGCATGGCTGCTGAAGGTGGCTTTGAACAAGTGCCGCGATACCTGGCGCAACGCATGGGTGCGCCGTGTGGTGCTGGGCAGCCCGGCTATGGAATTGACCGGCGTGTACGGGGATATGGATGAGCGGCTGGAAAAACAGGAGCTGCTCCAGGCCATTCACCGTCTGCCTGCGGACTTCAGAGACGTGATTTTGCTGCATTACTATCAGGGCTATGGCATCGCGGAAATGGCGCAGATGCTCTCTGTGCCGGAAGGGACGATTTCCAGCCGTCTTTCCCGGGGCCGTAAAAAGCTGGAAGAGTTGTTGAAGGGGAGTGAATTGCGGTGAAGAAAGTTGAAGACAGGCTGCGCGAACTGCCGTCCATCGCAGAGAATATGGGCGTGGATGCATCGGCGCAGCTTCAATACCGAATCCGCAACGCGGCGCGCGACCGCATGAACGGGCGCAAAAAGATGCTTGGACGGCTGATGCCCGTGGTGGCGCTGGCGCTGGTTTTGTGCATCGGGCTTGGGGCCGGCATTCCTGCACTGCGTGCAATGGATGCAGGGCAGGTGGATCCCCTGACTGCTCAGGCCGCCGGCGAGGACGGAGCTCAGCCGGTGGAGATCAGCGCGCTGCTGGACGTGCCCCAGGGCTCCATCGCCATCACAACATCCGATGTGCCGGATTTCCGCAGCATCTGGGCAAGAGGCGGCGCCAATTTCCCCCTGATCGGGGTGGATGGCCGCTACTACCGTCTGCTGTCGACGCCCGGCAATGTGTCCGGCAGCCTGAAGGGCGAGGAATTGGGCCAGGTTTCGGCGTTTACCCAGGAGCCTTCTCTTGCTTCTCCCGATGCACTGGTTTCCAACCTGGTGCCCGAGGGTGAAAGCGTCTATGCCGTAAACGGCATGAACGGCGCCATGGTGTGCGCCTATGTGGACGGCAGCTTGCGGGTGTTCCAGCGCGTGGGCTATGCGGATCATGCCGTTGTGGGCGGCGAGAGCCTGCAGGATACGCTGAAGGCCGGCAATGTGATCGCCCTGGAGCTTTCCGGGGTGGGCAGCATCCGCGACAGCGGCAAGGCGGCAGAGCTGATGAACGTGCTGTACCAAAACGCCGTGTATCAGCGTGCAGGCGGTGGCGAAACGGATCAGAGCCTGCTCATTTACCTGAACAACGGATTGACGATGCAGCTCTTTGTCAGTGGCGAAAAGCTCATCGGCTGCGGCACCTGGGCCTGCCCGGATTTTCTGGAAGCCTTTGAGGGCGCTGTGGCAGAATAACCTCTGCATTTTGAAACCGCACGGTTTTCCGTGCGGTTTTTTCGTATGATGGAGGATGATGTCATACGTTTTTTACATGCCTTTTCTTTACTCAGAGATATAAATGTGTTATACTAAATAATGCATAGGTGTATGCAAATATTTGGATTGCACAGAAAGGTTAAACGTATGGATTTTCTGTCGATCATTGAAGATAAAAAGCGGGGCCGCGCGCTGAGCGCAGAGCAGATCCGCATGTTTGCCGATGGCGCGGCAACGGGCAGCGTGCCGGATTATCAATTGTCCGCGCTGTTGATGGCCATCCGTCTGAACGGCATGAACGCCGAGGAAACGGCGCATCTGACCATGGCCATGGCACAAAGCGGCAATATGCTTCAGCCGGACGTGGGCGGCGTGCCGGTGGATAAGCATTCCACAGGCGGCGTGGGCGATACCACCACGCTGGTGCTGGCACCTCTGGTGGCAGCCTGCGGCGGCAAGGTGCTCAAGATGAGCGGCAGAGGCCTTGGCCACACCGGCGGCACGGTGGATAAGATGGAAGCCATTCCCGGCATGCGGGTGACGCTGCCGGAAAGTGAGTTTGTGGATATCGTCCGCCGCATCGGCTGCGCGGTGGTTGGGCAGAGCGCCGAACTGGCGCCTGCGGATAAAAGGCTCTACGCCCTTCGGGATGTGACGGCTACGGTGGATTCCATCCCCCTGATCGCCTCCTCCGTGCTGAGCAAGAAGTTTGCCTCCGGCGCCAGAGCCATCGTGCTGGACGTAAAGACGGGCAGCGGCGCGCTGATGAATACGGAGGAGGATTCCATCCGCCTGGCAAAGGCCATGGTGGATATCGGTACGCTGGCGGGACGGTATGTGACGGCTGTGGTCAGCGGCATGCAGGAGCCTCTGGGCTCCCATGTGGGCAATGCGCTGGAAGTAAAGGAAGCCATCGACGTGCTTGCCGGGCGTGTGGATGAAAACCATCCCCTGTGTTATGTGGCGGTATATCTGGGCGCGCATATGCTGCTGGGCGGCGGTCAGGCTCAAACGCTGGAGGAAGCCAAAGCCATGCTGCTTTCCGCCCTGCGGGAGGGCCGCGGCCTTGCAAAGCTCAAGGAAATGATCCGCGCTCAGGGCGGCGATGATAGGGTGTGCGACGACGTTGGTCTGCTCCCTCAGGCGCCCTGTATTGTACCCCTCGCAGCGCCTGAAGACGGATATCTTTCCGCCACGGATTGCACGGCGCTGGGCCGTGCGGCGCAGCTGATGGGCGCGGGCCGTATCCGCAAGGAGGACGAGATCGATCCTGCGGTGGGCTTTGTGATGGAAAAGCGCATTGGCGATTTTGTGCGCAAGGGCGAAAATATCTGTACGCTGCATGCACGCAGCATGGAAAGCGCAAAGGAGACGGGAGAGCGGATTCTCTCCGCGCTTACCTTCAGCGCCGTGCCCTGCGGCAAGGCACGTCTTTTATATGACCTGGTGGATTGCACCGGCGTGCATCCCCTGTGATTTTTGTGGAAGGCCACGGGCCTGAAAGGAGCTTTTTGTGAAAAGATTGATGATTTTTGTGTTGGTTATGTGTCTTGCCATGCCCCTGTTTTCCGCAGCCGGTGAAGAGATGGCGCCGCTGACGGTGGACGAGGTGAACGCGTTCCTGGAAGAGATGCGCAAGGAAGCCCTGGAAGACGGCGCCCTGACTGTGGTGCCCGATGAAAACGGCGGCTACAGCGCGGCCTTTGCAGGCGGCGTGCTGCATCTGGCCGATGACGCCCTGCGGGAGGACAGCGCCGTGGTGGGCGCGCAGCTGAACCGGGACAGGGAAGATCTGCGCCAGCTCAGCGCGGCTGTGCAGGAGAGCGAGGAAACGCAGGGCGCCACGCTGGAAAATGTGCTGGCGGCCTATCCCTGCGCCAACGAAAATCTGTACGGCACCTATGAAGAAGCCGTGGTCATGATGATGGGCGAATTGCCCGGCAGCGCCTTTGTAGGCGTGGCCTCCCGCGACGGCCAGAAGGTGGAAACGGTCACCTATTATGCCTATGAAACGGTGGGCGGCGAAACCGTCCGCGCAGAGGTTACGTACCATTTTGCCGAGAATTATCTGACCTATGTGACGGTAAGCGGCGCTCACGGCGTGGAAAATGCCGAGAGCGAGCTGGCATATTTTGCCCTCCTGCAGGAGGAAATGGACTACCGCCATTATCCCGTCAGCGAGGACGGCAGCGTGCTGGATATGTTTGCGCGGGAGGATCTGTTCTTCTCCGGCGTGGACTTTTTGTCCCTGACCGAGGAGGAACTCAGCGAGCGCTTCGGCGCGCCCAGGGAGGATCAGTACCTGAAGGATGAGGACGGTACCTACATCCGCATCTGCGCCTGGGACGGCATTGAGCTTTCCCTGCGCTATGACGAAAACAAAAATCTGCTGGGCGTTGAAAACCTGCACGTGCTGACGCCCCTCATGGAAGGCCCCCGCGGCGTGCGCGTGGGCGACAGCGTCACTTCCCTGATGCTGCGCTTCCGCCACGGCGAAGGCGGCTTTGACGGCAGTGCCACCGTGCTCTACGGCGAAAACGGCGCTGCGCCCTACGGCGAAGTGCGCTATGAAGACAGCGGCGCGTATCTGACCTATCTGGCTCCTGCGCCGGATTGCACCGTGGCGCTCTATCTCAACTGCACGGATATGACGCTGTCCGGCTTCATGCTGGCCGTGCTGGATGCACAATAATTTGCCCTTCGATACCTTTTGATGCTTGGAGGAGAGGACATGCGCGTTGATTTGACCTGTCCCGTGGAATTGTGGAATTGCCGCATTCCCACGCCTGAATATCCTGTTTGCAGCATGCAGATGTTCAACCTGTCCGAAAAGGCGGTCACGTCCGTACAGGTGTGCATTTTGTGCTATGACGATATGGGCGTGCAGTTCGCGCGCCATGTGGAGCGGGTGCGGATGGACGCCGTGCCCACGCGCCATGTGTTTGAAACCGAGGTGTCGGCAGAGGACGCCGCACTGGCCATGGACATTGAGGTGCTCATTGACAAGGTGTGGTTTGAGGACGGCGGTCTGTGGCGCCGCGGGATGAACGAGAGCCGCTCCTTTGTGCCGCCCGTGCATCAGCAGGGCAAGCGTCTGCAGGTGCTGAAAGAACTGGCCGGCGGCGATGCGGTATGCTTCCCCTCCGATCAGGGCGGCGTGTGGGTCTGCGTGTGCGCCCGTCCCAACGGCGCTCAGGACGAAAGCTGCCGCCGCTGCGGCAGGGATAAGCACGACGTGTTTACCAAGCTCAATCAGGCCGCAGTGGAAAAAATCATCTTCAAGCGTGAAAACGAGGCGGAGGAAGAAGAACGCCGCGCCCGTCAGGAGGCTGCCGAAAACCAGAAGCGCATGGAGGAGGAAAAGCGCCGCCGCAAAAAGCGCCGCAGGATGATCATCACCTCCGCGGTAAGCGCTGTGCTCCTGGCGGCCCTTGCGTACGGCACGGTGTTCCACGGCATCCCCTATTACCGCTATACAGTGGCCACCCGCTCGCTGGAAAACGGGCAGTATGCCACGGCCAAATCCCAGTTCCTGGCGCTGGAAAGCTACCGCGACAGTGCAGATATGGCGGTGGAGTGCGATTATCAGAGCGCCGTGGCGTCGCTGAACGGCGGCACCTATACCTCTTTGCAGGTGGCGCAGCAGGGCTTTGATGCGCTGGGCGATTATAAGGACAGCGCGGACAAGGCAAAAGAAGCCCGCTACATCCAGGCGGAAAAATATCTGGCCGCCTCCCAGTGGGACAAGGCCATCGACATGTACACCCAGGTGGAAAGCTATCAGGACAGCGCGGATAAGCTGCTCATCTGCCGCTATGCCAAGGCGGAGGACGCTTTCACCCAGGGCGATTATGAAAGTGCCCGCAGCCAGTATCTGGCGCTTTCCGGATACCGAAATGCGGATGAAATGGCCATGGAATGCCTGTACCAGCCTGCGCTGCAATTGCTCAACCAGGGCGACGCACTCAAGGCCATTGCCGCTTTTGAGGGCATCATGGACTACCGCGACAGCGCCTACCAGATCAAGGTGGCCTATTACATGGCGGGCGATCAGTATTTTAATCAGCAGGAATACGAACTGGCGGCGGATTATTTCCTCCTGTGCGAGGATTATTCCGATTCGCTGCGCCGTGCCTATCAGTGCCTGTATGAGCCCGCTGTGGCCATGATGGAAAGCGGCGCTTATGCTGCGGCAGCCGAGATGTTTGCCAAGGTGATGAGCTATGCCGACGCCGGAGAGATGTGGCAGAAATGTATCTACCAGCAGGGCATGAACGCCATGGAAATGGGCGAATATGACGAGGCGCTTTCCTTCTTTGATCAGGTGCCGGAGATGGAGGACGCCATCGCTGCCCGCAAGGATTGCCTCTACGAAAAGGGCGCTGCGCTCTCTGCGCAGGATGATCTGGAGGCGGCGCTTGATTGCTTCAACCAGATTGCCGATTATAAGGACGTGCCCGAGTTTATCCAGCAGTTGCGCTACCGTCAGGCTGCGGCGCTCTTTGAGGCTGGGGATTACGACGGCGCCATCAGTGCCTTTGAGGCGCTTGGCGAGTACAGCGACAGCAAAGATCAGCTGACCTCCGCCCGTTACCGGAAAGCCTCCGCCAAGCTGAATGAAGGGCTGTATGCAGACGCTATCCGGCTGTTTGAAATGACCCTGGAATACGAGGATACCCAGGAGCTTTTAGTAAAGGCCCGGTACCAGATGGCGCTGGATCTGAAGGTGAAGGGCGATGTGGCAGGCGCCGCGGAGGTGTTTGCCCTGATCTGGAATTATGAGGATTCCACCGCTCATTACGATGAATGCATGTATACGCTGGCGCTGAGTGCGCTGGAGGACGGCGAAACCGAACAGGCCGCCCAATACCTGCTCAACATCACCGATTATATGAATGCCCGCGAGCTGTATCAGCAGACGGTATATGCGCTGGGCGAGGAGATGCTCGCTTCCGGGCAGTATGCCCGCGCGGCGGAGGAATTTGCCAAGGCCGGCGATTATCAGGACGCCAAAGTGCGCGCCGAGGAATGCTTTGACGCCTACTACCTGGATTCTTACGAAAGCGCCGCCAACGCCTATGCGGAAAAGGATTACAAGGGCGTGATCGACGCCATCGGCAGTCTGGATCTTTCCTACCTGCCCGAAAAGTTTGAGGAGCTGGAGGATATCTATCAGGAATCCGTATACGAGTACGCCGAAATGCTTTATAAGGATAAGTATCCCTACCAGGCGCTGCCCTATTATGAGCAGATCCCCGATTACGGCGACGTGAGCACCAAAAAGCTGACGCGCACCTGCTACAGGCTGCTGGGCGACTGGGTGAGCAGCAAGGGCGCCCAAATGAGCTTCCGCCGGGACGGCACCTGCACGGTGGACGGCGATGAATACTGCTTCTACGCCACGCAGTACGCCATTTTCCTGGGCGATACGGCGGAATTTGAGGATATGGAATATGTGTTCAACATCCTCAAGTGCAAGGAGGACGTGCTGGATCTGAAGAATGAACAGAAGAACCTCATCTATCGCATGAGTCCTGCGGAGTAACCAATGCAGAGTATAACGCTCAAGAAACCTGCCCCGTTTGAAAAGTACAATCAACCGGTGGGCGACAGGTATATCGACGTGCTGGACGGCGTGCGCGCCGTGCTGGTGCTGCTGGTGGGCGCGTTCCATATCTGGCAGCAAAGCTGGCTGACGCCCCATTTTACGCTGTTTGGGCAGCGCTACAGCCTGGATTTTCTGCTGCGGTCGGGCTATATCTGGGTGGATGGGCTGATCCTGCTCAGCGGGTTTCTGCTCTATCTGCCCTACGCCAGAGCGGAAATGGGCAAGATGCCGCCCGTCGGGCCGTTTTTGCTCAAGCGCTTTTTGCGTATCTGGCCCTCCTATGCGCTGAATGTGATCCTGTTTTTCTTTCTGGCTGTTGAAAAATATAACGGCAACGGCGCGTACATGGCCAAGGATCTGGTCACCCATCTGACGTTTACCCACACTTTTTTCTACGATACCTACTACGGCAGTCCCATTAACGGCGGACTGTGGACGGTGGGCGTGGAATGGTGGTTCTATCTGCTCTTCCCGCTGCTGGGAAGGTGCTACAAAAAGAAGCCCATGCTGACGGCGCTGGGCATGATGACCTGTGCGTTTGTGTTCCGTGCCTATGTGAGCACGCTTACGGATACCCGCATGTGGTTTAACCAGCTGCCCGCGTTTCTGGACGTGTACGCCCTGGGCTTCATCGGCGCGGACGCCTTTGTGGCACTGCGGGGAAAACTGCTTCAAAGCGGTAAAAAGGAAAAGCGGCTGTTTTCTTTGATCTGTCTTTTGTGCGTGATACTGCTTGTGTACATCGCAAAGGCGCAGGCCTCCTCTAGCGGTCAGGAGGGTATCCGCCTGGGGCAGATGGCCCACCGCTTCCCGCTGGCTTTGTGCCTGCTGGTGCTGATGATATCGGCCTGCTTTGCATCCGCAGGCGTCAGATTTGTGCTGGGCAATCGGGTGATGCGGTTTCTCTCTGCCATCTCCTTCCAGTTTTATATGTACCATCAGGTGCTGTGCGTGCAGATCAGGGAGCGGCGGCTGATCCCCTCTGTCAGCGAGACGCCCAACCGGGACAGCGAGTGGCCCTGGCAGCCCGTGTTTACGCTGTGCAGCTTTCTCCTGCCCATTTTGCTGGGCGCGATACTGACCTACGGGTTTGAAAAACCCATCATCCGTTATTTTGAAAAAATGCGGAGCAGGAAAAAGAAATGATTTGGCGAATATTGCCAATATCGATAATTTGAATATGAAAGGGAGCATGTCATCATGAATCAGCAATACGAGCGCTGGCTGGCAAACGTCAGCGATCCGGAAGTGAAGCAGGAACTGGAGAGCATCCGCAATGACGAAAATGCCATTGAGGATCGCTTTTACAGCGAACTGGCCTTTGGTACCGGCGGTCTGCGCGGCGTGATCGGCGCAGGCAGCAACCGCATGAACGTGTACACCGTTGGCCGTGCCACCCGCGGTCTGGCCAAGTATCTGGTGGAAAAGTATGAGCATCCCGTGGTGGCCATCGGCCATGACAACCGCAAGAACAGCGACCTGTTTGCCCGCGAAGCCGCCTGCATCCTGGCCGGCGCCGGTGTGAAGGTGCATATCTACAGCGAACTGATGCCCACCCCCATGCTGTCCTACGCCGTGCGCGAACTGCACTGCGACGGCGGCATCGTGGTGACTGCCAGCCATAACCCCGCCATCTACAACGGCTATAAGGTCTACGGCCCCGACGGCTGCCAGATGACGGATGACGACGCCCATGCCGTGGAAGCTGCCATCGCCACCCAGGGCTATTTTGACAGCGGCAAGGCCGACTTTGACGAGTGCCTGAAGGACGGCCGTATCGAGTACATCCCCGATGCGCTCATCGACAAGTACCTGGCCATGGTGAGCCAGCTGGCTCCCGGCTGCGAAAAGGAAGCCGCCAACCTGAAGATCGTCTACACCCCCCTCAACGGCACCGGCCGTATGCCTGTGACCCGCATCCTGGCCATGAACGGCTTCTCCGACGTGACCATCGTGCCTCAGCAGGAAAAGCCCGATCCCACCTTCGCCACCTGCCCCTATCCCAACCCCGAAATCAAGGAAGCGCTGCAGCTGGGCCTGGAACTGATGAAGGAAAAGGGCGCCGATCTGCTGCTGGCCACCGACCCCGACTGCGACCGCGTGGGTACCGCCGTGTGGGATGGCGAAAGCCAGCGCCTGATTTCCGGTAACGAAATGGGCGTGCTGATGCTGGACTACATCTGCCAGAAGCGCGTGGCCGAAGGCACCATGCCCAAGACTCCCGTGGCCGTGAAGACCATCGTGACCACCGATATGGCCCGCCGTGTGGCGGAAGCCTACGGTGTGGAAATGCGCGACGTGCTCACCGGCTTCAAGTACATCGGCGAA
Source organism: Clostridiales bacterium (assembly GCA_015056175.1). Classification (GTDB taxonomy): domain Bacteria; phylum Bacillota; class Clostridia; order Christensenellales; family Aristaeellaceae; genus SVGT01. Next base: position 88,713 of record SVGT01000001.1, on the reverse strand, counting down.
CAGATGGGTCTGCTGGAGAGCGAAGGCCGTCCCGAAAGCTATCTGATGGGCTACGAAGAGAGCTACGGCTACCTGACCGGCACTTCCGTGCGCGATAAGGACGGCGTGAACGCTTCTCTGGTGATCTGCCGCATGACCGCCTACTACAAGGCCAAGGGCATGACGCTGGCCGATGCGCTGCGCGAGTGCGAAAAGAAGTACGGCGCCTTCCGAAACGGTCTGGAAAACCACAGCCTGCCCGGTCAGGACGGCATGAAGAAGATGGCCGCCATCATGGACGCGCTGCGCAATGATCCTCCCAAGTGCGTGATGGATCTGCCTCTCAAGCGTGTGCAGGATTACCTGACCCATCAGGATCTGAACGTGGAAACGGGCGAAGCCGTCACCATGACGCTGCCCAAGTCCAACGTGCTCAAGTTCTACTTTGGCGAACGCGTGACCGCCGTGGTCCGTCCCAGCGGCACCGAGCCCAAGCTGAAGATCTACCATGCCGTGCGCGGCGACAGCCCCGAAGAAGCGGACCAGCTCCTCAAGGACTGGCAGAACGCCTTCGCCGCCATCACCGAAAAGCTCAAGGCATAAAGGACAAATAGGTAAAAAAAGCGGAAGCCGCAAGGCTTCCGCTTTTTGTTGCAGGAAAATTAGAATAATCAGCCAATTTTGTATATAAGAAAAACTTATTACGGGGGCTCCTATGGATTGTCAAAGATATGCTATCGATAGCGTGGAACGGTATTTAGAGTTTTTGAGAAAAAACAATAAAGGTTTAGTTGAGAACACGATTCGTCGTATTGAAAAAGATGGAAAGGTGTTTTTGTTGTACTTAGAAGGTCGTGTTTCACATTTTGACTATAGTTTTGTAAGGATCAATGATTTGGACTATTATGAAGAGGATATTTGCTTTGGTGAAGTTGACGAAGGATTACGATGTATTGAAGTGAGGGCTTTAACTGATGAAGCTTATGCACGTTTGAATCAAGCTAGGCCACATGATGTAAAACTGGTAAGTGATTTAAAGTTTTTGGTAAGGCGTGTGGGGGAATGGTATAAACAATATGGAGAATTGGTTAAGATTCCGGACTATGTAATACCTAATAGTTCAAAAATAGATGAGGAAGTTTATGATTTGTTATCCGTGGATCAAAAGGATGCGATTGAAGCGATAGGGGAAGAGCCATTTACGTATATATGGGGAGCTCCTGGGACAGGAAAAACCAGTTATGTTTTGGCTCAAAGTGTTTTAAGATATGTCAAGGCAAAGAAAAAAGTACTCATTACCGCGCCAACGAATAACGCTCTAGAGCAAACGCTCAGGGGAATCTTTGGCTTTTTTGAAGCTACGGGTGAGGAATGGAAAAAAATCGCGTTGAGGATGGGTATTCCGACAAAGCAGTTTTTTGAAGAATATGGAGAGATCTGTGAAGATTCACAAAGAGAAAAAAGAATAGTTGCACTGTTGAAAGAAATCGAAAGAGTTAAATTAGATATAGAACAAATTGATTGTCAGATTGATAGACTTCCTAGATATGTTGCTTATCTGCGATTCTGTGAAAAACTAGCGGAGTGTAAGGTAGTGTATCCAATCGCAATAACTCAAATGGAGAAGAATGAAAAGCATCTTGAGGAGATTGATAACGAGATTGCAGTTAACAAAGGAAGAATGTGGGTTCAAGAACGTGAGTATAAAGTTTTAGAAGAAGAAGAAAGAAAGAATAAGGATAAGTTGAGCGTAGCTGTTAGAAAAAAGGAAAAGGAGGAGACCGGCTTATTTAGGTGGGCTAGAAAACGGAAAATCCAAGAGCTGTATGAAGTAATAGAAGCGCATGTAAAGAATGAAAGACGCATACAAATGAAAAAAACACGGCTTGAAGAACAAAAAAGCAACCTTAATAAGAGGATGAGGGAACTACAGGAGAGTGAAGCTCGTATAAAGAAAGGAATGCCTCGTTAGAAGAAGTGTTTAATACTTACAAGAACCAGAAAGAGTATGAGTTTTCGCAAATGGTGAGGAAAAGTTTGCGAAAAACGCATCGGTTTGGTGAAACGCTAGCGGGCATTCTTGAAGAGGATGTGTATATTGAGGGATTAGAAGGAAATAAAATGATTGAAACGGATATATGTGTAAAGCATGTCATCCGGGATGGTGAAAAGAAAGAAGATGATAGGAGAAATTCGGCTGAAGCAGATTGTATTGTTTCCTTGCTTCAGAAAATTGGCAATAGTGATACAGTAGGCGTTATCACTCCCTATACTAAGCAAAGAGATTTGATAAAGAAAAAAATAAAGGACAAAAGACTGGATTTTGATATGGATAATGTGATTACCGTCCATGGATCACAGGGAAGAGAGTGGGACACGGTTATATTGAGTGTATCTGATCCAGGTGGGAAAGGAAAATGGTTTACATCTTCACTTATTCCAAAGAGTAAGGGAAAGCAGGTGATGAATACAGCCGTTAGTCGAGTCAAAAAAAGGTTGATTCTTGTTTGTGATTATGATTATTGGCGCAATAATCCCAATGAATTCTTGGGAAAGCTAGTGCGTAGTGGTCGATTAATGAAAGATAGCGACTAATAAAACAGGCTTGGCATACAAAGTGCCAAGCCTGTTTAATAAGATACGTTAAAGAGTTTATTCCATAGCCAGAAGCAGGGAGCCGATGAGGCCGCTGACGGGGAAGCACTGGGGAGGCACGATGGTATCGTCCAGGTTCAGAGCGTTGGGGGACTGGAGATAGCCGTTGAGCAGCTCCGCCGTTTTCTTGCGCACCATGGGGAACAGGTGCGTCTGGCTCATCACGCCGCCGCCCAGAATGATCTTTTCCGTGGCCAGCGTGGTCAGCGCGATGGCGCAGACCTGAGCCAGGTAATGGGCTTCCAGTTCCCAGGCGGGATGATCGGGCGCCAGCTCCTTGGCGGACACGCCCCAGCGTTTTTCAATGGCGGGGCCGGCGGCCAGGCCTTCCAGGCAGGCGTCATGGTAGGGGCAGAAGCCCTTTTCCATGGGATCGGAGGGATGGCGCTGCAGCGGCATATGGCCCCATTCGGGATGGAGACCGCCGTGCACCAGATGCCCTTCGCAATACACGCCGGCGCCGATGCCGGTGCCGATGGTCAGATACACACAATTCTTCAAGCCCTTGGCGGCGCCCATTTTGGCTTCGCACAGGGCAGCGGCGTTCACGTCCGTATCCAGCACGCACTTGACGCCCAGCGCCTTTTCCAGTTCGGGAATCAGCGGATAGTTGCGCCAGGGCAGCTTGGGGGTAGAGGTGATGTAGCCGTAGGTGGCAGAATCGGGGTTCAGATCCAGAGGACCAAAGGAACCTACGCCCAGCGCCTGGATGCCCTTGCCCTGGAAGAAATCGATCATCAGCGGCATGGTCACATCGGGGGTAAGCGTGGGCAGGCTGATCTGCTCTACGATGTTGCAGTTTTCATCGCCGATGGCCAGCACCATTTTGGTGCCGCCGGCTTCAATGGCGCCGTATAGCATGGAACAATCCTTCTTTCGGAATTATTCTTCGTCAAAGAGCGCTTTTTCGGAGCTCAGCACATGGCGCTGATCCTCCACCAGACGCAGGAAACGGCTACGGTAGTCGCGCGCGGCGGCACGGAGCATGTCAATCTCCTCCTGCAGGGCGGCCTTTTCAGCCGTCATATCAGCAAGATCGCTGCTGCTGCGGGCGCCGCTGAGGATCCTTTCGGCTTCACGCTTGGCGTCGGCCACCGTTTCATCGTACACCTTCTGGGCGCGGATGAGCAGCTTCTGCGCAGCGTCGGAAGGATCGGTTTCGGGTTTCTTTTCTTCCACAAAGGGAGGAGGCACGGGCACGCTTTCCTGCTGGGCGTAGTAGGGAGCGGGCACCACGGGCGCGGCCATCTGCTGCACGCTCAGCTGCGTGCGCAGGCGGTCCATTTCCTCCTGCATGGCAATGATATGATCGCAGATCTCATCCAGGAAAAGATCCACGTCCTCAGGGTCATAGCCGTTGAGACGCTTGATTTTGAATTCTTTGCTTTCGATGGCTTGAACGGTGATGGCCATGGTGAAAACTCCTTTCTGCACAGGAAGGCTTAGAACAGCCAGCCCAGAACCAGAGAAATAAGGAAGCACACGGCGCAGCCCATCAGCGCGCCCATATCCACCTTGTATTCGCGGGCGGGGAGCACCTTGGCAGCCACGGTGCGGCCAATCTGCACGGCAGGCTCGCTGATCTTGGCGATGGTGGCCATCCAGGGCTTCTGGGTGTCAAAGCACAGGGGAAGCAGGAAGTTGATCAGCAGAACCAGGGTGTACAGGGAAAGCAGGAATTCCAGAATACCGAAGATAAACATGAGGGTTGACTCCTTTCGTATGAAACAGCAGGTTACTGCGCGTTTTCCAGGGGCATATCCGGCACGTGGCCGTTAAAGGCCATGCGGTTTTGCTGGGGGGCCATGCGGGGATCGGGGGACACGGGGCGGGAATACATGGGCATCTGCTCCGCATCGTTCGTGCGTGCGGGACGCTGATAGACGCTGTCCGGACGCTGCATGTAGGGGTTTTGCTGCAGGGGCTGCTGAGGCTGCTGGGCTTGCTGCGGCATCTGCTGCTGGAAGGGCATCTGCGGCCGCTGCATGCGGCTGGCAGGGCTGTTGAACTGGTTGGTGGCGGCATCCACGCACACGCGCACATGGTTGGGCGCGATGAGGTAAGCGCCGTGACGGCTCAGCTTGGTGATGGTGGCCTTCAGCGCATAGCAGGCGCCGGAAAGCATATCCACATAGTGGCGCATTTCCATATTATCGGTGATATTTTCCAGCACCACAACCACCATGTTGCCGCTGCGCAGCTGCACGATGGCGCTGTAGCACTCGCTTACGTTGCGGGCGTTGATCACGCAGGCCGTGGGTGCATTTTCCTGCTGAGGCTGCTGGGCGTTGGGGAAGGGAACCACCTTGGGATCCTCCTGCACGGGGGCCTGCTGGGGCTGCTGGAAAGCTGTCTGCTGGAAATTCTGCTGAGGCTGCTGATAGGCGGCCTGCTGATATTCCTGCTGGGGCTGCTGGTAGGCTGTCTGCTGGAAATTCTGCTGGGGCTGCTGGTAAGCGGCCTGTTGGAAATTCTGCTGAGGCTGCTGGTAAGCGGCCTGCTGGAAATTCTGCTGAGGCTGCTGGAAGGGCGCCTGCCGGAATTCCTGCTGGGGCTGCTGCCAGGACTCCTGACGGAACTCCTGCTGGGGCTGCTGCTGATAAACGTCCTGCGCCTGATAGGGCTGCTGGTAGGGATCGTTTTGCATATCCTGCTGGGGATAGCCGTAACCGTCGTTTACGTCGCTGGGATCGTAGAAGATGGTTTCCGCCTTATTTTTCAGGGTGTTGATCAACTCTTTCAGTGATGCCATGTCAGCACCTCCTTGGATTTTTGCAATTATTTGGTCAGCGCCGAGCCGACGCGCACCATGGTGGCGCCGCAGCGGGCGGCCAGATGATAATCCTGGCTCATGCCCATGGAAAGCTCGGTCATATCCGTATGCGCCACGGCTTCGTCGCGAAGACGGTCCAGCATGGTGCGCATGGCGGTGAATTTTTCCACAATAAAGTCCTCAGGCGCGCCCAGGGGCATCATGGTCATGAGCCCGCGTACGTGCACGCCGGGAAGGCGGGAAGCGGTTTTCAGCAGCGGCAGCACCTCGTCGGGCGCCACGCCGCCTTTCTGCGCTTCGCCTGCAATATTGACCTGCAAAAGGATGTCCATCCGCGTTTCGTGGAGCTGTGCCTGCCGGTCGATTTCCTCCAGCAGGGACAGATGATCCACCGAATGGATCATAGATACATCCTTTATTATATATTTAACTTTGTTGCTTTGCAACCTTCCGATCAGATGCAGGGAAAATTTTCCGCCGATCAAAGGCAGCTTATCCCGGAGCACCTGCACCCGGTTTTCGCCGATATCGGTAATGCCGGCAGTGTGCATGAGCAACGTATCCTCTGCGCTCAGGTACTTGGTCACGGCGATGAGCCGGGGGGCTTTGCCAAAGGGCGCGCTTTCTTTTTCCAGAACGCCCCGGATGCGGTCCACGTTTTGTTTCAGGAGCATTTCATCCATTTCGGTCACTCCTTAAAACAGCAGCACGGGAATGCCCTCATAGAGCACGCCGGCGTTTTCGGGGATGATGTGGGCATAATCGCCCTCGGTGGTGATGACGGACACGGGCGTCCAGTAGGAGCCGCTTTCCGTGGCCATGACCACGCCGGTTTTGCCGTTCTGGCTGTGGATGGCGCGGGCGGGTACGGTGAGCGTATCCACCGATTCGCCCAGCTGTACCGAGCAGGTGCGGGTGTACATGATGTTGCCCAGGTTGATATCGCCGGACACCACCAGGCGCACAAGAAGTTCGCCGCCCGAGCGGGTGAAGGATTCCACCGTGGCGTTGACGATGGTGGTATCAAAGTTTTCGATGCGCAGCTTGTAGCTGCGGCCTTCCACGGGCGTCCAGTCCGGATCGCTGCAGAGCATGAGCACCACGAACTGGCCCTGACGCACCAGGCGGTAGACGGGTACCGTGTTCTTGGTGCGGGTTTCATCCTCCGGCGTCTGGCCGTTGAACATGGCGCGGATCTGCACGGGGGAATAATCGGCGTAATTGTAGAGGTTGAGCACGTTTTCGTAGCCGTCGGTATAGAAGCTGACGATGCCGTTGGAGGCGGCTGCGTACTGCTTGGTCCAGGAGGAGATCTTCTGCTCCTGAGTGTTTTCATCGTCGTACAGGCGGCTCAGCTTCTGATCGTCGGGATACTTTTGCTTGAGGTATACCTGACGGGCCTGCATGGCGGTTTTCAGCGTTTTTTCCTGTTCCACCAGGGAGCCGCGGGTGACGCCCTGCACCAGGGACTGGGCGGCTACGGCCTGGGTGAGCACATCGCCCTCCAGACGGTCCAGGCGCATGTCCTTGGTGGTGGAGGAGGCCAGCAGCGTTTTATGGTAGTCCTTGATCTGGCTGCGGTAGTTTTCAAGCGTGGTAAGCTCGCGGGTATTGAAGCCTGCGGTATAGACCACGCACACCGTTTCCGACCGCTCCACCTCGGCGCCTTCCTCCACATTCTGCTCGATGAGGGATGCGCCCTCCTGGGTGTAGAGGGTTTCGTTGCGCACGATGACGGCGTCGCCCTTGTAGCTGGCGTTCAGGGTACTCAATTGCACATAGCCGTAGGCCTGACCGCCGCGGCCAAGCACGGTGGCTACGGCAATGCCGGCGCACACCAGCACCACCAGGAAAACGACCAGGAAGATGACCCACACAGGCTTTCTGGGCTTTCTTGCCCGGGGCATGCCGGTGGGCGGCACGGCACGGGGGCCCTGCGGCGGCGCGGGCGGCGCGTAGGCAGGAGGGGGCGCGGGCGGCGTATAGGGCGGCGGCACCTGGCCGTAATTGACCTGCTGCTGATAGGGTTCCTGCGGGGGATAGGGCGGCTGGGGCGCGTTGGGCGCGCTGTTTTGCTGAGGCGCGCCGACAACCGTCCACTGGGTCTGGCCAAAGCCGCTCTGCCCGGAGGCAAAATTGCGGGGGTCTTGCTGCATACAATCTCCTTTGGTATGCGGTCACGGGCCGCATCTGGCATCATTCTGTCTGCTCAATGGGAAATCCTGCCCTGTTGGCGGGAATTTACATCACAAGTGTTCGGCATGTTTCGATACGTATACATACCTCATCCTATTATACCGAAAAAAGCCCCGGGACGCAATGTCTCAGGGCCGGAATAAGTGAAAAGTTTCGGTAAATAAATGGAGAATGGCTCAGGGCAGGGCGCTGCGTTTGTGCAGGCGGGAGAATACGCCGGTGACCATGGCGTTGAGCAGAAGGTACACAAGCCCTGCGATAAACAGCGGCTCCAGGGAACCGGAGGTGGACGTGGCGTTTTTGGCCGCCCGGTACAGATCCACAATGCCCACCGCCGTGACCAGCGCCGTATCCTTGACCAGGGTGATCACCTCGTTGCTGACGGGCAGCACCACCCGGCGCAACACCTGCATGAGGATCACTTTGGTAAACACCTGCGCCCGGTTCATGCCCAGCGCCTTGGCGGCCTCCCACTGCCCCTTGGCAATGGAATCGATGCCCCCGCGGAAGATCTCGGCAAAATAGGCGGCATAATTGAGCACAAAGGCGATGAGGGTGGCAGCCATGCGGTCAAAGGGACGGCCCAGGATCAGGGGGATGGTGAAATAGACGGCGAAGATCTGCAAAATGAGGGGCGTGCCGCGCATAATGAGGATGTAAAAGCTGATGGGCAGACGGAGGAAAGGCAGCCTGCTGCGGCGCAGAAGCGCCACCAGCAATCCCAGCGGCAGGGAAAGGATCAGCGTGGCGGCAAACAGGTACAGCGTATTGCCAAGGCCCTTCCACAATTGTTCCAGCAGGCGCAAAAGCTTATCTGCATCGGCAAGATAGGTCATCGTCATTCGCTCGCTTTCCTCAGGCGGTAAAAACCGGAGCGCTCAGGCGCTCCGGAGGGAGATGGGGTTGGGGAGATTACTGGGCAGGCGCGTTCAGCATGGAAATGTTGCTGCCAAACCAGGCGGTGGTGATCTCCTCCATTTTGCCGTCCTGCACCATTTCCATCAGGATCTCCTCCACCTTGCTGCACAGCGCTTCATCCGCCTTGCGGAAGCCGATGGCGTATTCTTCCGGCACCAGGGATTCTTCCAGGATGCGGTAATCGGCCTGCTTGGCGGTGATGTAATATTCCGCTACCACCTGATCCATCAGCACGGCGTCCACACCGCCGATGTTCAGATCCATCAGGGCGATGGCGTAGTCATCCACGGGCACTACTTCGGCAAGGGTTGCGAGCAGGTCGGCAGCTTCGTTCAGCGCGTCCTCTGCGCTGGAGGCGCCCTGCAGACCCACGGTCTTGCCCGACAGATCCGCAAAGGTGTTGATGGGGCTTTCGTTCAAAACCACAAAGACCTGATTGTTGGCCAGGTAGGGGATGGACAGATTCATGCTTTCCTGACGCTCGGGGTTGATGCTCAGGCCGTTCCAGATGCAGTCGATGTTCTTATAGTCCAGTTCCATTTCCTTGCTGAGCCAGTCGATGGGCTGACATACCAGCTCCACGCCCAGGCGGGCGCATACTTCTCTTGCCAGGTCGATATCGTAGCCCTTGATGACGCCGTCCTCGTCAAAGCCCATGGGCGGGAAGGCGGGATCCAGACCGACGATGAAGGTGCCTTTGTCCAAAATGTACTGAAGGGAGGTATCCTCCTGCGCAAAGGCGGGCACGGACAGCAGAAACATGAGGGACAGGATCAGGGAAAAAATACGGGCGATGGTCTTCATGATACGTTCTCCTTTTCATGCGTCTTGTTTGTTTTAATGATTTAGCGTGCTAAACTGATAGCATAATAGCATGCTTGTGAGAGCGTGTCAATAGGATTTTGAAAAAAATTCGGGAAATGGCGAATAACATACAAATGTCAGGAAAATAAAGGCAGACAGGGCGAAAAAAGGATCAAATGCAAGGGGCGTGCGCCTGCCTGCAAAGTTGACAGGACTCTCGTTTTATGGTATGACGATGGCGGACAAGTGCGGTTGTGAATGGGAAAGGCAGCGGCACAGTTCGGGTAAGGATGCGCACCGGGATGCCAAGACCGGAGCTGCGGAACAAGGTGTTTTTTCCCGGCGAAATGCATGGATTGTACAAGCGCGCATCCTGCTGCGGTGAAGAAAGAAAATTGCAAGGGAGTATCGATATGAATCCAAAGACAAAAGATCACCTGCTGTTTGTGCTGGGCGTTGCCATTTGCTTTGCGCTTGCCGCCCTGTCCGTGCTGCTTGAAAACCTGATTCCCGGCGGATTGCTGGGTGCATCCATCATCGCCCTGTTTGCGGGTACGATCATCAACAGCTTTTTTCATCCGGCATGGATCAAGCCCGCGCTGAAGTTTACGTCCAAAAGAATCCTGAAGGCAGCCATCGTGCTTCTGGGTGCGTCGCTGTCCGTCAGCACCATTATGTCGGTTGGCAAGATGACCTTCTTTGTGATGATCTTCACCTTTGCCATGTGCTTTGGCGGCGGCTTTTTTATCCGCAAGCTCTTTGGCCTCAACTGGAAGCTGAGCAATCTGATCTCGGCCGGTACCGGCATCTGCGGCGGCAGCGCCGTGGCCGCCATTGCGCCGGTGATTGACGCAGATGATAAGGACATTGCATTTGCTCTGTCCTCCACGTTCCTGTTTGATATGGTGATGATCGCCCTGTACCCCCTGATGGGCAAGCTGCTTGGGATGTCCGATATTGCCTACGGCATCTGGGCGGGTACGTCCGTCAACGATACGGCCAGCGTGGTCGCGTCCGGCTACGCCTTTTCCGAGGCCGCAGGCGATTTTGCCACCATGGTTAAACTGACCCGCACCATTGCCATCATTCCCACCGTGCTGGTGTTTGCATGGATCGGCGTCCGCATGAAGAAAAAGGAAATGCAGTCTTCCGGCGGCACGAAAGTGAATCTGGTGAAGATCATCCCCTGGTTCATCGGCGGCTTTCTGCTGCTGGCCATTGCAAACAGCGTCGGCTTCATTCCTGCCGCAGCGTCCGGCGTGATGAAAACCGCCAGCAAATTCCTGATGGTCACCGCCCTGGCAGCCATTGGCCTGAATACCAGCCTGACGGACTTTAAGAAAGCAGGCCTGAAACCCATGTTCTACGGCGTTACCATTGATACCCTGGTGACACTCACCGCGCTGATTGTTATCTGGTGCATGGGGCTGATGTAAGCGCAAAAACGATTGTGTGGATTGCAACAAAAGTCCGTCCCCCGGTTGGGGACGGACTTTTTGTGTACAGTGTTGCAGCCTGTCGCGGGATGGAGTATGGAAAAGGTCTACCCTGTCGAAACGGGAAGAGGCCTCAGGCCTCCTCGCTGATTTCGTCCAGCGTCATGGAGAAGCCGGGGACGAACTCGCTCATGAAATCCTGCACCTCGGGCAAACCCAGGCGGTCGATGGATTTCTTGGTGGCCTTGCGGGCCTGTTCAAATTCCAGATTGCCGGCCTTGCGCTCCTCCAGACACTTGATGTAGGCGCAGATCTTGTCCGCCGCCTTGACGATGGCCCATTCATCGGTGGTTTCATCGTGACGGATGAGGGGCGCATAGGCGGGGCGCAGGTCGTTGGGCAGCATGGAGAGCAGCTTGTCGGCGGCGATCTCCTCCAGCTTGTTGTATTCCAGCTTGATGGCGGGGTTGTGGTGTTTGATGGGGGTGGGCAGATCGCCGGTGATCACCTCGGCGCCGTCATGATAGAGAGCCAGCGCCATGATGTGCTCGGGATTGTATGCCCGGTGGTAGCGCTCCACGCCGATGACGGCGATGGCATGGGCGAACATGGCGGTCTGCAGGGCGTGCTCCATGTCATTTTCCGGGATGGTATTGCGCATCAGACCCCAGCGCTGGATGAACTTCATGCGGGAGATGTAGGCAAAAAAATGATGTTCCATGTCATTTCGCTCCTTGCAACGGTATATTTTGTATGGTATAATGCACCCGACAGCATCCGCTGGGGGCGCCGCGCTTGTACGCGGCTGAGAGAGTACCCTTGGAACCTGATGTAGTTTATCCTACCGAAGGGAAGCGGCGCACGGGGTAAATGGGAAAAGTTTTCCTTCGTGCCATTCGCCGTTTCCCACATGGCTCTGCCGTGTGGGTTTTTCATTTGGCAGACTGTGTGGGATATGAAGCCGGATGCGGAAAAACAAAGGAGGAGACCCTATGTATCCCTATTCCCTGATGGCGCTGGTGTCTGCCCATGCGGAAGACGTCGGCCAAGAAGAAGCTGCTCCCACCTTCCTTGAAACGGCACTGGAAAAGTTTGCCGAGACCCCTGCCACCACGTGGATCGCCGTGGCGGTGATGGTGGTGCTGGCGCTGATGCTGCTTTTGATCGGCAAAACCCGGAAGCAGTGGACGGCCAAGGCCGTGGCCTATGCCGCCCTTGCCATTGCGCTTTCCTTTGTGCTCAGCCTCATTCGCCTGTACCGCATGCCCTCGGGCGGCAGCGTAACGCCCGCCTCCATGCTGCCGGTGATGCTCTTTGCCGCCGCCTTCGGCATGGGCCCGGGCGTGCTGGCAGGCGCGGTGCTGGGCGTCTTGCAGTACCTGCAGGGCGGCTACTTCCTGAATGTGTGGCAGTTCCTCCTGGATTATGTGCTGGCCTATGCGGCGCTGGGTCTGTGCGGCCTGTATAAGCCGCTTAAAAAGGTAAAGGGCGGTTTGTACATCAGCATGGTCATCGCCGTGCTTTGCCGCCTTGTCAGCGCCACGCTGGCAGGCTACATGTTCTGGGATACGGCGTTCTGGGCCAGCGTTGTGTACAACGGCTTCTATCTGGTGCCGGATACCGCTATCTGTATGCTGCTGGCCGTGCCGCTGCATAAGCCTGTGCTCAAGATTCTCAGCTCCAAATAAGTATAGCAGATTTGCTTTCAAAAAGGTAGTCTGCGCGGAAAATAAAGGGAGTCCTCCGTAAACCGGGGGGCTCTTTTTGTTGTATGCAAAAACCGGAATTTACATTTGTGTCGCAATTTGATGAAATATTTGGCCATGTTTGCGCGTCATAATAATGGAGACGGACGCATACAATAGGCGTGTGGCCACACACGCAATGCGCCGTTCTAACACAGCCTCTCTTTGCATACCCTTGCGTATGCATTTGGACGGGAGGCGGAAAAACATGATCAAGCACCTTGAAAAACAGGAGGAACACAAAACAGCGGACGTACCGCGCAGGCAGAAGGGAAAAACCGCACGCGGCATGCTGGCTTGCACGGCGGCGCTCCTGTTTGCCATGAGCATCTTTTGCATCACGCAGACGCAGAGCATCACGGCGTCCGCCGGAAAGCGGGAGTTGCCCATCTACTTTGTGGAGCGGGACGACGGAAAGATCGCCATCTCCTTTGACGCGGCCTGGGGCGGCGACAAGACGGAAAAGATTCTGGATATCCTGGACGATTATCAGGTGAAAACCACCTTCTTCCTGGTGGATATCTGGACGGAAAGGTTTCCGGAACTGGTGAAGGAGATCGTCGCCCGGGGGCATGAGATCGGCAACCATTCCACGACCCACGCGGAGATGAGCAAGCAAAGCGCGGAGCAGATCGTGAAGGAACTGAGCGTGATGAGCGATCATGTGGAGGTGCTTACCGGCATACGTCCCACGCTGTTCCGCCCGCCCTACGGCGATTATGACGATGAGGTGGTGCTCACCGCCCGCGCGCAAGGGTATGAGGTGATCCAGTGGAGCGTAGACTCGCTGGACTGGAAAAACAAAGGCACGGAGGATCTTGTTTCCCGCGCCACCAGGAAAATAAAGAGCGGCGATATTGTACTGTTTCATAACGATTCTCAGTATATTGTGGAAGCGCTGCCCGCCATTTTGCAGCATTACAGGGATCAGGGTTTGCAGGTGGTGAAGGTCAGCGAGCTTCTGCTCACAGATGGATGGACCATTGACAATCAGGGCTGCCAGAAGCCCTTGCCCACGAAAATACCGGAGGTGGAATGAACATGGATATACAGCAAAACCAGCTTTGCCTTTGCGGCGTGATTGAAACCGAGCCCGTGCCCGACCATGAAGTGTTCGGCGAAAAGTTTTACCGGATGGATCTGAAGGTGCCCCGTCTTTCCGGCACCAACGATATTTTGCCCGTGACCATTAGCGAAAGGCTGATGGATACGCAGATCATGCCCGGCGTGCACATCTGCATTACCGGGCAACTGCGCTCCTACAATAAGGTAATGGGCGGCGCGGGACGTCTGCTTTTGACCGCCTTTGCCCAGCGCCTTTTGTCCCCGGACGAGGCGGAAAACCCCAACATCGTCCATCTGACGGGCGCGCTGTGCAAGCCGCCGTCCTTCCGCACCACGCCCTTTGGACGGGAGATCGCAGATCTGATGCTTGCGGTGAACCGTTCCTTTGGCAAGAGCGATTATATCCCCTGCATCGCCTGGGGCCGCACGGCGCACTATGCCGCATCGCTGAACGTGGGAGATAAACTGCAGGTGCAGGGCCGCTTCCAGAGCCGGGAATACCAGAAGCAGCTCCCCGACGGCACCAGCATCAACCGCACGGCGCTGGAGGTCAGCTTAAGCCGCCTGACCCGCATTGAAAACGAATTGCCCCTGATGCCAAGGGACGTATCCCTGCAAGACGTGCCGCCCCGCGGGCTGCAATAAACCATCATCCCCCTCCATATCGGAGCGGGGATTTTTGTTACAATTATTAACAATATATTGTGGTTATTGACAAATGTGTAACATAGCTGTAGTATTTAGTTAACTAAGGAACGTCAGCCTTTCTGTGATATGGAGGTGTGATTGAATATGAAAAAATGCATGTCTCTCTTTCTTGCAATGGTGCTGTGCGTCTCGCTGCTTCCCAGTGCGCTGGCGGGCGAGCAGATGCTGGTCATCACGCCCGGCGGGTGGCTCAATCTGCGCAAGGGGCCCAGTACCCGCGATGAGGTGAAGCAGTATATTCCCAACGGCGACCGGGTCACGGTGTGGGAGCACCTGGAAAACGGCTGGACGGAGGTGACGTGGAAAAACACCACCGGCTATGTGCAGACCGAGTTTCTGGGAAGCTGGCACGATTATCTTCTGAAACAGTATCCGGATGCGCAAAAGGCATATCCCAGCGGCAGCAACACCCATGTGCGCAAGGGGAAGGACAGCCTGTCTCCCGTGCTGCTGACGGTGGATAAATACGCGGAGTTCACCGTGCTTGAAACGGACGGCATATGGAGCCGCGTGTCCCTGGAGGATGAAAAGGGCAACTGCTACGAGGGATATGTGCTCAGCAACAGCCTGGAGATCCGGGATGAGCCTGTTTCCGAGTCCTCCATGGAGCTAAAGGAAGAGATGTTCATCTGGGAAGCGGGCGTGATGAAAAGCGAGCAGCCCATGTATGCGGATCCCGATCCCGGATCGACTGCCCTGCGCAATGTGCCTGCGGGTACAAAAGTGCTGGTGGAAACGGTGCAGTTTCCCTGGTGCATGATCCGCATCGGCGCGTATATAGGCTGGGTGATGATGGAGGACGTGCAGCTTACCGGAGAAAGCGAAACCAACTGGTATGATGACATGCGGTACGATTATGTGGCCCATCACCATACCGCAAAAAGTGTGGACGGCACGCTGGAATTCTACATCTATCCCCGCAGCGAATTGGACATGGTGGCCAAAACGGTGGCCTGGGATACGGAAAAGCCCCTGATCGTGCTGCAGGCAAACCACAAGCAATACGGCCAAAGCTGGACGAAGGTATGGGACGGCGGCGAGGTCAGCGGTTGGGTGCTGTCCTCCCAGTTGGATATCGGCACTGCGTTTGAACAGTATGAATACGAGCATAACGTGCCTGCCTTTACCACCGGCATCGCCTATGCCGGTCCCGGCGGCGCACGGCTGTACAAGGACGGTTCCGAACTGTCCGAAATCAAATTGACGATTCCCGCAGGCACGGAGCTGCTGGTGTCCTTCAATCCCCGCGGATATGCCCATGTGACCTACAGGCAGGAGGACGGCACGGAGATCATGGGCTATGCGCCCTATGAGGATCTGCTGCTGGGCTTTGCCGACCAGACGGATAAGGATTATGACAAGCGGCAGGAGGATACCCGGGAGGAAATGCCGCTTGCAGATCTGATTGCGGAAACGGAAAGGGCGCTCGGTGCGCAGTATCCGGATTTTGATGCGGAAAAGCTGACACGCACCGAAACCTACGGCAAGAGCCCGTCCGGCGATCTGAAATTTTACGATATCGCGTACTTTGAGGGCGAAAACTACCGCTTTGCCGTGCGCATCCATGCAGTGACGGGCGCCGTGCTGCGCGCGGTGTGCTACGACGGCTTCCATGACGATCCGGACGACGGCTATATCACCCGTACCGAGGCGCTGGAAAACGCCGTACAGGCGCTGAAGAAAAAGGACAAGGCCTTTGCTCCCGACGCCTTTACCATGACCTGGGATTATTCTCCGGGCGGCGACAAATATGAATTCAAATTCCTGGATGAAAAGGGCGAGGTGCATTACGCCGCATCCGTGCATCTGGAAAACGGCAAGGTAAGCGGCGCCCGTGCCGTTAAAAAGGACGAGGAGCAGCGCAAAAAGGCCAGCCAGAACCAAATGTCCGACAGCAAGGCGAAAGCCATCGGCGAGGAGGCGCTTGCCGGGGCTTATGCGGCATTTGATGCACAAACGCTGACGCTGGTCACCGAAAAAGTATACAAGGACGGCGTGAGCCGCATGGAAATGGCGTACTTTGACGGGACGGGCAAATACGTCTACACCGTGCATGTGAACCTGGTGAACGGGGAAATCATCTTCATGGCGGATTATTCGCAGGGCGATCACACGGTGACCCAGCGCACGCCGAAGCCTACCGATCCCACCCCTGCGCCGGATGAAGCGGATATCGGCAAGGCTGCCGCCCGCGCCATTGCAGACAACGCCCTTCGCGGCAAGTTTGCGGATTTTGATCCCGCGTCCTTTTCCGTCATCCATGAAACGCGCAAGCTGGTCATGCCCGGTATCGGCGGGCCTTTGTATCAGTTTGATTATCACACGGAGGACAACAGCCGCTATGCCTGCTGCATGGTGGATGCGGCAACGGGCGACGTGCTCTATACCTCCAACAAGTACAATTCCGATCTCACCGAGATCGATTACGATCCCACTCCTGCGCCCACGCCCAGGCCGGTGGGCACGGATATGGGAGAGAGCGCGGCCCGTCAAAAGGCCGATGCGGCGCTGGAAAACGCCTATCCGGAGTTTGATATCGCCGGCATCGACTGGGTGCGGTGCAAGTACTACGGTCTGGATGAAGAGGACGGGACGTCGTGGGATAAGCCGTATTATCAGTTTGATTACTTTATTGAGGACGGAGATTCGCCCTACTGCGCCGTGGTGCATGCCTATACGGGCGAGATCCTCTACCTGTTTGGCTCCCTGCCCGGTGAAGGCAACGGCTGACGCAGATTGTATCACAAAACAAAATCACAAAAAAGCGCCGTCTCCCATAAGGGGGGACGGCGCTTGGGTTTATGCGAGCAATTGACGCGATCAGATTTCGGGGATCACGATCTCCACTTCGCGGCCTTCCTTGGCAGAGCGGACGATGCCGTCGATGATGGCCTGGTTGTACAGGATCTGCCAGGAGGGAACGGGAGCGGGCTTGCCTTCCTTCACAGCGTCCAGGAAGGTGCGGCACTTGCGCTCAAACAGGTTGCCTTCGTCCTGCACCAGCGGAATGACGGTTTCCACATGGTTGCCGGCCACGTCGCTGTAGAGCGTCATGGGGCCGCCGGTGGTGCCGTTCCAGCACTCGGTGGAGGGGATGCGAAGGCTGCCCTTGGTGCCCATGATGATGGTGTCGCCGGGCGTGTCCAGATGCATGGCCCAGGCAATACGGAAGTCCAGAATGATGCCGCCTTCCAGACGGATGAACGCAGCGGCGAAATCATCCACGGAGAAGCGCTCGGCGTTTTCCTTGGCGGTATGGTCGGCGTCGGCGTACTGGTATTCTTCCTTGGTGCCAAAGTGGCTGCTCATATAACCGGAAACGGTCAGGGGCTTGGGGTTGCCGATGGCGTTGAGCACCATGTCCAGGCTGTAGCAGCCGATGTCGCCCACGGCGCCGATGCCGGCGGTTTCCTTCTCGATGAAGGTGGAGTTGGGAATGCCGCGGCGACGGCCGCCGCCGGTCTGGATGTAGTAGATATCGCCCAGCGCGCCGCTGTCCACCAGCTTCTTGATCATCTGCATGTTCTTGTCCATGCGGGGCTGGAAGCCGATGGTGAGCACCTTGCCGGAAGCCTTTTCGGCCTTCATGACCTGCACGGCTTCATCCAGGGTGACGGTGAAGGGCTTTTCAAGCAGCACGTTGACGCCGGCGTTCAGCGCGTCGATGGCGCATTCGGCATGGGTGGCGTTATAGGTGCAGATGCTGACCGCGTCCAGCTTTTCGTTTTCCAGCATGGACTTGTGGTCGGGGTAGAAGTTGATGTTGGTGGAGTCGATACCCAGGAAGTCGCAGAACTTCTGGCACTTGCCGGGGATCAGGTCGGCCATGGCCACCAGTTCAACATCCGGGAACTTCATGTATTCGGGGGCGTGAGATTCGGCGATCCAACCGGTGCCGATGATGCCGACGCGCAGCTTCTTGCTGGTGTCGATGGCCTTGGCTTCGGGGGCAGCTTTCATAAACTGGCCCAGCACGGCGTCTTTTGCCATGGTAAATTCCTCCCTGTATGGTCTATTCTTCGCATTTTGTATGCGAAATGTTCTCTATCTCTTTGATTATAGCATGGTTTTTGCGCTTTGTCGATGGCGATGGGGCGGCATAATGTGACAAATTATGCTCTCTTTGTGACAGATACAGGGGCACGGTAAGTGTGAACAAAGGGCGAAAACTCCGTTTTGCCATCTTTCTTTCTTGACTATAAAGGCTGCAAAGAGTATAATAGCAAAAGTATCAACTTAAGACGTTAGCGGTACAGTCCGTTTTCGTTATGAGAGGAAGAGATCTTTATGGCTAAGAATCAGAAAACGCACAAGGCGCTGAGCGCCAAGCAGAAGAGCCTGATCGCCTTTGCGCTCCTGCTGGTTGTGACGCTGGTCGTGTCCTACTTCGGCATCGCCGGCGCGCAGCTGGGCCCCGAGGAGAGCCGCAAGCTGCTGCCCTACATGCCCATGAACGCTGAAATGGATGCTTACATCCTGCCTGTGGATATGGCCGGCGGCAAGCTGTATGAAGCTGTGCTGGCGCCCGTTGCCGAGGGTCAGGAAAGCCAGGCCGACAAGGTGGTTGAAATTTTTGAAAACCGTCTTGCCCATTTTGGCCTGCGCGGCTACAAGGTGGAAAAGGTGGACGATGAACTTGTCCACGTGACCATCCCCTCCTATGCGGATACCGAAATGATCGGTACGCTGCTTTCCACCACCGGTAATATCACCTTTACCGATGCAGCCGGCAACGTGCTGCTCTCCAACGAGCACTTCACCTCCACCAAGGTCGTGTATGCCAACGGCTACTACTTCATCGAAATGCGGGCTGACAAGGCTGCTCTCAAGGCTGCCACCGAAGCCACCCTGGGCAGCACCATGAACATCAACCTGGACGGCTCTCAGCTGGCTGCTCCCAGCGTGGATGAAGTCAACGACACCGGCGCGCTGACTGTGTCCCTGGGCCTTGTTGAAGGCGCTACCCGCACCATCGCCGCGCTGCTGGTCAATGAACCGCTGCCCGTGGTGCTGACCAATGTGATCATGAACGATGCGGAAGCCACCGCTCCCGCCTCCCTGAGCGCGCTGCTCATCGCCCTGTGGGTGATGTTTGCCGTGGCCGTTGTGCTGATGGTGGTCCGTTACCGCGTGGCCGGTATCGGCGCTGCCTGGACGCTGTGGGCCTATGCGCTTCTGTTCTTCTTCCTCATGTGCACCGTGACCCGCGTGTACGCCGACGTGACCGTGTGGATCGCCGTGTTTGCAGGCGTGGTGCTGGTTGTGGCTGCCTTTGCCGAGCAGCTCAAGGCCATGCGCAAGGCTGTGGCTGAAGGCCGTGACGCCCGCTCTGCCGTGCGCCTGGGTCTGAACACCACCGTCAAGCGCGTGCTGGTGATGTTCGGCGCTGCCCTGGTCGTGGCGCTGGTGCTGATGATCCTCTCTGCTACCCGTCCCATGGGCTACACCCTGGCGACTGCGGTTGTGGCCGGCCTGTGCGCCACTCAGATCGGCGCCCGCGTGCTGGTGCCTGTGATGGTATCCCTCTGCGGCGGCAAGCCCTGCACCATCGGCGGCTGCTCCTCTGCTAAGTAAGAAGCTTTACAGGGTGTCGGTATCAATCCGACACCCTTTTTCTATCCGTATTTTTCAGGAAGCGGGGTGAGGAAGGATGACTGTGTTTTTGCCGCGGGGCGGTACGGAGGCAACGGGCGACTGGCTGAGTGTGCTGCTTGCGTCCCGGGGACTGAATACCCCGGAACAGAGAGAGGCCTTCCTCCGTCCGGATATGGCGGCGCTAAGAGACGCGGCGCTTTTGCCCGGCGCACAGGAGGCCGCCGCGGTGCTGGAAAAAATCCGCCGGGATAAGCATACCGTGGCCATTTACGGGGATTATGATGTGGACGGCGTGTGCGCCGCTGCCATCATGGAAGAAACGCTCATCGCCTATGGCGTGGACTGCTTTATCTATATTCCCGACCGTCATGAGGAGGGCTACGGCCTGAACATGGAGGCGGTGGAAAGATTAAGCGAAAGGGCGCAGTGCATCTGGACGGTGGACTGCGGCATCGTGAGCCACAGGGAAGTGGAACGGGCGCGGGAGCTTGGCATGGACGTGGTGATCACGGATCATCACCGCCCGGGCGATACGCTGCCCCGCGCCAACGCCGTGGTCTGCCCGCTGCTGGAGGGATATCCCTTTCCCTATCTGTGCGGCGCAGGCGTTGCCTGGAAAATGTGCGACCTTGTGATGGGCAGGGATTTTGCCATGAGCAGGCTCTGTCTGTGCGCACTGGCGACGGTGGCCGACGTGGTGTCCCTGACGGACGAAAACAGAGTGCTGGTGTACCACGGCCTCAAACAGATCGCAAACACCGCCCGTCCGGGCCTCATCTCCCTGTGCAGGCGAGCAGGTCTAGAAACGGGCAGCGTGACCAGCGGCTCCATCGCCTATCAACTGGCGCCCAGGCTCAATGCGGCGGGGCGTCTGGAAAGCGCCATGGACGCGGTCAGGCTCCTGCGCACGGAGGATGAGGGCGAAGCTGAGGCGCTATCGCTGAAGCTGGAATTGCTCAACACCAGGCGAAGGGAAGCCCAGAGCGTGGTGATGGAGGAGGCGGAGGATCAGGTTCGGGAAATGGATCTGACGGCGCTGCATGCCATCGTGGTGCTGGGTGAAAACTGGGACAGCGGCGTGGTGGGTCTTGCCGCCGGCAAGATCGCCGAAAAATATGCCTATCCTACGGTGATTCTCACCCGTCTGGAGGATGGGGAAACCTGCGTGGGCTCGGCCCGCAGCGCGGGACAGGTGGATATCCACAGGGCGCTTCAAGCCTGCGGGGATATTTTCCTCCGCTTCGGCGGCCATGCGGCGGCAGCCGGCATGACGCTCCGGTGCGAGGACGTGTCGCTGCTCCGGGAGCGGTTGTCCCAAAGCGTATCTGAGCAGCTGCAGGGCAAAGCGCCGGTCAAAACGGTTGTGTATGATGCAAAAATGACCCTTGAGGAGGTCACGCAGCACACCGTGGAACAGCTGGAGGCGCTGGAGCCCTTCGGCATGGGCAACCCGGCGCCCAAATTCCTCTTTGAAAATGCGGAAATGCTGCTGCTTCGCCGGGTGGGCGCGCAGCGCAACCATCTGAAATGCACCCTGCGCCAGGACGGCGAGGTGCGGGAGGGCATTGCCTTTGGCCTGGGGCATCTGGACGCCTTTGCAGGCAACCGGGCAGATCTGGTGGCGGTGCCCGTGCTGAACCGCTTTATGGGACGCGTGACGGCGGAATGTCAGGTGACGGACCTGAAACCCTCCTGTACGCACCTTCCCCGGGATGAGGAAAGGGAACTTCGCGCGGTTTTGCAGGAATTGAGACTTCTCGCGGAGAATATGTACGAATTCGCCCCCATAGCGGGCTTTTCTGCCGTGGAGGAGGTGCCCCAAATGTGGCTTGATGAGCCGCAGGGCACGCTGCTTTGGTGCCGCAGGGCGGAAACGGCGGAAAGGATGGCCGCCCGGCATCCGCAGCTTTCGCTGCTGGAAAACCCGGAGGGCGATCCGCGGGCGTATACCGGCATCGCGCTGTATCAATCGGCGTTTTCGCCCAGGTACAGGCGGGTGGTTCTGTGCGACGGGCTCCTTTGCCATGAGGAAATGAGCTATCTTCGCGCGGCGTATCCCGATACAGAGTTTGCATATTTTCCCGGGACTTGTGCCCGGGAGCTGGCGCTCCGGCTGCGCGTACCGGTGGAGGAACTGCGCGATATTTACCGCGCGCTCCGTGCATCGGGCGGAGACGAAATTGCCCGCTTTGCGGAAAGGATGCACATGCCCGCTGCCCGGGCGGATGCGGCCTTTGATATGTTAAGCGATATGAAATTGATCCGGAGGCGTCAAAGCCCTGACAGGGCGGAGATGCTGCCGGCGCAAAAGAGTGACCCGGAAACGAGCGCCCTGTACAGGCTGCTGAGCAGAATCGGGACACAAGAAGGGGTTTTTTGAACAGGAGGCTCTCCTTATATGGCGTATTCGGCATATGAAAGTTTGCCCATAGAACAGATCGTGGCGCGTGTGGAAAGGGCATATCCCGGCGCAGGTGCGCAGGTGGAAAAAGCGTACCATTTTGCGCTGGACGCCCATCAGGGACAGGTGCGCAAAAGCGGCGAACCGTATATTATTCACCCGCTGTTTGTGGCCAGTATCCTGACCAAACTGATGATCGACCCGCCCACCATTACGGCGGCGTTTCTGCACGATACGGTGGAGGACTGCGAAGGCATCACGCTGCAGACCATCTCCCAGGAGTTTGGCGAGGACGTATCCCGATTGGTTGACGGCGTGACCAAGCTGAAAAAGCTGGATTTTGCGGACCGCGAGGAGCAGCAGGCGGAATCTCTGCGCAAAATGATCCTGGCCATGAGCAAGGATATCCGCGTGGTGCTCATCAAGCTTGCGGACCGATTGCACAATATGCTGACGCTGCGTTTCCAGTCGCCGCAAAGACAGGCGGCCATTGCAAGGGAAACGCTGGATATCTATGCGCCGCTGGCCCATCGCCTGGGCGTGTATGCCATCAAGCAGGAATTGGAGGATCTGGCGCTGCGCTACATTGACCCCGTGGGCTATCAGGAAGTGGCCCGGAAGGTGGGCATGAAGCGGGCGGAAAGAGAAAACAACATCCGTCTGGTGATCTCCGAGCTTTCCCAGAAGCTGACGGAAGCCGGCATCAAGTACGACGTGGACGGGCGTCCCAAGCATCTTTACTCCATCTACCGCAAAATGGTGCTGCAGAACAAGCCCTTTGACCAGATCTACGATCTGATCGCTATCCGCGTGATCGTGGATACGGTGCCGGACTGCTACACGGTGCTGGGTATCATCCATACGCTGTGGAACCAGGTGCCGGGCAGGTTCAAGGATTATATTTCCGTGCCCAAGGCCAACATGTACCAGTCGCTGCACACCACCGTGATCGGCGGCAGGTCCATTCCCTTCCCCTTTGAGATCCAGATCCGCACCTGGGAAATGCACCGCGTGGCGGAATACGGCATCGCCGCGCACTGGAGCTACAAGGAGGGCAAGAGCGCCAACGACGATCTGGATCAGAAGCTGTACTGGCTGCGCCAGATCCTGGACTGGCAGAGCGATACCCGCGACTCCCAGGAGTTTATCGACGGCCTGAAAACCGACCTTTTTTCCGAGGAAGTGTTCCTCTTTACCCCCAAGGGCGACGTCATTTCCATGCAGCGTGGCGCAACGCCGCTGGACTTTGCCTACCGCATCCATTCGCACGTGGGCAATTCCTGCGTAGGCGCCAAGGTAAACGGCAAAATGGTGCCCCTGGATACGGAACTGAAAACTGGCGACCGGGTGGAGGTCATGACCTCTTCCTCCTCCAAGGGCCCCAGCATGGACTGGCTCAAGATCGTCAAAACCCAGCAGGCCAAGGCCAAGATCCGCCTGTACTTCAAAAAGGAAGTGCGCGGCGATAATGTGCAGCGCGGCAAGGATATGCTGGAGCACGAGGCCAAGCGCCGCGGCGTGAAGCTGGGCGATTATACCAAGCCCGAGTTCTACGATCCGCTTTTGAAAAAGTACATGTTCCAGGAACTGGATGATCTGTACGGCGCGGTGGGCTACGGCGGGGTGGCGGCGGTCTATGTGCTGACCCGCCTCATTGACGAAAAGCGCAAGAAGGAAGAAAAGCAGGAGCCCAAAATGCCGCCGGTGGTGCAGGATGTGAACACTGCATCCCAGAGCCAGCAGGGCAAGCCCACCCACGGCGTGTACGTACAGGGCTTTGCGGATATGCTGGTGCGCTTTGCCAAGTGCTGCAGCCCCGTGCCCGGCGACGATATTGTGGGCTACATCACCCGCGGCCGCGGCGTGACGGTGCACAAGGCGGACTGCGTGAACGCGCTGCATACCGAGCCTGAGCGCGCGGTGTCGGTAGCCTGGGCGGACAGCGACGTGGGCACCTTTACCTCCAATATCCAGATCATCTGCTACGATCATCCCTCTCTGCTTGGCGAACTGGTGGCATTCTTTGACGACGTCAACCTGCCCATCACCGCCATGTCCGTCAAGGTGAACAAGAACAAGACCGTGACCATCACCATGACGGTGAACGTAGTCAGCCGCGAACAATTGGACAACGCGCTGAAAAAGCTGCACCGCAGGTCGGACATCATCGAGGCCTGGCGCAGCAACGCATAACGGAGGAAAGGCTTATGCTGAAGCGTCCCGCCTGATATACCCGATATGAACGTAAGCACCTGAACAAGTTGAGATAAAAAGGAGACATTTTTATGCCTTTGCAGGAAGAAGTATCCCGCCGCAGGACATTTGCCATCATCAGCCATCCTGACGCGGGCAAAACCACACTGACCGAAAAACTGCTGCTCTACGGCGGAGCCATCCGTCAGGCCGGCAGCGTCAAGGCGCGCCGCGCCGAGCGCCACGCCACCTCCGACTGGATGGAAATTGAAAAGCAGCGCGGCATTTCCGTGACCTCCTCTGCCATGCAGTTTTCCTTTGACGGCTACCACATCAACATCCTGGACACCCCCGGTCACCAGGACTTTTCCGAGGATACCTACCGCGTGCTGGTGGCGGCCGACAGCGCCGTGATGCTCATTGACGCTGCCAAGGGTGTGGAAGAGCAGACCATCAAGCTGTTCAAGGTATGCCGCATGCGCAATATTCCCATCTTTACCTTTGTCAACAAGATGGACCGCGCAGCCAAGGATCCCTTTGAACTGATGGAGGAGCTGGAACGGGTGCTGGGCATCCGTGCCTGCCCCATCAACTGGCCCATCGGCGTGGACGGCGATTTCCAGGGCGTGTACCACCGCGACGAAAGGGAAGTGGAACTGTACTTCAGCGGCGACCACGGCGCCACCCGCGCCCAGAAGACGGTGATCTCCCGGGACGATCCCGCCTTTGAAACGGCACTTGCCGAGCATTACCGCACCCGTCTGGATGATGAGATCATGCTGCTGGACGAGGCTGGCGACGCCTTTGATCTGGACGCTGTGCGCAGGGGCGAACTGACCCCCATGTTCTTTGGCAGCGCGGTCACCAACTTTGGCGTGGAGCCCTTCCTGGAAAGATTCCTCAAGTATACCACGCCGCCCATGCCCCGCGAAGCGGACAGCGGCATGATCGATCCCTATGACGAGCAGTTCTCCGGCTTTATTTTCAAGATCCAGGCTAATATGAACCCCGCCCACCGCGACCGACTGGCCTTCCTGCGCGTGGTCAGCGGCACCTTCAAAAAGGGCATGACGGTATGGCATTCCGGCACCAACAAGGATCTGCAGGTCAAGCAGCCCCAGCAGTTTATGGCAGATGAACGCGAGGGCGTGGAGAACGCTTATCCCGGCGACATCATCGGTCTGTTCGATCCCGGCGTGTACCGCCTGGGCGATACGCTGTCCGAGGGCAGGAAGTTCCGCTTTGAAAAGATCCCAGTGTTCGCCCCCGAGCGCTTTGCCCGCGTGCGTCCCCTGGATTCCATGAAGCGCAAGCAGTTTACAAAGGGAATCAGCCAGCTCAGTGAGGAAGGCGCCATCCAGACCTTCAAGCGCAATGAAACGGGCATGGAGGAATTCATCGTGGGCGTGGTGGGCGAACTGCAGTTTGACGTGCTCACCTACCGCCTCAAGAGCGAATACGGCGTGGATCTGCTCATGGACCGCATGGATTACCGCTTTGTGCGCTGGGTGGTGGAATCGCCCCGGGATATCAGCGATCTGCAGCTCACCTCCACCTCTGCCCGCGGCTTTGACAGCCACGATAACCCTGTCCTCTTCTTTGGCAACGACTGGTCCATCCGCCTTGCGGAGGAAAAGAACAAGGGTCTGGTACTCAGCGAGATCGCACCCAGAAATACCGATAACTGATTTTTTTCATAAAAATCAGGAAAATTTTTCCAATTGAGGAAGAAAGCGGCTCTTTGTATCGTATGGTTAGTGAAGGGGGAAGGGAAAACCTTCCCTGAAGGAGAGAAACGTATGATGAAAAAGCTCGTAAGTTTGCTGCTTTGCGCAGCGCTGCTTGTGTCCCTGGTGCCCGCTGCCTTTGCGCAGAAGGAGCCCGGCGACCTGAACAGCTATGTGACCGGTACCTTCAACAAGGGATACAATGTGTACAGCGGTCCCGGTGAACATTATTACCAGGTCAACGATACCCGCTACGGCTCCGCCAAGTGCCGCATTTACGGCACGGTGGGCGAGTGGCTGCTGGTGGGTTTTGGCCACAGCGGTCTGTACCACATCGGCTACATTCCCAAGGACGCCCTCAACCATTGCGATGATCTGAGCGGCAAGGTGGAGGAGCTTTCCTTCCTGAGCGTGCAGGATCATGTGTATCAGCGCGGCTGCGGCCTGACGGACGATCCGGTGCTGGATAACCCCAAGTTCGTCAGCCTCTCCGGCGGCACGCCCGTTACCATCCTGGGTTACATGGGCTCCTGGGCTTATGTGGAAACCAAGATGAGCACCGGCACGCCCGTGCGCGGCTGGGTGATGGACTATTATCTCAACTCCGGCCGCGACGACCTGCACAGCGTGCCGCAGACGGCAAAGCCTGAGGCGACGCAGAAGCCCCAGCAGGCCACTCAGAAGCCTACTGCCAAGCCCACCGCAAAGCCTACCGTGCAGCCCATCGTGACTCAGGCGCCCACCCAGGATCCCGGCATGCTGGGCCGTGAGTCCCTGCTGAAGGATCTGGTGCACAACTGCCCCAACACGGGCATTATGCTGCCGGATGCGTTTTCGCCCTATCAGACCAGCTATGTGCTGACGGTGGCCTCCTGGGTATCCCGTGTCACCTTTACGCCTACCGCCTATGACAGCAACGCCATCATCACCGTCAACGGCGAGTATGTGAAGAACGGCGCGAAGAGCCAGATCATCCAGATGACCGACGGCCCCCAGCAGGTGGATATCCGCGTGCAGGCCACGGACGGCTCGGTCACCGTGTACACCGTATTCCTGCAGCGCCGTCCCTCCGAGGCCCGCACCCGTGTGTCCGTGGGTTATATTGACGATA
The DNA here is from genome assembly GCA_015056175.1 of Clostridiales bacterium. GTDB lineage: Bacteria > Bacillota > Clostridia > Christensenellales > Aristaeellaceae > SVGT01. Next base: position 61,407 of record SVGT01000001.1, on the reverse strand, counting down.
TCTACGAAAAGAGCGGCACCTGGTATATCAGCGCCGATCTGGTCACCGTCAATTACCTCAGCGACGAGTACTACGACGGCAACCGCGGCACCATCTACAACGATTCCTCCTACCTGTACAAGTACGCCGTGGATGCACACTGCGATTACTATTACGGCACCACCAATGCCGCCTTCCGTGCCCGGGATATTTATGAATTCCGTGCCAACTACCAACTGACGCCCAATACCCTTTACACCATCGTGTACATGGCCGACGAGATCGTGGCCGTGATGCCCTACAGCCCGGAGGGCAGCTGGTACTAAAACGTCTTTTCGGAGCCTGCAGGAAGCAGGCTCCTTTTTGTTTGCCCAAAATGGGAACGGATGACCGCATTTTGTTGACAATCGGGGCCGGGGGAAGGTATAATAAGCTGTTATAGGAGGCGGCTTATGCGAGTAATGGGAATCGACCCGGGCCTGGCCATCATGGGCTATGGCATTATTGATACGGACGGACGGAGGAGCACCCTTGTAAAAGGCGGCGTGCTTCTGACCACGCCGGATATGACCACCCCCGAAAGGCTTCATGCCATCTTCAGCGGCACCAGGGATCTTCTGACGCTGTACAAGCCGGATGAGATCGCCTTTGAAGAATTGTTTTTTGCAAGGAACGTAACCACCGCTCTCAACGTGGGCGCGGCGCGCGGAAGCGCCCTGTGCGCCTGCTCTGAGTACGGCAGGCCCCTGTACGAATACACCCCCATGCAGATCAAGCAGGCGGTGGTGGGCTACGGCAGGGCGGACAAGCATCAGGTGCAGCACATGGTCAAAATGCTGTTGCACCTGGACGATATTCTCAAGCCCGACGATGCGGCGGACGCCGTGGCATGCGCCCTGACCCACATCCATACCGGGCAGATGCGCCATCAGTTTTTGATGAAGTAAGGAGACGGAGCATGTTTGCATATCTGGACGGCATCGTGGCCGAAAAGGGACTGAACGAACTGGTGCTGGACGTACACGGTGTGGGCTACAGCATGACCTGCAGCGCCACCACGCTCGCGGCAGCGCCCGCAAACGGCGAAAAAATGAAGGTGTACACCTATTTGTCCGTCAAGGAGGACGGGGTGGATCTTTTTGGCTTTGCCACCCGGGAGGAAAAGCGCATGTTTCAGCGGCTCACCGGCGTCAGCGGCATCGGTCCCAAGTCCGCAGTATCCATCCTGGGCTCCATGCCCCTGCGCGATCTGACGCTGGCCATCGTTACCGGCGATACAACGGCGCTTTCCCGTGCGCCGGGCGTTGGCAAGAAAACGGCCCAGCGTATTTCGCTGGAATTGAAGGAGACGTTGAGCAAGGAGGATATTCCCTCCATGCCCGTGGGCGGCAATGTGATCACGGCTGCGGATATGGCGGAGGACGCCGTGACCGAAGCCATCGCGGCACTGCAGGCGCTGGGTTATACGGCCTCCGAGGCCACCGGTGCCGTGGCAAAAATCAAGAAGCCCGGCGCTCATGCGGATGAAATGATCAAGCTGGACTGAAAAATATGGCGGGGATGTGATCTGAATGGAAGACAGGCTGCTGACGACTTCCCAGCGCAGGGAAGATGAAGATATCGAAACCTCTTTGCGTCCCCATTCGCTGCGGGATTATGTGGGTCAGGAAAAGGTGCGGGAAAGCCTGCAGGTGTATATTTCCGCCGCCCTCAAGCGTCATGACGCGCTGGACCATATCCTGCTCTACGGCCCTCCCGGCCTTGGCAAAACCACCCTGGCTGCCATTGTGGCCAGCGAAATGGGTCAGAACATCCGCATCACCTCCGGCCCCGCCATCGAGCGGCCCGGCGATCTTGCAAGCATTCTGACCAACCTCAATCAGGGCGACGTACTGTTCATCGACGAAATCCACCGTCTGTCCCGTGCGGTTGAGGAAGTGCTCTATCCCGCCATGGAGGATTATGCGCTGGATATCATGATCGGCAAAGGCCCCACGGCCCGCTCCATCCGTCTGGATCTGCCCAAGTTTACATTGGTTGGCGCAACCACCCGTGCAGGCAGGCTGTCCGCACCCTTGCGCGACCGCTTTGGCATCCTCTACCGTCTGGAAATGTACAGCCCGGAGGAACTGAGCCGCATCGTGGGCCGCAGCGCCGGCATTCTGGGCATGACCTTTGACGACGAGGGCTTGATGGAGATCGCCCGCCGCAGCCGCGGCACGCCCCGTATTGCCAACCGCATGCTCAAGCGCGTGCGCGATTTTGCCCAGGTGAAGGCGGACGGCCGCATTACCCTGGAGGTGGCCCGTCAGGCGCTGAACATGCTGGACGTGGACGAGCTGGGCCTTGACCGGGTGGACCGCACCGTGCTGCTGACCATGGCGGAAAAATTCGGCGGCGGCCCGGTGGGCCTGGATACGCTGGCTGCCACCACGGGCGAGGACGCCGTGACCATTGAAGATGTGTACGAGCCGTATCTGATGCAGCTGGGCTTTATCATGCGCACGCCCAGAGGCCGCATCCTCACGCCCGCAGCCTTTGAGCATCTGGGCAAAACGCCTCCCGCTACCCAAAGCTTTATGCAGGCGGCGGAGGAAATACCGGAGGGTGAGCAGACCCGCCTTCTGTAAGGAGAAGCTATGCTGTATACCCATTTTTTCTGGGATTTTGACGGAACGCTGTACGATACCTACGGCAGGATCACCCGTGCGCTGATGAAGGGGCTTGCCGATATGGGCATCCAAACGGATTTTGATACCGCCTTCCACCGGGTGAAAAAATCGCTGGGCGAGGCGCTGAACATGTACCTTTCCGAGCATCCTGAGGTGCGTAAAACGCCGGATGAAGCCATGCTGTGCTACCGCGCCCATTCCGAGGAAGAGGATCTGAGCTCCATTCAGCCTTACGCGGATACAAGAAAGGTGCTGGAAGCCGTGGTGCAGATGGGCGGCAAAAACTATCTGTACACCCACCGGGGGCAGAGCGCCATCGACGCCCTCAAGCGGGACGAATTGCATCCGCTGTTTACCGATTTTGTGATCAGCACCCACGGCTTTCCCGCAAAGCCTGCGCCGGATGCGCTCAACCACCTGTGCGAAAAGCATAAGCTGGATAAGCAAGCGTGCGTGATGGTGGGGGACAGGAGCATTGATCTGGACGCCGGGAAGAATGCCGGCATGCAGGGCGCGCTGTATGATCCGGATCATCTGTACGATCATTATGAAACGGCGCACCGCTTCGATACGCTGGCGGGGCTCAAAAACGCTTTGATTGACCAAAACAAAAAAGGAGAGGGACAAATGGAACGTGTGGAAGAACGCTTTTTGCGCTATGTGAAGATCGATACCACCAGCCTGGAGGATACGGGCAAGTGCCCTTCCTGTGAAAACCAGCGGGTGCTGGCGGATATGCTGGCGCAGGAGCTGAAAGAGATCGGCATGCAGGAGGTGCGCGTCAGCGAGCATGGCTATGTGTACGCCGCGCTGCCCGCAACGCCCGGCTGCGAAAATGAAAAGGTGCTGGGCCTCATCGCCCATATGGATACCAGCAACGCCGTGCCCGGCGGCCCGGTGAACGCCCGCCAGTTCCTCTACGAGGGCGGCGATATTGTGCTCAATGAGGAAAAGCACATCGTCATGGGCGAAAAGGAATTTGACCTTGCTCCCCTCAAGGGTCAGGAGCTGATCGTCACCGACGGCCTTACCCTGCTTGGCGCGGACGATAAGGCCGGCATTGCCGAGATCATGGCGGCCTGCGAATACCTGATCTGCCATCCCGAAGTAAAGCACGGCCGGGTGATGGTGGGCTTTACCCCCGACGAAGAAATCGGCGCGGGCGCGGATCTGTTTGACGTGGAGGGCTTTGGCGCGGAATACGCCTATACGCTGGACGGCGCGGCTATTGACGAAATGGAGTATGAAAACTTCAACGCCGCCTCTGCGGTGGTCAAGATCAAAGGCAACAGCATCCACCCCGGCAGCGCAAAAAACAAAATGATCAACGCCGCCACGGTGGGCATGCAGTTCCACGGCATGCTGCCCGTGCGCGAGACACCCGAAAACACCGAAAGCTATGAGGGCTTTGCCCATCTGGTGGAAATCCAGGGCGAAACGGATCACTGCGTGATGAAGTACATCATCCGCGATCATGACATGGACTTGTTTAATGCCCGCAAGGCGCGGTTTGAAAAGATCGCGGAATACCTGAACGGCGTGTACGGAGAGGGTACCGTGCAGGTGACGCTCCGCGACAGCTACTACAACATGAAGGAAAAGATCATGGAATGCCCCTGGGTGCTGGACAGGGCCTACAAGGCGCTGGAAAGCTGCGGCGTGCATGCCCATCCCGTGGCTATCCGCGGCGGCACGGACGGCGCCAGGCTGTCCTTCATGGGTCTGCCCTGCCCCAACCTGGGTACGGGCGGCGGCAACTATCACGGCGTGCATGAATATCTGTCGGTCACCCAGATGCGCAAGATGGTGGAAGTGATCGTCAAACTGGTATCTGTCTCTTGACGGAAAAGGATGAAATGATGACCCAATCCCTTCAAGGGCCGCAGCGGGAAAAGCGGGCGGCCGTGATCAATGACCTGAGCGGCTTTGGCAGGTGCTCCATTACCGTAACGCTGCCCATCCTGTCTGTGATGGGCGTGCACACGGCTTGTGTGCCTACCGCCGTGCTCTCTACCCATACGGGCAATTTTACCGGCTATTCCTTCCGGGATCTGACGCAGGATATGCGGGCGTTCCTGACCCACTGGCAAAAGGAGCAGCTGCAGTTTGATGCGCTGATGTCCGGGTACCTGGGCAGCTTTGAGCAGATCGAAATCGTGCAGGAATATTTCCGGGCGTTCGGCCGGGAGGATAACCTGATTTTTGTGGATCCGGTGATGGGGGACGACGGCAGCCTGTATGCGCTGTACACCCAGGATATGGCAAGGGGCATGCGCGCGCTGTGCGCCCATGCCGACGTGATCGTGCCCAATCTGACGGAAAGCTGTATCCTGCTTGGCGAAACCTACCATGAAGGCGTGCAGAGCGAGCAGTACCTGTTCTCTCTGTGCCGGGGATTGAAGGCGCTGGGCGCGCGGCAGGTGGTCATCACCGGCGCCAGTACCCAGGAAGGGCGTATCGGCGCTGCCTGTCTGGATGACAGCGGCTTTTACATGCGCTCTGCCAAGTGGGTTCCCGCCAGCTATTGCGGCACGGGGGACGTGTTTGCCTCGGTGCTGCTGGGCGCTCTCATGCAGGATAGAAAGCTGCCCGACGCGGTGCAGCTGGCGGCGGATTATACAGCCTCCTGCGTGCAGCACAGCGTGCTTGCCCATGTGCCTGCACGGGAGGGCGTGGATTTTGAATGCGATTTGTGGACGCTTGGCAAACAGGCGTGATCAGGGAGGACGGCTGTCTGGCCGCCCTTCTTTTCAGCTCCGGGACAAAAAGCAAACCGATGCTCGTTGATATGTTCGGAGCGCCCCGGATGCGTTTGTTTACAGCCTTTTAACACCTTCCTGCGCCCCAACACCCCGAAAGGACTGGAAAATGATGAAGAAAAAGTGTATAATATCATTGCCTGCCGGGAAACGGGTGTTTATTTGTGTTCTTTCCGTGCTGCTGACCGTTTGCATCCTGTGGTTATTTCTTCGGGAGCAAAGCAGCGTGACAGCTTATTCTGCGGATGAACGCGGCGCGCTTTCCGCGCAGATGAACAGCTATACGCTGTCCTGCGTGATGCATGAGGAGGATGGCGCACTGGCCGTCACCCAGGAGATCCTTTTCCAAAACCGCACCGGGGATACGCTCCCCGATCTGGTCTTGCGCACCTATGCCAACGCCTTTGCGCAGGAGGAGCACAGCCCTGCTGCCATTGAGGAACTGTACGAACAGACCTACGGCGATGCATTTTCGCCCGGCAGCATCAGCATGCAGGGCGTGTGGTGGCAGGGCGAAATCGTGCCGTATGCCTATCTGGATCAGGCGCAGACGCAGCTCAGAATCGATACGGGCAGTATTGCCCCGGGAGATGCAGGCACGCTGCGCATCATGTATGTGCTTTTCGTCCCCGAATGCGCCTACCGCTTTGGCAGGACGGAGGGATTGTGGCAGCTGGGCAACGCCTTTCCCATCCTGTCTGTATGGCAGGAGGGAGCGTGGCGCACGGATGAATATTACCCCATCGGCGATCCCTTCCTGTCGGAAAGCGCCAACTGGCATGTGACGCTGTCGCTGCCGGACGGCTATGTGCCTGCCGCATCCTGCGAAATGCAGCAGGATAAAAACGGCCTGTGGACGGGCGACATGCTCTGTGCCCGGGATTTTGCCCTGGTGCTGGGCAAAGGCTATCAGGTGCAGGAGCGCGCCTTTGGCGACGTGCGCGTCCGGGTGCTGACGCAGGAGCAGGACGGAAAAAAGTCGCTTGCGCTCTGCGGCAATATTCTGGATACGCTGTGCGGCTTGTACGGCAAATACCCCTATGATACGCTGACGGTGGCGCAGGTGAAGTTTCCCTTTGGGGGCATGGAGTATCCGGGACTTGTGATGATCGGGGACAGCTATTTTTCGGCGGAGGATGATTCGCTGGAAATGCTGCTGGCTCACGAGATCGCCCACCAGTGGTTTTATGCCCTGGCCGGCTCGGACAGTTTCCGAAACCCCTGGCAGGATGAGGCGCTTTCCCAGTGGGCAGCCCTTCGGTATGTGGGCGTGCGCTACGGCGCGGACGCAGAGGAAAGGCTCAAGTACTACTACGTGGATGCGCCCATGCAGGAAAAAATCCCGGGCAGCGTAACGCCGGGGAGCCCGGTCAGTTACTTTAGCGATTACATGACCTACGACAGCGTGGTGTACGGACGCGGTACGGCGCTCCTTTACGCCATTGACGCCTTTACTGCGGGCAGGGCGGACGAATACCTTCGCAGCTATGTGCATCAAAACCCCTTCGGGCTGTATACGCGATCCGATTTTGAACAGGCCCTGTCATCCTTTGCAGGGGCGGATCTTGCCCCGCTTTTGACCGATTATCTGGATACGCTGATGGATTAAGTCAGGCGCATCCTTTACATAGGAGAGAGAACATTGAACGCGAAAAATTGCTGTGTGCTGATCCCTTCCCTGTCTCCGGACGAGAGACTGCCCCAGTATGTTTCTCAGCTGCTGGAGGGCGGCTTTGGCGGCGTGGTGGTGGTGGACGACGGCTCTGCCCGGGAGTATCAGGAATTCTTTGACCGCATTCAGACCTGGGACAAGTGCCATGTGCTGCATCATGAGGTGAACCGCGGCAAGGGCGCCGCACTGAAGACGGGCTATGCTTATATCGAAAAGAACACGGAGTTTGACGGCGTGATCACCGCCGACAGCGACGGCCAGCACACGGTGAAGGATACGCTGAACCTGGCTTCGCTCCTGGACGAAAAGGAGCAGTGCCTGCTGCTTGGCAGCCGCGATTTTTCCCGCAACAGCGTGCAGGTGCCGCCCAAGTCCCGTTTGGGCAACCGCATCACCTCCGTGGTGTTCCAGCTGTTCTACGGCCCCAGGCTTCCCGATACCCAGACGGGCCTGCGCGCCTTTGTCCGCGGCCTTCTGCCCTTCATGCAGGAGATCGGCGGCGACCGCTTTGAGTATGAAATGAACGTGCTCATCCGCTGCGCCGTGGTGAAACTGCCCATGAAGCCCATCGCCATCGATACGGTGTATCATGACGAAAACAAGGGCACCCATTTCCATCCCATCCGGGATTCCTGGCGCATCTATAAATTGCTGCTGGGCGGGTTCTTTAAGTTCATGTCTGCCAGCGTCATGGCAACGGTGGTGGATTTTGCCCTCTTCACGCTGCTCAACGCATGGGTTTTGCCCATGTTCATGCAGCCGGTGTATCTGAATGTGCTGGGCAGCGATCTGCGCGTGGTGGCAGCTACGCTGGGCGCCCGCGCCGTCAGCGCCGTGCTGAACTTCAAGCTCAATGAAAACTTTGTGTTCAATCTGAAAAAGTGCAGGGGCGCTGCCGGCCGCTACATCATCCTGTGCGTGCTGGTTGCGCTGGTCAGCGGCCTTACCGTGGGTGCGCTCAGCGCGCTCCTTCCCACTGTCAGCAGCACGCTGATCAAGATCCCCGTGGACGTGACGCTGTTCCTGCTCAACTACCGCATCCAGCAGGACTGGGTGTTCAAGAACCGGATTCAGGAGGAAAAATAACGTATGAAAATGCCTGTGCGCATTCTTTTGTGGGCGCTGTGCGCCGTGACGGTGCTGGGTATGCCCTTTGTACTGTCCGCACCCAATCAGGTGGCTGAGCCGCCGGTGGATTGGGATGAGGGCGCTTTTGCATTCCTGCTCCCTTCTGCCTGCGCAGAGGAAGTTACGGAGGAAAATGCAGAGGAAGCAGCCGTCCTTCCGGACGAAAAGTACGCCCTGCCTGTGGACTTTTCCGCAGGCATGGAATTGAACCCCGCCGCCTATACGGAAAACGGCTATCAGGACGATTCCATTTCCGTGCAGATGGAAACGCGGGAGGTAGACGGCGTCAAGTGGCGCATCGCCTATGTGCAGATCAAGCATCCCTCCCAATTGCGCACCGCAGCTGCGGGCAAACTGACCTCCTCCAAGACGGCGCTGCCCTCCTCCATGGCCAAGGCAAAGAACGCCGTGGTGGCCATCAATGCCGATTATTTCAGCAACGATCCGGAAAAAACCCGCTTTGAGTTCCGTCAGGGCGAGCAGATCACCAAAAACAGGGGAAACAAGTTTACCAACAACATCAAGGACGTACTGGTCATCGACGCAAACGGCGATTTCCACACCTTCATCACCTTCCCCAAGGAAACCTATGAAGCGCTGATGGCGTCGGATATTCAGATCGTCAACGCCTTTATGTTCGGCCCCACGCTTGTGCACGAGGGCGAAACGGTTGAGATCAGTGAGGAGTACGGCTACAATCCCACCGGCAATGAGCCCCGCACGGCCATCGGCCAGACGGGCCCCCTTTCCTACGTGCTGGTGGTGGCGGAAGGCCGCACCGACGAAAGCGAGGGAGTGACCCAGCAGGAGCTGGCGGATTTCATGTTTGAACTGGGCTGCGTGGAAGCGTTCAACCTGGACGGCGGCAACAGCGCCACCATGGTGTACAAGGGCGAACTGTATATGGACAAGGCCGCCTCCTCCGAGCGTGCGCAGAGCGACATCATCTATTTTGCCTCGGCGGTGGATCCCGCTGCCTGGCAGGAGTAAAGAGGGTTTATCATGCTCATTGAGGACGCTTATCTGATCAATATCCTGGGCGTGGACATGTACGCCTGGGGGCTGCATGTGGCATTGGGCGCAGCGCTTGCGCTCGCGGTGCTTGCAGTTCTGTGGAAAAAGCAAAAGCAGCCTGCAGGCGGCGCCGCTGTTACGGGGCTTTGCATGCTGGTGTGCGGCTTTGTGCTGTCCAGGCTTCTGTTTGTGCTCTTTGACGGCTCCATGCGCTCGTCCGTTACATTAGAGGGCGCTGTGTATGTACAGGGCGGCGGCTACAGCATGTTTGGCGCATTGATCGGCGCATACCTTGGCGCGTGGATCGCCGCGCGGTGCATGAAGATCTCTGCACGCGCCATGCTGGACAGGGTGACTGTGGCGCTAATGATCTTTGTAGTCGTTGCCCGCCTTGGCGAAAGGTTCACCGATATCGGCATCAGCCGTCCTTTGGTGAACGCGCCCGAGGGCTTTGGGCCTTTTGTGACGGTGGGGGAATATGACAGCTATATTTCCACCTACCTGCTGGAAAGTATTCTGGCAGCGGTGATCTTCATCGTCTGCCTGTGGGACCTTTGCAAAAAGCGCAGGGAAGGCTTTACCGCCCTGCTTGGCTGGCTGCTCTTTGGCGCATCGCAGACGGTGCTGGAAAGCCTGCGCTTTGATCAGCACATGAAGTTTTCCTTTGTGGGCGTGCAGCAGGTGCTGGCCATGGTGCTGCTCATTGCAGTGACGGTGCTGCTGGGCGTGCTGGCTGTGAAAAACGGCCGGGGCAAAAAATGGCTCACGGGCGCCTGCATCTATCTGGTATGCCTGATGGGCGCGGTGGTCGGTCTGGAATTCCTCATCGACCGCTCAGGGCTTAGCCGGCTGATGCTCTATAGTGTGTACGTGCTGCTGATGACCGTGCCCTGCGTGATGGGCATGCGTCTGAGATACCTTGCGGAAAGGGAGTGAGAACATGGAAAAAGCGCAGATCGACCGGATCAACGAACTGGCCAGAAAGCTGAAAAGCGTGGGCCTGACGGAGGAAGAGATCGCCGAGCGCGACGCCCTTCGCAAGCAGTACATCCTGGAATTCCGCGAGAGCCTGCGGGGCACGCTGGACCAGGTGTATTTGCAGCAGGAGGACGGCAGCTACAAGAAGCTGGAAAAGAAAAACAACTGATCTGTGGCGAAATTTGCCTGCCTGTAAAATAAACCTTGCCTTGCAGTCAAAAAAACGTTATAATGTTGCCTGTTAAAGTACTTTGATTGGAGATGTCCTGTTTATGCAGAAAAAAGCTTTGCTGGCCCTGCTGATGGCCTGCGTCATGCTGCTCAGCGGCTGTGCCCTGATCGTCACCGATACCGAAAAGGATAATGCCCGTATCGTGCTGGACGTGAACGGCGAAACCATGACCAAGGGTTCCATCGATTACGTGGTGGATTACACCATCGAGCAGAACAACTATTACAACAACCTCTACTACCAGATGCTGGGCCAGAACGCCGGTTATCCCACCGACCCTGCTACCGTGCTGGACAGCGTGCTGGAGCAGTACACCGATATGATGGTGGAAAACCAGAAGGCTGCCGAAATGGGCCTGAACACCCTGTCTGAAGAAGACAAGGCTGCCGTGCAGGCTGATGCCGAAGCGCAGTATGAGGAACTGATGGTTTCCATCGAAACCTCCTACCTGGCTACCAGCGAAAACGAGGGCGACGCCCTGCGTGAAGAGGCTGTGGCTTATGCGCAGGCCAACGGCTATGCCACCCTGGAAGATATGGTGGAATCCCTCACCGAGGAAAAGGTTCGCGAAAACCTGAAGGCTGAAGCCGTCAAGGACGTGACCGTCACCGACGAGGAACTGGAAGAAGAACTGGCCGTGCGCGTGTCTACCGCCAAGGTGGAATACACTGAAACGCCCTCTGACTTTGGTTTTGACGTGAACAACGGCACCACCGCCTATTATGCGCCCGCCGGTTACCGCTATGTGAAGCAGGTGCTGGTTGAGTACAGCGAAGAGCACAAGAGCGCCATCTCTGAAAAGCGCGGCGCCCTGACCACCGCCGAGGCCGGCCTGACCGCCGCCAAGAACGCGCTGGAAAATGCTGAAGAAGGCGCCGATACCGTGCAGCTGCAGGCTGACGTGGACGCCGCCCAGGCTGTGGTGGATACCGCTCAGGCTGATCTGGACGCCGCCAAGCGCGCAGCTTACGACAGCGTGTACGTGCAGGCCAACGAAGTGTACGAAAAAGCACTGGCCGGCGAAGATTTTGCTACCCTGATTGAAAACTATAACGATGACCCCGGCATGAACAGCGAACCCGGCAAGACCCATGGTTATGCCGTGTGCGCCGATTACATCTACTTCGAAGATGAGTTCGTGACCGCTGCCATGGCCCTGGAAAACGTGGGCGACGTGAGCGCTCCCACCGAGGGCGGCTACGGCTACTACATCATCCGCTACGAAAGCGATATTCCCGAAGGCGGCATGGATCTGGAATCTGTGCGCGAGTCTCTGACCGCTGAACTGCTGGTTGAAAAGCAGGATGCGCACTATGAAGAAGTGCTCGCTCAGTGGGTGGAAGAAGCTGACGTGAAGAGCTATCCCGAAAAGATGGGTTATTGATCCAGACAGGATCTAAGACCGCCGGAGGAAACTCCGGCGGTTTTTGCATATCTGCCACAGCTGTGCCATCTTTTTGGTCTGGGTTTTGACTGATGAAGATGGGAAAGCGTGGTATAATATCAATACGGAGGCAAAGCGCTTCCGTGCAAAGGAGGTAAGACATGTTTTATTTTGACTGGACCATGATTTTGATGCTGCCCGGGCTTTTGCTGGGCCTCTGGGCGCAGAGTAAAGTGAACAGCACCTATCAGAAATACTCCCGTATACCTGTGCGCAGCGGCATGACGGCGGCGGAAGCGGCAGAGCGAATCCTCAGGCAGAACGGCGCCGGAAATGTGATGATCCAGCAGACGGGCGGCCATCTGACCGATCACTATGATCCCCGCAGCAATGTGCTGCGTTTGTCCTCCGGCGTGTGCCATTCTTCCTCTGTGGCTGCGCTGGGCATTGCCGCCCATGAGGCAGGCCATGCCATCCAGCAGGCGGAGCAGTATCCCTTCCTCAAATTGCGCACGGCGGTGGCGCCGGTGGTAAACATCGGCTCCTCTCTCAGCTGGCCCATCTTCTTTCTGGGCTTCCTCTTTTCCTGGGAGCCGCTGATGACGGCGGGCATCGTGCTCTTTTCCGCTGTGGTGCTCTTTACGCTCATCACCCTGCCGGTGGAGTTTGACGCCAGCCGCCGGGCGCTGAAAATGCTCAGCGCGGGCGGATATCTGACCGAAACGGAGCTGGGCGGCGCAAAGCAGGTGCTGACCGCCGCGGCGCTGACCTATGTGGCGTCCTTTGTCAGCGCGGCGCTGCAATTGCTGCGTCTGCTGACGCTGGCAAGGCGCAGAGACTGATCAAAGGTGAACGGTATGCAAAAGAAAATCGACATCACAGATATCTGGATCGAAACACCCAGGCTGATCCTCCGACCCTGGCAGGAAACTGATCTTCGGGATTTCAACGCTTATGCGTCGGAAGCGGGCGTGGGCGAGTGCGCCGGCTGGAAGCACCATGAAAGCATGGAGGAAAGCCTGCGGATCCTGCGCATGTTCATAGAAGGCAAGCACACCTTCGCACTGGTGGAAAAGGAAAGCGGAAACGCTGTGGGATCGGTAGGGCTGGAAGCGCCCTCTGATCTTGCCGATGAAGGCGACAGCGAGCTGTTTGGCTGCGAGATCGGCTATGTGCTGAGCAAAAGCTGCTGGGGCAAGGGCTACATGACCGAAGCGGTGCGTGCCGTGCTGCAATTCTGCTTCCGGGAGCTGCGTATGGACTGGGTGACCTGCGCCCACTTTATGGAAAATGACCGCAGCCGCCGGGTGATCGAGAAATGCGGCTTCCGGTACGTCCGGGATATCAAATATGAAACCCAGCTGGGGGAACAGAAGCCCTCCAGACTGTATGTGATCCGTAAATAATTTGTTCTTCAGGCACGCCCCCGAAAGGGGCGTGTTTTTCGTTGCGGCAAGGGGAAGAACTGTGCTATAATAAGTGCAAGTAAACCATATGGAGGGTTATTTATGAATGCTTCCATGTATGATATTCTTCTGATCGGCGCGGGCGTAACGGGCTGCGCCGTAGCCCGCGTGCTGAGCCGGTACGAGGGCCGTATTGCCGTGCTGGAAAAGGGCGAGGACGTGGCCGTTGGCGCCAGCAAGGCCAACAGCGGTATTGTGCATGCCGGTTTTGACGCCCATACGGGCACGAAAAAGGCCTACTATAACGTAAAGGGCGCCGGGATGTATCCGCAGCTTGCGGCGGAACTGGGCGTGCCCTACCAAAATAACGGTTCTCTGGTGCTGGGCTTTACCGATGAGGATCTGGAGACGCTTAAGGAGCTTAAAACGCAGGGCGAGGCAAACGGCGTGGAGGGGCTTTCTCTCCTTGACAAGCAGCAGGTGCTGGACATGGAGCCAATGGTCAATCCCGCTGTCACGGGCGCGCTGCTGGCTGCAACGGCGGGCATCGTCAGCCCCTATGAAATGACCATTGCTCTTGCCTATCATGCGGCGCAGAACGGCGTGGAATTTGTGTTTGACGCGCCGGTGGAAAGCATCGATTACAAAGACGGGATTTTTACCGTAACGGCGGGCGGCAAGCAATATCAGGCTCGCGCGGTGATCAACTGCGCCGGTGTGCACAGCGGCCATGTGCGCGGCATGCTGTCGGCGGAAAAGGTTGCCATCGTGCCACGCCGCGGCGAATACTACCTCCTGGATCATACGGTCAAGTGCCCCTTTACCCACACCATGTTCCAGTGCCCCGGCAAAATGGGCAAGGGCGTTCTGGTTACGCCCACGGCGCACGGCAATGTGCTGCTGGGGCCCTCTGCGGAGGAGATCCCGGACGGGGACGATACCGTCACCACCCGGGAGGGGCTGGATTTTGTGCTGGAAAAATGCCGTCTGACCTGGCCGGGCGTCAATACCCGGGGCGCTATCACGGCCTTTTCCGGTAACCGTGCCCACTGCACGGATGGGGATTTCCACGTAGGCGCGGTACCCGGCGCGTCGGAGGGTGCGTTTGAGGCAACGGGCGTGGAGAGCCCGGGTCTGACGGCTGCGCCTGCCATTGGCGAAGAGCTGGGCAATATGGCGGCGGCTTATCTGAAATTGCCGATGAAGAACGATTATCAGCCTGCGGTACCGCTGAACAAAGCCTTCTTTGCCATGACGGATGAGGAAAGGGCGGATGCGTGCAGACGGGATCCGCTTTACGGCAATCTGATTTGCCGGTGCGAGCAGGTGACGGAGGCGGAGATCCGCGATGCGCTGCGCCGTCCCGTGCCGGCCCGGTCTCTGGACGGCGTCAAGCGCCGTACCCGCGCCGGAATGGGGCGCTGTCAGGGCGGCTTCTGCTCGCCTCGCGTGGTGGAGATCATTTGCGAGGAAACGGGCATGGATCCCCTTGAGGTAACCAAGTGCGGCGGCGAAAGCTATCTGCTGACCGGCACGCTGAAAAAGGAGGGCTGAGCAGATGATGAACGAGATTGTGGTGGACGTATTGGTCATCGGCGCAGGTCCTGCCGGTCTGGCTGCTGCCATTGCGGCAAAGAAGGAAGGCGTCAGTAACCTGGTGGTGCTGGAGCGCGAGGACGCACCCGGCGGCATTCTGCGCCAGTGTATCCATAACGGCTTTGGTCTGCACCGCTTCAAGGAGGAACTGACCGGCCCGGAATACGCCCAGAAGGATATCGATACGGCCATGGAAATGGGCATCGACATCCGGACGGGCACCACGGTTTTGTCGGTGGACGGAGATAAACGGGTGACCTGCGTCAGCAAAGCGCGGGGATTTGAAGTGTACCGCGCAGGCGCTGTGGTGCTGGCCATGGGCTGCCGTGAGCGCCCCCGCGGCGCGCTAGGCACGCCGGGCAGCCGCTGCGCTGGTATTTACAGTGCAGGCACGGCGCAGAAGTACGTTAACCTGATGGGCTATATGCCGGGCCGCGAGGTGGTCATCCTGGGCAGCGGTGATATCGGACTCATCATGGCGCGCCGCATGACGCTGCAGGGCGCAAAGGTAAAGGCCTGCGTGGAATTGATGCCCTATTCCAGCGGCCTGAACCGCAACATTGTGCAGTGCCTGAACGATTATGATATTCCTTTGTACCTGAGCCACACGGTGGTGGATATCGAAGGTCGGGAGCGCCTGACCGGCGTGACGGTGGCGCGGGTGGATGAAAACCGCATGCCCATCCCGGGTACGGAGATCCATTTTGACTGCGATACGCTGCTTTTGTCCGTCGGCTTGATCCCGGAAAACGAATTGACCCAGCAGTGCGGCGTGCAGATGTGCGCAGCCACCAGCGGCGCGGTGGTGGATGATACACTGGAAACCAGCGTGCCCGGCGTGTTTGCCTGCGGCAATGTGCTGCATGTGCACGATCTGGTGGATTTTGTCAGCGAGGAAAGCTTCAAGGCCGGAAGAGCAGCCGCCCGCTATGCCATGGGCCGTACCGCCAAAACGCAGAAAACGGTCGCCGTGCAGGATGGCGCAGGCGTCCGCGGCGTGGTGCCCCAGAAGATCGCCATGACGGACGAGATGCAGGTCAATCTTATGTTCCGGCCTGCCAATGTGTACGAAAACAAATACATCACCCTGTATGCGGACGGGCGCGCGGTGCACAGCGTCAAAAAGCGCATCCTGACGCCGGGCGAGATGGTCAATCTCCCGCTTGCGGACGCCGTCTGCCGGCAGCTGTGGGATGCAAATGTGCTGACGGTTGCCGTCACGGATACCAAGGAGGCGTGAAACATGGACTTTACCGGCCCCTTTGACAGGGAAAAGGCGCAGCGCCTGTTTGAAAAATGGGTCAGGAAGCTGCGCATCACCCCGCCGTGGGATGTGCAATTGCAGTTTGTGGAGGATGCGTCCTGGCGTAAGACGGGGGATTTCAAAATCGACTGCGACGACCGGAAGGCCGTGCTGCTGCTCAATGCCCATAACCCCCGGGGTCAAAACCTGGAAGAGGTCATTGTGCACGAACTGATGCACCTGAAAATGTATCCGCTGGATCAGGTGACGGAGGGGCTGATCCTGAGCCAGTTTGACGAGGACAGCCCGGCAGGAAAATTTGCCTACGGACAGTTTTTTACCACCCTGGAGCAGACGGTGGAGGAGATGACCAAGTGCTTCCTGCTGGAGTTTGGGGAGGACAGGGAATTGTCCTTTGGCCGCACGGCCACCATGAAAGGCTTTAACGATTTGTACGATGGGCTCAGGGGGCTGTGACAAATGCTGACGGAGCAATTGAAGGAAGCCCTTGAGCAGACGGGGATCGCCGGCAAAAGCGTGTGCATCCATGCCTCCCTGCGCTCCTTTGCACCGGATAAAGTGGATGCAAACAGACTGCTGGAAGGCTTTCTGGAAGCAGGCTGCACGGTGATGACGCCTGCCTTTTCCTACGGATTTCTGGCAAGCCCCACAGCCGGGTACAGCCCTGTGCGCAACGGCTGCGGGCAGTACGAATGGTACCGGACACATCCGCTTGCCCCCGGCATCTATTCTGTCCACAGCAAGGAAATATCCACGGAGGATATGGGCGCTTTTGCCCGACAGGTGCTGCTGCATCCCGGCTGCGTAAGGGGAAACCATCCCATCAATTCCTTTGCGGCGGTGGGAAAGGATGCCCGGACGCTGATTGGCGGGCAGGACTGGCGGCATGTGTATGCGCCTTTTGAAGCGCTGTGTGAACAGGATGGGTGGGTGCTTTTGATGGGTACGGATCTGACCAGTGCCACCATTTTGCATTATGCGGAGCAGCTGGCAGGGCGCAATTTGTTTGTCCGCTGGGCGCTGGATGCAGAGGGCAAAACGCGCCCCGCAGCGGTAGGCAGCTGTTCAAACGGCTTTGAGCGTATGCAGCCGCATCTGGAAACTGTTGAAAAGCGCATCATGGTGGGGAACAGCCTGTGGCGGCTGTATCCGGCAAGAGAAATGGCGGACAGGGCTGCGGCGCTGATCCGCAGGCAGCCCTCTGTTACCCGATGCGATAACCCTGATTGCCGCAGATGCTCCGATGCAGTGCAGGGCGGCCCCGTGCTGACGGAGGATTTCTGGCAATAAAAAAGCGTTCCGAACTGTCGGAACGCTTTTTATTTACTCTGTTTATTTGATCTCGTAGGTCAGGGTGACGGTAGCGCCCACCTGCACGTCGCCGGACACGATGGCTGCGCCCTTGGCGGAGGCGGCGTCCATGGTGAAGGTGTTGCGGGCGCCGTAGACGTAGCCCGTTTCCTGCGCGTCGATGTGCAGAAGTTTGCCCAGCTCCACCTGAGAGGCGGTGCAGAGCACCTGTGCCTTTTCCTGAGCGTCCTCCACGGCGCGCATCAGTGCCTTCTGATAGGCGGCGTTGCTTTCGGTGGAGGTGAAGTTCAGGCCGTAGATCTGATTGGCGCCGGCTTCCACCGCCACGTCCAGCACCTGACCGATAACGGTCAGATCCCGCACGGTGACGGACAGCATGTTGCTGACGGTGTAGTTCATGATGCGCTCCTCGGCGCCTACGGAGGAATAGCTGTAATCATAGACGGTGTATACGTTGAAATTGCTGGTGATCAAATCGTCCTCGCTGATGCCGCATGCCTGCAGGGCGGCGATGACGGCGTTCATCACCCGGGTGTTTTCGCTCTGGGCGGCAGCCACGTCCGCATGCTTGGTTTCCACGCCGATCTCGATGGTGGCCATATCGGCCTTCAGCGATACGGAGGCGCTGCCCTCCACGGTGACGGTGCGGTCCTCATCCGCAAAGGCGGGGAGGGAAAGGGACAAAAGCAGCGCGACGATCAGAGACAGGATCAGCGGTTTGCAAAGCAGGTTTTTCATACGGTTCATCCTTTCTTTTTCAGAGAGATGTGATGCAGGATGCGCCACAGGGCGATTCCTGCGCCGATCATCAGCAGCACAAGCCCCGGCCAGATATCCGGTATCCAATCGCCGGCCCGGGAAAGTACGTCCAGCGCCTGCTCCCACAATGTGGGCTCGGGCTCCGGCATGGCGCGGGCCAGCATGATGCCGGAGGTATCCGCGGCGGTGCTTTTGTACATGGGGGCGGGCGCTTCCCTGCCGGCAAGGCGGCCTGTTACCAGGGCGCCGCCTGCGGTAAACAGCAGCGCTGCGGCAGCGGCGATCCAATCGTGCCGGATGCGTTTGCTGCGGGCGGCATGTTCCTTGTGCAGGGCGGCGTGCCAGCTGTCGGTAAAGGCGGCGGGCACCGCTTCATCTGCAAACAGCAGGGGCAGGTCCTCCTGCATTTTGATAAGCGTCTGGCAGCGGGGGCAGGTGTGCAGGTGCTCCTTTACTTCCTGTACCTGCGCAGAAGCAAGCGTGCCGTTCTTCCAATCATCGAGAAGGCTGAGAAACTGTTCACATTGCATGGTTTTTCCTCCTCTCAGCTATTTAGACGGATGAACGGTCAAAAAGTTCCGCATTTTGGGAAAGAAATTGGCAAAGTTTTTTGCGCGCGCGGTTCAGGCGGCTTTTGACCGTGCCCTGGGGAAGGGAAAGCAGCGATGCGATCTCCTCCATGGAGCGGCCCTCCATATCGCGCAGCACGATCACCGTGCGCATATCGTCCGGCAAAAGATCAAGGCCTTCCTTCAGCAGACGCATGCGCTCCCTGCTGTCAAAAAGTGCGTACACGCTTTTCTTGCCGTCGGGGGCGTCAAAGCCTTCGTCCCGGAGCATGTCCAGGGATACCGTGGCTCTTTTTTTCCGGATCAGATCCAGGCAGGTGTTCACGGCGATGCGGTCGATCCAGGTATGGAACTTGCTGTCACTGCGGAAGGAGGAAAAAGCGCGGTACGCCCGCAGCATGGTTTCCTGGGCGGCATCCTCCGCATCCTCCCGGGAGCGCATCATGCGCAGGCAGGTCAGATATACCTGTTTTTCGGCGCTCTGGGCCAGCTGTTCAAAATCCTCGGCAGCGGTGCGCTTTGAAAACAGCGACATGCGTGACTCCTCCTTTGCGTGGACTTCCAAACCATCATACCATGACTTGGGCATGGGGGCAAGGATATCTATACAACGGGGGAGGGAAGAAAAGTATTCCCGTCATATTTCGGCAATTGACATAAAATCATTTCTTTTTTATAATAAATTTGTATAAGTGCGTCCGTGCGGACGTATGATTGAAGGGGGATCATCCATTATGCGTGTTTTGTTGACGGGCGGCGCCGGTTTTATCGGTTCTCATACTGCACTGTGTCTTCTGGAAGCGGGCCATGAAATTGTGGCGCTGGATAATCTGTCCAACTCCTCTCCCGAGGCGCTGAAGCGCGTGGAGGAACTGACGGGCAAAAAAGCTACGCTGGTGGTGGGCGACTGCACCGTGGAAGCGGATGTGGAAAACGCTTTTGCCGCGTTTGGCCCCTTTGACGCCGTGGTGCACTTTGCCGGCTTCAAGGCGGTGGGCGAAAGCGTAAGCATGCCCCTGGAATACTACCGCAACAACCTGGACGCTACGCTGGTTTTGTGCAAAGTGATGGAAAAGCACGGCTGCCGCAGCCTTGTGTTCTCCTCCTCCGCCACGGTGTACGGCACCAATCCCGTGATGCCCCTGCGTGAGGATTATCCCACCGGCTGCACCAATCCCTACGGCTGGACCAAGTGGATCAACGAAAGGATCCTGACCGACTACTGCTTTGCCAGCAAGGATATGAGCGTGGTGCTGCTGCGCTACTTCAACCCCATCGGCGCCCACGAGAGCGGCCGCATCGGCGAGGATCCCAGCGGCGTGCCCAATAACCTGATGCCCTACATCTGCCAGGTAGCTTCCGGCAAATTGGAAAAGCTCCGTGTGTTTGGCGATGATTACGATACTCCCGACGGCACCGGCGTGCGCGATTTTATCCACGTGTGCGACCTGGCCTACGGCCATCTCAAGGCGCTGGAATACGCCGTGAGCCACAAGGGCTGCGAAGTGGTGAATCTGGGTACGGGCGAAGGCTACAGCGTGCTGCAGCTGCTCCATGCCTTTGAAAAAGTGAACAACATGACGATCCCCTACGTGGTCACGCCCCGCCGTCCCGGCGATATTGCCACCTGCTATGCCGACCCCACCAAGGCCCATACCCTGCTTGGCTGGCAGGCCTCCCATACGCTGGAGGATATGTGCCGCGACGCTTGGAACTGGCAGAAGCATAACCCCAACGGATATCAGGGAGATGAGATCAAATGATCTATAACCGCATAAAAAACGTACTGAACAAGTTCTGCTTCCGGGGTGAATACATGGATGTGCAGGAACTGTCCAGCGGCAATGTGAACCAGACCTACCATCTGTTCTACAACGATTGTGGCAAATCCTGTCAGTACGTGCTTCAGCGCATCAACGGTTACGTGTTCAAGGAGCCGGAAAACGTGATGCGCAATATTGTGCAGGTGACCGAGCATCTGCGCACCAGCATGGAAATGCAGGGCCTGTGCGCCGACGGCCATGTGCTGGATATCATCAAGACCGTGGAAGGCAAACCGTACTATGTGGATCAGTACGGCGGCTTCTGGCGCGCATATGTGTACATTGAAAACGCCATTGCCCCCGATATGGTGACCAGCCTGGACATGATGCGCGAGGTGGGCCGCGGCTTTGGCAATTTTCAGCGTCTGCTGGTGGATTTCCCCGCCAAGGATCTGTACGTGCCCATCCCCAACTTCCATAACACCACCAAGCGCTTTTACACCTTTGTCCGTGCCGTGGACGAGGATAAGGCCGGCCGTGTGAAGAAGGTGGAGGACGAGATCGAATTCTTCTTTGAGCACCGCCGCATGATGAACCAGATCGTGCAGCTGCTGGACAACGGCACGCTGCCGCTGCGCGTGACCCATAACGATACCAAGTCCAACAACGTGATGATGGATATCACCTCCGGCAAGGCGGTCTGCGTCATCGATCTGGATACCGTCATGCCCGGCTCCAGCCTCTACGATTACGGCGACGCCGTGCGCTTTGGCGCCTCCACCGCTGCCGAGGACGAGCCGGACACCACCCGCATCGCGCTGGATATGGATAAGACCCGCGCCTTTACCGAGGGCTTTGTGGAGGAAACCAACGGCTTCCTCACCCAGGCAGAATTGCGCCGCCTGCCGCTTGGCATCAAGGTGATCACCTGCGAACTGGCCATGCGTTTCCTGACCGACTATATTGACGGCGATTTGTATTTCCGCGTCAAGTCTCCCCAGCATAACCTGATCCGCGCCCGCGCCCAGATGGCGCTGCTGCGCGATATTGAAAAGAAGCAGGATCAGCTGGAGGACATGATGGACGATCTGCTGCGCCGCAAATTCTGACATCAGCAAGCAGGGCGCAGCCAAAGAGCTGCGCCTTTTCACATGGAGAAGGATATGGAGATTTTTGACAGCCACTGCCATCTGGACGATGAGCGCTTTGAGGGTGATCTGGAAAACGTGTTCGCCCGGATGGGTGAGTTTGAGGTAAAATACTGCCTCTGCCCGGGCAGCGATCTTCCTTCCTCCCGGCGGGTGATCGCCCTGGCGCAGGAGCATCCCTTCATCTGGGCGGCGGCAGGCGTGCATCCCCATGAAGCCAAGGACGTGCCGGAGGATTATCTTGGGCAGCTGAGGGAGATGCTTGCAATGCCCAGGGTGCAGGCGCTTGGCGAAATCGGCCTGGATTATTATTACGATCTGTCGCCCAGGGACGTGCAGATGAAGGTGATGGACGAGCAGTTGCAGTTGGCCCTTGAAACGGACAAGCCTGTGATCTTCCACATCCGCGACGCCCATGGCGATATGGCGGATTATCTGCGCAGCCTGGCACATCGCCCCCGCGGCATCATCCACTGCTTTACGGGCAGCGCGGAGATGGCCAAGGTCTATGTGAAGATGGGCTTTTACATTTCCTTTTCCGGATCGCTCACCTTCAAAAAGGCGCCCAATTTGTGGGAGGCCGCCAAGGTAATCCCGCCGGAAAGGCTGCTGGTGGAAACGGACAGCCCCTATCTGGCGCCCGAACCCCGGCGCGGCAGGCGCAACGAGCCCGGCTATACCCGCTATGTACTGGAAAAGCTGGCTGCACTGAAGGAAATGGACACAGAGGAACTGGCTGCCGTCACGACGGAAAATGCCAGGAAGATCTATGGGATTGCGTAACATGATGAAGAAAAGATACATGGCGCTGATTCTGGCGCTGATCCTGCTGCTTGCACTTCCCACAGCCCATGCGGCCAGCACGCCGCTTCTGTATCGGGTCACGGATGGGCAGGGGCATGTCATCTATCTCTTTGGTACCATTCATGTGGGCAACGAGGCGCTGTATCCCCTGCCGGATGCGGTGTTAGAAGCCTTTGATGCATGCGATAAGCTGGCGGTGGAGTTGGATCTGATCTATGAGCAGGAGCACCCGGAGGAGCTGCTCCGGTATGCCATGGACGTGTACTACACGGACGGAACGCAGACGGGCGACGTGCTGGGCGCTGATACGGTGGAACTGGCAGCCAAAGCACTGAATATGGATAAACGGCTGCTCAGCGCCATGAAGCCTCACGGCATCCTGTCGCTGCTGGAGGAAAGATCCGTGCAGGATGCGCTGCTGGACGCCAATCTTGGGGTGGATCTGTTTCTGCTCCGGCGCGCCAGGGAAATGAACAAGGAGATCGTGCCGCTGGAAACGGTGGCGCAGCAGTTTTCCCTGATCCACGGCATGAGCGACAGCATCGCCGCCTATCAGATCAGAATGTATGCGCTGTATCCCCAGCAGGCGGCGCTGGCTACGCTGATGCTGCTCAACGCATGGAAGACGGGCGATCTCATGGCGATGCGCAAAATGCTGGAAGCGGACAGCGACGTATCCATGCTGCCGGAGGAACTGGCAGAGGAGATCCTTGCATACAACAGGCAAATGTATGCGGACCGCGATCTGGCCTTTACAAAACGGGCGCAGACATTTTTGCAAAACGGCGACAAGGTGTTCTTTGCCGTGGGCGCAGCCCACGTGGCAGGGGAAAACGGCATTGCCGATCAACTGGAACAATTGGGCTATACGGTAGAAAAAATACATCCGTGACGGAGGAAATATGCTGGAAAAGGTACTGAAAAAGGCGATGGAATGCGGCCTGATCGCCATGGAAGACAAGGATTACACCCGCAATCTTTTTCTGGAAGTGCTTGCTTTGGATGCGCCGGAAGGCGAGGACGTGGACGGCGGCGATCTGGCCGAATGCTTTGAGCAGTTGACGGAAAATGCCGTTCATCGCGGCGTGTGCGAGGATACGTTGGATGCCCGCGACCGCTATGCCGCCCGCCTGGCCGGGTGCGTAACGCCCCATCCCTCCCGGGTGCGCGATATGTTCAGCGCGCTGGAAAAGGCGTCCGGCCCCAGGGCTGCCACCGCCTGGTTCTACAAGATGTGCCGGGACGTGGACTATATCCGTGTGCACCGCGTGGCGCAGAACATCCAGTACACGGTGGAATCCCCCTGCGGGGAACTGGAGATCACCTACAATCTGTCCAAGCCCGAAAAGGATCCCCGCGATATTGCCAAGGCACGCACGGCTAAGCAGAGCGGCTATCCCAAGTGCATGCTGTGCCGGGAAAACCCGGGCTATGCAGGCCGGGTGAATTTTCCCGCCCGCCAGAACCACCGCATCCTGCCTGTGCAGTTGGCGGGGGAAAAGTGGTATTTGCAGTATTCGCCCTACCTGTACTATAACGAGCACTGCATCGTGTTCAACAGCGAGCATGTGCCCATGCACATGACCGAAAAGACCTTTGAAAGGCTCCTTGATTTTGCCCACCGCTTCCCCCATTACTTCATCGGCGCCAATGCGGATCTGCCCATCGTGGGCGGCTCCATTCTGAGCCATGATCATTACCAGGGCGGCGGCTACGTGTTCCCCATGGAAAAGGCGCAGACGCTGTATGAGGTGGAAGCGACGGTCAAGGCGGAGGTCATCAACTGGCCCATGACCTGCCTTAAGTTTGTGTCCTGGGATTATAAGGAGCTGATCCGCATCGCCAATCGCGTGCTGGAAGCCTGGCGCGCCTATACGGATGAGGAAGCGGGTATCTATGCCGAAACCAACGGAGAAAAGCACAACGCCGTGACCCCTGTGGTGCGCAAGAACGGCGATGTGTACACCATGTACCTGGTGCTGCGCAATAACCGGGTGAGTGAGGAGCATCCCCTGGGCATCTTCCATCCCCATGCCGATCTGCACCACATCAAGAAGGAAAATATCGGCCTGATCGAGGTGATGGGTCTGTTTATTCTGCCCGGCCGCCTGAAAACCGAAATGGCCGAATTGAAGCCCTACCTGATGGGCAGGGGCGATCTGCCGGAAAACTCTCCCCACAGGGAGTGGGCAGAGCAGATCCTGCGGGAGAGTGGCGCTGCGCAGCAGGAGGATGAAGCAGAAGCGCTCATCCGCCGGGAGGTTGGCAAGGTGTGCCACCGGGTGCTGTGCGACTGCGGCGTGTTTAAGCAGGATGAAAAGGGAAAGCAGCAGCTGAACCAATTCCTCCATACGGTAGGTATGCAGATCCGCTGAGCAAAGGAGAAAAGATCATGCGCAAAAACTTTGGCCCCAAGCCCATTTTGTATCCCCAGCCCGTATTCATCATCGCCACCTACAACGAGGACGGCACCCCCAACGCCATGAACGCCGCCTGGGGCGGCATCAGCGAGGCGGATGAGATTTCCATGTGCATCAGCGCCACCCACTGCACCACGAAAAACGTGCTGCGCCGCAAGGCCTTTACCGTCAGCATGGCTACGGCGGATTATGTGGCGGAGTGCGATTATCTGGGCATGGTCAGCGGCAACAAGGAGCCCGGCAAGGTGGAAAAATGCGGTTTCCATACGGTGAAGAGCACGTTTGTGGACGCGCCTGTCATTGAGGAACTGCCCATGGCCGTGGAATGTGAACTGGTCAGCTATGATGAGGAAAGCTGCCGCCTGGTTGGCAGGGTGAAAAATGTGTGCGCCGATGAAAAGGTGCTGACGGACGGCAAGATCGATCCTGCCAAGCTCCGTCCCATCACCTTTGACGGCATGAACCATGCCTACCTGGTGCTGGGTGAAAAGGTGGGCAACGCTTTTTCGGACGGCGCGAAGCTGAAATAAGATGATCCGGACATCAAAAAAAGGAGCGGTGCACGCTCCTTTTTGTTTTGTTTATTCCTGCTCCCGGTGCTGCGAACGCTGCGCGGAAAAGCCTTCCGGGTAGCGGGCGCGGAGCTTATCGATGTTTTGCGCAAGCACATTTTCCAGCGGCACATCCAGCGCCGTTGCGATCTCCGCAATGTACCAACACACGTCGCCCAGCTCCTTGATTAACTTTTCTCTGTCCAGCGGATGGCCTTGGTGCAGATGTTTTTTGACCAGGTCGATCACTTCGCCGCTTTCGCCGCACAGGCCCATCACGCCGTTGATGAGCACGTCCCTTGGGGAAAGCGCCGGGTTCAATGTGGTCATGGCCAGCTTCTGATATTCGTTTGCAGTCATGGTTTATTCCGCCTTTTCAAAGAGGAAGCGCACGTTTACGTCTCCGCTGCCAAGGAGGGAGGCCAGCTGCTCTACCTGAGCAATGTGGCCGATGCGGGTGTAATTGTACGCAGATACGGCGTCCTGATAGAAAATGACCAGGCACTTGCTGCCAAAGAGCAGAATATCGCCGGCGCGGATCTGTTCGATGGGCTCGGCGTTTTCGGCAAGCGGCGCGGGCAGATAGGCGAACTTTTCATTGCCGTTGAGATCCGCCATGAGGAAAACCGCATCCTCCATCAGCGCCAGGGCGCGGGCGGTATCATTATCCGCCAGGACGGCGGTGAGGCAGACTTCCGCGCCGTTTTCCGCACGGAAGGATACGGTGACTTCCGGCACGCTTTCCGCAGCGCAGAGCGGTACAAGCAGCATGCAAGCCAGCAAAAGGGCAAGCCATTTTTTCATGGGAACATTCCTTTCCAAAGGGGTGGTGTTCCATATATTCGCGGCGGCGCTTGCAAATCCTGCCCCGGAAAGTTTACGAAAGCTTTAATTCGTCCAGATGCTCCAGAATGAAACGGGTCATGCGCATGTTTTTGTCATACAGCTCCCGGTATTTATCCACGGTGGCAAAATAGCCAACGCAGATGAACTGCACCGTGAGCACCATATAGGGCAGCGCTTCCTTTTCCGCAGCGGAAAGGGGCGATACGCTGTCGTATCCTTTGGCGATCGCAAGGAGCAGCTGCGGCCATAAGTGAAGGCTTTCTTCGGGCCTGTCAACCGTTTCGCTCAAGATGGCTGTGGCGGCATAGCACACGTCAAAGAGCCGCGCGCTTTTCTGACTCAGGTCAAAATCGATAAAGCCGATGATCTCATCATCCTGCCAGAGCATATTGTCCGGGTTGGGATCCCGGTGGATGATCTGCACGGGCAGGAGCGGACGAAGGCGTTCTGCGGCGTTCCTGTAGCGCTGCACGAAATCCTCGGGCAGCTTCAGCGCTTGCGCGGCGGGCGCAAGCCAGGTATCCATGACTTCCCGGAACACGTCCTGCTCCCGACAGAGGACGGAATCCTCCCTGCGTAGGATGCCGTGCAGCTTTCCCAGAGCCTTGCCAAGGGTAAAGGCGTCCTGCGGGGTTTGCACTTTCCTGCGCTGACCGTTTACGCGTTTTGTCAGGGCAAAAACCATTTCACCATCCGAAACATAGGGAGCGTGATCGCAGGTTTCCACGTGCAGCGCGCCCCGGAAGCCGTTTTCCTGCAGGCGCTTGGCGATGCGGGCGTTGAGCTGCAGCGCAGCCGGGTTCAGGGAACATTTGAGTACGTAGTCGTTTCCTACCCACCAGGCATTGTCGCTGATATAGCCGCTGGGCTGAAAAACGACGGGAGACAGGGGGAGTGCTTCCATCCGCCAATGGCGGAGAATGGAGCGGAGCTTCTGGATCGGGATCATCACGTGCGCCTCCTGTGCAAGTTTGATGGGGAAGGGCTTGCGCAGACGGAAAGCGGCGGCAAAGCGGGAGGGCGGCATGCCCAGTTCCCGGCGGAAGGCCTTGTAAAAGCCGCTTGCGGTATCAAAACCGTAGCGGAGCGCGGCATCCAGCACGCTTTTGCCCTGCGCCATTTCCCATGCGGCCCACAAAAGTCTGCGGCGAAGAATATACTGCATCACCGGCATGCCGGTGGCGCTTTCAAAGAGCCGGTAAAAATGGTACAGGGAATAATGGCAGCTGTCACACAGCTCCTGCGCGGTGATGGGGGATGCGATGTTTTCTTCGATGTAGTCCAGCGCATCCTGGATCTTCTTTTGTTCCTGCATGGGTTTTCCTCCTTTCCGAACACAGCATATCACAGGAGACGTGCAAAAGGATGTCCGTTTTTGCGCTTGTCGGGCACACGGGGAAAGCTTTGGCATAGGATGTAGAGGGACCCCGGAAGGAGGAAACAAAATGAGCCAGAACTGTCAGGGTGGCATGTACCCGCGGCGCACCATCACCTGCCTGGATTGGGTGATCGCCTTTTTTGCATGGCTGTTTGCGCTGACGCTGGGCGTGATTCTGGGCGCGGCGCTGTATGAAACCTTTTTGCCCGTACTGGCTACGGTGATCGTGTTTGCCGTGGTTATGCTGGTGGGCATCATCGCGCTGCTGATCTACCGTTTCTGTGCCTACTGGCGCTGAAGCGGGCCGGCCGCAAGGCCGGTGTACATGTTTTCCGGGGAAACAAAAGGCAGGCCGTGAGGCCTGCCTGTTTTTCTGTGCTTATGCCCACAGCGCTTTGTTGGGGTGCAGGGACATGCACAGCGTCATCTCGCCGCCCGACATCAACTGGGCGTGGCTGAGGATGGGCTTGTCCATGGTTTGACCGTTGAGGGTGGCTGCGGCAATGTATTTTTCCTTGCCGGAAGCGCCCTGGGCGTTGATCGTAAAGGTTTTGCCGTTTTCCAGATCGATCTCCACCCGGTCAAAGACGGGGCTGCCGATATCGTACACGCCGGATGCGGGGTTGACGGGGTAGAAGCCCATGGCGGAGAAGGCCAGGAATGCGCTCATGGCGCCGCCGTCCTCATCGCCGCAGATGCCAAGGGGCGAGTTGGTGAACCACAGATCGATCAGCTCGTGAATCTTGCGCTGGGTTTTCCAGGCCTGGCCGCAGTAGTTGTACAGATAGGGGATGTGGAAGGAGGGCTCGTTGCCCATGCAGAACTGACCCATGAGACCCGTAGCATCCGGGTACTGCATGAGGAAGGTGCTCTTAAGCACGCCGTCATACTGCTCCACAAAAAGGTTGTCCAGCTTTTTGCCAAAGGCCTCTTTGCCGCCGTGCAGGGCGATCATGCCGTCCACGTCGTGCTGGGCTGCAAAATTGTAGATATAGGCGTTGTTTTCGGCATAGTATTTGCGGCCACCCTGACCGCCGCACCACTTGGGATCGTACACCTGGGTAAAGGTGCCATCGATCTTCATGGGATGGAAGAAGCCGATCTTTTCATCATACAGCCTGCGGTATTTGAGGGAGCGCTCCAGGAAATAGGCGGCGTCCTCCTCCTTGCCAAGGAGTTTGGCCAGGGTGTGCACGCACCAGTCGTCATAGGCCTGCTCGATGGTGACGGCTACGCTCTGGCGGTTTTCAAATTCGTGCACCCTTTCGCAGGTTTCCTCCTCGTCCTCTTCAAGACCGGGGAAGAAGCCATGCTCGTGATAGCAGCGGGTCAGTTCGTCCGCCTCCCCGTCCCGCCAGGGCAGCATGGTGCGCTCCATAGCGTTTTTGCGCACCGCTTCGTAGGCCAGAGCCAGATCAAAATCCACGCCCTTCACGGCGCTTTCCGCCAGGATGGACACGGTATGATGGCCGATCATGCAGGGAGCGTTGCCGCCAAGACGGGGGAAGCGGGGCAGCCAGCCGCTTTGTTTGTACATGCGCAGATAGCTTTCCAGCGTATCCCGGTGAGCCTTGGGCTCCAGGATCAATTGCAGGGGATGCATGCCGCGGTAGGTATCCCAGATGCCGTCGTCCACGTGATAGCCAAAGCCTTCGTCATCATGGATCTGCCTGTCAAAGCCGATGTATTTGCCGTCCACGGAATAATTGTGCATGCGGCAGGTGGCGCGGTAGAGTGCGGTGTAGAACACCGTTTTGCGGTCCTCGGAGCCGCCGCTCACCCGCACCTTGCCAAGAACGGCGTTCCATTTTTCCTTGCAGGCAAGGAGCACATCGTCATAGCTTTTAACCTTCGCATCCTTTTCCCAGGAGGCTTTGGCGCTTTCTTCGCCCATGGAGGAGACGGCAAAGGATACGGCAATATGATCGCCCGCAAAGGTGAGCGCCAGCGCTTTGGCAGGCTCCTTTTTTTCGGGCGTATGGGGGTTGGGAAGGAGCACGTCCGCATATTCCGCCTGAGCAGGGCCCGTGCAGAGCACGGTGGTCATAGGCAGGGAAAATTCCTCTGTGGCGGTCACATACACAAAGCCGTCCTCATAGCGCAGTTCCTGACAGTTTTTGGCATACACCATCAGGCGGGCGGGCGCATTGGCGGGATAGGCAAATTCAAACACGCCGTAGTTTTCGCAGGCGGTGTGCCTTTCCTCAATGCCCTCACTTTCCAGGAACACCTCATAATGATCGGGACGGGCTACTTCCAGATCATGATCGTACAGGGAAGCGGTGGCCTCATAATCCGGCACAGTCTGGCAGGTGGGCGTCAGGATGGCGCTGCCGCAGGTAAAGCCGAAAATTTTGTCGGACAGATACTTATCCTTCATGCCGGCGCGGAAAACAGGCGCGATCACCGCTGCGCCGTGGGGCGAAAGGACGCTGGGCGCAGTGGCCTGCAAAAGATGGCCGATGGTACCGATGTTGGTGTTCACATACTGCGTATAGTCGATGCGGGTCATACGATATCCCCTTTCGATTGTGTTCATGCTTTGATGATACATGATGCGGCGCCGATTGACAAGTGGGAAAGGATACATATCTTGTAATTTTGCCTGAAAACGGTATAATGGAAGCAGCGTAAGCTTTTTCGGAGGGATGAACATGACCGTACAGGAAGTATTGAATGCCGCCCGCGGCAATATGGGCCCTTATTGCAAAGCCTGCCCCGTGTGCGACGGCAAGGGCTGCCGCAATCAGATCCCCGGCCCCGGCGCTAAGGGAAGCGGCACGGTTGCCATGCGCAATTATGATGCGTGGCAGAAGGTATATTTGAATCTGGATACCATCTGCGAAAACAAGCCGGTGGATACGTCCGCTGCGCTTTTTGGGAGAAAATTCCGCCTGCCTGTGTTTGCTGCGCCCATCGGCGCCATGAAATCCCATTACGGCGAGAAATACGGC
Source organism: Clostridiales bacterium (assembly GCA_015056175.1). Lineage (GTDB taxonomy): Bacteria > Bacillota > Clostridia > Christensenellales > Aristaeellaceae > SVGT01. The sequence continues at coordinate 30,820 of SVGT01000001.1, read as the reverse complement.
GATCTGGAGTATAACGACCTGCTGGTAGCGGCCTGCCGGGAGGCGGGCATTGCCGCGTTCACCGGCGACGGGCTGAATATCGAGATCATGCGGTCGGCAGGCGCCGCCATCAGGGAAAACGGCGGCATGGGCGTGCCCACCATCAAACCCTGGAACACGGAAGCCGTGCGCGAACGCATGGAGCTGGTCAAGGACGGCAAGCCCTTTGCCATCGCCATGGATATCGATGCGGCGGGTCTGCCCTTCCTCAAAAACATGACGCCGCCTGCCGGACGCAAAACGGCAGATGAGCTGCGCGAGATCGTGGATATGACGGACGTGCCCTTTATCATCAAGGGCGTGATGACCGTCCGCGGCGCGTTGAAGGCGCTGGAAGCGGGTGCCAAGGGTATCGTTGTGAGCAACCACGGCGGCCGCGTGCTGGACCATTGCCCGTCCACCTGCGAGGTGCTGCCCGAGATCGCGGCGGCGGTGGGCGATAAAATGACCGTGCTGGTGGACGGCGGCATCCGCACCGGCCACGACGTGTTCAAGGCGCTGGCGCTGGGCGCGAACGGCGTGCTGATCGGCCGGCCTGTGGTGAACATGGTGTATGGCGGCGGAAAGGAAGGCGTGGAAGCTTTTGTGAGCAAGCTGCAGAGCGAACTTGAAGACGCCATGATGATGTGCGGCGCGCACACCGTACAGGAGATCACCTGCGATATGGTGCGGAAATAAAAAAAGGCTCCCGTCGGGGAGCCTTTTTGCTGCTTACAGGTTGAAATATTCCTTGGCGTTGTAGTAGGAAATGTCCTCCACGATCTTGCCCAGGGTATCCATATCGGCAGGATACATGCCGTCCTCCACCCACTGGCCGATGACGCGGCACACAATGCGACGGAAGTATTCGTGACGGGTGTAGGAGAGGAAGGAGCGGGAGTCGGTGAGCATGCCGATGAAGTTGCCAAGCAATCCGCGCTCTGCCAGTTCCTTGATTTGCTGCACCATGCCCTCAAAGGTATCGTTGTGCCACCAGGCGGAGCCGTGCTGCACCTTGCCGCGGCATTCGTTGCTCTGGAAGCTCTGGGCGATGGTGACCAGCATGGCGTTATCCGCGCCGTTGAGGGAGTAGAGGATGGTCTTGGGAAGTTCGCCCGTCTTTTCAAAGGCGTTCATGAAGGCGGCGATGGATTTGGCGTCGCCGGTGGAGCCGATGCAGTCATAGCCGGTATCCGGACCCAGCTCCGCAAACCTGCGGGTATTGGTGTTGCGCACGGCGCCGTAATGCATCTGCATGGCCCAGCCGCGGCGGGCGTATTCCCGGCCCAGGAACAGCATCATGGCAAACTGGAAGGCCTCGGCCTCCTGATCGGTCACCTTTTCGCCGGCAAGACCCTTGCTGAAGATGGCTTCCACGTCCCACTCGTTCAGATCGGCATAGGGGATCTTGTCCAGGCCGTGGTCGCTGGCGCGGCAGCCCATTTCGTCAAAATGGTCCAGACGCTTTTTGAGCGCCTCCTGGAGCGCGCACACGCTGTCAATTTCAACGCCGGATACCTGGGAAAGCTTGTGGATGTATTCGGCAAAGCCTTCCTTGTGGATGTTCAGCGCCTTATCGGGACGCCAGGAGGGCAGCACCTTGGTGGTGATGGTGGGATCGTTCTTGATCCTGGCATGGGCTTCCAGGCTGTCCACGGGATCGTCGGTGGTGCCCACCATATCCACGTTGGCCATGCGGATCATTTCGCGCACGGTGAGGGTCTTGAGCTTTTCGTTGCACAGGTTCCACACTTCTTCCGCGGTATCGCCGTTCAGCACGCCGTCATAGCCAAAGAAGCGCTTCAGCTCCAGATGGGTCCAGTGGTACATGGGGTTGCCGATGGCGCGGGGCAGCATTTCAGCAAAGGCCTGGAAGCGCTCCCGGTCGGGGGCGTCGCCGGTGATCAGGTTTTCATCCACGCCGTTGGAGCGGATGAGGCGCCATTTGTAATGATCGCCGAAGTGATCGCCGCCCAGCCACAGGCGGGTGATGTTGTCGTACTGCTTGTCATCGGCGATCTCCTGGGGCGGAATGTGGCAGTGATAGTCGATGATGGGCATTTTGGCGGCATGCTCGTGGTAGAGCCTGCGGGCTGTTTCGGTATTGAGCAGGAAATCGTCATTCATGAAAGGCTGCATAGGGCATTCTCCTTGACGTTTATTGGTGTGTCAGATACTTTTATTATATCGGGGATTTGGATTTTTGCAACACTTTTTGCACAGACGGACGTAACTGCTTGACATTTGGGGGCGATGTGCCTTAAAGTATGGTTGACAAAAAATCGATACGAAACGAGGGCTGGAGGATGAAAAGGCTGAATTATGCCGTGCTGGAGGAACTGGGGTACGAGGGCTTTCTGCTCAGGGATGCACCCGAAAAGGTGCTGCAGTTTGGCGAAGGCGGTTTTCTGCGCGCGTTTGTGGATTACTTTTTTGATATGGCCAACGAAAAGCACGCTTTCAACGGCAAAGTGTGCCTGGTGCAGCCCATTCCTCAGGGCCTGACGGATATGGTCAATACGCAGGAAGGGCTGTATACCCTGTATTTGCGCGGTTTTCAGGACGGTAGGACGGTCAACGACAAGCGCGTCATTTCCGCTGTCAGCCGCTGCATTGATCCTTATCGGGATTTTGACGCCTTCCTGGCCTGCGCCAAGAACCCGGAGTTGCGCTACATCGTCAGCAATACCACCGAGGCCGGCATCGTGTATGATGCCAACAGCCTGTTTGAGCAGACGCCGCCCGTGTCCTTCCCGGCCAAGCTGACCCGCCTTTTGTATGAGCGCTTTACCCACTTTGGCGCTGAAAAGGGCAAGGGCTTTGTGATCCTTTCCTGCGAATTGATTGATGATAACGGCAAGGAACTGAAAAAGTGCGTAGAAAAATACATTGCTCAGTGGCAGCTTGGCGATGCGTTTGCCCGCTGGGTGGAGGATGAAAACCTGTTCTGCTCGTCGCTGGTGGACCGCATCGTGACGGGCTATCCCCGCGCCGAAGCGGAAAAGCTGAACGCCGAAAACGGGTACGAGGATACCCTCATCGATACCGGCGAGGTGTTTGGCGCCTGGGTCATTGAAGGGCCGGAGGTGCTGGAAAAGGAGCTGCCCTTTGTGGACGGGGAACTGCCTGTGATCGTGACGCCCGATCACAAGCCCTACAAGCAGCGCAAGGTGCGTATCTTAAACGGCGCCCATACCACCATGGTGCTGGGCGCGTATCTGGCCGGGCAGGATATCGTGCGCAGCTGCATGCAGGACGACGTGATCCGCAGCTATATGAACAAGGCCATCCATCAGGAGATCATCCCTACGCTGGATCTGCCTAAGGAAGAATTGACCGCCTTTGCAGAGTCTGTGCAGGAGAGGTTTGCCAATCCCTTTATCGATCATCAGCTGCTGTCCATCTCTCTCAATTCCGTCAGCAAATGGCGCGCCCGCTGCATGCCGTCACTGAAGGCGTACATGGAAAAGTTCGGCCTGGTGCCGTCCTGCCTTGCCATGGGGCTTGCCGCACTGATCGCCTTCTACCGCGGCGACAGAATGGAAAACGGCGCGCTCATCGGCAGGCGGCCGCTTGGCAACGAGTACCGCATCCAGGACGATGAAAAGGTGCTGGCGTTTTTCATGGCTCATCGGGAGGATGCATGGGCGGAACTGGCGGACGCCGTGCTCGGCAACGAGGCATTCTGGGGCGAGGATCTGAGGAAATTGCCCGGTCTTTACGATACCGTGTGTGCAGATCTGCGCTGCATTGACAGGCTGGGGGCTTATGCCGCCATGCGGGAAGTGATCTGAGGAGGCAGTATGAAGGCCATTAAAATCCATCCCAACGATCATGTGGCCGTGGCGCTTTCGCCCATTGCAAAAGGGGAGAGCGTGACGGCGGGAAAAGTAACGGTAACGGCGCTTGAGGAGATTGCCCAGGGCCATAAAATCGCGCTGTGCGCCATTGGTGCCGGAGAAAACGTGCGTAAATACGGCTTTCCCATCGGTCATGCCACGCAGGATATTGCGCCCGGTCAGTGGGTGCATACCCATAATGTGAAAACCAATCTGTCCGGCGAACTGGAATATACATACAATCCGGTGCGCTATCCGCTGCCCGAGGTTTGCGGCAGGGAGTTTATGGGCTTCCTCCGGGCAGACGGCAGCGTGGGCGTGCGCAACGAGATCTGGATCATCCCCACTGTCGGGTGTGTCAATTCCGTGGCGGAAAAGCTGGTCAGGGACAATCAGCACCTGGTGCAGGGGAGCGTGGAAGGGCTGCATACCTTTACCCATCCCTACGGCTGCAGCCAGATGGGCGAGGATCATGAAAACACCCGCAGGCTTTTGTGTGCGCTGAGCCGCCATCCCAATGCAGGCGGCGTGCTGGTGTTGTCGCTGGGGTGCGAAAACCTGACCATGGAGCAGTTTAAGCAGGAGTTGGGCGCATGGGATGAAAAACGGGTCAAATTTCTGTGCTGTCAGGATGTGGAGGATGAATACGAAGCGGGCGCCGCGCTCCTTGAGGAGCTGTCCCAATATGCACAGACCTTCCGCCGGCAGCCGCTTCCCGCATCCAGACTGATCATCGGCATGAAGTGCGGCGGCTCGGACGGCCTGTCCGGTATCACGGCCAATCCCTGCGTGGGCGCCTTTAGCGATCTGCTCATCGCCATGGGCGGCAGCACCATCCTCACCGAGGTGCCCGAAATGTTCGGCGCGGAAACGCTGCTGATGGACAGGGCGAAGGATGATCAGGTATTCCAAAAGACCGTGGACATGGTCAACGGCTTTAAGCAGTATTATGTGAGCCACAATCAGGTGGTGTATGAGAATCCGTCGCCCGGCAACAAGGCAGGCGGCATTACCACGCTGGAGGATAAATCCCTGGGCTGCGTGCAAAAGGGCGGCTCTGCGCCCGTCTCGGACGTGATCGGCTACGGGGAGCGGGGCGTAACGCCCGGTCTTAACCTGCTTACCGGCCCGGGCAACGATCTGGTCAGCGCTACGGCGCTCACGGCTGCCGGCGCCCACCTGATCCTCTTTACCACGGGGCGGGGCACGCCCTTTGGCGCACCTGCGCCTACGGTGAAGATCGCCACCAACAGCCGTTTGTTTACCCACAAAAAAGGCTGGATGGATTTTAACGCCGGCACCGTTGCGGAGGGCGAAAGCATTCCTGCGGCAGGCGAAAGGCTGCTGGAGGCTGTGCTGGAATATGCCGGCGGCAAGAAGACTGTGGGCGAAATAAACGGCTGCCGGGGCATTGCTATTTTCAAGGATGGCGTGACGCTGTAAAGGAGATTGTATGATTCAGATCGGAATTCGTCTGCATGACGTGAACACCACCAAAGGGAAAGAAGAGCAGACGCTGGAAAAGAGAGCGGCCCGCGCCCGGGAGGAAGGGTTTTCCTGTGTGCATCTGGCGCCGCAGAAGGTGATCGCCGGCGTCCGCTTCGAGGGTGAAACCATGCACGAGGGCATGGGTCACTATTTTCGCAGGGTGTTTGCAAAAAATGACCTGGATATTTCGGTGCTGGGCTGCTATATGAACCTGGCTACGCCGGATGATGCGCAGCTGGAGGTATTCAAGCAGCGCTATTACGGGTCGCTCCGCGTGGCGCGTGCGGCGGGCGCCGCCATGGTGGGCACCGAAACGGGCAATCCCAACCGGGAAAACAAGCCCGACCGCAACACCCGCACCAAAGACGCCTTTGATACCTTTGTGCGCAACGCCGCAGACGTGGCGGCCTATGCGGAAGCACAGGGCGTGACCTTTGCCATTGAGCCTGTGTGGACGCATATCGTCTACGATGCGGATAAGGCCCTGGAGATGCTTAAGGCGATTCAAAGCCCCAATCTGCGCATCATTCTGGATCCTGTCAATCTGCTGGGAGTGGATAACTGCGACGACAGGGAGCGCATCATCGGCGATGCCATGGAGAAGCTGTGCCCTTATATCGCCATGGTGCATATCAAGGATTTCAGAAGGGAAAACGGGAAGTTTCTCAATGTGGCGGCGGGCACGGGGGAAATGGATTACACCTCCATCCTGCGCTTTATGAAGGCCAGGAAGCCTTATATTCAGGCCACGCTTGAAAACACGGATGATACCAATGCGGAAAAATGCCGCCGGTTCATCCGGGATGTTTACGACGGCCTTTGATCAAAAAAACGCGCGGACATTTTCCGCGCGTTTTGCTTTATGCGTTTATGACCGGTTGATCCACGGGACGCGCCCGGGAACACAGGGCGTTTCAAAAAAGCGGCAGGTCTGATCCCGGGAGGTATCGTTCCATTTGTCAAAGCCGTCCGGATGGATGTGGGGGCCGTAGGTGCAGTCTTTGAAAACGCTCAGGCCGTAATCCCGCCAAGGCCGGGCCAGATAAATGCTCCGGTGCGCCACCTTTTCATCGCAGGTAAAGCGGCACCTGTCAAACACAAAGCCCCTGTCCCAATTCCGGGGATGGGCGGGCGCCGCTACATAGCCGCCGTGCCGCCCGTCAAATACGGAGCGGATCTCGCATTGCTCAAAACGTGCATCCGCACAGCCGAAAATAAAATCCACCGAGCCCTCGATGAGGCAATGGGCATAGCGCTGGGCAAAGGGACCTGGCGAGCGGAGGGGCGCAGACAGGAAGCCCTCGTACCGCTGGATCAGGTCGGGCGGAAGCGGGCCTGCAAACAGGGTATCCTGCGTGGAGGCAAGGCGGCAGTTTTCCATTTCAAAACGGTCGCCAAGCACGCTCAGGGCTACTTCCTGGCCTTTCTCCTTCGGGTTTCCGGCGTCGTTGACCACGGAGAGATTGCGCACCGTCACATGATCTGCGCAGATGGCCAGCGTCCAGGTGCGGAAGGTGTTGTATTCCCGTCCCTGTTCATCCTTTTTCTGTGCATAATCGTCATGGCAGATCAGGGTTTTATCCATGCCCTCGCCCTCCAGCGTAACGTGGGGGACGCGCAGCATGGCCTTTTGCCGGTATGTGCCTGCGTGCAGGTGGACGGTATCGTGGGGGGACAGGCGGTCAAAGAGCAATTGCAGGTTATCTCCTGGCTGTACATGCCATTTCATGGGATCACTTCCTGTATAGCTGATATCCGTATTATAGCGTATTTGTCCAATAAGTGCAGGCGCAAGTGCCAAAATGTCGGAAATGTGTATAAAGTAATATGTTTTGGATATGTACCGAAAATGGCTGTATATGTACAATAAGGTTGAAAAGGAATGTAAATACGACTGTTTTTCGGTGGAAATCAATGAACAAAACCGATATGCGACTTCGAAAAAAGTCCATCTTGGACGGAGGCGTAGATGAGCAGGCAGATGACGCTTAAACAGTACAGGGCGCTGGATCTTGGCATATTCACGCTGCTTTTGTGCCTGCCGGAAGTGCTGGTTGTACTGGGAAGCCGCATCTGGTTTCCCAAGGAAATGTACACCTTGTCCCTGACGGCTGCGGTATGCGCCGTGGTCATGGTTCGCTGGGGACTGTATGCCTTGGTTCCCGCCGCGCTTGGCGCACTGGTTTTCTGTATGGCGTCCGGCGCGCAGGGGGAGCAGTACCTGATCTACGTGCTGGGCAATCTGTTTTGCGGCGTGCTGTACCTGATGGTGCGGAAGAAGCGCTGGATGCGCCTGAAGAGCAGCGTGCTTTGGTGCATGCTGTACGGCTGCCTGTTCTCGCTGAGCATGCAGGCCGGCCGGGCGCTGCTGGCAGGGCTGATGGGCTATCAGGCAGACGTGTGCATGATGTTTTTCACCACCGATATTCTAAGCACCCTGTTTGCCGTACTGGTGGTGTGGATCACCCGCCGTCTGGACGGCGTGCTGGAGGAGCAGAAGCACTACCTTCTGCGCGTGCAGGAAGAAATGAAACGGGAAAGAGCAAATGCAAGGGGGATGGATGTATGAGCGCAAAGGCATCCGATTTTCTCATTTATGACGAGCAGACGGGCGTATACCGCGAAAATCCGGAGCAATTGGTCCGTGATGACGTGGAAAAGCACGCTTTCCGTCATGTGGCGCGCACGGTGGCCAAGGACTGGCGTCTGTATGTGATGCTCATTCCCATGCTGCTGGTGTTCCTGCTGTGGCGCTATTTGCCCATGTATGAGCTGCTGGGCTGCTTTAAGGTGCCGGACGAGGTGCTGCCGGTAAGCGATCAATTGTTTTCCGGTTTTTCCTACTTCAGGCGGCTGCTGGTGGGCGGCGACAGTCTGTCCTCCGATTTCTGGCGCGCGCTGAGAAACACCTTCCTGCTCAGCTTCTACGGGCTGTGCTTCGGCTTTCCCATGCCCATCATCCTGGCGCTGTTTTTCAACGAGATCCGCTCCAATATCGTGCGCAGCACCTGTCAGGTGCTGACTTATCTGCCCAAGTTCATGTCCACGGTCATCATGACCAGCCTTGTGACCATGCTGGTCAAGCAGGGCTCTCTGACCTCCAGCATGGGCATCATTTCCCAGGCGCTTTCCTCCCTTGGCATCGTTTCCGCAGAAGTGGCCAACGCAGGTCTGCTCAACAATCCGGATTATTTCCGCGCCATCTACCAGATCTCCGGTATCTGGGAGGGCGCCGGCTACGATTCCATCGTGTACTTTGCGGCTATCATCGCCATTTCGCCCACCAGCTATGAGGCGGCGCAGATCGACGGCGCCAGCAAAATGGCCCAGATGCGCTATGTGGTATTGCCCTCCATTCTGTCCACCATCGTGATCATGCTCATCACCCGCATCGGCTCCCTTCTCAACATCGGCTATGAAAAGGTGCTGCTGCTCTACAACACCAACACCTATATGACGGCCGACGTGGTTTCCACCTTTGCCCAGCGCTACGGCCTGCAGGGCACCCAGAAGGGTCTTGCCGCCGCAGCCGAAATGCTCAACAACGTAATCGGCATGCTGCTGGTCATTTCCGCCAATACCATCGCCCGCAAGGCCAGCGATACCTCGCTCTATTAAGGGGGCTGACGTATGAAAAGAAAGCTTGAAACCTCGGAAATGATCTTCAAGGTGATCAGCTACACGCTGCTGTCCCTGTTTGCGCTCCTGTGCCTGTACCCCTTCCTGTATGCCATCTCCGCCTCCATCAGCGGCGGCCATGCGGTGGACTACGGCGAAGTGGTGCTCTTCCCCAAGGATATCCAGTTTGAGGCCTTTGGCCGCATGTTTAACGACAACATGTTCTGGAACGCCTATTCCAACACGCTGTTCCTCACCTTCTACGGCACGGTGTGGGCGCTGCTGGTGGCCATCCTGGGCGCCTATGCGCTGTCCAAAAAAAGGCTGTTGTTCCGCAGGTTCTTTAACTTTTTCCTGGTATTCACCATGCTGTTTTCGGCAGGCCTTGTGCCTCAGTACCTGAACTACCTGGATACCAAGGCGGCCTTCAACGCCATGGGCATCACGGACGATAAGTGGCTGGTGGTCATCGCCATGGGTATGGCGGCCATGAACATCATCCTTCTGCGCAATGCCTTTGAGGGCGTGCCCAGTGAGATTGAGGAGGCGGCCGTTGTGGACGGCGCCACCGAATTCCAGGTACTCAAAAAGGTCTACATCCCCATGTGCAAAAGCACCATTGCCACGGTCGCGCTGTTCTTTGCCATTTCCCGCTGGAACGGCTATTTCTGGGCCAGGCAGATGATCTCCAACTCCAACGAGCATCCCCTGCAGGTGTTTATCCGTCTGCGTCTGGAGGAATACACCGACCCAGAGGCCATGGCGGGCTGGAATGAGATCTTTTCTTCCGACAGCGTGATCTACGCGCTGATCGTGTGCTCCATCGTACCCATCCTCATCATCTACCCCTTCATCCAGAAATATTTCGCCAAGGGCGTGAATATGGGCGGTGTGAAGGAATAATGCGATGTTTCCCGGCTGTGGCCGGTGAACATAAATACGTTCTATGCACCGGGAGGAACCGGTGACAAAAAAAGGAGGAAAACTCTATGAAGCGTACCCTTTCTTTGCTGGTCGCGATCATGATGGTTGTCACCATGTTCGCCGCCACGGCGGTCGCTGAGACTGCCCTGCCCTATGCCGAAGGCACCGTGCTGCGCATGGCCACCGGCTACAACAGCGCCAAGACCGGTCTGTTCTTTGACGCCAGCGTTGCCGGCGAAGGCGTGACCCTGGCCGACGGCATCACCTATCACACCGGCGATCTGAAGCCCACCTGGGTGGAAGTGCAGAATGACCTGGGCGTTGTGTTTGAAAACCTGTATCAGGGCAACAGCGCTACCAACGAATTCGACTTCTGGAAAGAACGCCTGGACGAAGTGGATATGCTCTCCGGCACCGCTTCCAAGCTGACCGAGTACGGCGAAGCCGGCTCCATCGTGAACATTGCCCAGTATCTGGATCAGATGCCCAACTTCAAGGCTTATCTGGAAGCCAACCCCATCGTGCGTCTGTCCATCACCGGCAACACCACCACCGGCGCCATCTACTTCAGCCCCTACTTTGACGGCGTGAACGACATCGAGCGTATGCCTCTGATGCGCGTTGACTGGGTGGCCAAGCTCCTGGACGGCGAAGGCGAATTTGCTGCCGATGCTTCCAACAAGCTGGCTGCTCCTGTTTACACCCCCTACATGCCCACCGAAGGCAAGGTGGAAGTGGACGTGGTGAACCTGGAAGGCACCGCTGTCGAAAAGGTCACCAAGGATTATGACGCTGCCGGCAACATCGTTGCCAAGATGAACGCCGCCGGCGAACTGGACGGTGTGGCCGCCGTCAACATGCTGCGTGCCTACATCGACACCGCCTACAACGGCTACTACGGCACCCAGCGCTCCAACCTGTTCATCGGTCAGAACGCTGCCTGGGACGCTGACGAACTGGTGGCGCTGCTGCGCTGCGTCGTGGCCAACCCCCAGACCCTCAACGGCACCGATTCCGTGCAGGGCCTCTTCTCCCGTGAAGACAACAACAACCAGCGCCGCGTGGATATGAAGCGCTTCGCCGGTACCCTGTTTGGCGTCCGCGGTCTGGAATCCCGTCAGGATTCTCTGTGGATCGACGCTGAAGGCAAGCTCCGTGACGCCCGTCAGGATGCGGAAGCCTTTGCCGCCATGGAAAAGCTGAACGAAATGGCCAAGGAAGGCCTGGTCTCCAAGGCGTTCCTGGAAACTGCCGAAGAAAGCACCAAGACCTATCTGGAAAACGACCTGGGCTTCATGCACTATGACTACAACCAGACCCAGACCGTGTACAACGAAACCGCCCTGCAGGACGGCGAAAAGTACATGGCTGTCATGGTTCCCGTGGCCAAGTGGTATGACGGCACCGAAGGCGGCGTGTTCATGCGCTTCACCGAATCCTGGCGTTCCGTTAAGGTGGACGGCTGGGGCATCTCCGTGGCCGGCGTGGAAGGCAATCCTGACAAGCTGAATGCCGCCCTGAAGCTGATCGACTACGCTTACTCTCCCGAAGGCATGATTCTCATGTCCTACGGCCCCGATGCTTTCATCAAGATGGAAAACGGCGAGTATGTGACCTTCAACTTCAACGGTCAGCCCATGCCCGTCATCGCCGACGCTACCTTCGCCGAACTGTGGGAGAAGGCCTCCGGCAACTACACCAACTATGCCCGTCAGTTCCTGGGCTCCACGCTGTCCTTTGCCAAGAGCCAGGCTTTCGAGTATCAGTGCACCCATGAAGTCGGCAAGGAAGGCGCCGGCAAGATCTCCGTGGCCATCGGTCTGGGTACCATCAAGCATCCCGAACTGGCCATCACCGAGAATCCCTGGTACACCTCCGTGCCCACCGTGCTGCCCAACACCACCGTTGAAAACAACATGATCAACGAATATGCTGATCTGTCCGAAAAGTTCAACGAAGCCAAGGGCAAGCAGAACCTGTTCATCGATCAGATCGTGAACGGCTACGCTGTGGAAGGCATGTCTGACGCCGAAACCTCCGCCAACTATGTGGCCGAAGTGATGGGCGGCAAGCAGTACCTGGCCCTCAAGCAGCGCGCCTGGGACCGTCTGGTGGAATACTATCAGGGTCTGGCCCAGTAATTTATTCAAACCTTTTGTACCGCGGCGGGGGAGTATTCCCCCGCTGCGGGTTCCCGTCAGCTCCCGGTTTTTGCGGAAATTGACGGGAGCCCGCAGAGAGCGGGTGTGCAGAAAACAAGTACATCAATTTACCGGGGAGGTCCCTATGTACAAAAAACAGATCATGTGGCAGAAGATCATCTGCTTTGCTGCAATTGCCGCCGGCGCGGTGGTGTTTCTCTATGCGCTGGGGCTGATGACGGATTTGTTTGACAGCCTGTATTACACCATGATGGATCCTTCCAACCCGGATGATACATGGGTGCAGGGCTCCCGTATTTTTTACGACATGCAGCCCTTCAACAAGCAGCTTTTGTCCGCATCCATCGTGCTGGTGCTTTTGAGCTGCTTCCTGTTCATCACGGCCACCCACAGCCGCCGCAGGTATTATGGCGGCAATGTGCTGTCCACGCTCCTGTATGCAGTTTGCGGCGTTGGCGTAAGCGTGTGGAGCCATGTGCAGCTGGAAAAGTGGAAGAGCGTGTACCTGCAGGTGAACTTTGAAGAGCTGGAATTCTTTGCCGACATGATGGACACCTACTACACCGATTCCACCTTCTGGTTTGATGCGCACTACGGCGTGTTTGCGCTGGTGTTGCTGGTGTGTGTACTGCTCCTTGCCAATATGTGCTGGAAATTCAGCCTGATGAAAGCGGAAAAACGGCTGATCGAAGAAGGAAAGAAGGTGGGCGCATGACCGGGTTCTCCAGAGAAGAAGAAAAGCGCATCCGTCTGGACCGCATGCGCTATACCAAGAACAGCTTGTCCTCCTCCCTTTCGCTGCTGGCCATCGTGTTCAATGTGTTCTACTTTGTCAGCATCTACGAAAGCGACGTGGGCTCCTGGTATTACAAGATCCTCATCGGCGCATCCATCGTCTATAATCTGGTGTTTATGCTGATGGTCTTCCTGGCGTCCGAGGGCGTGAAGAATTACCGCATCGGCTATGCGTATCTGCTGCTGCCGGTGGGCCTGGGGCAGATCCTGCGCATCTTTATTCTGCCCCTGCAGGCGTACAGAGCTACGGTGACCATCAGCAAGATCGATTACCCGGTGATGGAAAGCCGGCAGTTCATTTTTGTGGTACTGTGGCTGGCGCTTTCTGCCGTCTGCTGCCTGCTGGCCGGCGTGATCGGCGTGCAGCGCAGCAAAAAGCTGCAGGCCTACAACGCATCTCTGGAACAAACCGCTGCGTAAAGGAGACGCCCTATGGCAAATATCAGTTTACAGCATCTGGATAAGGTGTATGATAATCAAGTGCAGGCTGTGTTTGACTTCAACCTGGAAGTGAAGGACGGCGAGTTTATCGTGCTGGTGGGCCCCTCCGGCTGCGGCAAATCCACCACGCTGCGCATGGTGGCAGGTCTGGAGGATATCACCGCAGGCAAACTGCTGCTGGACGGCAAGGATATTACCGCTACCCCTGCCAAGGACCGCGATATGGCCATGGTGTTCCAGAATTATGCGCTCTACGGACATATGACGGTGTATGAGAATATGGCCTTCTCCCTGACGCTGCGCAAGGAAAACCCCAACGTGATCCACAAAAAGGTGCTGGCGGCAGCGGAGATCCTGGGGCTTACGGATCAATTGAACAAAAAGCCCAAGCAGCTTTCCGGCGGCCAAAGGCAGCGTGTGGCCATGGGCCGTGCCATTGTGCGCAATCCCAAGGTGTTTTTGTTTGACGAGCCGCTTTCCAACCTGGACGCCAAGCTCCGCGGCGCAACCCGTCGCGAGATTCTGCTGCTGCACAAGCGGATGCACGCCACCATGCTATACGTGACCCACGATCAGGTGGAGGCCTTGACGCTGGCCGACCGCATCGTGTGCATGTCCATGGGGCATGTGCAGCAGGTGGGTACGCCCATTGAGCTGTATGATACGCCGGCCAATATCTTTGTGGCCAGCTTCATCGGCTTGCCGCCCATGAATTTCTTTACTGTGAAGGTGGAAAACGGAACTGTATCCAACGAGCAGCTTTCCGTCGTCCTGACCGAAGATGAAAAGCAACTGCTTTCGTCCTACGAGGGGCGGGAAGTGGTGCTGGGCGTGCGTCCCGAAAACATGGAGGAGGGCGGGGAGATTCCCGTCAAGGTGTTCTCCAACGAAAATCTGGGCATGAACACGCTGGTGCACGGGCATCTGCCCGGCGGCGCCGCCATTACCTGCAAGCTGCGCGGCTGGTGTGATTATCAGGCGGGCGATACGGTGAACGTGCGCTTTGCCAAACGCCATTTCTTTGACAGGGAAAGCACCAACGCCATCCGCTGATAGGAGGAAAGATCCATGGCCAAAAAGATGAAAAAACAGCCCGGCGGGCTGAAGGAAGGCTGCCGCAAGATGATGGTGGCGCTCAAGCGCAAGCCGCAGACCATTCCGCTGCTGGTGCTGGCTGCCGCATTCCTGATCTATTCTCTGAACCTGACCCATGTGTCGGATACGACGGCCAAAATCCAGCTGCCCGGGATGGGATTGAGCGGCTTTTGCGTGATGCTTTTTTCCCTTTTGTCCTTTGTATGCTTTCTCAACGCCTACCCGCACAGGAAAAAGACCAATATCCCCATGCTGGTGCTCATGTTCCTGATGCTGGGCATCCTGATTTTCTGCGACGGCTACTACATGCAGCGCATCACGCAGGCGCTGACGCGGCCTGACCATCCTATCGTGGTGGATGAGAATACGGCGTACATTACAAGAGCTTATGCCGTGTTGAACCTGCACCGCATCATTGTGGCAATCGGCGCTCTGCTGACGCTGCTGGTTCCTGTGCTGCGTAAACTGCTGCAGAAGATCGATACCTCCCTGCCGGTGGAGGAGATGGGCAAGATGAACGCCATTGAACTGACCGGCGATATGTAAGAACGATGAAAAAACAGACGAAAACCGGAACGGAGCGGGAGTATTACCGGCTGCATACCGATGCGGTGGAAACTTTGGTCGGCGCAACGGAGGAAAATACGCCTGTCTATTCCCGGGCGGAGCTGGAAAAATACCGCTCCGGCAAAAAGAAAAAGCGCATGCCCGATGCACTGAAGGCCGTGCTGATCAAGTGGTGGTTCTACGGCGCGGTATGCTTCTTTGTGTTCTGGGGTCTGGGGCTGTATGTGCAGGCAAGGCTGGATTTGTACTTTATTGCCGCCGTGGTGCTGGGCATGGCCACCGATTTGCTGATCAACCATTTTCTCCGCTTCACCGAGAAGCTGCCGGGCGGAAGCGCCAGGTGGATGATGGTTACCCGGCGCGGCGCCATTGGCTTCTTTCTCAATCTGCTGTACGGCTTTTTGCTTTTGTTTCTGGTCATCACGGCCTACAGCGCGGTCAATGCGCTGCTGGCGTATGTATTTGCCGGAAATGCGCCTGTGCTGGGCGTGGAGCCGGTGCTGTTCGGTTTGACTTGCATGGGTGCGGATATGCTGTGCATTCTGTTCAAGCGCACGCTGCTGCATGTGGTGCGGGACGCCGGAAAAAAGGTCTGACCATTTTACGAAAGGGGGAGTATGCATGATCCGTTTGCTGTTTGCATCCGGCACGTCCGCCTGCTTTGAAATGGAAAATGCCAGTCCCTATTATGCGCCGCAAAGCTATGCGGTGTATCTGGATGGGAAAAAGCAGTTTGACAGCAAGATCAATGTATTTTCCCTGTTTGATCTGGCGCCTGCTACCTGCTACCGCGTGACTGTGAAAACGGATCATGGCGATGAAACGCTGGCGTTTGAAACCAAGGCGGAGGCGTTTGCCGCGGACGTCCGGCAGTTTGGCGCGGTGGGCGACGGCGTGCATGATGATACGGACGCTGTGCAGACGGCGCTGCATTTCCTGCCCGATTACAGCAGGCTGGTTTTCCCTACGGGCGTGTATCTGTGCCGTCCGCTGGCGCTGAGAAGCCATATCACGCTGGAATTGCAGGAGGGCGCCGTGCTGCTGGGCTGCCCGGACAGAGCGCGCTATCCCATTTTGCCCGGCACGGTTTGCGACCTGAACGGCGGGAAGGATTTGATCACCGGCGCCTTTGAGGGCATTGCAAGGCCCATGTACCAGAGCCTGATCCATGCCGAAAACTGCGAGGATATTGTGATCACCGGCCGCGGCACGGTGGACGGCAACGCGCAGAACAGCGATTTCTGGACTGAATTCCGGAATTTTGAAACGGCCCGTCCCCGGCTGATGTTCTTCTGCCGCTGCAAGGGCGTGACCGTGCACGGCGTTACGGGAAAGAATTCCCCCTCCTGGAATTTGCATCCCTTCTACAGCGAAGACGTTTCCTTTTACGATATGGCTGTGGAGGCGCCCAAGGACAGCCCCAATACCGACGCCATTGATCCGGAGGGCTGCGACGGTGTGAACATCATTGGCTGCCGTCTGAGCGTGGGGGATGACTGCATCGCCATCAAATCCGGCAAAATCGAGCTGTGCCGGATGGAAAAATCGCCCGCCGCCCGTCATGTGATCCGCAACTGTCTGATGGCCTTTGGCCACGGCGCGGTGACGCTGGGCAGCGAAACGGCGTCCGGCGTGGTGGATCTGACGGTGAACCGCTGCGTGTTCAAGGCGACGGACCGGGGTCTGCGCATCAAGACCCGCAGAGGACGGGGCAAGGATTGCTTTATTTCCGGGATTTTGTTTGAAAATATCCTCATGGAGCAGGTGATCACGCCGGTGGTCATCAACATGTGGTATAACTGCTGCGATCCGGACAGGTTTTCCGATTACGTCAAGTGCCGCACGCCGCTTCCCGTGGACGACAGAACGCCCCATTTGGGCACCTTTGTGTTCCGGGATCTGACCTGCACCGGCGCCCATGCCGCCGCCTGCTATATTGACGGGCTGCCGGAGGCGCCCATTGACGAAGTGACCTTTGAAAGGGTCAGCATTTCCTTTGCAAAAGACGCCAAACCCTTTGTACCTGCCATGCAGAACGATGCGGTGCCCAGGCTGAAAATGGGACTTTATTTCAACAATGTGCGCCGCGTGCATGTGAAGGATACCTGCATCCGGGGCGCTGTGGGCGGCGCTGTGATCGCGGAAAACTGCGAACAGGTGGATACGGACGGCCTGCGCGAGGTGGAATGATGTACAAACAGATCGATGCCTATGTGCTCAGCCTGATCGAACGCTCCTCCGTGGAATATACCGCCTGGAATATCGAAAAGGCGCGGCGCGGCGAGCGTGCCACGTGGAATTATATCGACGGCTGCATGCTCAACTGCCTGCTGGAAATGACGGACATTCTGGGCGACGGGCGCTATGCCGGGTTTGTGGAGCGTTTTGTGGACAGCTTCGTCCTTGAGGACGGCAGCATCCGCACCTTTCAGGCAGAAAAGCAGACGCTGGACGATATCAACGAGGGCCGGGTGCTTTTCCCGCTGTACCGCATGACAGGGAAGGAAAAATACCGTCTGGGCGCGCAGACGCTGAAAAAAGCGCTGGATGCGCAGCCCCGCACCTTGGAGGGCAGCTTCTGGCACAAGAAGATCTATCCCCATCAGGTGTGGCTGGACGGGATCTATATGGCGCAGGTGTTTTCCGCGCTGTATGAAAAGCATCTGGGAGACGGCGATTATACCGATATTGAAAACCAGCTGCGTACTGTGCGCAAGCGCATGTGGGACGATGAAAAGCAGCTGTATTATCACGGCTATGACGCCAGCCGCAAGGCCTTCTGGGCGGACCCGGAAACGGGCCTCAGCCAAAGCTTCTGGCTGCGGGCGATGGGCTGGTTTGCCTGTGCGCTGGCCGATCTGTGCGGCATTTTGCCGGATGGTTCGTGCAGGGAGCTGGCAGCAGCCCTCCTGCTGGAAATGGCAAGCGGCGTGCAGCAGTATGCAGATGCGCAGACCGGCCTTTACTGGCAAGTGGTGGATCAGGGCGGCCGGGAAGGCAATTACCTGGAAACCAGCGGCAGCGCTATGCTGGCCTATGCCATGCTCAAGGGCGCAAGGCTGGGCGTTTTGCCCAAAGAATATGCCGCCCAAGGTCGGAAAACCTTTGACGGCATTGTAAATAAATATCTGCATTTTGACGGGGACGGGATCACCCTGGAGGGCATCTGCCTGGTGGCAGGGCTTGGCCCCGAAAGCGACAGGCGGCGGGACGGCAGCTATGCATACTACATCTCCGAGCCTGTGGTGAAAAACGACGCCAAGGGCGTGGCGCCCTTTGTGATGTGCTATACCGAGATCATGCGTCTTCATCATTGAGGAGGATCTTCTGGCTGTCCGAATCCTGGGAGCGCAGCAGGGTATCCTCCATGGTATGCCGGTGGTACTCCTTGGGAGATACGCCGTAGCGGTTTTTGAACAGACGGGAAAAATACAAGGGATTCCGAAAGCCGCACAGCTGCGCCACCTCGGCAATGCCGGCACTGTTGTGCAGGGAGCAGAGCATATTGGCAGCCGCCTGCAAACGGATGTTGATCAGGTATTTATGGGGCGTGGTGCCCACTTCCTTGCGGAAGAGCTTGCACAGATAATCGTAGCAGTAGGGCTGGCTGTGCAGCACCTCATCCAGTGCAAAATCCGCGTTGGCATAGTTCTGCACGATGCACTTCTCGATCTCCTCGGATATTCTGTTGCGCTTGCCGGACGTGCGGCTCAGCGTCATATGCCGGACGATCAAAGTGCCGTAGGCAGGCAGGAGGGCGGTGTTCCGCTCCGGATCGCCGCAGAAGAGATAATACACATCCGAGAACAGATGCAGGATGGAATGATTCACATCATCCCGGATCACGGTGGGCGCGGTGAAGGTCAGCGTAGCATCGCCGATGTTCAGGTGGATGTTGGTAAAGCCGCTCTCGCTCAGGTTTTCGTGAGGCACATCGGGCGGGATCACCACCACGTCGCCTTCCTGATAGGGCAGCTCCATATCATCAAAAACAAACCGGCCTGAAGCGCCGGTACAGTAGACCAGTTCCCAGGTGGCATGCTTGTGGCGGTGTACGTTGTAGGTCAGAAAATGCTTGCCTGCGAACAGAATATCATTCATATAGTCACCCCGCATTTCAAATGCATTGTATCAAATTGTGCTGTTTTTGTCCATCCCTGTATAAAGGAGCGTATCCGTATGGCTTATCTGACGCTGAAAAACGTAAACAAGATCTATCCCAACGGGTTCCATGCCGTGCATGATTTTAACATGGAGGCCGAAAAGGGCGAGTTCATTGTGTTCGTGGGCCCCTCGGGCTGCGGTAAATCCACCACGCTGCGCATGATCGCGGGCCTGGAGGATATCAGCAAGGGCGAGTTTCTCATCGACGGCGAGGTGGCCAATACCTGGAGCCCCCGCGACAGGGAAGTGGCCATGGTGTTCCAGAGCTATGCGCTCTATCCCAACATGTCGGTGTACGATAATCTGGCCTTTGGGCTTTCCCTGCAGGGCGTGGATGAAGACGTGATCGACGAGCGCGTACAGAAGACGGCCAGGCTGCTGGGCCTGACGGATTATCTGGACCGCATGCCCCGCGCGCTGTCCGGCGGTCAGCGTCAGCGTGTGGCGGTGGGCCGCTCCATTATCCGCAAGGTGGGCATCTTCCTGATGGATGAGCCGCTGTCCAACCTGGACGCCAAGCAGAGGGTGACCATGCGCTCGGAGATCACCCAGATCCACCGGGAGACGGGCGCAACGACCATTTACGTGACCCACGACCAGACGGAAGCCATGACCATGGCGGACCGCATCGTGATCATGAAGGACGGCTATGTGCAGCAGGTGGGTACGCCCAAGGAGGTGTATTTCAACCCCTGCAATATGTTTGTGGCAGGCTTCATCGGTGAGCCGCCCATGAACTTTGTGCGCCGCAGGGTGGAAAACGGCTGCATCCGGATTGGCGGCGATGTGCTGGACGTTGCGTGGAAGCTTGGCGACAGGGCTGCGGAATATGAAGGACGGGAGATCGTACTGGGGTTCCGTCCCGAAGCGGTGGAAATGAATGGAAGCGACGGCGCATATACCCTTTGCGGCAATGTGGAATTGACCGAAATGCTGGGCGACAGCGCCAACGTGTACGTGGATATGGACGGTGAAAAGGTGATCCTCAAGGTCACGCCCCATGAAATGCCCCGGATGGATGAGGACGTCCGCTTCCATATCCCCAAAGGAAGCATTTATCTGTTTGACGCAGTTACGGAGACCGTAATATAATACATATGAAAACAAGCCGTTCGGGCTTTGAATAAAGTACGTGGAGGTACGTTTATGGATATTCGTTATTCCTGTAACCCTGCAGATTTCCGCCGTTATACCACGGAGGAGCTGCGCAAAGAGTTTGTGATCACCGATCTGTACAAAAAGGATGCTGTACAGGCGGTGTACTCCCATGTGGACCGCATGCTGGTCATGGGCATCATGCCTGTGGACGAAGTGGTGCCGGTGGATAAGGGCATTGACGTATGGCACAATTTCGGCACCGAGTATCTGCTGGAGCGCCGGGAAGCGGGCGTGTTCAATCTGGGCGGCAAGGGCTATATCGAGTGCGATGGCGAGCGCTTTGATCTGGCGTTTGAGGACTGCCTGTACATCACCAAGGAAACCCGGGACGTGAAGTTCGGCAGCTGCGACAGGGAAAACCCTGCCAAGTTCTACCTATGCTCCGCGCCTGCCCATAAGAAGTGCAAAACCACCTTCCTGTCCATCGAAAAGGCGCAGAAAAAGCCGCTGGGCGATGAAAAGAACGCCAACAAGCGGGTCATCAACCAGTTTATCCATCCCGCTGTGCTGGAAACCTGCCAGCTGTCCATGGGTCTTACCCAGCTGGCGCCCGGCAGCGTGTGGAACACCATGCCCAGCCATACCCACGAGCGCCGCATGGAGGTGTACACCTACTTTGATCTGCCGGATGACAATGTGGTGATGCACTTTATGGGTCAGCCGCAGGAGACCCGCAACGTGGTGATGCAGAATTTTGACGCCATCATCTCTCCCTCCTGGTCCATCCACAGCGGCTGCGGCACCTCCAATTACACCTTCATCTGGGCTATGTGCGGCGAAAACCAGGCCTTTGACGATATGGACAGCTTCTCTGCAACGGAAATGAGGTAAGTGATATGGCATTTGATATGAGCAAGTTTTCTCTGGCAGGTAAAACGGCGCTGGTGACCGGCGCCAGCTATGGCATCGGATTTGCCATCGCCGAAGGCTTTGCTGCCGCCGGCGCGACCATCGTGTTCAACGATATCAATGAAGAATTGGTGCAGAAGGGCATGGCTGCCTATGCCGAAAAGGGCATCAAGGTGCACGGCTATGTGTGCGACGTGACGGATGAGGAAGCCGTCATGGCCCTGATCGCCAGAATCGAAAAAGATGTGGCGCCCGTTGACATTCTGGTCAACAATGCAGGCATCATCCGCCGCATTCCCATGCACGAAATGGAGAGCAGCGAGTTCCGCAAGGTGATCGACGTGGATCTGGTGGCGCCCTACATTATGGCCAAGGCGGTGATCCCCTCCATGATGAAGCGGGGCCATGGCAAGATCATCAACATCTGCTCCATGATGAGCGAGCTGGGCCGTGAGACGGTGTCTGCCTATGCCAGTGCCAAGGGCGGCCTGAAGATGCTGACCCGCAACATCTGTTCCGAATACGGCCAGTACAATATCCAGTGCAACGGCCTGGGCCCGGGCTATATTGAAACGCCCCAGACTGCGCCGCTGCGCGAGATCCAGCCCGACGGCAGCCGTCATCCCTTTGATCAGTTCCTCCGTGCCAAAACGCCCGCCGAGCGCTGGGGTACGCCGGAGGATCTGATGGGGCCTGCGCTGTTCCTGGCTTCCGAGGCCAGCGATTTTGTCAACGGACAGGTGCTGTACGTGGACGGCGGTATTCTGGCTTACATCGGCCGTCAGCCGTAAAAAAGAACGAAAAACAGGTCTGCATGTGGGAAAAGAACGCTTCAGGGCGGACGTATCCCACGACCAAAAAGACGAGCATCCGTCGGGAATGACGGATGCTTGTTTGTTATGCAGGTATACAAACGCAATGCACTGGTACAGCGCGTATCATTGCGCCGTTCCGAGAGTGGGGAAGTGAGGTTCCGGCTGCCTGATCAATTGATATGAAGCAGCATAAACCGTTGCAGCGACGGAATTTTTCTTTACCTTTGAAGCATTTTTGAATTCTCAGATATGCTTCCAGACCAATATGATCAGCAGGCGTAAATGCTTGACTTCAGCGAGAGAATCTTTTCTTCGATTTTTTTGATGATCACTTTGAATTCTTCATCCGATTTTCCTGTGGGATCTTCCAATTCCCAGTTATCATCAAATGCTCTGCCGATCAAAGGACATCCAACATTACACCCCATAGAAATTGCAATATCCGGATCGGGAATATCTGTAATCAACTTCGAATACTGCGTTTGCTCCATATCGATTCCATACAGTTCTTTCATGATTCTCACTGCATCTTGATTGATTTGCGGCTTGGTTTCTGTTCCTGCAGAAAACGTATCAAAAACATCCGATGCCAGGTGTTTCCCGAGCGCTTCTGCAATCTGACTGCGACAGGAGTTGTGAACACAAATGAAAGCAACCTTTTTCTTTGCTTTTTTATGGAACAAACACTCCTCTTGCAGGCACTGATTGTTCATGTGCGAGCGGGAACATACGATATTGTCTATATCCATATGGATGTTCAAACGGTCTTTCGTAAACTGAACCGCTTCCATGATAGCTAGATAGGAATCTCTTTTGCAACACCGGGGACCGCCGTTCCTTCCAATGGCATCCAGTGCTTTTGCTGTCATTTGGTTAGAAAGCCCCCACGCTTCTTTTGCAAGCGGCGTAGACTTTAATGCAATGGAAATATACATTCCTGTGCTAATGCCCGCACCGCAGGCACCCCAAAAACCACAGGCGCCGCCAGGGACTTGTTTTCCTCTCTTTTGCATTTCATACAGTGCATTTTTTAAGTCGATAGCTCCGCCTGCATTCTTATATGCAGTCAGCAGTGCAGAACCAACCATTGTGTGATGTTCCGGGCCATGCATATGACAAGAAGGCATAGACATCATTTTTTCCAAAATCTCAATGGGGTTTTTGGAACTGCTGTTAAAGCATATTGAAATCATCTCGTCCATTCCGCTTGTATGGCATTCATCGCAAACGAAATGACCTTTTACGCATCTTGTTTTGCTGCTTTGCTTTTTATAGCAAAGCGCACACTCCATGACCTCGTCAGTATCAAGGTATTCAAGCGGTGCTTTACAAATCAAACATTCTTCGTTCATTCAAATCACCTTATCCAATTCAGGTTTGCGTTTTCATTCTATCACAGCGGTACACAAAACCGCAAGCCAGCCAAGGCTTGCGGCTTTGTTATTTGCATGACGTAATGCGATGGATAACTCCATTCGTTCCACACTCCGCTGAGTGCAGGCCTGTTTTTTTATGATGCGTTTATTTGGCGGCGGGGCGCTCCTTGGCTTTATCCGCTTCCGCAGCGTTTTTGCGGGCGGCTTCCCTATCCTGCGCCATTTCCTCCACCGTTTTGGTGTGCAGCCTGGCAGCACCCTCGGTGATGATGGGCGGGATCAGCGTGCCCTCCCGCTCGGCCTTTTGCCAGCGCTCCTTGGCGCGCTCGATTTCCTCTGCATACTGGGGCAGCCACTCTGCCTGGGCGATGAGCATTTCGTCCACCATCTGGAAGATCTCCTCCGTGTTGCATACGGCGCCCACCAGCGGATCCATCATCATGGCCTGGCGCAGGAGATTCACGTCCGCATGGACAGCGGCCTCCACAGCCAGGCGCTGCACGGTGATGTTGCTCTGGCAGCAGGCGGCGCAGCCCAAAGGCAGATCGCCAAGGACGGGAATGTTGATGCCGAAGGTATCCACAAAGCCGGGCACCTCCACCACGCAGTCGTCGGGCAGATTGGTGATGCAGCCGTTGTTGACCACGTTAAAGTGACCGCGGTACACACGGCCCGTTTCAATGGCCTCGATGATGTAGGAGCCGTGCTCCTGGGTGCGCTTTTCGGGCTTGAATTCGTAGGGCGGCTCCTTGAGCCAGTTGGGGAAGTCCGTTTCAAACCAGTTGCGGCCTTCGGTGCACACGCGCAGGTAGCCGCCCGTTTCGCCGTTGATCCAGCTGCCCAGGTCGATCCAGTCCCGGATCTCGTCCGGACGCTTGCGGTACCACGGCACATATTCGGACAGATGACCGTTGCTTTCGGTGGAGAAGTAGCCAAAGCGCTTCATCATATCGATGCGCACCTTTTCGGTTTGGGCGATCTCGGGATCTGCCATCAGCGCGTCCAGCAGCTTGCCGTTCAGTTCCTCGCCGTTGTGCTTGACGGACAGGTACCAGGTCATGTGATTGATGCCGGCGCAGACGATATCGATATCCTTCTGCTCATAGCCCAGCGCCCTTGCGATCAGCGCATGGCCGCCCTGCACGCCGTGGCACAGGCCTACTGTAGGCACCTTGCCGTATTGATTGCAATACCAGGTGACCATGGCGTTGGGGTTGGTATAGTTGAGCAGCATGCAGCCGGGCGCGGCTACTTCGTGAATATCTTTGCACATCTCCTTCAGCATGGCAATATCGCGCTGGGCGTACATGATGCCGCCGGCGCACAGCGTATCGCCCACGCACTGATCCACGCCGTATTTCAGGGGGATGTTCACGTCCAGCTCAAAGGCGTCCAGCAGGCCGATGCGGGCGCAGTCGATGACGTATTTGGCGTCCTTCAGCGCCTCTCTGCGGTCAAGGGTGGTGTGGATTTTAATGTTCACACCGTTGGCGTCCAGATCCCGCTGGCAAAGCTGATACACCATGCTGAGGTTGCGGGGGTTGATGTCCATAAAGGAAATGTCAATTTCCCGGAACTCCGGCACGTTCATCAGGTCGGCAAGCAGGTTGCGGGTAAAGCCGATGGAGCCTGCGCCGATGAATGCGATCTTGAACTTCTTCATATCATTTCCTCTTTATTTTGCGGTCGTTTTGCGGCTTTTGTCCACCAGGACGCCGATGAGCATGATAACGGCAAACACGATCAGATACCAGAAGCAGCCCATCTTATGGCTCATGATGCAGGCAAACACCATAAACACGCTGCCACACAGCGCCAGAATGGGCATCACAAAGCGGCGCAGCACATTTTGATCCTTTTCCTTGCGCATCCACTGGATGAGGATGGGCAGGTACATCAGATAAATGGTGATGATGGGCAGTTCGCTGGAATCAAACACAAAGGGGCCCGACCAGGTGCCGGCCAGGTTGCTCAGGTAGAAGTAGAGGAACCAGGCTGCGGTGACCATCAGCGCAAAGATGGCGCTGTTGCCCGGCATATTGGTTTTGGGATCCACCTGCGCGTACTTTTCGGGATCGGGGCCTTTGCCGCGGGCGCCCAGGGAGTACATGCAGCGGGTGCAGCCAAGCATCAGGCCGTTGGTGGTGCCCAGGCAGGAGATGGCGATGAACAGGTTCAGCACATTGCCAAGGAAATGGCCAAAGATGTTGGTGAAGGCCACCGTGGCGCCCTGGTCGATGAGCTGCTGGTTGGTGGCGCCGCCCGCCACGCCGATGTAGTACAAAATATAAGTGGCTACGATAACAAGACCGCCGATGATCAGTGCCTTGGGCAGGTTTTTCTTGGAATTCTTGATCTCTGCATTGATGGAGGTGGCAATGATCCAGCCCTCATAGGCAAACGCGGTGGCGCAGACAGAGGCCAGCAGCGGGCTATCGCTGACGGAAGCGACCTGTGCGGTGGTCACAAAATTCTGCTGCATGGTGCCGCTTGCAAGGCCGTAGATCAAACCTGCAACAGCCATGATGCCCAGGGGGATCAGCTTGATCACCGTGGTGCTGGTCTGGAACTTGCCCGCCAGCTTGGGGGAGAGGGCGTTTAGGGCATACATGGCGCACATATAGAACAGCGTCAGCGCCATGCATTCCGGGCCGATGATGCAGCCGCCCTGGGAGGCGGGGATGGTCATGGGGAAGTTGGGATTGGCGGAGGTGAGGAACACCAGCGTATAGCGGGCGGATACCCAGCACAGCACGCTGGTCATGGCGGGGAAATAGATGGTGGCGGAGAACCAGCCCATCAGGTATCCGTAGCGGGGGCCGACGGTGGCCTCTGCATAGTCCACCAGGCCGTTGACGCGCTCATATTTCTGGCCCATGTAGGAAAAGGTCATCAGGCATACCAGCATAATAGCGCCGCCGATGATCCAGGCAATGATGCCCATGGGCATATCGCCGCCTGTTTTTTCCAGAATGGCCTGCGCCTTGAAAAAGACGCCCGAGCCGATGACGATGCCAACTACCATGCAGATGGCGGTGAACAGGCCGTATTTACGCTCCAGTTTATTCTCCATAGAGTGCACGCTCCCTTTTCAGTTGTTATAAACTTTCTTTTATCATACATGAAAGAGGAAGGAATGTCAAATGCGGCGTGAGGCGGTTGAGGCATTTCGGAGCGGGTATAATAGAATGTGAAAGGGAGTGTGTACAGATGGATCTGCAGAGATTGTTTGATATATATCGGGAAATGGGCGTGCCGCAGGATCAGCAGATGCTGATCGCGCTGCTGCGGGAGGTGCAGGAGGAAACGGGCGGCACGCTGTCGGAGGATATACTCCGTCAGGTGGCGGATGCGTACGGGATCCGGGATTCGCTGCTCATGGCGCTGATCCGCCGCGTGCCGGATCTGCGTATGGCAAAGGCGGCCCATCGGCTGGAAATGTGCGGCACTTGCCGCCAGGGCGCTTCTCTCCGCCAATGGGTGGAGGAAACCTACCGGGTAAAGAGCGGCGGGCTTTGCGAGCAGGCAGGCTTTACCTATCATGTGACGCCCTGCATGAAAAACTGCAAAAACGGCCCCTCCGTCCGCTGGGACGGGGTGCTGTATTCCCATGCGGATAGGGATTTGCTGATTTGCTTGATCGAAGGAAAAGCATAAAAGGATCGCTAGATCAGCGATCCTTTTGTAGGAGCGTACATTATGCAATTAACTGCCTGAATATTTCGCATCTTTTAGCGGATTCTTTATATAGGGGTACTGTGGGAATATTAAACTGAATCTGCTGTTGCTAATAAATTGTTCACGTAGAATTACATAAGCGTTGAAGTTTTTCATTACAGGTGCGCTGATTTCTTCAATCTTTTCCGCATGTAGTCTAAAATATTCTGTTAGTTTTTGCCCACATTCTTTGGTTTTGCGATCACGATTGAAATAGTATTCTAGATAATCGATTTTGTCTGAAGCATATGGATCTATCTGTGAACGATGATGGTTTAGAAAAGCAAACAGAACTTCATTTTCACGACGTTGACTTTTAAGTTTATACGTAACAAAAATGTCGTGAATATCCGAGGCAAAGGCATTATGCATAAGAGGTGTTTGCTGTTCTAATGCCAATGAATATTCTTCATGCGCCTTAAGGCAATCTTGTTTTTTTCTTTCGCGTTCCTCGGATGTAAGCATTAGCTTGCTTGCATTGGCTCTTTCTTCCATAGACTCACGATAGGGGTTGTTTTCAACGCTTCTATAACCTTGAAGATAATTGAACTTGGAATAGCCGTAGTCCATATAGAGATTCAGGCGAATACCATCTTTCTGGATGTACTGATTGTATTTTTCGCGGTTTTCATTGTAAAGATAGGGATTTGAAATAGAGTCGATTTGGTTGAAGCCAAAATATGCGGATAAAAAGTCATTAATGTAATAGTGTTCTTTATCTTTTAGCAGTTCTTCATTGCAAAACTCTATTACCAACATGCGTAAGTCATCAAATGTGCAATGGTGGTCAACCATATATTGAAACACTTTGCATTGCTTGAATTTTCCTTCAAAGTCTTTTGAATAATTAGACCAGGCACTCCAAAAGAACTTGTTATGATAGATATATGGAGCTAAGTCGTTCAATTTTCGTATATCTCTGATGTGTGCCTGAAATCGCTTCACGAAATCTTTGGTTTGTCCAATATAAATAGGCAATACATGGTCATCGTACTCGCAGTTAACATATAGCATATATATACCACTGGTACGGAAGGTCTTTGAGAACGTGACGTGCCTTGTTTCATCTTTAATAAGTTGTAGTACTTTTGTTTTAACCTCGCGAAATCTTTGTTCTGTATTCATAGTTCCTCCCATGTAGTATGATTGTATTGAAGTATACGAAACTTTACACAAAATGTCAATATGTACATTTTCTGCAATTTTGAGAGAAAATGTACATGCGCAGATTATAAGTTTGGAGGTGAAAACATGATGAATCAACAAAAAGGAAAGAAATAAATGACACTATTCTTGAGCTGTGTTATGTTATATGGGCGGTGCAGTATATATCAGGTTTGTATTTTTTGGTAAAAATGTTCTGATAGAGCCTGAGCGTAATGAAAAATTAATAAAAGAGATTGCTTAACGAGCAATCTCTCTTAAATCTAAGAAAACTATTTTTACACAATTCCGCTGATGCGCACCACTTCGATGCCTGCCTTCTCCCAGGCGTCCAGGATCTGGTTGAAGCCCAGGCTGTCGCTGGCCATGTGGCCTGCCACGATCAGGTTGGATTTGTTATGCTCCTTCATGCCTTTGATCACGTCGGGGGTGGCGTGCATGGTCACAAAGGTGCCCACGCCCGCGTTGCTGCAGGCGATGTATTCGTCCAGCGAGGGCGCGCCTACGCCGTACATTTCTACATAGATGCGGCCGGCAAAGCTGTCCTTGCTGCCTACCCACACTTCGGGCTGCTGGCCTTCCAGCGCATCCTGATACTCGCGGATGGTCATCAGTTCGTCGATCACGTCCTGCACGGTGCAATTGGGCTTGCGGGCCATCAGAGCGTCCATTTTTGCCTGTGTGGTGCGCTCGGCCAGCATATCGGCAGGGGTGTGGAAGGCCACGTCGGAAATATCCAGGAGATTGGCCACATCCCGCATCTGGGTGCGGTTGCGGCTGTGCATGCCCTGCTTGCGCTTCTGGTTGCTGGCATAGGCCAGCTTCTGGGCTTCGTTGATGGGTACGCCGCATTCCATCAGCTTTTTCATGTGGTCGCGGCCAAAAAGATCGCCGGTGTGGGCGTTGATGATGCCGGCGGGGTGGTGCTGCGCCACGCAGTCAAAGCCCAGCTGCTTTGCGATCATCAGCATGGTGTTGTCCATATCGATGCCGGCCAGCACGCGCTTTACGTCCTTGCCGTTATCGTACACAATGCCGCTGTCCTCGGGCATAAATTCCAGACCCACCAGGTCCATCACGATCTGATACATATCTTTGACTTTCATGCTGCTTCCTCCTCGATGCGATTGAATATGATGCTATCATAATATGGGAAAGCAAATAATGCAAGGCATGAGGAAAAGAAGTGCAGGGAAGATACAGCGTATCAGGCATGATGGGCTTTCCGGCGCAGCAGCGCCCGCGCCGCAAGCAAAATCACATAAGCCGCCAGCGTGAAAACCAGCACATATACCATCAGACACCAGGGATAGGGAAGAATGCGCTGAACGGTGGAATAAACCGGCAGCGACGGTTCGCAATAAGGGCTGATAAAGAACATATTGAAGGTATGACCGGCTGCCAGTAACCCGCTTTGGAAGGCCAATTCATTCATCACCATAGCCAGAAACACACCGATGATAAAAACGGGCAGAGCTTTGAGCAGCGTACGGTTGTCTGTTTTTACATGGCCGGTGAAGAACAGATAGATACCAATGGTCAGCATGGAGCTGTGACAGATCATGGTCTGGATATTGATGACGATCACATCGATAAAGACATCGCCCGGGTACAGCATGACGCACAGACCTGCAAACACAGCATAGGTAGCCAGATAACTGCACAGCGCATCATGGATGCGTCCGCGCCGGAACAGGCCGGTGAGCAGTCCGGCATACATGGGCGTGCTGCAGAATTGGAAGGGGAAGGCGTACCACTGCATGTCCACCTGCAGCCGTCCGTCTGCCCAGACCAGATTATAGTTGATCTGGTGCAGCACTTCAAAAACAGCAACCAGCACAGCGGTATAAAAAATAACCTTGTGGATATGAGTTTGCGGATGCTGACTGTTCAAATAGCTGCGGCACAGCAGCCATGCAGCCACAAAAGGGATCACCAGCCAGAGGATATGGTACCAGCCGTAGAGTGTCGGCGTATCCATAGGCCAGTTCAGAATGCGTAAAAAAGTCTCCATCATCGAGCTTCCTGTCGGGTGTGGTGTTAGCATCAGCGCGGTTGGGCGCTGCGAATGCATGCGAATTATAACACATGTGTAAACAAAGTGCAATGATACAGAGGCAAGCGGCGTGTAGAAACATGTAACAAAAAGTCACCCATGCCATTTGGCATGAGTGACAGGGTGGTGCCGAAAACG
The DNA here is from genome assembly GCA_015056175.1 of Clostridiales bacterium. Lineage (GTDB taxonomy): Bacteria > Bacillota > Clostridia > Christensenellales > Aristaeellaceae > SVGT01. The sequence goes on along the minus strand of SVGT01000001.1, from coordinate 436 downwards.
GGACTCGAATTCGTGGGGGTGCGTTTGTTCCTGTTTTATCCTGTTTCAAAATGTGTTGAAAATAAAGGATTTCCAGAGATTCAATGTTCTTGAAGCTTGTCTTTTGCCAACATGTAAAGGGTAAAATAAAGGGTAAAAAGGGTAGAAGAAAAGAGGGCTTTTGCCCTCTTTTATTGGCTAATAGATGCAATGAACATCTGCATTCTGTTGGCGGATGCTTCGCGCATTGTTTCGGTTACATGCCCGTACTGGTCAAGGGTGAATGCTGCGGCATGATGTCCAAGATTTTCTTGTACTGTTTTCACATCATCACCGGCCAGCAGGGAGGTAACGGCGTAAGTATGCCCTTACGGTATAATTACGACAAACCGGAAAAGCCCCGTATTTCAAGGGTTTTCGGTTATCAGGCAAGGTTTTTCATCCTTTTCCAACCCGA
>SVGT01000033.1 GCA_015056175.1 Clostridiales bacterium | reverse complement strand
AGGTGATCCCGCCCTACCTGAAGCTGCAGGGCAAGGAAGCCATCCTCCACGGCCGCACCATCGCCCGCCGCGACGGTCTTTCCCTGGTGGCCATCCAGCTGGAAACGGGCCGCGCTCACCAGATCCGCGTGCAGATGCAGCATGCCGGTTTCCCCCTGTGGGGCGACAACCGCTACGGCAACGGCAAGCGCGGTCAGCAGATCGCTCTGTGGGGCATGCGCCTGAGCTTTACCCATCCCGTTACCAAGGAAAACATGGTGTTCATCTCTCCCGTGCCGGACGACAAGCCCTGGCTGTGGTTTGAGCGTGAGCTCCGGGGCCTTGAAACCATCTGGCCCCAGATCAAGCCTGCCGCGCAGGTGTAATATTTTTAGAAGGATCAAGGTATAAACATGAGTCAGGCAGTGACCTATGAACTGATCAAAACCTGCAAACAGTCCGGCGCGCGTCTGGGCATTTTGCACACCCCCCACGGGGATATTGAAACGCCCATCTACATGCCCGTTGGCACCCAGGCTACCGTCAAGGCCATGACCAGCCGGGAAATGGAAGAGATCCAGACCCAGATTCTGCTGAGCAACACCTACCACCTGCATCTTCGCCCCGGCGAAAAGCTGGTGGAAAAGGCGGGCGGCCTGCATAAGTTTATGAACTGGCACAAGCCCATCCTCACCGACAGCGGCGGATTCCAGGTGTTTTCCCTGGCCTCCTTCCGCAAGATCACCGAGGAGGGCGCGGCCTTCCGCAGCCATCTGGACGGCTCCAAGCGCTTCATTTCCCCTGAGGAAAGCATGCGCATCCAGGAAGCGCTGGGCAGCGATATTGCCATGGCCTTTGACGTATGCTCTCCCTATCCCTGCGATTACCGGACGGCCAAGGAAAATATGCACCGCACCCATCGCTGGGCTGCCCGGTGTCAGAAGTACCATACCCGTCAGGATCAGGCGGTGTTCGGCATCGTGCAGGGCGCGTTCTACGATGATCTGCGCATCGAAAGCGCCAAAACGCTGGTGGATATGGACTTCCCCGGCTACGGCATCGGCGGTTTGTCTGTTGGCGAACCCAAGCCTATCATGTACGACATGCTGGAAAAGATCGAGCCCTTCATGCCGAAAAACAAGCCCCGCTACCTGATGGGCGTGGGCACGCCGGACTGCCTCATCGAAGGCGTGATCCGCGGCGTGGACATGTTTGACTGCGTGCTGGCTACCCGCATCGCCCGCAACGGCACGGTGTTTACCAAGAACGGCCGCCTGGTGATCCGCAACCAGACCAGCGCGGAGGAATTCTTCCCCATCGAGGAAGATTGCGATTGCTACGCCTGCCAGAACCACACCCGCGCCTACATCCGCCATCTGCTCAAGGCCGGCGAGATCACCGGCGCCAGGCTCTGCAGCATTCACAATCTGCGCTTCCTTTTGCGCATGATGGAGGAAATCCGCGAGGCCATCCGCAACGATCGGTTGCTGGACTACCGCCGTGAATTCTACGAGCGCTACGATATGAGCCGCAATTTCTGATGTTTAACTGCCGCCGTGTGCGGCAGTTTTTTGATTGCTAGCGGAAATGGAATGTGTTATAATCAGTGCACAGATCATTTGCATATGGAGGTAGCACACACATGCCGCATGTGGTTCCTCAGTTTACGGTGGAGATCTACCATGATCTGGCTCCTTACCTGGCCGGGATCAGTTCCAAAACATTCTTTCAGGATGTGGATCAGTTGATCAATGCCTGGAAAATCGCCACGGAATGGACGCTGGATACCTTTCACGGATGCCTTGCGCCCCGTATCCCGACGGCGGCGCCCAATTCCTATGCCCATCTGGTGTGTCTGGGTGCGCCGCTGCATTACTCCGAGGATGCAGAACCCAATATTTCTCCGGCGGTGGATTCGCTGGAAGAGGCTATTGCTTTGCTGGAAGAAAAACGGGGCATGGATTTTACCCGGCATCCTCTTTTTCAGTGGTACGCGGATGCATCACGCCGGGTGAAGGAAGCGTTTCCTGATGCGCCGCAGATGGCAGGTCTTGGCTTTGAAGGGCCCATTACATCGGCAGCGCTGTTCCGCGGACAGGACTTTTACTATGATGTAATGGATGAACCGGAACTGGTGCAAAAATTCCTCCGCCTCATGACGGAAAGCGTGCTGGCTTTTAAGGAACAGCTGAATACATTTGTGGGGCTTCCTGCAGTGAATGAGGGGAGAGGCAGTATGCCGGATGATCTGGCAGCCATGCTCCCGCCCTATTTGTGGGATGAACTGGTGGTGCCCTGCTGGAATCAGTATTATCAAGGCTTCAGTACGGGCAAGGAAAGGTTCCTGCACTGCGAGGGCTTGGTATCTGCGCACCTGCCGTATCTGAAAAAGGTCGGGATCACCCATTATCAGCCGTCCGTTTCGCCGCAACTAACCCTTGGGGATATGTGCGCCCATGCCCATGACTGGTCCTTTGACTGGCTGCTGTATGCTTATCAGGTGACAGATATGGATGATGAGCAAATGGAAAAATGGGTGGCCGATGCTGTGGCAGCCGGTGCCAACAACATCCGCACCCAGTTTGGCGCATACGCTGTCAGTATTGGAAAGATCGACCGCATTCAACGGTTTCTGGACCTTGCAAAACGCTATCAGGATTGAGATACAAACAAGAACGCCACCCATGGGTGGCGTTTTTGCTTGGGTCATTCTTCTTTTTTGCAGTAGATATCAATGGCACGGTGGATGAATTCGGCGGCGCCTTCACCGCATTGCTTATCGATGTTTTTTCGGAAGCGGTCGTCCTGCACATACATTTGCCCGAGGGATGCGAGGATTTCCCCGGTGCAGGTGTAAAAATGCGTGGTGATGTGGTTTTGCAGCGCGGCGATTTTTTCCTGCACGGCAGGCGCATCGGGGGCGAGCGTCTGCATGGCGCCTACGGATGTGAGGATGTCCATCAGCTGCCGTCCGGCCTGTTCGGCGTCCGTATGAGCATTTTTCTGTTCAAATTCCTTCCAGGCGTCCGTATGACCCCAAAGAATCTTGGCTTCCTTTTGCATACTGTTTCCTTCTTTCTCAGCACAGCAGCACGGAATACACCGTTTCGCCGCCGTTTACAAAAATCTCCAAAATGTAATTGTCCCGCAGGATTTTGATATCGCGAATCTCGCCCGTGTGCACCACGTTCGGGCGCAGCTGCCTGCGGATGATGAAGCCGTCCGGTGTCCGTTCAACGGCGGGATCGCTGTCGCGCAGCAGATGCTGCACTTCCTTTGCGGGATAGGCGAAAATTTTGCCGTCCCGGAGGAAAAGCTCTCTGGGTACGGACTGGCAGCCTGCGTCCCCGGAAAAAGCGCGGGAGTATTCCCAGCCGGGGATCCAGGTGATCATCAGCGCACGTCCGTCCGGCGCACGGAACACCTGCCCGGCGTACTGATCCGGCCCTTTGTCCACGTCGGCGGTAATGCGGGGCGTAAAGACGCCGTCCGTAAAAGTACCCATCATGACGCGGAAATAGTGGGGGCTGTCAAGGGGACACACCGACGCGGCCAGGAGGCATCCGGTATCCGTCTGCACCAAAGACGGGCACTCGCTGAAGCGGCAATGGTCCCATTGGGTCATCACGGTTTTGTACTCCCAATGGACAAGATCCGGGCTTTCGTAGAGCAGGAGCCGCGCTGTCTGGGTCTCGGGATGTCCTGTCGCCATCACGCAGTAGTATTTGCCATCGATCCGGCACACGGCAGGATCGCGGAAATCCGGGCCGCCCTCGGGCGGGAAATGAGGAATGACGGGGTTATCGGGATGCTTTTCAAAATGCACGCCGTCTGCGGATATGGCCACGCTGACGGACTGCACCTCTTCCTCCGTCCCGCCTTTCCGGTGGATGGAGGCGTAGATGAGGTAGAGCTTATCCTCCTTCACAATGGCCGTGCCGCTGAAGCAGCCGGCATGATCGTACCACTGATCGGGGTAAAGCGCCACGGGCAATTCCTCCCAGTGGAGGAAATCCCTGGTGCGGGCATGGCCCCAGTGCATGCTCTGCTGCCAGGGAATTTCGTAATCCGGCGCGTGCTGGTAAAACATGTGGTAATAGCCCTGAAAGTACACCAGGCCGTTGGGATCGTTCATCCAGCCCTTGCGGGGCGCAAAATGGTATTCAAGTGCGCGGGGTGTGAAAGGATCGGGCGTGTGCATATATGGCCTCCTTCCGGAGCACAGGATGTATGTGTATTATAGCAGGACGGATGGGGAAAATCAATCAGTTCAGCAGCCGCACGTCCTCCTCCTCCGGAAAATCAAAGCAGGAAAGCGTATTGCCGTCAGGATCAGCCTTGTGCATATCCACCGCGCACAGGCGATGGTTTCCGTACGTGTGCAGGTAATAGACGCCTGCGTCCAGATCGCAGCAGCTGCTGTACAGAGTGATCTCGTACTCATGCTCCCGCACCCGGTTACAGCCCCTTGGCTGGCTGACGGAGGAGAGAATGTGGAAAAACTGGCTCACGTCCCCGTCAATCGGGCTGTTGGACAGCACGAACGCAGCCCGCACGAAGCGGGAGGGGGAGGAAAGATCGCCGGGCAGCCCCATGGCGCCCATGCCCCGGCTGTAGGGCGCAAGGGGTAAAAGCGGCGCAAAGCTGTTGACGGGCGCTGCGGGGGACAGATGCATAAAGTTGTTGAGATAGGTCATCTGCATGGGGAAGGGCGGGTTGTTGGTCAGCACGCCGACGGGGTTTTGATGGACGTGCAGCCCATCCTCCATGCTTTCCACGGTGATGGAGCGCTCTTTATCTGCGATCATCCAGTGCAGCGGGGACAGGGGATACTGCTCGCTGAAGGGGTGATCCCAGATGTTGGTGCTCGTAAGCAGCGCCTGTGCATCGCCCACCGTTTTGCATTGGGACAAAAGCCAGGGGATCAGCTCAAAGGGGGCGATGTTATCCTTGCCCTGCTGCGCGGCAAAATAGCGGGCGTTGCCGGGAAAATTGAGCCCGGCCATGGCCAGGCCGTGCTCGTTCATGGCGTCGTAATACAGGGGGTAGCCTTCCGCTACCGTGGCTGTGCCCAGGATGGCGGCATGCTCCTGCTGCCTTGTTCCCTGACGGTAGAGAAGGGGAAAATGCCGGGGCGTCAGGGTGATCTGCTCCCGGTAGCGGTATTCCAGATCCAGATTGCGGCCAAAGTATATGTGTTTGCCCCGATAGGTAACGGCGGTGCACATGATCAGTTCCTCCTTGCGGATCGTTTTTCATAGTATGCCGGAGGATAGCCGGTTTTATGGCAAAATGCAGTCCGTCTTGTGCCACAATGTTGCCATCATGCGGCGATAGAGTAGAGCAGTTTGATAAAGGAGGCGCAGACAACATGTTGTTTGGCAGCAAGGAAAGCAAGATTGAAAAATGTATCGCAAAAAAGAATGCAGGCCCCGTGATCAAAATGGTGTATGACAAGGATGACAAGGTGGCCATGCAGGCCATTGCGGCGCTGGGCAAGATCGGCGGAGACGACGGCTACAATGTGCTCATCGCCCTGATCCGTGAAAAGAATGCCAAGGTGCGCGCCGCTGCGGTGACGGCGCTGGGCGAGCTGGGCGAAAGCAAGGCCAAGGCGCATATCTCCCATATGGAAAAGACGGAGAAGGACGCCGCCGTGCTGGCTGCCATTCACGAAGCGATTGGCAGATTGCACACGCAGGACTGACAAAAAAAGAAGGACGGGTTTCCGTCCTTCTTTTGCTTTATTGGGGCGTGTTTTCCGAATCCTTGGCAGGGGGCGTCTGGGTAGGGGATGGGTCTTCCGTCGGCGCCTGGGTGGGCTGTAGGGCCCGGAACTGCGCCACCTCCTGCGCCTTGCTCTGCGGAGATGCGACCACAGCTGTCGGCGGGAGGGTAGTCATGGGCACGGGCGTTACATGGACCAGCTGGATGGGCGCGGCGTCCATACCGGCATAGGTGCCGCCGCCGTAGAGGGGGATCTCCACGTTTGTGGACAGGAGCATGCTGGGGTTGAGCACCTTGGCGGCGGAGATATCGTTCCACGCATCGTAGGGGTTCGTCGTGCTCAGCATTTCCATATTCTTTTCGGGCAGCTGATCGCCCCAGGTGTAGAGCACCTCGTAGTATTCGCCGTCGGTGATGGAGATCATGGCCACCGGCACGCCGACGGCAAAGGAGCAGTCGGCGGGAGTGTCAGCATCGTTTTGGCTGTGCACATGGTTCATGGAATTGATGGTGTACACGCCGCCGTCTATGTAGCAGAACACAGGATCGGCATGATTGATATCGTGGCTGTATACGTAGTAGGAATCATAGTTCCACTGGATGTAGGGGCTCACCTGGGGATACAGCGTGACTACGGCGGCGCGGACAGGACCCTGCTCCGTATCCACGGTGGAGATATCAAAATGGACTTCGGTGCCCCGGTAGGCGCCGGGCGCATTGTATATGCTCAGATCCATAAACAGGTACTGGCCGTAGGTGCTCAGCTTTGTATCGCAGTGCTGCAAAGACAGGGGCTTCTTGGCCTTATAGCGGTACTGGCTGTACTGAGAAAAGCCAAAGAGACACGCCCAGATGAGCACCGGGATCATCAGCACGATCAGCCATCTGCGGATCTTCATCCGTTTGGCGGTTTTTTTGACGGATTTGGCCAGGGCCTTTTGCTCCTGCTCGGAGGCTGCTTCCTCGCTTTCTGCCGTTTCCTGCACGGGGGCGGGGGTCTTCATCCGGGCATAGGCGTCGCGGCAGGCGTCGCAGTTTTCCAGATGCTCTTCCAGAAATTTGCGGCTGTTATCGCTGCACACGTTATCGATGGCAAGGGGCATCAGATCCCGGGCCAGGCCGCAGTTTTTGTTGTTTTCGCTCATCATTCCATCTCCTTTTCCACGGTTTCCGTCAGCATCATCCGCGCCCGGTAATAGGTGACCCGCGCCCAGCTTTCGCCCTTGTCAAAGAGGGCTGCGATCTGGCGGTAGGGAATATCGCCGTACACACGGAGGGTGAATATTTCCTTATAGGGCTCGGGAAGGCGGTGCAGGGCCTGCAGGATGCGCGCGGCCTGATCCCTGTCCTCCAGTTGCTGCTCGATGCTGTGGTCGTCCGGCAGCGTATCCATATGCTCTTCCGGGAGCTCCCGCTTTCGTTTGCGCAGGCGGGAGATATAGACGTTGCGGGCGATGCGGAACAGCCAGGCGTCCACGGCGGCGTCGCTTTTCAATGTGGAGATGCTTTTCATGGCGCGGAAAAAGGTTTCCTGCGCCACTTCCTCGGCCTCGTTCGCATTGCCCGCCATGGACAGGGCAAAGCGGAACACCTTGTGGAAGCATGCCGCATAGGTGGCTTCAAAGTCCATTTTCTCCCTCCTTTCATACAGATAACGCATGAAAGCGCCTTTCGTTACACAAAAAACGGAAAACATCGTAAGAAAAACAAAAAACGGCCGTGCGGGCCGTTTGGATGGGGGATCAGGTGTAGATGGGATCCCAGTCGTTTTTGCTTTCGTTCCACAGGTAGCAAAGCTCCTGATACTGCTCGTTTTCGTACAGGGGCATATTGTCCCAGAAATCCGCCACCACGGGGCCGTTTTTCACTTCCTCGGGGGTGGCCCAGAACACGCGGCCTTCATCGGTGGAAACCAGGTCGCCCGAGTATTCCGTGGCGTCGTAAAGGAAAATGGTGTAGCGCACGCCGTCATGCTCCGCCCAGTGCTTCACGCCCACCAGCCTGGGGTTTTTGATGGTCAGGCCTGTTTCCTCCTTCACCTCGCGGATCACGGACATGCTCAGGCTTTCGTTTTCCTCCAGATGCCCGCCGGGGAAAATCCAGCCGGGATAATCGTCGTCATTGCGTTCCTGCATCAGCCAGCGGCCCTCGGGGTCGATGACGCGGCACATATTCATAAACACAGCGGTCTCTTTCATGGTCAAGCGCCTCCTGACAAATATCGAAAAAACATTCGCTCCCGCGGGCAAAAAGTCCTGCTTTTTGACAGGAAATGATGCAGGGTTGACAGCATATGCAGTTATGCATATAATACATTCAAAATATGCACGGGAGGGATGGACATGAAGCTGGTTTGGCTGGTAGGCAGTCAGGCGGTGGGCAAAATGACGGTGGGGCAGGAATTGATGAAGATCACCGATCTTCGCCTGTTCCACAATCACATGACCATCGAGCCGGTGCTGGAGATCTTTGGCGCATGGAACGCAAACGCCATCGGGCGCATGCGGGACGTGATCTTTGAGGAGTTTGCAAAAACGGATCGGTACGGGCTGATCTTCACCTACGTGATGGCCTTTGACCAGCCCTCGGAATGGGAATATGTGAAGCGGGTCAATGCGCTGTTTATGTCTCACGGCGCGGAAGTTTATTTTGTGGAACTGGTAGCAAATAGGGAGGTGCGGCTGCAGCGCAACGAAACGGAAAACCGCCTTTTGCACAAGGCCTCCAAGCGGGACGTGGAGGCATCCCGGCAGCGCATCTTCCATGGAGAAGAAAAATACCGCTGCGAAAGCCTGCCCGGGGAAGTGACGTTTCCCAATTACCTGCGCATCGATAATACCTGCCTTTCCGCAGCGGAGACGGCGGAAAAAATCAAGGCGCATTTCCAATTTGAATAAAGAAAACGGCCTCTGGCGGGAGGGTTCTTAAGGATGAATTTATCCCCCAACGAAAAAACGAGCATCCAGCGTTTGTTGGATGCTCGTTTTTTATGTAGTTGTACAGACGCAATGCACTGGTACAGTGCGTATAGTTGCGCCCTCACAGCACTCAGTGATGTATTCTTGGATTGCGTAAAAGTAACTATGTTAGCCTTCGATTATTCCATCGTTATCGTCTTCATCGGAGAATATTTCATGACCACAATTCGTGCATCCCCAGCAGTCGCCTTCCCAATACATGATGCCGCCACAATTGGGACAGTTCTTGAAGTATCTTTCGCCAATATCGTCTTCTAATTCGCCTGAGCAATATGGACAATGGCTATACTCTGACTCATCATACACTTTGCCGCAAAAAGGGCACATTTGCATTGTTGTATCCTCCATTCCTATTTCTTGTTATTTCCATTTTATCACAGTATGGTGACAATTGCAAGTTGCAAGTATTGAGGATAACTTCTTCCTTCACATCTCCACCACTGGGCAGGGGCCGTTTTTTGTTTACTTTTCTTCGCCGATTTTCGTCAGGTTGTGGATCCACTTGCCGCTGAGGAAGCGGGGCACGCCGCAGAGCATTTTGAACAATTCGTCCAGGAACGTGGCGGCATATACGCCCTCGATGGGCAGATGGAACACCAGCGCCGCAACGGCCACCGCAGGTACGCCCACCAGCCACACGGAGCCTGCGTCCAGCAGCATGGAGAACACCGTATCGCCGCCGGCACGCAAAACGCCTACGATGTTCAGCGAGTTGAAATGGCGCAGGGGCATCACGCAGCCGGCCATCAAGGTAATGACGGAGGCCGTTTCCAGCGCCTCTTTGGACAGGGCGCTGATGGCGCCGTACATCCGGAGCAGCGGTGCGCGCAGGCAGATCAGCAGCGTGCCTGTACACACGGACAGCACCTCGATGGCAAACAGCATGCGGAAGGCCGTCAGGCGTGCCTTTTCCCGGTCGCCTTCGCCGATGGCGTTGCCAATCAGGATGGAGGTGGCGTTTACCGCGCCGAACACCAGCACGGTCATCAACTGGTCAATGTTGTTGTACACGCCGATGGCGCTGATGCCGGCGTCGGAATACCGGCCGTAAAAGATCGAATACACCGTCACGCCCAGGGACCACAGGCCCTCGTTGATTACCACGGGGATCACCTTTTTGAAATAATCCCGGATGAAGGTGCGGGAGGGCAAATGCAACACGTCCCGGATTTTCATGGCGCCCACCTGGCGGGCAAAGTAGGTATAGCCCACGTTGATGCATACGGATACCAGCGCTGCTGCGACCGTGGCGATGGCTGCGCCCTTGACGCCCAGCATGGGGAAGCCAAAGCGTCCGTAGATCAGGCAGTAGTTGAGAAGGGTGTTGGTCAGGATGGAGGCGATGCCGGACAGCATGGCCACCTTGGGCTTGCCCGTGGCGCGCAGCGTGTTGGAAAATACCACGTCAATGGCGTTGAAGGCATAGCTCAGGCATACGTACTTGATATAGTCCATGCCCAGATCGTGGCTTTCGCCGGGGGCAAGGAAAATATCCATGATGGGGCCTGTCAGCGTCAGCGCGCCTACCATGAACAAAAGCGCCAGGCTCAGGGTAATGCGCAGGCACAGGGACATGATCTTGCGGATGCCGTCGCCGTTTTTGCTGCCAAAGAACTGGGCGATAAAAATGCTGCTGCCGCTGGCTGCGCCAAACATGAACAGCTGGAACAGGAAGGAGTAGCGGCCTGCCTGCGCCACGGCGGCGTAATGGGCGTCGCCAAGGCCTGCGATCATCAATCCGTCCACGATGTGGGCGGAGGCGGCGACCAGGTTCTGAATGGCGATGGGCAGCGCAATGCGCACGAACAGGGAGGAAAAATCCTTCTCCCAGTGAAAAATGCGGCGCAGATACTGCTTGGTGGATGCTTTCATGTGCGAACCCTCATTTGTTGTTGATGTGCAAAGCATCGCCATTATAGCATAGCTGCGCACCTGGGTAAAGAGCGGCGGCGCAATTCGTCACCGTTTGCAAGGCAAAGCGACGTCTGCGCGGGCAAAGCGGAGCTATACTGCATGGGCGGGGTGACGGCATTGGCGCTGCACGGAGAAGGATTTTTGCTTTTCAATTGGCTGACGGACGGCGTGCTGCTGCTGTCGGCGGCAAGGTTTGCAGGCATTCCCGTGCGTCCCGTGCGGCTGCTTGCGGCATCGCTGCTGGGGACGCTGTACGCCCTTGCCGTGCTGCTGTTTCCGCGCGCGGATCAATTGTTTGCGCTGTTTGCGGCGTCGCTTTGCATGAGCGCCGCGGCGTTCCCGAGGGGGCAGATCATTCGCGGCGTCATGAGCGTATGGCTGATCGGATTATGCGGAAGCGGCGCGGCGGGCACGCTGCTTTCGCTGTGTCAAAGCGATGCTGCCGCGCTGCTTGGCACGCTGGCAGTGATGCTGTCCTTTTGCGGAATGGGGAAGAAAGCAGCGGCTCCGCTTCGGGGTGTGGTGCGCATCGCGTACGGCGGGAGGCAGATCCATCTTCCCTGCCTTGCGGATACGGGGAATCTCCTCCGGGCAGGCGGCATGCCGGTGGCTGTGGCGGGCAAAAACATGCTGGGTGCGCTGCAGCTTCATTCGGAAAGGCTGCCCATCGTTGCGGCGCAGACGGTTTCCGGCAGAGCGGAGCTGCCCTGGTTTCGGCCGGATGCATGCACTGTGTGCATGGGCGGGAAAAGGCAAAGGGTGCAGGTGATGATCGCGGTGACGCAGGAGGACATGGCCTTTGTGCTGCTGCCCGCCTGCGCACTGCAAAAGAACAGGGTGTTGAAGGAGGCTTTTCATGGAAAGGCGATGGATGGGCGGAGAAATCCGGGCGTGGGTGATGGCGCTGCTGAGCGGCATGAAAGGCAACACGGTTGGCTATATCGGCGGCGCGGAGCCGCTGCCCCAGCCGCTGACGGCGGAGGAGGAAAGGGCGCTGGTGAGCCTTTTGCACACGGATGACGGCACCGTGCGTGCAACGCTCATCGAGCGCAATCTGCGTCTGGTGGTGTTCATCGCGCGGAAGTTTGAAAATACCGACGTGGGGCTGGAGGATCTGGTGTCCATCGGCACCATCGGGCTGATCAAGGCGGTGAACACCTTTGACCCGGACAAGAAGATCAAGCTGGCTACCTACGCCTCCCGCTGCATTGAAAACGAGGTGCTCATGCATCTGAGGCGCACCAGCAAAATGAGGCTGGAGGTATCGCTGGATGAGCCCCTGCGCATCGACTGGGACGGAAACGAACTGCTACTTTCCGACGTATTGGGCACGGAAGGGGATCTGGTGTACCGGGGCTTGGAGGAGCATGCGGAGCGGCAGCAGCTGGGGTCTGCCCTTTCCCATCTTTCCGCCAGGGAGCAGAAGATCATGCAATTGCGCTACGGCCTTAACGGCGGACGTGAAATGACCCAGAAGGAGGTGGCGGATCAGCTGGGTATATCACAATCCTACATATCCCGGCTGGAAAAAAGGATCCTTTCCAGACTTCATGTCGAAATGATGCGAACAACTTCCTGACACGCTGCTGAATATCTGCCTTTTCAGGGTGCCATACTGCTTATGACGGAGGTGACAGTATGGCCATTGGCAAGGTAGAGATCTGCGGGGTGGATACGTCCTCCCTGCCCGTTTTATCCAACGAACGCATGCGGGAATTGTTCCCGCTGGTGCACGGAGGCGATCAGGCTGCACGGGAGGAATTTATTGAGGGAAATCTCCGGCTGGTGCTCAGCGTGGTGCAGCGCTTCAGCCACAGGGGAGAAAATGCGGATGATCTGTTTCAGGTGGGCTGCATCGGCCTGATCAAGGCGCTGGACAATTTTGACGTGAGCCAGAACGTGCGCTTTTCCACCTACGCCGTGCCGATGATCATTGGCGAAATCCGGCGGTATCTCAGGGATAACAATGCCATCCGTGTCAGCCGCTCGCTTCGGGATACGGCCTATAAGGCGCTGCAGGCGCGGGATAAGCTGGTGGTCACGCTGGGCAGAGACCCTACCGTGCAGGAGATGGCCAGGGAAGTGGGCATCCGGGAGGAGGACGTGGTATTTGCGCTGGAAGCCATTCAGGATCCTGTGTCGCTGTTTGAACCGGTGTACAACGACGGCGGCGACGCCATCTACATTATGGATCAGGTGAAGGACGACAAGCACGGCGACGACGGCTGGACGGAAAAGATCGCCATCAAGGACGCTCTTGGCAAACTGAACGATCGGGAAAAGAAAATTTTGCGCCTCCGCTTTTTTGAGGGACGCACCCAGATGGAGGTGGCGGGGGAGATCGGCATCTCCCAGGCGCAGGTATCCAGACTGGAAAAGAACGCGCTTTTGCACATGCGCAAGCTGGTGAGCAGCCAGTAAAACAAAAAAAGCCTTCTCACACGGGAAGGCTTTTGCTTATTCTTTTCAGTCTTCTTTGGCCCAGTATCTTGCGGCGTCCACGGCTTTATGCCAGCCGCGGAGCAGCCGGGCGCGGGCGCTTTCGTCCATGGCGGGGGCAAAGCTCTCCTGCACGTGCCAGCCTCTGGCGGTATCCTGCAGATCGGTATAGATGCCAAGGGAAAGACCTGCCATCAGCGCTGCGCCAAGGCCGGTGGTTTCCGTCACGGCGGGGCGCAGCACAGGCGCTGCTAGCACGTCCGCCTGGAACTGCATCAGGAAGCGGTTGGCGCTGGCGCCGCCGTCTACCCGCAGGGAGGGGGCCTTGACGCCTGCATCGCGGCTCATGGCCTCAAACAGATCCGCGCTCTGGTAGGCGATGGATTCCAGCGCGGCGCGGACGATATGGGCGCGGCCTGTGCCGCGGGTCATGCCCACCAGCGTGCCCCGGGCGTACATATCCCAGTAGGGCGCGCCAAGGCCGGTAAAGGCGGGCACCAGATATACGCCGCCGGTATTGGCAACGGACTGGGCGATGGGCTCGGTTTCCGCAGCGTTGGCGATCAGTTTCAGCTCGTCCCGCAGCCATTGCACGGTGGCGCCGCCCATAAACACGCTGCCCTCAAAGGCATAGGTGGGCTTGCCCTTTAAGCGCCACGCCATGGTGGTGATCAGCCCGCTTTCCGACAGGCGGAAGCGGTCGCCTGCGTTCATCAGCATAAAGCAGCCCGTGCCGTAGGTGTTTTTCACATCGCCCTCGTCAAAGCAGGCCTGGCCGAACAGCGCGGCATGCTGATCGCCTGCGATGGCGGCCACGGGGATGGGCGCGCCCAGAATATCCGTGTTCAGATTGCCGATGATCTCCGCGCTGTCCACCACGCGGGGGAGCATGGTCCTTGGGATATCCAGCATGTGCAAGAGATCATCGTCCCAATCCTGGGTGTGCAGATTAAAGAGCATGGTGCGTCCGGCGTTGGTGGCGTCGGTCACGAAGGGATGGTTTTCCACCAGATGCCAGGCAAGGAAGGTATCCACCGTGCCAAAGCATACGTCGCCCCGGCGTGCCTTGTCCCGGATATCCAGGCGATCAAGCAGCCACCCAAGCTTGGTGCCGGAAAAATAGGCGTCCGGCACCAGACCTGTTTTTTCCCGGATCATGGGGGTCAGGTTGTCCCGCACCAATTGATCCACCATTTCGGAGGTGCGGCGGCACTGCCAGACGATAGCGTTGTGCAGCACCCTGCCCGTTTTGCGGTCCCAGATCAGGGTGGTTTCCCGCTGGTTGGTGATGCCGATGGCAGCGATTTCGCCGGGCTCGATGCCGGCTTTGCGCACGCATGCGCGCATGGATTCGATCTGGGTATGGAGGATGTCCGCCGGATCGTGCTCCACCCAGCCGGGCTGGGGATAGTGCTGGGGGAATTCCTGGGATGCAGATGCGATCATGGCGCCCTCAAAGGTAAAGAGAATGGCGCGGGAGGAGGTGGTGCCCTGATCCAGAGCCATCAGATACCGTTTATTCATGTGTGCCTCCTAAAAAACCGGGGCAGCAATTGCCCCGGTCAAGGTATTTTAGTGGATACGGATGCCGTACATCATGTGGTTGTCCTTGCTGCAGGTGCCGACCACCAGCATATCGCGGTACACGGCGGGGGAGGCGTCGATCTTGCCGCCCAGGTTGATCGTGGTGTTCACATAGCCGGAAAGGCCGTCCAGCAGGTACACATTGCCGTCTGCATCGCACTGAACGATCCAGCCGTTGCCGGCCTCGTTGTACACAGCCACGGGGGAGGACACGCTTTCGGCGTCCATTTTCTTTTCCCATACGACGCTGCCGGTTGCCTTATCCAGCGCCAGCAGCTTGCTGCCGCCGTCCTCCACCATGTTGACGGTGAAGAACACCAGGTTTGCAAGGTCGTTTTGACCCACCACGGGGCTGGCCTTCACGCCGCTTTGCTCGGACTTATTGTATTCGCACTTGATCTGGTACTTCCACACTTCTTCGCCGGTCATGGCGTCCAGGCGGCGGATGGTCACATCCTGCTTTTTGCCCAGACGGCTGTAGGCGGTGTTGCCGGTGTAGAGGGCAATGGAGCCGTCCGCATCGTCCAGGGCCAGTGCGGCGTCGGTATTATCCCCGGCGTCCACAGCCCACACGCTCTGCATGGTGTTGGTATCCACGCAGCGGATGATGCCATAGCCGTCCGCCAGGAAGGCGTACCGGTTGTACATGGACACGGCGCTTTCCACCGTGACGCGGCCCTCGGCCTGATCGGAGGCCAAATGGCGCAGGTACACCGTTTCGGGGTTAATGGAGATATCGCCCTTGGTATCGGGCTTGTCCTGGGTGGGATACTGGAATTCGCAGTTCAGATCCAGGCTGTAGAACAGGCCGTTTTCGCCGGCCACCAGCATGGAGGTTTTGCCCTCGTTGTACACAAAGAGGCTGGTACCGTCAAATGCGCCGTTGGAGCCGTACTGCTTCTGGGAGGAAGAGGAACGGCCGTTGATAAAGTGCATCTGGCTCTGGTCGATCAGGTTGTACAGATAGTAGCCGATGGCGCCCGTCTTGCTGGGCAGCTTGGAAATGGCCTGACCGAAGCTGATCATGGGGCGGCCTAGCACGTCCACCGACACGCTGCCGCGCATGGGGAAGCCGATCTTGATGGGACTGCGGGTCTCATCGCCCGTTTCCAGATTGAGGAAGTACACATAGCCGTCCAGGCCGCTGAAGATCACTTCGCGCAGGCCCACCGTGGCCTTGGCTTCCTCGGTCAGGTTCATCATCTCGCGGACTTCTTTGGTCCACTTGACGATGGCGGGCTGGTTGTTCCAGCCAACACCGTAAAGGGTGCCGTTATCCTCGGTGCGCAGGCTGCCAAGCTCATGGCTCCAGACAACGTCCAGAGCGCCTTCTGTCACTTCCACCGTGCCAAAGGCGGCGTTGCGGCGGAAGTTATCGCCGCGGAAGGTGTACACGCCGGTCTGGTTGTTGTAGGCGTAATGATCGGGATGGGGCGCGGTGATCTGCTCCTCACGGGCGTAATCCTTCTGGGATTCGCCGCCGATGAACACTGTTTCCTTCAGGCCAACCTGGGAGGGCTGGGTATCATCGGACGCGGAGGCGGTGAGAGGTTCGGGGGTGGGAGAGGGCGCCTGGGTAGGCACGGCGGTGGGCACGGGAGAGGGCGCTTCGGTGGGCACTTCGGTAGGTGCCTGGGTGGGTACCTCGGTGGGCACTTCGGTAGGCGCCTGGGTAGGCTCTTCCGTGGGCTCCTGCGTAGGTTCGTCGGTGGGCGCCTGCGTTGCTTCGTTCATCACAATGGCTACGGGCACCTGGGTGGGCGCGTCGGTCATCGCGGGCGCCTGGGTGGGGGCATCGGTAGGCACATCGGTAGGCACATCGGTAGGCACGTCCGTGGGCGCCTGAGTGGGCGCATCCGTCACGGTGACCACGGGGGCCTGGGTGGCGCTTGCATCGGTGATATGCAGGGTGACGAATTTATCGGTGGTGATCCAGGTATCGTTTTCCCGGATGATGGCATACACATCGCCGCTGAAGGGCTGACCAAAGAGCACGCCCACCGTCCAGATGCGCATGGTTTCTTCATCCGCATTGATGCTGGAGGCGGTGCAGGCAATCTCGTTGCCCTGCGCGTCCATCAGCTTGACGCCGGTGACGGAGGGGGAGGTGGTCAAATGCAACTGCAGCTGGGAATTGGTCAGCCCACTGGATACGGGGGCCTTGAATTCCAGCACCTGGGCGGTCTGCGCGGTATTGACGGAGGCGGGGTTTGCCTGATTCTTTTTCAAGGGAGAGAAGGGGGCAAAGAGCACCGCGGCGACCAAAACAAGCACGATCAATACGGCCAGCGCCACCCAGATCACGGGGCGCACCCTGCGGCGGGGCGGCTGGGGCGGCGTCACCGGGCCGCGTTTTTGCAGCACGGGCTCGCGGTAATCCATCTCCGCGCCGTCCTCGGGCGTCCGCTCGATCCACTGGTTCTGGTTTCTGGCGGGGGGCATATAGGGGGCGTGATCCTCATTCACATAGGATACGCTCTGCGCCTGGGGCGCTTCCTGCTGCCTATAGCGGTCGCTTCTGCGGTGACGGGGCTGGGCGGCAGGCGCGCCGGGGGCCATATCGGCACGCTGATAGCGCACGGTATCACCGTTTTGGTTCATATCCTGCTGCCCCATCTGGTTGTTCATCCATTCATCGTTTCTATTACTCAAAGAGAAAATACCTCCTTTGCGGACAAGTCCATCCGGCTCATTATACCAGATACGCGCTTATTCGACAAGCGTTTTGGTGCGGAGCTCTGCCGCAGGAAAAAAGAATTTACACATGCGCAAGGCTATGCTGTTCCAAATTCTGTTTTCTTATCCGTAAAACGGCAAAAAAAGAAGAGGCCTGTTTCAGCCTCTTCCTGATTTTTTTGAATTAGAACTGCTGCATGGCTTCCAGGTAGCTCTTGAGATCGGCGATCTTCACGCGCTGCTGGGTCATGCTGTCGCGGTCGCGGACGGTGACGCTCTGATCATTTTCGGTATCAAAGTCCACGGTGATGCACACGGGGGTGCCGATTTCGTCCTGACGGCGGTAGCGCTTGCCGATGGAGCCGGTTTCGTCATAATCCACCATGAAGTACTTGGACAGATCCTGATAGATTTCGCTGGCCAGACCGCCCAGCTTGTTCTTCTGCAGGGGCAGCACGGCTGCCTTGAAGGGTGCAAGGGCAGGATGCAGGTGCAAAACGGTGCGCACGTCGTTCTTTTCTTCGTCCAGCACTTCTTCATCATATGCGTTGCACAGGAAGGTGAGCACCAGGCGTTCCACGCCCACGGAGGGCTCCACGCAGTAGGGGATGAACTTTTCGTTGGTCACGGGATCCATGTATTCCATGGACTTGCCGCTGTGCTCCATGTGCTGCTTGAGGTCATAGTCCGTACGGTCGGCAATGCCCCACAGTTCGCCCCAGCCGAAGGGGAACAGGTATTCAAAGTCCGTGGTGGCCTTGGAGTAGAAGGCCAGCTTTTCGGGCTCATGGTCGCGCAGGCGGAGCTTCTCTTCCTTGATGCCCAGGCTCAGCAGCCAGTTTTTGCAGAAGGAGCGCCAGTAGTTGAACCATTCCAGATCCTCGCCGGGCTTGCAGAAGAATTCCAGCTCCATCTGCTCAAATTCCAGCACGCGGAAAATGAAGTTGCCGGGGGTGATCTCGTTGCGGAAGGACTTGCCGATCTGGCAGATGCCGGCGGGCAGCTTCTTGCGGGTGGTGCGCATGGCGTTGAGGAAGTTGACGAAAATG
>SVGT01000032.1 GCA_015056175.1 Clostridiales bacterium | reverse complement strand
GTAAGGTCATGTATTCCATTCCATATATCACATCGCTTATCCTCGTATTGGCGCTCCCCATGCCCAGGTAAATCAAAACTGATTGTCTGATATCCTCTTTGCTCTGCTATATTTGCAATTCCTTCAGCAGATTCCTTGGAAGACATTTTTCCATGTACACATAAATACACTTTATCTGATTTCTCTCCCCACACAAGTGCAGGGATATGATGAATTTCAATTCTTGTTTTCTTCATGGATTTACTCCCTTTATCGCAGATAAAGCCCCGTTTTCACATAATCGGAAATTCAAACAAGCAGTCAAATTGGAATTTGTCTAACTGTCTGATGACATTATATGTTGTTGTGGAAATAATACAGGACTTGAGTTTGAGTATCAAACAAGTAAATATTATACCTTACAAGTGAAGTGTAGCCATCGCTCCATGTAAGTTCTTCGGAATCAATATAGAAATAATCTTCCACGTCGATGATTTCTCGGTCAAAGTCATAATATACAACAACTTCGCTCGAAGGCTCAATATCCTTAATGGTTTTAATCCATCCCTCAAAATCATCCAAATGTGTGTTAATTATAGCATAGTCAGTTTCCTGTATTTTATTCAAGTACTTATTCTCCACGACATTGGCAGAGCTAAAAAAATATTTTGCGTAATCGGTATAATCTTGAAATCCCCCTGAAGTGAAGTATTCATACTTTTCATATTTGCCTAATGAAGCAATCACTTTATCTTCTGGTACTGCACAAGAACTAATAGACAATAAGAACACAACGCAAACAAGAACTACTGCAATTTGCTTTATCATAAGAAATCCTCCTTCGTCAAATTCAAGTTGATCGCTTGCATGCTATCACGGTTATGCACAGACGCACAATCCGGAAAAGGCCGGCGCGTCTGTGAGCGGCAGGGAGCGGCGGGAAGGATCGCGCCGTCCCTGCCGCTATGCCGCCTGTGCGGGCATTTGGGGTGCGTTACCGTTTTCTGAAATACAGCACAAACTGGGCGGCGGCGTTGCCTGCGCACAGGGCAAGCAGGAAGCAACTGCAGAAAAGCTGCGGGGCGCCTATGCTGTTCACAACGCCCAGCAGCGCGCACAGGGCGGAAACGGTAAAGCAGATTGCGGCGACCAGATGCAGATGCTTCTTTTGAAGCAGAATGGCCTCGGTTTTTTCCGTTGCGGTCTTGACGGCGGGGATATCGCCGTCGCTTTGGTAATCGTCGTTGAGCAGATAATCGGCGGACACGGAAAACAGCCTGCTGATCTGTAGCAGATTCTGCGCATCGGGCAGCGCCGAGCCGTTTTCCCAGCGGCTGACGGCCTGGCGGGATACGTTCAGCTTTTCCGCCAGCTCCTCCTGCGACCAGCCGTTGGCCTTGCGGTGTTTGATGATCTTATCGGGCAGCTTCATCATGAAAACCTCCTTTGAACAGGTGGCTTCAGTATAGCCCTGCGGGCTGTAAAACGCCACCGCATGTGCTTTCCATTTTGGCAACATGACTTTACATGCAGGAAAATTCCGGCGGATAAGCGCTTTTGCTTGGCCTGCGCGGGGGATTGCATCAGAAGCGCCCGGTACGGAGGGCGACGATCAGCGCGGTGATCTGCACCGCAACGCCGATGAGCACCAGGGCGCGCAGCAGCCCGGCGGAAAGCAGGGAGAAGCTGTTGCACACCAGGGCGGCGCAGATCAACAGCGTGCCCAGGGAGCTGATCCATCGCCCCGGGGAGCGGCGTTTTGGTTTGGCGTTTTCCTGTGTCATGACGGCGGAGCTCCTTTTGTCAGGTGGCGGCCTGCTGCTGGGCGATGATCAGGGACAAAGTGCTGCCCAGCAGCGCCATATCCATGCCCTCCTGGCGGGCGTACTCGCCGGAGACGATCATGATGGCGTGCATCAGGCGGGTCTGCTTGCTAAGGCCAAAGAAGCCGTAGCCCTGCTGCTCGGAGAGGAAAAGGTCTGCGTCCATCACGTCCATGGCGACGGCGCGGGCGTCCGCATCCACCGATGCGAAGGCGGCCAGCGCAGGAAGTTCATAGGATTTGCCGTACTTGCCGCCGGCAAGAGAGATGGAATCGTACAAATCAAACAGGCGGCGCACCTGATGTTCGGGTGCGGCGTCGCTGAGCGTCAGGATATGGCTGACGCTCTGGGTCCAGTTGGCATAGCCAAAGCGGCTTTTGAGATGCAGATAGCAGCTTTCCATATGGCGGATGATGCTGAGATCATCCCGCTTGGAGCGGCACAGCAAGAGGCAAAGCAGGGTATCCTCCGGCCCGGTCAGGAAGGGATGCTCCTTGCGGATCAGATCCCACAGCGCGCGGGCGCGGGCGGCGTCCTGAGTGGTATAGGAAGCGTTTTGAAGCAATGCGGCGGCCAGCGCCAGATGATCCGACATGGGGAAATGGGCGCGGAACAGGCGGTAGGTATCCTCCGCGCGGGTGAAGGCGGCCACGGGATCTGCCTCCATGGAAAGCAGGCAGGCAAGGGGCATATGCACATTGCCCCGGAAGGAGGAGTACCATTTGCTGCGGTTTTTGATCAGATTGCGGCAGGAAGCAAGCGCCGCTGCGTCCGCCGTCTTTCCGGCGGCGGCAAACAGATGGGCGCACACGGCGGCCATATAGGCGCTGTGCCATTTGAAGGCGCTCTGGAGGGTATCGCGGTTGCGGATAAACTGTTCGCACAGATTTTGCAGCGTGGCACGCATAAAGAAATCTCCTTTGACGGCTTTGGTAGGGAAGGTGTTTTGACGGTATCATTATAGCACCGCTCCCGGCGCTTGGAAAGGGAAAGGGGCTCAAATGTCGCAGGGCGGGGCTGAATTGTCGCGGGGGAGGGGAAAGAAAGCAAAAAGAAAAGCACTTACTTTCGTAAGTGCTTGGTGCGGGAAACAGGACTTGAACCTGCAAGTTCGTTCGAACACATGAACCTGAATCATGCGCGTCTGCCAATTCCGCCATTCCCGCAAGTTGGTGGGCAGGGGTGGATTCGAACCACCGAAGTCTGTGACGGCAGATTTACAGTCTGCTCCCTTTGGCCACTCGGGAACCTACCCATGTAATGAAGTTGTGAAGATACCGTCTCCCTGGGGGAGAATGGAGCTGGCGAAGGGACTTGAACCCGCAACCTGCTGATTACAAATCAGCTGCTCTGCCAATTGAGCTACACCAGCACAACCCAACCAGTAGAGAAAATGGCGACCCGGAAGGGGCTCGAACCCTCGACCTCCAGCGTGACAGGCTGGCATTCTAAACCGACTGAACTACCGGGCCGTGTAATGGTGGGCCTTCAGGGACTTGAACCCGGGACCAACCGGTTATGAGCCGGCCGCTCTAACCAACTGAGCTAAAGGCCCGTGGCGAAGTGGGGGGCGAGGCCCGCGCCGCTTGTTTGATAAAAATGGTGACCCCATCGGGACTCGAACCCGAGTTACCGCCGTGAAAGGGCGATGTCTTAACCGCTTGACCATGGGGCCATGTAAGAACTTTGCTGTCGTACACCCGGAGAAATTGGTCGGGGTGAAGGGATTCGAACCCCCGGCCCCATGCTCCCAAAGCACGTGCGCTACCAGACTGCGCTACACCCCGAGGTTTCGTCGACTGCGCTGCTCACAAGCGACGAAATGTATAATAAACCATCCCGTGCCGTTTGTCAATAGGTTTTTGAAAAAATTTTGAAAAAAAGTGAAAACTGTCCCGATGGGCCGCTCTGGACGAATATTTCTACCTATGCTATACTGACAATAAAGCGTACCATGCAAGAAAGGAGGCGTTTCCAAGTGTCCGGCGGATATGAGATTTTTGCGCTGATGATGCGCTATGTGTTTGTGGCGCTGGGAGCGCTGATTTTGCTGCGGGCGTTTTTGTGGCTGCGCAGGGACGCGGGCATGTACCGCCGGGAGATCCGCAATCTGCCCGACGCCGGGCTGGTGGGCGAGCTAGTGGACATGCACACGGGGGAAAAGCATCCCCTCTGCCGGGAGGGCGTGCTGGGCGCAAGCCGCAGCTGCGACGTGCGCATCAAGGGCGCCGGGCTGGACAGGCGTGCGCTCTCCTTCCGCTTTACGGAGGGCAAGGGCCTGGCTGTGACGCCGCGAGGCAGGCAGAACGTGTATCTGGACGGCGAGCATGTGCGCCAGACGGGCTATGCGCTCCACGGCACCCAATTGGACGTGGGCGGCGTGACGCTGCGTGTGCGGCTGTTTGCAGGATTGCAGGTGCCGCGCCGCGTGCTCTATGACGAGGACGGCACGGCGATCACGGACGGCGAAACAGAAGTATCGCCCTTTGAAGAGGTGGCGGGCATGTTTGCACAGGGCCCGGACACGGAAGAAATGTACGCGCCCGACGATGGGGACAACCCCTTCCGGGAGTTTGCGCCCGTGCAGGATATGTATGAGCAGCCTGTGTATCAGCCGATGCCGCAGGATGGATATATGAATCAGGGCTATCAGTCGGCTCCGCAGGATGGGTACGTGAATCAGGGCTATCAGGTGGCTCCGCAGGATGGATATATGAATCAGCCTTATCAGCCGACACCGCAGGACGGGTATATGGATCAAGGGTATCAGCCGGCTCCGCAGGATGGGTATATGAATCAAGGGTATCGGCAGGCTCCGCAGCCGGAAAACGATCCGGCGCCCGTGCGGCACAGGCGGGGCGACCGGTATCTGTAAGGCGCTTTGGGAAAACCCTTTGGCAACCTTGATGATTGACGAAAAACGGGAAGGGAGGGGACGTGCATGGCAAAGGGCAAGCGGCGGGATCCGGCCCGTGGGATGCTCAGCGTGGTGATGCTGTTTTATTTTCTGGCGTTCATGATGCTGTTTTTCAAGGATGGCGACTGGCGCGCCGCCGGGCTTGCGCTGTGCGTGCCCGCGCTGATCTTTGTGGGCGTGATGGGCATTCCCCGGCTGTTCCCGGCGGATAAGCTGCTTTTGTCGCTGACCAATTTCCTGTGCGCGC
Source organism: Clostridiales bacterium (assembly GCA_015056175.1). GTDB lineage: Bacteria > Bacillota > Clostridia > Christensenellales > Aristaeellaceae > SVGT01. Next base: position 13,665 of record SVGT01000032.1, on the reverse strand, counting down.
TGGGCGTGCTGGTGCTCTATCGCTTAAGCCCGGAGCGGGGCTTTTCCCAGGCGGGCAATTATTTTGTGGGCGTTATCTGCATGATTTTGTGCACGCTGCTGGTGCGCTACTGGAAAAACTGGAAGCCGCTGATCGCGCTTATGATCCCGGCGGCCTTTGTGCTGCTTGTTTTGCCCCTTGTGATCGGCACGGAGAAAAACGGCGCGAAAAACTGGATCTCCCTGGGCGGCATGTCCATGCAGCCAAGCGAAGTGGTAAAATTGGCCATGCTCTGCGTCACCGCCTTTTTGCTCTCCCGCAGGAAAACCGTGCTCACCATTCTGTTTGTGGGCATGTGCCTTTTGATCCTCATGCTGCAAAAGGACCTGGGCACGGCGCTGCTCTACTATTTTGTGACGCTGATTCTGATCTACGTATCCACGGGCAATCTCCCCCTCATTGGCGTTGGGCTGCTGGGCGGCGCGGGCGCTGCGGTACTGGGCTACAATATGTTTGCCCATGTGCGCAGGCGCGTGGCCATCTGGCTGGATCCCTGGGCGGACGTGGATAACGCGGGCTACCAGATCGTCCAGGCGCTCATCGCCATGGTCAACGGCGGCGCCTGGGGCGTGGGGCTGGGGCTGGGCAACGCCTCGGTGATCCCGGAATATTACAACGACTTTATCTTTTCCGTCATTCTCCACGAGTTCGGCGTGCTCTTTGGGCTGGTGGTGCTGGGCGTGTACGCCGCCATCACCGTGCGGGGCGTGATGATCGCCATGCGCAGCAGGACGGCCTTTGACGCACTGCTCTCCATCGGCTGCGCCGCCATGATCGCATTGCAGACCTTTGTGATCGTGGGCGGCAATATCAAACTGATCCCGCTGACGGGCGTGACGCTTCCCTTCATCAGCTACGGCGGCACGTCCATGGTCACGTCGCTGTGCGTGATCGGCCTTCTGCAGGGCGTGCACAGCCGCATCCAGGCGGGCGTCAGCGAGGATAAAATGCTGGCGGGGCTGGAAGGAGGCGTAAAATGAAGGCGCTGAGACGGTATCTCAAGCGGGTGACGGCGGTGCTGCTTTTGCTCTTTGTGCTGCTGGGGGCCTACGGCGCCTACAGCCTGCATACCTATGGTAACCGCTGGTTTGCATCCAATGTAAACACCTTTGCAAGGCAAAAAAAGCAGGACGTAAAGGCGGGCAATGTGTACGACCGGCAGGGGTATCTATTGGCCGCCAGCACGGACAACAGCCGCCTGTATGCGGAGGATGCAGCCGTCCGCCGCGCCATGGTGCATATGCTGGGCGATACCACCAAGAACGTGTCCAACGGCGTGGAAAGCTTTATGTCGGTGTACCTCTACGGCTTCCGCGCCACATTCCTGGAGCGGGCGCAGAGCTATTTTGCGGGCGTCAAGCGCACGGGGGATTCGGTGCTTTTGACGGCGGACGCCAAATTATCCGCCTATGCATCCTCCCTGTTCCCAAGCGGCAAGGCGGGGGCGCTGGTGGTGATGAACTACAAGACGGGCGAGGTGCTGTGCGAGCTTTCCTTTCCCCAGTTTGATCCGCTTTCCGTGACGGAAAGCACGAAGCAGGATCCACAGAAGCCCTTTTACAACCGCGCCGTGCAGGGATTGTACGCCCCCGGCTCCACCTTCAAGATCGTCACCGCCCTCTCCGCGCTGGAAAATTTGCCGGATGCGCAGACGCGCGCCTTTCAGTGCACCGGGCTTTTGCAATTGGGCGAGCATTACATCACGGACGCGGGCACAAGGCTGGAGGAAAACAAGCTGACCAGCCACGGGCAACTGACGCTCCGGCGTGCCTTCCAGGTGAGCTGCAACAACACATTTGCCCGCCTGGCGCTGGAGATCGGCGATGAACAGCTGCTGGAAACGGCGGAAAGGCTGGGCTTTAACGATAACTTCCTCTTCCGCGATCTGGTGGTGGAAAACAGCTCCTATCCCCTCAAAAACCGCACGGACAAGGAGATCGCCTGGACGGGCGCGGGGCAGAGCGCATTGCTTGTCACCCCCATGCACATGTGCATGATCACTTCCGCCGTGGCAAATGACGGCGTGATGATGGAGCCCATGCTGCTTTCGCAGGTGCTCCGTGCGGACGGACAGGTGCGGGAGGAATTTGCGCCCCGTGCCTACGGCACGGTGATGACCGGGGAACAATCGGATGTACTCAAGGAATGGATGCGCGCCGTGGTAACGGGCGGCACGGGCACCAGGGCAGATATCGCAGGCGTCCAGGTCTGCGGCAAAACGGGCAGCGCCGAAAAGGACGGCCAGGAGGAAACGGACGCCTGGTTTGTGGGCTTCCTGGATGAGGAGGAAGCGCCCTATGCCATTTCTGTCGTGGTGGAAAACGCAGGCGGCGGCGGCAGCGTGGCTGCGCCCATCGCAAAAAAGGTGTTTGAATATCTGCTGGGCGAGGCGGCAAGGTGAATGGGCTATTGCCCGCCGCCTATGCGGTATGGTATAATGGATCGGGAAACAGAAAAAATACCCATCAACATAAAGGAGAAAAAGTTATGAGCGAATTTGAAAAGGATATCGTGGAAATGGAAGGCGAGGACGGCGCGGTGCTCAAGCTTTGCGTGGAGCGCTACTTCTACTACAACGGCGATGAGTACGTGCTGCTCAGCGACGACGTGGAAGAAAACAACGTGGAGGAAGTGAGCCACTACGTGATGAAGGTCGTTCCCGATGAGGAGGAAGAGGGCATGGAAGATTTTGTGCCCGTGGACGACGATCTGATGGACAAATTGGTGGACGCCGCCATGACCACCTTCGCCGATGAGGACGAAGACGAAGAATAATCTCTTGACGTGAACGAAAATCTGCAGCGAAAAATCGCCCTGCTGCCGGATTCGCCCGGCTGCTACCTGATGAAGGAGCAGGGCAAAATCATCTACGTGGGCAAGGCTGTGAACCTGAAAAACCGGGTTCGCAGTTATTTCCATGGGCGCGATCATACCCCCAAGGTCAGCGCCATGGTGTCCCATGTGGATGATTTTGATATTTTACTGGCAAGGAGCAACCTGGAAGCGCTGATCCTGGAGTGCAACCTGATCAAGCTCCACAAGCCCTATTACAACATCCTCCTCAAGGACGATAAAAACTACCCCTACGTGCGCATCGACCTTGCGGAGGCGTTTCCCCGGGTGGATATGGCCCGGCGCATGGAAAAGGATGGGGCGAAATACTTTGGCCCCTTCATCGGCGCGACGGCGGTGAAGGACGTGCTGGAGACGTTGAAAAAGGTATTTCCCCTGCGCACCTGCAAGCTGCCCCTGCCTCTGGACAAAAAACGCAGGCCGTGCCTCAATTACGAGATCGGCCGCTGCCTTGCGCCCTGCGCGGGCAAGTGCACGGAGGAGGAGTACCGCACGCTGATCAAAAAGGTGATGCGCTTCCTCTCCGGCGATTATAAAGGCGTGCTGGACGATCTGAAAACGGACATGCAGAGACTTGCCATGGAATTCCAGTACGAGCGGGCGGCCGTCATCCGCGACAAGATCCGCGATATTGAGGGGCTGATGGAGCGTCAGCAGGCGGTGCAGGTATCGGGCGCCGAGCAGGACGTGATCGCCTTAAGTCAGGACAGCATGGACGCCATGGCCCAAGTGCTGCTCATCCGCGGCGGCAAAATGGTGGGCGGCGACAGCTTTGCCCTGCCCGGCGAAGGGCGGGAAAATAAGGACGAAGTGCTGTTTGACTTTATCACCCAGTATTACGATGAGCGCAAGCCCCCGCGGGAAGTGCTTTTGCAGGATATGCCGGAGGAATTGCTTTCCGATCTTGCGGCGTGGCTCCGGGAAAAAAGACAGGGCGCCTGTCAGGTGCTGGTGCCCAAGCGGGGCGACAAGCGGGCGCTGGTGCTGCTCTCCGAAAAAAACGCGCGGGACGCTTTGGAAAAGCGCAACGCCAAGCGGCAGGTGCAGCATGAACGCACGGTAGGCGCGTGTCAGTCGCTGCAGAAAATACTGGGGCTTGAAAACTATCCCAAACGCATCGAGGGCTTTGATATTTCCAACACCCAGGGCATATTGTCCGTTGCCAGCATGGTGGTGTTTGTGGACGGAGAGCCTGCCAGGAAGGAATACCGCCACTACCGCATCAAGACGGTGGAGGGCGCCAACGATTTTGCATCCATGCACGAGGTGCTTTTGCGCCGATTTAAGCGCGCCGTCAGCGACTATCCGGAGGAAAGATGGGTCATGCCCGATTTGGTGCTCATCGACGGCGGCCCTCAGCAGTTGCGCTTTGCAAGGGAGGCTATGCTGGAAGCGGGCGCGGACGTACCCATGTTTGGCCTTGCGGAAAGGCTGGAGGAAATTTTCCTGCCCGGGCAGGAAGAAAGCATCCTGCTTGACAAGCACGACCCGGCCTTGCACCTCATCCAGCGCATCCGCGACGAGGCGCACCGCTTTGCCATCACCCATCACCGCACGCTGCGCAACAGCACCATGCAAAAGAGCCAGTTGGAGGATATTCCCCTCATCGGCCCGGGGCGCAGGCGGGCGCTGCTTGCCCGCTTCCATTCCGTCAAAAAGATGCGGGAGGCGACCCTGGAGGAGCTGCTGTCCGTGCCCGGCATGACGAAAAATGCGGCGGAAAACCTCTATGCCGTTTTGCACCGGGATGACAAAAATTGATGACAAATTTTTGCGGAGGGACCTGGCGCACGCCTTGACTTTTGCCTGTGCAGGGTTTACAATGTATTTGATCGGCTTTTTGGGTAGTGCACAGGTCAATTTGTGCATCCCGGCTGTTTTACGGATACATCTTTCCTGTATTTCATTTGGCGATATGCCATTTGTTTGATTTTGAAAATGACAGGGCAATGCGCTTTGTCCGCTTTTTGATATTGCCGCAGGAGACGCAGGCTCTTTTTGGGGAGCTTTCTGCGCCGTGTTTTGTGAATGCAGCCAGGCCGTGCGAAGCTTTTTCGCGCGGCTTTTTGCCTGTCAACGGAGAAAATTGATACAAAACGTAAAGATCGAAAACAAACTGTGAGAGGAGGAAAACAACCTATGTGGCCTTGGTTTGTGACTGTATTGGTCGGTATCGCGGCCTGCGCAGGCGGTATTGCGGGCGGTTATGGCTATCGCAAGAGCGTGCAGGAAAAGAAGATCGGCCGCACCGAAGAATATGCCAAGAAACTGCTGGACGACGCAACCCGCCGTGCAGATGAACAGAAAAAGGAAATGATCCTGGTCGCCAAGGAAGAGGTGCTGCACCTCAAGACCGAAGCGGACAAGGAAATCCGTACCCGCCGCAATGAGATTCAGCGCTCCGAGCGCCGTCTCATCCAGCGTGAAGAGCAGCTGGACAAAAAGGAAGAATCCCTCGACAAGAAGCGCGATCAGCTTTCTGTGCGCGAGGAAAACCTGGAAAAGAAGGAAGAAGACGTGGCCCGCATCCAGCAGGAGGCGGAAAACTATAAGCTCAAGCAGGTGCAGGAGCTGGAACGCATCGCCACCATGACCCAGGACGAAGCCCGTCAGATGGTCATCGAGCGGGTGCAGAAGGACGCCTATCACGACGCCGCCGCAACGGTGCGCGAGATTGAATCCCGCGCCAAGGAGGAAGGCGAAAAGAAGGCCCGCAACATCATCGCCCTGGCCATCCAGAAGTGCGCCGCCGATCATGTGGCGGAAAGCACCGTCAGCGTGATCTCCCTGCCCAATGACGATATGAAGGGCCGCATCATCGGCCGTGAAGGCCGCAACATCCGCGCGCTGGAAACGGCCACCGGCGTGGATCTGATCATCGACGATACCCCCGAAGCGGTCATCGTGTCCGCATTTGATCCCGTGCGCCGCGAGATCGCCCGTCTGGCTATTGAAAAGCTGATCATGGACGGCCGCATCCATCCCGCCCGCATTGAGGAATGTGTGGAAAAGGCCAAGAAGGAAGTGGAAAACCAGATCCGCGAGGCTGGCGAGCAGGCTGTGTTTGAAACCGGCCAGCACGGCATCCATCCCGAACTGGTCAAGCTCCTGGGCCGCATGAAGTTCCGCACCAGCTACGGGCAGAACGTGCTCAAGCACTCCATCGAAGTGAGCCACCTGGCAGGCCTGATGGCCGCAGAGCTGGGCGCCGATGTGGCGCTGGCCAAGCGCGCAGGTCTTCTGCACGATATCGGCAAGGCCGTGGACCATGAGCAGGAAGGCACCCACGTATCTCTGGGCGGCGAGCTGGCCCGCAAGTACGGCGAAAGCGCCGACGTGATCCACGCCATTCTGGCGCACCACAACGACGTGGAGCCCCAGACCGTGGAAGCGGTTGTGGTGCAGGCTGCCGACGCCATCAGCGCGGCCCGTCCCGGCGCCCGCCGCGAGAGCCTGGAAAACTACATCAAGCGCCTGACTAAGCTGGAAGAGATCGCCAATTCCTTCCAGGGCGTGGACAAGTGCTACGCCATCCAGTCCGGCCGCGAAGTGCGCATCATGGTCAAGCCTGACGACGTGACCGACGAGGGCACCCGCGTGCTGGCCAAGGAGATCGCCAAGCGCATCGAAAAGGAAATGGAGTATCCCGGCCAGATCCGCGTGAACGTGATCCGCGAGACCCGCAGCATCGATTACGCCAAGTAAGGCGCGGAGCCGCGCCGGGCAGTGTCGCCCTGCTTGAACGAAACCAAAACCCCGTCCCACGGGCGCGAGCCGCGCCTCCCATTTTCGACCTACTTGAACGAAACCAAAACCCCGTCCCACGACATGTTTGTTGTGTGGGACGGGGTTTCTTTTGTGGGGGCTGCGCGCCCCCACACCTGCGGCAGGGAGATGATCTCCCTGCACCCACCGTATCGGACACAGGGGGATCATCCATCCGACTGTTTCCCGATGAGGCAATAAACTAAAAAAGAACTCCGTCCCGTGACATGTGTTTTGTCGCAGGACGGAGTTTTTTACCAATACTTTTGCATTCCCTGGTCAGTTAGACCCTATCCAATCGGTGAGTTGATGTCCGCTTGAGCGATCCGCAGTTTTTCTCCGCACACGGAGAAAAACGGGAACTTCATCGTCCAAGACCGGGAGAGAATGAATTCTCTCACCGGCTTGGATCGATGAAGAAGGCGCAGCCGCGCAGGGCGCAGGCTGGCCGGGCGGATCGCATGACAACAAAGTAACAGAATTTGCCAAAACAAAAACGGCGCGAGCAAGCCCCCGCCCTACAGCGCCCGCCGCATTGGGAAACATCTCTATCGATTTGATTTGTCTGTCCAATACTGCGGGTGCAGGGTACTCAGTACCCTGCCTCAGGGTTTGGGGCTGAGTAAGCCCCAAGAAGAACCCGAACAGGGTTCCGCAATTCCCGCGCAAAACGCCGCGTCCATCACAGCTGCTTGGTAAAGCAGATGATCCGGTTGGCCTCCTGAAAGCCGCAGGCCAGATGGAAGCGCAGACTGTCGCAATTATCCAGCTCGCAGTCGCTGGCAAACTCGGTGCAGCCCATCTCCCGCGCCCAGCTTTCGCAGGCGCCAAGCAGCGCACGCGCCACGCCTGTGTGCCGGGCGTCTTCCTGCACGTACACGCCCTCCAGATACCCCACCGGGCTGCTCTCCGTGCCCTCCACGTAATCGCGGCGCAGGGCGCACTGGGCAAAGCCCACCTCCTGTCCCTGCTGCTCAAAGAGGAACACGGCGGCGTCCTCCTGCTGCAGCAGCTGGGCAAATTCGCCTTCCAGTTCGCCCTCTTCGTGATCCGGCCACAATTGATCGGCCAGCATGGCGACGGCTTTCGCGTCGGATTGTTCAGCTTTTCGGATCATGAAACCTCTCCTTTCACAGCCATTTCTGCCCGGGGATGGCGCCGTCGCGGAGCAACTGCTGCTGCAGCGCATGGACGTCCAGCGCGTCAAAGGGCGTATTTGCGGCGATGCTCAGGTGCGCCGCCGTGCCCGCCGCCTGTCCCATCACCATGCAGGCCACGGAGATGCGCACAGAGGCCAGCGCCTCATGGGTGGCGCTGACGCAGCGGCCGGTGACCAGCAGATTGGGCGTGCCGAAGGGCACCATTACGCCGTAGGGGATATCGTAGCAGCAGGGCGCGTCCTCCGTCCAGGTAAGCGCCTGACCGGTGGGATCGTGAATATCAATGGGATAGGCGCAGATGCCGACGGCGTCGTCAAACACGCGGTTGCGGGCGATATCGTCGGCGATCAGCGTATACTTGCCCTCGATGCGGCGGCTCTCGCGCACGCCGGTGCGGCAGGCCGCGCTGCGCAGACGGCAGTTTTCAAACCCGGGCAAATACTTGCGGAAAAAGGACATGCACTCGTCCAATTGGCGGTGGGTCTCCTTTTCGGCCAGCGCCAGATCCTCCGCCTCGGTGCCGCGCAGCAGGATGGCGCGGGTCATATTGACGGTGGCCGTGCCTGCCCCCACGCCCTCAAAAAACAGCACCCGATCCCGGGGCAGCGTCAGATCGCCCGCCTGTTTGGCCTGCTCCACCAGCTCAAAAAAGCCGGATACGGCCACATATTTGTCCAGATCGCACTTTTTGTCCAGCACAAACTGATCCGGACGGCGGCGGATATATTGGCGCACCGCGTCCATATCCACATTTTCCACGGTGAACATCAGCGTCATGGGCTGGGCAAAGCCGTCGCTGTCCCGCCCCTGACGGAAGGCAGCGCCGCAGAGGGCAGCCACGTCGCCGTCGCCGGTGGCGTCGATCAGCCTGCGGGCGCGGTAGGTTTTCATGCCGCCCTTGCTCGCCACGGTGACGGAGGGCGTTTGGGCGTCCGCCGCCACGATCAGGTGATGGAACAGCGGCGTGATATTGCTTTCCTTTGCCAGCAGGGCAAAATACACCTGCTTGAGCTCCTCCGCGTCCACGGGCGTGATGGTGCTCACCATGCCGATGGGATCGGGGATGTGGCCCAGGGTGCCATGGCGCACCGCCAGCTCGTCCACGATCTCCTGGGCAATGCCTCTGGCGATCTGCCTGTCGCCGGCGTGAAAGGTCATCAGCGGGCCTACCAGCGATGCGGTGTTGCTGCCGCCGGGGAAGGCGTTCTGGTCGATGAGCAGCACGGAAAGCCCCAGCCTTGCCGCGCTGAGGGCTGCGCACATGCCGCTGGGGCCTGCGCCGCAGACGATGAGATCATACATATCCTTCATTTGAGCAGCGCCGCCATATTGGCCAGGCGGCGAAGGGCCTCGTCGATGGTGCTCTTTTCCCGGGCGAAGTGCAGGCGGATGAGATGATTCACCGGCTCACGGAAGAAGCTGGAGCCGGGCACGGCGGCCACGCCGATGTTGATGATCATCCATTCGCAGAATTCCAGATCGGTGTACCCCTGAAACCGGGGAAGCGCAAGGAAATCGGCAATATCCACCATCACAAAATAGGTACCCTGGGGGATATTGTGCTTGAGCCCGATCCTGTCCAGCCCGTCGAGGAAGTACGCCCGCTTTTCGGTGTAGAGCGCAAGCAGCTGATCGTAATAGCTCTGGGGGAACCCAAGACCCACGGTGGCGGCCTCCTGCAGCGGCGCTGCTGCGCCCACGGTGAGAAAATCGTGCACCTTTTTGGCATGCTCGATCACGTCGCTTGGGCCGCACAGGTACCCCAGCCGCCAGCCGGTGATGGAATAGGTTTTGGAAAGGGAATTGCAGGTGATGGTGCGCTCGAACATACCGGGCAGCGAGGCCATGCAGGTGTGGGTATTGGGCGCATAGACCATGTGCTCGTACACCTCGTCGGTAACGGCAAAGGCGTCGTATTGTTTGCACAGCTCGGCGATGTCCGTCAGCTCCTGCCGGGTAAACACCTTGCCGCAGGGGTTGGACGGATTGCAGATGATGATGGCCTTGGCGCCCTGACGGAAGCCGTCCTCGACAAGCGCCAGATCAAAATGATATTCCGGCGGCGTCAGCGGGATGTAGATGGGCTCCGCGCCGGACAAGATGGCGTCCGCGCCGTAATTTTCATAAAAGGGCGAAAAGACCAGCACCTTATCGCCGGGGTTGCAGATGGTCATCATGGCGCACATCATGGCCTCGGTGCCGCCGCAGGTGACCACCAGTTCGGTTTCCGGGTCGATCTCCCTGCCGATGGCGCGCCCCTGCTTGACGGCCAGCGCCCGGCGGAAATTTTCCGCGCCGAAGGTAACAGAGTACTGGTGCGGGCCCTCATGGGCGGCCTTGGCCAGCGCGTCCAGAATGGGTTTGGGCGGGTCAAAATCCGGGAAGCCCTGGGACAGATTGATGGCGCCGTGCTCGTCGCTGATGCGGGTCATGCGGCGAATGACGGAATCGGTAAAAGTATGCACGCGGTGACTGAGCTTGGGCATATAAACCTCCGTTGTTGGGATTAGTACCAATATAGTACAGATGCGATGAGATGTCAAACGTGATCGCGGGACGCGGATTGTGGGGGCTACTCGCCCTTCGTGGAACCCTGTTCGTGGGACATGGAACCCTATTCGGGTTCCACACCTCCGAACAAGGGGCCTGAGGCCCCTTGACCCGCAGTATTGGTCAGACAGGTGTTATCTTCCGGACTGCTTCCCAATGCGACAACTGCTGTAGGGCGGGGGCTTGCATGCCGTTTTTGTTTTGAAAAAGTCAATGGATTAGTTGGGACATGTTTGAGCGATCCGCAGTTTTTTCCGTTTACGGAAAAAACGAGAACTTCATCACCAAGAGCAGGAGCAAATAAATTTGCTCCCTGCCTTGGTTGATGAAGGAGGCCAGCCGCGCAAAGCGCGCTCTGGCCGGGCGGATCGCCGTATTGATGGATGGGGCTGCATTGTGTTGCGGGCCGGAGGATTGGGTTGGGTGAACGGCTTGAGGAATCAAAGGCTGTTGTGCCGAAAAGTTTCTTCATACCCGGCGGGAGAAAGAAATCGCCCTACAGTAAATGAGGCCCCGTCCTGTAACACGTGGCGTGCTGCGGAACGGGGCATCTGCTATTGTTTATTGCCGCATCGGCAAACAGTTGGACAGTTCATATCCCTGTGTCCGATACGGTGGGTGCAGGGGGATCATCCCCCTGCCGCAGGTGTGGGGGCGCGCAGCCCCCACAAAAGAACCCCCGTCCCACACAACAAACATGTCGGGGGACGGGGAAATGGTAAAGGTCAAGTAGGTCGAAAAAGGGAGGCGCGGCTCGCGCCCGGGGGACGGGGTTTTGGTTTCATTCAAGCAGGGCGACACTGCCCGGCGCTGCGCCTTATTCGCCCACGGCTTTGTTGGTGAGCATGGTTTTGATCATCTTCAGCAGGCTGGGGCGGGCCATGTGGGTAGGCTTTTCGCCCAGGATCAGCACGCGCGTCTGGCGCTTGTCCGAGGCGATCCAGGTGGGCAGATCGCCGCCCTTGTTGGGATTGCCGCAGCGGACGAAGTTGCACAGATATTTGACCATCTGCTCGCTCAGCTCCCGATCCTTCTGCTCAAAGGGGCGCCAGCCGTTGTCCAGCGTGCCGAACCAGTACCAAAGATCGGCGGAGTGCCAGGCGCCGTTGTCATCGCCGGGCAGCCGGCGGTTGAAATACCAGGTGTAGCTGGGCTTTTGCTGCGCTGCGTTCCACTTGCGCGCCATGCTCTGCAGGATGGGCGGCATCATGTCCTCGCTGGTGGAGCCGGCCATGTAGGGGATCGGGTGCTGCTTGTTTTCTTTCAGCAGCTCGGCGCCGCTGCCCACCACCAGCCGTCCGTCGATGCAGGGGAAGCAGCCGGGATTGTGCAGCTCCTTTTTGGTTTGATTCCAGGCGTCAAACAGCTTTTCCGGGCTGATTGCACGGAACTGGGCTAATGTTTTGCAGCCGGCGTATTCCATGCATTTTTGCCAGAATGCATAATTCTTTTCCGCAGGCGCGGAGGACAGGATTTTGTTCACGCCGCCGCCGCTGCACATCACCGCGCGATGGAACAGCCCCCGGCTCAGCGGGCTGAGTACATGCTGCTGCACGCTCATGCCGCCGGCGCTCTGACCCATGATGGCGATGCAGTCCGGATCGCCGCCAAAGGCCGCGATATTGCTTTTCACCCATTGGATGGCAGTCAACTGATCAAACAGGCCGTAGTTGCCGGTGAAGCCTGCCTCCTCCTTCAATTCGGGCAGGCACACAAAGCCCATGGGTCCCAGGCGGTAGTTGACAGTCACGCCGATGACGCCGTGCAGCGGCCAAACCGGGCCGTCAAAGTGCTTTTCGTGGCCGCAGCCGCCGGTAAAGCCGCCGCCGTGGATGTAGATGAGCACGGGCAGTTTGTCGCCTTCTTTGGCGTCTGCGGGGGTGAAGATGTTGAGGAACAGGCAATCCTCGCTGTAGGTATAGGTTTCGCCCTTGCGGAACTCGTTGTAGTAGAAGATCTTTTTCAGGTTTTCCTCTTCGTTATAGAAGGCGCGGGGCTGCCAGGAGCAATGGCCGTACGCCGTTGCATCGTACACGCCGTCCCAGTGGGTGACGGGCACGGGATATTCCCAGCGGTTGGCTGTGGCATAGCGGATGCCCTTGAACGCGGCGGTGCCTTCCACGCGGCCCGGCATGCCCTGCACGTCGCCGCAGGGGGTGTGGATCAGGTAAGACACAGGGATCACTCCTTGATTTTATATGGAAAATAAGACTGCGGTACGCTGATTGTATCACGTACCGCAGGGAAAAACAAGAATATGGAATCAGCCTTCGGTCTTGGACGCCAGCTTCATGGCCTTCATCTTTTCGCGCACATCGGGGGTGATGTTCCACACGAAGCGGAAGGCGGCCCAGGAGCCCAGGATGAACACGGCGGGCACCAGCACGCACAGGCTCTTCAGGCCAAAGATGGTGGAAGCGCTCTGCACTTCCAGCGCGGCATCAAAGCCGATCCAGCCCAGTACGTAGAAGCCAAAGGAGCTGCCCACGGCCTGGCCGATGCGGCGCGCCAGGTTGAAGGTGCCGTAGATGGAGCCTTCCGTGCGCTTGCCGGTGATGTATTCGTTATAATCGATGGCTTCGCCGACCAGACCCCACTGCATCTGAATGGAGACCATGGCCAGGCCGGAGCCCACGCCCAGAATGACGCCGTGCACCAGGGGATGCACGTCCATCACCAGATGCATGCCAAAGAGCAGCGCGCAGATGGCGCCGCCGATGAGCAGCGCATAGCGGATCAGCTTTTCCAGACCCAGCTTTTTGCAGATGAAGGGCACGGCCACCATGGAGCCCACCATGAAGGGCATGGACAGCGCGGAGGAAATGGACTGGTAGGTCACGTCATGGTACACTTCGGAGTACATGTACAAACTGATGTTGGACACCAGGTACTGCATGGTGCAGATGCAGATGCCGTGGATGCACAGCGCCACGAAGGGACGGTTCTTTTTGACCACGGTGAGGATATCGGAGAACTTGATATCGTCCGTCTTGGTATCGGCGCCCACCACGGTGCGCTCTTCCGTCCAGAAATAGTGCATCAGGCAGATTACAAAGCCGATGACGGCGCAGATGCAGCCGGTGATCATGTAGCCGGTGGAGGTGCGGTCGCCGAACATGCCGATGACCACGGGGCCCACCATGCCGGGGATCATGTTGCCGATCATGGAGCCTACGCCGCGGGCGGAGGACAGGGAGGCGCGCTCGGAATCGTTGGTGGACATGGCGGAAAGCAGCGAGCCCATGGGGATATTGAACATGGTGTAGGCCGCTTCGTAGAGGATCTTGCAGGAGAAGAG
>SVGT01000031.1 GCA_015056175.1 Clostridiales bacterium | reverse complement strand
CGGAGTTATTTCAGTCTGAAAGTGGACAAAATCAGCGAAAACCCGGTGTTTATAAGGCTTCTGAACTTTTGTCCTATTATAACTCAATCATCAATTCTTCTTACGATGCCGGTTGCTCTCATGGATGATCTCTCCTTCAAATGCTGCTTGTTTGCACAGCACTATTTTGAGAAAAACGGGCATTTTTATACCCGGTGGGAAGGATGCCGCAGAGAGGAAAAAATTGTTTTGAGCATGATCGGACATATTCAATGCCGCTTATCCGGCGTTGGGTTCATGCACGTGAAGGAGGCGGCGAAAAAGCTGCTGAACGATACGGGAAGACGGAAAATAAGCAGAATGAATGAAGAATATGGCTTTATTTGCGTGCAGGAGCATGGATTTGGAGCAAGAATTGTCTGTGTAAAGGATTGAAAATATAATAAGAAAGTGGTACTATAAAGATGAAAGAGTGTAAATTTAGCAGGTTAAAGCGTTATAAGAGAATCGGCGGGAATACCGATGAAGGATACGCTTCACATCGCAGGCTATATTACATAGAAAAATTTTGTACCGGAAGAAAACAGAAATCGATATTATATAGCAGCAATACCGAAATACATTTTCGCGTCTTCGCGGAGGATGAGGGAGGTCGTTGCCTTGAAGCAGGCGTTGAAAAACGTGTGCGACAGTTTCAGGATCAAGGGTACGTTTTTCGATTATGAAGAACTGAAGGTAGGAAACATCAATAAAACCTATCGTGTGACCTATCGTCAGGATGACGGAAGCCTGAAAAGCTACATCGTGCAAAAGATCAATACCAACGTATTCAAGGATCCTGTGGCGGTGATGGAAAACATCGACCGGATTACAGAGTACATGCGGGATGAAGCGCCTGAAAAGCGGGTGCTGCATTTCCACCATACCCGGGACCGCAAGACCTACATCTTCGATGAAGACGGCGGTTTTTGGCGTCTGTTCTCCTACTTCAACAGCAGCACGTATAACCTGCCGGAGAACCCGGAGATCGTGAAAAACGCAGGCAAGGCCTTCGGTGAATTCCAGATGATCCTGGGCGACTTTGATGCGTCCCTTCTGCACGAAACCATTCCGGATTTCCACAATACCCGCAAACGTTTTGAAAAAATGGAAGCGGATATCAAGGCGGATCCCTGCGGACTGGTCAGGGATGTGCGGGAAGAGATCGACTACATCCTGTCGGTGAAGGACAAGGCCTGCACGTTGGTGGACATGCTGGCAAAGGGCGAACTGCCCCTGCGCGTTACCCATAACGATACCAAGATCAACAACGTGCTCTTTGAAAAGGGCGGAACCAAGGCGCTGGTGGTGATCGATCTGGACACTGTGATGCCGGGTCTGATGGCCTATGACTTTGGCGACGCCATCCGTTTTGCTGCCAATAAGGTGGATGAGGACAGCCCGGAATACGAAAAGGCCGGCGTCGATATGGAGATGTACCGTGCTTTTGCCAAGGGCTTCCTCAAGCGTACCGCCAAAGTGCTGACGGAAAACGAGATCAGGACGCTGGCCCTGGGCTGCTTTGCCATCACGGTGGAGCAGGCTGTCCGCTTCCTGGATGACTATATCATGGGAAGCACCTATTTCAAAATCAATTACCCCGAGCATAATCTGGTGCGCACCCGCTGTCAGGCAGCGTTGGCCAGGGATATGGAAAAGAAGCTGTCTGAAATGGAAGAGATTGTGCGGCACTACATTGTGAAGTACACCAAATAACCCGGCACCTATATACCAACAGAAAGAAGGCTTGAGAGCAATGATCGTTCCCTTTTCCCCTCCGGACATCAGTGAACGCGAAATACAGGAAGTAGCAGAAGCGCTGCGCTCCGGCTGGATCACCACCGGCCCCCGCACCAAAAAACTGGAAAAACTGGTGGCGGAATATGTGGGCGCCAACCGTGCGGTGTGCCTGAATTCTCAGACCGCCTGCGCAGAACTGGCGCTGCGCGTGATGGGCATCGGCCCCGGGGATGAAGTGATCACCTCCGCCTATACCTATACCGCTTCCGCATCCATTATCGACCATGTGGGCGCAAAGATCGTCATGGTGGATACCCAGGAAAACAGCTACGAGATGGACTATGACAAGCTGGAAAATGCCATCACCGAAAAGACCAAGGCCATTATCCCTGTGGACCTTGGCGGCGTGCCCTGCGATTATGACCGTATCTTCCGGGCAGTTGAAAACAAAAAGCACCTGTTCAGGCCTGCCAACAAGATGCAAAAGGCCATGGGCCGCGTTGCCGTCATGGCGGATACCGCCCATGCGTTCGGCTCTGTCTGGCACGGGAAAAAGGCCGGCATGATTGCGGATTTTTCTTCCTTCAGCTTCCATGCGGTGAAGAACTTCACCACGGCGGAAGGCGGCGCGGTGACCTGGCGTCCCCTGGAAGGCATTGACGACGAAGAGATCTACAGGCAGTTCCAGCTTCTGTCCCTGCACGGACAGAGCAAGGACGCTCTGGCGAAAACCAAGCTGGGCGCCTGGGAGTACGATATCGTAGGCCCCTGGTTCAAGTGCAACATGACGGACGTGGCGGCGGCCATCGGTCTGATTCAGATGGAACGCTATGACGATATGCTCAGGCGCCGCAGGGAGATCATCTCCCGTTACGATGCAGCCGTGCGGCCTCTGGGCGTGGAAACGCTGGAGCACTATACCGATGAGTATCAGTCCTGCGGTCATCTGTACCTGAGCCGCGTGCCCGGCATCACGCTGGAGCAGCGCAACGAGATCATCATCAAAATGGCAGAGAGGGATATTGCCTGCAACGTGCACTACAAGCCCTTGCCCATGCACACGGCATACAAGAACCTGGGCTTTGACATCAAGGATTATCCCAATGCCTACGCCCATTTTGCCAACGAGATCAGTCTGCCCCTGCATACGTGCCTTAAGGATGAACAGGTGGAATACGTGATCAAGAACTACGTAGAGATTCTGAAAGAGTATCTGGCATGATGTTGAAAAAGTGGGAAGCGCTGCCCGAAAACATGCGCACGGATGCGGTGCGTCCGTATTATGAAATACTGGCAAAGAAGCAGGGCGCGCTGCTGCTCAAGCGTGTGTTTGACGTGGTGGTATCCGCCGTCATGCTGCTGGTGCTGTCGCCGCTGTTTCTGGTCCTTGCCATTGCCATCAAGCTGGATTCCCCCGGGCCTGTATTCTACCGTCAGGTGCGGGTGACCCAGTACGGAAAGACCTTCCGCATTTTCAAGTTCCGCTCCATGGTGAGCAATGCGGACAAGATCGGCACCCAGGTGACGGTGGGCAACGACAGCCGCATTACCCGTGTGGGCAAGCTGGTGCGCAAGTGCCGTCTGGACGAGATCTGCCAATTGATCGACATTTTCCGCGGCACCATGACCTTTGTGGGCACCCGTCCGGAAGTGCCCAAATACGTGGCGCAGTACACCCCCGAAATGATGGCCACGCTGCTCCTGCCCGCCGGCGTTACCTCCCTTGCCAGCATCTGCTACAAGGATGAGGACGAATTGCTGGAGGGAGCACAGGATGTGGACAAGACCTATGTGGAAAAGGTGCTGCCCGGCAAAATGAAGTACAACCTGGACGCCATCAGGAAGTTCAGCTTCTTTGGCGACATCGTCCTGATGTTCAAAACAGTGCTGGCAGTGCTGGATTGAGATCGGGTGAAGGAAGGAGAAAACATGGATAAACAGAAGATCACCGTTTCCGTGGTGATGCCTGTGTACAATGAGGAACGCTACATTGTCAAATGTGTGGATTCCCTTCTGGAGCAGGACTATCCCCGGGAGAATATGGAATGGATCTTTGTGGACGGTATGTCCAAGGACAAAACCGTAGCCATTCTGGATGAGTACCGGGAAAAGTATCCCGAGCTGATCCGGGTATATGAAAACCCCAACAAGATCGTCCCCTATGCCATGAATATCGGCATCCGGGAGGCAAAGGGCGAATATATCGTCCGCCTGGACGCCCATGCGGATTATGCCAGGGACTATATTTCCCGGTGTATTCAGCTGCTGGAAACCATTGATGCGGACAATGTGGGCGGCGTGGCGGAAACCAAAGCCCACGGCTTTATGGGCAATGCCATTGCCAAGATGCTGTCCTCCAAGTTCGGCGTGGGCAACAGCCAGTTCCGCATCAACGGCGAAAGCGGCTATGTGGACACCGTGCCCTTTGGCGCCTTCAAGCGGGATGTGTTCCGCAAGTGGGGCGGCTATGACGAGCGTCTGGTGCGCAATCAGGACAACGAAATGAATTTCCGCATCCGCAAGAACGGCGGCAAGATCTATCTGTCTCAGGATATCAAACTGAGCTACTACTGCCGCGACAGCGTGAAGGGCATTGCCCAGATGGCGCTGAAAAACGGCATGTGGAACGTGATCACCATGAAGCTGTGCCCCGGCTCCATGGGTCTGCGGCACTTTATCCCGCTGCTGTTCGTATTGTCCGTGGGCGGGCTTGCGCTGCTGGGCTTTGTCCACTGCATCTTCTGGCTGCTGCTGGCGCTGGAATTGCTGCTTTACGGCACGCTGGATGTTTATTTTTCCGCAAAGTGCGGCAGCTCTTTCAAGGAAAAGCTGACGCTTTGCATGCTGTTCCCCGTTTTCCATGCGGCGTACGGCTGGGGCTCCGTCCGGGGTATTTTCAAGCTTTGTACCAAGGAATACCGGGATAACAGCTACAGCGCGCCCAAGATTTGAGCGTCAGACAAAATATTGATTGGAGGCAGAAAAAATGTCTTTGTACGAAAAAATTGTCAATAAAGAGGAAAAGCTTTCTCTGGTCGGTCTGGGTTATGTGGGTATGCCCATTGCAGTGGCTTTTGCTGCAAAGGGCGTGGAAGTGATCGGTTTTGACCTGAACAAGGCCAAGATCGACCTGTATAAGGCCGGTGTGGATCCCACGCTGGAAGTGGGCGATGAAGTGATCCGCAATACCACGGTGCACTTTACCAGCGATGAAGCCATGCTGAAGGAAGCCAAGTTCCATATCGTGGCTGTGCCCACGCCCGTCAACCAGGATCATACGCCCGATCTGACGCCTGTGATCGGCGCCAGCGAAATCGTTGGCCGCAATCTGGTCAAAGGCTCCATCGTGGTGTATGAATCCACCGTGTATCCCGGCGTAACGGAGGATGTGTGCATTCCCATTCTGGAAAAGCAGTCCGGCCTCAAGTGCGGCGTGGACTTCAAGGTGGGCTATTCTCCCGAGCGCATCAATCCCGGCGACAAGGTGCACCGTCTGGAAAATATCCACAAGATCGTCTCCGGTATGGACAAGGAATCCCTGGAAGAGATCAAGAACGTGTACGACCTGGTCATCGAAGTGGGCACCTATCCTGTGTCCACCATCAAGACCGCCGAAGCCGTCAAGGTTGTGGAAAACAGCCAGCGCGACATCAACATTGCCTTCATGAACGAGCTGGCCATGGTGTTTGACCGCATGGGCATTGATACCAACGAAGTGGTGGACGGCATGAATACCAAGTGGAACGCCCTGGGCTTCCGTCCCGGTCTGGTGGGCGGCCACTGCATCGGCGTTGACCCCTACTATTTCACCTATGAAGCCGAGAAGCTGGGCTACCACAGCCAGATCATTCTCAACGGCCGTATCGTGAACGACGGCATGGGCAAGTTTGTGGCCGACGCTGCCATCAAGAACATGATCGCCGTGGGTCAGGCGCCCAAGAAGAGCAAGGTGGTCATTCTGGGCCTGACCTTCAAGGAGAACTGCCCCGATACCCGCAACAGCAAGGTGGACGACATCATCAAGAGCCTGAACGGCTACGGCATCGAGCCTGTGGTGGTGGATCCCTGGGCCAGCGAACGGGACGCCATGCATGAATACGGCGTGACGCTTACCAAGCTGGAAGATGTGAAGGATGCGGACTGCATCATCGTGGCGGTCGCCCACAACGAATTCAAGGCGATGAAGCTGGACGATATCAAGAAGCTGTTCCGCGAAGGCAAGGATGAAGAAAAGGTGCTGCTGGACGTGAAGGGCCTGTATAAGGTGGACGAACTGAAGGCTTCCGGCATGAAGTTCTGGAGACTGTAAAACGTTTTGTCCGGTACCGGCAGCCGCATGCGCACCGGAAGGGGCGCTCCTTTCCCGGGGCGTCCCTTCCGGCGACGGTGATATTCTTTTTCTACTGAAGTATAAGCGAGGATAGATATGAAGATCGAAGTGCTTGTACCCACCATGCACCGCAAGGATATGCAGATCGCAGAAAAAATGAATCTGCAGACCGATGCCATCATCATCAACCAGACCGATACCCACGGATACGAAGTAAAAGAGACGGACAAGGGCAGAATCCGCTTTTATTCCTTTGCGGAGCGGGGCGTGGGTCTGAGCCGCAATTCCGCACTCATGCGCTCGGATGCGGATATCTGCGTGCTGGCGGATGATGACATGGTGTTTCATGACGGGTACGAAGAAACCGTTCGGAAAGCGTTTGAAGACCATCCCGAGGCGGATGTGATCATCTTCAATCTGGACAGTACGGACGGCGAGAGGCGCAGCAATGAGAAAGCCTTCCGGGTAGGGCTGTTCAACTATATGAATTACGGCGCCGCCCGTGTTGCTTTCCGCAGAAAGGCGGTCACCTTCCGCGGCGTGTCGTTCAATTTGAACTTCGGCGGCGGCACGGAATTCCAGTGCGGCGAGGACACGCTGTTTTTGCGGGACTGCCTGAAGGCGGGGCTTTGCATGGTGGCGGTGCCCCAGTCCCTGGCCGTGCTGGTGGACGACCGCCCCTCTACCTGGTTCAAGGGCTATACCGAAAAGTACCTGATCGACAAGGGGATCGTGATGAAACTGGCGCATCCTGTGCTGGCGGAACTGTTCTGCCTGTACCTGACGCTGACCCATCCCGAGTATGCCAAAGAGCACGGCGGCAGAAAGAAAGTGTTTGAACTGATGTGGCAGGGTACCCGCTTTGTGAAAAACCGAAAGGAATGTCCCCGGTAAAGCATCTGCCGCAAAGCTGCTGAAGGTAAAGGAGATATACGGGAATGAAAGAAAAAATCGCCCGGATAACAGGACGGTTTGAAAGACTGGTGCTGGCCCGGAAACTGAAGGATTGGCAGCAGGTGCTGGTATTTCTGGCTATCAAGTATCTGTATGAACTGGCCAGCGTGCTGATCCTGAAGGATCTGTGGTATCAGGGTTCCGGCGGCTACATGATCGATTTTGTGTGGTGGAAGGAGCTGATCGGCAGCGCGGTATTTGCCGCCGTTGCCTTTGGCTTTGTCCGCTGGCTGGACGGGGATACCTTTGTCCGCAGACTGCTGCATTTACTGTTCGTGTTCCACTATATTCCTGCCAACAGCGCGTTTGCTGTGCTGAATACAAGCGGGCAGTATTTTGTCCTGACGACGGTATACTTTGTCCTGATCCTGGCTTGCGTGTGGGGCGCCGAATGGCTGCTGAAAAAGTATGCCGGCAGGTGCAGGGCGCTCAGGAGCGCATGCGGCAAACCTTCGGCGGATGCCGAAAAGATCATGCATTTCATGATCAATGCGGTATGCATTCTGGTTTGCTGTGTACTGATCATTCACAAGATCAATTACAACGGGCTCAGCTTTTCCCTGTCCATGGCAGGGGAAGACGTGTACACCGGACGCGCCGATTACGAAACGTTCATCCGGGCATATGCCGGCACGCCCTACGGCTATCTTGCATCCCTGGTCATGAGCCTGACGGGCTATCTGGCGCCCTTCTATCTGCTCTATTCCCTGATCCGCAAAAACTGGCCCGGTATCGGCATCAGCGTGATCGCGCTGCTGTCCAGTTTTTCCATGATGGGCTCCAAGGGCAGCATCATTTTCGTGGCCATTGTGCTGGCGATCTATGTGCTCTGGAAAATGAAATGGCTCCGGTATCTCAACCGGGTGTTTGATATGGGCATGCTGGCGCTGCTGCTGGTGTGCATCGCTGCGTTTTTCCTGCTGGGAAAGAGCCAGCTGTACATGTTCATCCTGCGCCGGGAAATGTATGTGCCCGGCTGGCTCAGCTGGCTGTATTATGATTATTTCAGCCAGACGGACAAGCTGTATTTCTCCCAGAGCGCTTTCCTGCTGCAGAAACTCATCAACCTGGGCGAAGAAGTGCCGCTGCTTACGCAGATCAGCGAAGCCTACTTCGGCGGTACCATTCCTTCACCCAATACGGGCATGTTCGCCGAAGCCTATATGCAGCTGGGCGTTGTCGGTATCGTCGTGTATCCTGTTCTGTTTGCGACAGCCTTTACCCTGGTGGAAAAGGTGCTGGACGGATACGGCAAGGCGATCAACGCGTTCCTGGTGTGCAAGGTGGTGCTTTCCCTGCTGAATGTGCCCATGCTCAGAACGGACTTTGTGCTGTCCTTCTTTGCCTTTATCGGTATTTTGCTGCTTATCCGTTTTGCGCCCTGTGTGCTTCAGCGCATCAGGTACCGCAAAGCCAAAGGGAGTGGAACTGTATCATGAGTGAAAATCAGGTTATGGTGTCTGTCTGCTGTCTGACGTTCAACCATGAAAAATTCATCCGCCGTGCACTGGAAGGATTCGTTATGCAAAAGACGGATTTTCCGTTTGAAGTGATCGTGCACGACGACGCATCCACCGACGGCACGGCTGCCGTCATCCGCGAATTTGAGGAAAAATATCCGCACATTATCAAGCCTGTGTACCAGACGGAAAACCAGCACAGCAAGGGCGTGAAGATTTTCAACACCCATGTGCTGCCCCGGGCGACGGGCAGGTACGCCGCACTTTGCGAGGGCGACGATTACTGGACGGACGAATATAAGCTTCAGAAACAGGTGGACGCCATGGAAAAGCATCCCGAATGCTTCATGTGCGTGCACCGTGTGAAAGAAGTATACATGGACGAGACCCCCAACGGCGCAGAGCTGCCCCTCAAACCCCTTGAGACCGGTGTGATCGACAGCCGCCGGATGATGGAACTGTGCCTGGAATATAACTTTCACACCAGCTCCTTTTTCTTCACCATGGAGGAATACAAAGAATACCGCCGCAACCCGCCGGAATTCTCCCGCCTGAGCACCGTGGGCGATATGCCCTGTCTCATGTATTTCGGGCAGCTGGGCAGCGTGTATTATCTGGACGATACCATGTCCTGCTACCGCAGGGGTGTGCCGGGCAGCTGGTCTGTCAAATACAAGGAGCAGACGGTGGAAAAAATGGCGGCATACCGCAGAAGGCTGTTCCGCGTATACCGCTCCTTTGATGAATTTACCGGGCAGAAATATCATGCCCTGTATGCAGAACTGATCGCCTCGCATCTGGCAGCGGCCGTGATTCTGGAAAAAAAGGCGGTGCAGATGCTGAAAAAGGAAAACCGCGAGTATTTCATGCTGCTGAGCAGGGCCAAACAGGTATACATGCTGGCAGGCATGGTTTTCCCCCGCCTGATGCAGAAGCATTACCATTCCCGTCAGGTGGCCAGACTGGCGGAACGGGGTTTGTAACGCCGCCAAGGAAAGAGGCTTGTTGATTTTATGATTAAGGCACTGATTTGGAAGCTGATGGAGCGTTTCGGCGTGCAGGGCGTGCAGTTTGTACTGCAGATCTTGCTGGCACGGTTGCTGGATTCTGAACTCTACGGCGTTCTGTCTCTGATGATCGTTTTTACCACCCTGGCCAATGTTTTTATCCAGAACGGATTCAATACGGCACTCATCCAGAACAAGGAAGTAAAAGAAGAGGACTATTCCTCTGTGTTCTGGGTCTCGCTCCTGATCGCAGTGGTGCTCTACGGCGCCATCTTTGCGGCAGCGCCCCTCATTGCCCGGCTGTATGAGATGCCCACCATTGTGGCGCCTTTGCGTGTGCTGGCGATCATGCTCATTCCCGGTGCGCTCAATTCCGTGCAGCTGGCCAAGGTCAGCCGTGAAATGGATTTCAAAAAAGTGTTTACCGGCAACATTGCAGGCATTGTGGTGGCAGGCGTTGCCGGCATTGCGATTGCCATGATGGGCGGCGGTCTGTGGGCGCTGGTCGCGCAGACGCTGCTGAATGTGACGGTGGCCTGCGTGGTGATGAGCTTTACCGTCAAACTGAAGATCCGCTTTGTCTGTGATCTGAAAAGGGTAGGCATGCTGTTTTCCTACGGGTGGAAGCTGCTGGTATCCAGTCTGCTGGATACGCTGTATCAGGACGCGCGCAGCCTGGTGATCGGGCTGAAGTATGACAGCAGCACCCTGGGCTATTACAACCGGGGCAAGCAGTTTCCCCAGTTTATCATCGGCTCCATCAACGGCGCTGTGCAGAGCGTGATGCTGCCGGCCATGTCCCGCATGCAGGACGATATTGCCCAGGCCAAGACCATCATGCGCAGCTCCATTACCCTGTCTGCCTATATCATCTTCCCCATGATGGCAGGGCTGGCAGGCGTGGCAGAGCCGATGGTGAAGCTGCTCCTGACGGATAAGTGGCTGCCCTGCGTGCCTTATCTGCAGATCTACTGCTTTACGCTGGCGCTGTACCCTGTGCATTCCTGCAACCTGCAGACCATCAATGCCATGGGCAGAAGCGATATTTTCCTCAAGCTGGAGATTTTCAAAAAGGGCATTGGTCTTGCGATGCTGGCTGTTGCCGTGTTTCTTTTTGATTCGCCCATCGCCATTGCGGCTACCGGCGCGATCACGGCCATTATCGCCAGCGGCATCAACGCATCGCCCAACAAGAAGCTGATCGGCTATTCCTATGCAGAACAGCTCAGGGATCTGCTGCCTGCGCTGGGGCTTTCCCTGGCCATGATGGTGTGCGTGCTGGCAGTGGGACGTATTCAGCTGCCTGTGATCGTGACGCTGATCGTGCAGATCATCACGGGCGTCGCGGTGTATGTGCTGCTCAGCTGGATTTTTCGGGTGCCTGCGTTCAAGGCGGTGCTGGGCATCATCAACAAGAAAAGAGGCAAGGCATAATGGATGGCAGGATCACCCGGGAGAATCTGCTGAGATTTCTGACAGAAGCGGACAGGACTTTCCCTGTGCCCCTTTCGGAAAAACAGAATCTGCAGACGTTTGCAGACAAGCTGATGGAACTGGCGACCCTTTGTGTGCGCTTTGACGGGGACAGCATCGTGTCACTGATCGCAGGGTACACGGAGAATGTGCAAAACGGCATGGGCTATATGTCTGTTGCCGCCACGCTGCCCGTCGCCCGGGGCAAGGGCTATGCGGCGGCACTGGTGCAGGAGTTTTTGCAGACAGCCCGGGACAAGAAGCTCCGGGGCGTACACCTGTATGCCGTGCACGAAAACCTGCCTGCCATGCGCATGTACGCCAAACTGGGTTTTGTGCCCTATGTGATCGAAAACGAACCCCGTCCCGATGACGCACATCTGGTCTATTGGTTTGAAAATGAGGAGGAAGCAAAATGAATATCCTGCTGACAAGTGTGGGCCGCAGAGCATATATGGTCAAGTATTTCAAGGAAGCTGTAGGCAGCACAGGCAGTGTGCATGTATGCAACTCCGATGACCTGACGGTGGCGTTCCGCTATGCGGATCACAGCGTGATCTCTCCTCTGATCTATGATGAGAACTACATTCCCTTCCTGGTGGATTACTGCAAAGAAAACCATATCGATCTTCTGATCTCTCTGTTTGATATTGACCTGTTGATCCTGGCCAAGCACAAGGAGGAATTCCTCCGCGTCGGCACCCGTGTGGTGGTGGGCGATCCTGCGCTCATTGAGATCTGCAATGACAAGTGGAAGACCTACCAGTTCCTCCGGGACAACGGCTTTAATGTGCCCAGGACCTTTGTCACCTTTGAGGCGGCAAAGGAAGCGCTGAACAAAGGCGACGTTACGTATCCCATGATCGTCAAACCCCGCTTTGGCATGGGCTCCATTGCGCTTTCCAAGGCGGATGAGGAAATGGGCCTCAACTATTATCATCACAAGAACACCGAAGTGATCCGCAAGTCCTATTTGCGGTTTGAATCTGCCGCTGTGCCGGAAGAGGAACAGATCGTATATCAGGAATGCCTGAACGGACAGGAATACGGCGCAGACGTGATCCATGATCTGGACGGCAAGCTGCGCAATATCATTGTGAAAAAGAAGATTGCCATGCGCGCCGGCGAAACGGATATTTCCGAGATCGTGGACGAGCCTGCGATCCGTGCCGAACTGGAAAAGCTGTCCGCGTTGTCCGGCCATATCGGCAACATGGACGTGGACGTATTCCTGGTGGACGGAAAACCCTACATTCTGGAAATGAACGCCCGTTTCGGCGGCGGCTATCCCTTCAGCCATATGGGCGGCTGCAACCTGCCTCAGGCACTGGTCGATTGGGCAGAGGGCAGGGAAGTGCCCGACAGCATGCTGCAGGCCAAGGTGGGCATGCGTGGATTTAAGGAGCTTGTGATCACCAGCGTGTAAGGATGGGGCGTTATTGCCGTCAAGGAAGGATGAAGGACCGTGAGCGTGAATGCATGGATCAAGAAACACCGTTTTTTCAGAAAGAATCCATCCATATACCGCCACTACAGGGAAGTACGGAAAGTGAACGGCACGCCGGGCGATGCCTTTACCATGGAGAAATACCGTGAGATCAGGCAGTACGCCATCGAGCATTGTGCTTTCTATCAAGATTACCGAGCGGATGACAGGTTCCCTGTGATGAACAAGCAGGATTTTATCCGCAATGCCGACCTGATCCGCAGCGATGAAGTGTTTGCCGAGCCGCTGCATACCACCTCCACCAGCGGCTCTACCGGTACGCCCTTTACCGTGTATCAGGACAGGGAAAAACGCTGCCGCACCATTGCGGACCTGAAGGTGTACGGCGAATACGCCGATTATCCCTCCCATGAAAAAATGCTGCAGCTGCGTGCCTACGGCGGCAAAACGCTGGACAGGGAAGTGGACAGAAGAGAAAATATCTGGCGTTACGATATTACGCTGCTCAACCCGGATACCATGAGAGATCTGGTGCAGTTTATTCTGGACTGGCAGCCCCGTATTGTGTTCGGCTATGTAAGCACGCTGGAAATGATCTGCAAATATGTGCTTGAATCCGGCAGGAAGTACGATTTCAAGGTCAGGTCCGTGCTGGTAGGCGCAGAAATGCTGTCGGATGAAGCGGCTGATATGATCCGCCAGGTGTTCAACTGTCCCGTGTACGACCGCTATTCCAACATGGAAATGGGCATCTACGCCCAGCGGGAACACGGCGCCACGCCCTTTATTGTGAACAAGGCATCCTATTATCTGGAAGTGCTCCGGCCCGACTGCGATGAGCCGGTGGGGGAACATGAGATCGGCCGCATCGTGTTTACGGATCTGTTCAATCATGCTTTCCCCATGATCCGCTATGATACGGGCGATCTGGGCTCCTATTGCCTGGTGAACGGCGAAAAACAGCTGGAAAAGGTGTACGGACGCCGTGTGGATACCATTTTTGATGTGCACGGGCAGATCGTGGATCCCCATATTATCAGTCATGGCATGTGGGGCGTCACAGGCATTGCCCAGTGGCAGTTCATCCAGCAGGCCAGAGGACAGTATGTGATCCGGATCAATGCATCCGGCGACGTGGATGAACAGGATCTGCTCTCCCGGATGAAGCATTATCTGGGGGAAGAGGCCTGTATTGCACTGGAATATGTGCAGGATATTCCTGTGCTGGGTTCCCAGAAGAGAAAGTATATTCTGAACGAAATGAAAGGATGATGAGGTGGCATGAGCAAACCCATCAACGTGACCCGTTCTTCCATGCCCGGGTTTGAAGAGTATTGCGAAGAGATCCGGGACCTGTGGGAAAGCCGCTGGCTGACCAACATGGGCGCAAAGCATCAGGAACTGAAAAAGCAGCTGGAGGAATACCAGCAGGTAGAGCATGTGACGCTGTTCACCAACGGCCATATTGCGCTGGAAACGGCTATTGAAGCCATGGATTTCCCTGAGGTCAGCGAAGTGATCACCACGCCTTTCACCTTTGCCTCCACCACCCATGCCATTTCCCGCAACGGGCTGGTGCCTGTGTTCTGTGACGTGGATGAAGATTTCTACTGCATGGATCCGCAGAAGATCGAAGCGCTGATCACGGAAAAGACGGTGGCCATCGTGCCGGTGCATGTGTATGGCAATATGTGCGATGATGACGCCATTGAAGCCATCGCCAAGAAGCATCACCTGAAAGTGATCTACGATGCGGCGCATGCTTTCGGCGCTGCCTACAAGGGCAGGAGCGCCGGTGCACTGGGCGATGCCAGCATGTTCTCCTTCCATGCCACCAAGGTGTTCAACACCATCGAAGGCGGCGCCGTATGCACCGGTGACGGAGAGATGACCCGCCGCATGGAAGACCTGCGCAACTTTGGCTTCCATACGCCGGAAGACGGCTGGTATGCCGGCGGCAACGGCAAGATGAGCGAGTTCCAGGCTGCCATGGGGCTGTGCAACATGCGCCATCTCAAGGGCGAAATTGCCAGGCGCGGCGCTGCCGTGAAGCGCTATCGCGAGCGTCTGCTGGGCGTTCCGGGCATCAAGCTGTGTCCCGAACAGAAGGATGTGACCCCCAACTACGCCTACTTCCCCGTGGTGTTCGACGGCTACAAGTATGACCGCAACCAGGTGTTTGAACTGCTCAAGGCGGAAGGCATCGTGGCCCGCAAGTATTTCTATCCCCTGATCAACGGCTTTGCCTGCTATAAGGATCTGCCCACTGCAGGGGAAGAAAAGACGCCGGTGGCCAGGCATCTGGCAGAGCATGTGCTGACGCTGCCTCTCTTTGCGGATCTGACGGTGGAAGATGTGGATCGCATCTGCGATATCATTCTGAAATAAACGAGATATAGCGAAAAGCAACTCGAAGTAAAGGAAGGGATCACCATGAAAGGCATTATTCTGGCCGGCGGCAAGGGAACCCGCCTGTATCCCATGACCAAGGCTGTGTCCAAGCAGCTGCTGCCCATCTACGACAAGCCCCTCATTTATTATCCCCTGTCCATGCTGCTGCTTGCCGGCATCCGGGAAATCCTGATCATCTCCACGCCGGAAGATACCCCCGTGTACGAAAAGCTGCTGGGCGACGGCAGCCAGATCGGCGTGAAAATTTCCTACAAGGTGCAGGACAAGCCCCGCGGACTGGCGGACGCCTTTATTCTGGGTGAAGAATTCATTGGCGGCGACAGCGTGTGTCTGGTGCTGGGCGATAATGTGTTCTACGGTCAGGATATGACCCGCTATCTGCGCCGCGCCATGGAAAAGCTCCGCGGCGGCGCCATCTTTGGTTATCCCGTGAAGGATCCTACCGCCTTTGGCGTGGTGGAATTTGATGAAAAGCGCAGGGTGGTTTCCATCGAGGAGAAACCCAAGCAGCCCAAGTCCAACTATGCCGTGCCCGGTCTGTACTTCTATGACAACCGTGTGGTGGAGATCGCCAAGAACGTCAAACCCTCCGCCCGCGGCGAAATTGAGATCACTGCTGTGAACAACGCCTATCTGGAGCTGGGCGAATTGGACGTGGAGCTCATGGGCCGCGGCATTGCCTGGCTGGATACCGGTACGCCCGAAGGCATGCTGAAGGCTGCACAGTTCGTGGAAGCGGTGCAGGACCGTCAGGGCTTCTATGTATCCTGCATTGAAGAGATCGCCTGGCGCCGTGGCTTTATCACCACCGAGCAGCTGAGGGAGATCGGCGAAAGCCTGAAGATGACCGACTATGGCCAGTATCTGCTGAGCCTGTGCTGAGAGGAGAAACCTGTATGAAGATTATTGTCACCGGCGGCGCCGGTTTTATCGGCTCCAACTTTATTTTCCACATGCTGGAAAAGTATCCGGATTACCGCATCATCTGCCTGGATAAGCTGACCTATGCCGGCAACCTGAGCACCCTCAAGAGCGTGATGGACAACCCCAACTTCCGCTTTGTGAAGGCCGATATCTGCGACCGTGAGGCCGTGTATCAGCTCTTTGAAGAAGAGCATCCCGATATGGTGGTGAACTTTGCCGCCGAAAGCCATGTGGACCGCTCTCTGGTGGATCCCGAGGTGTTCCTGCGCACCAATATTCTGGGCACCCAGGTCATGATGGACGCCTGCCGCAAGTACGGCATCCAGCGCTATCATCAGGTGTCTACCGATGAAGTGTACGGCGATCTGCCCCTGGACCGTCCTGACCTGATGTTCACGGAAGAGACCCCCATCCACACCTCTTCCCCCTATTCCGCCGCCAAGGCGGGCGCCGATCTCATGGTGCAGGCCTATCACCGTACCTTCGGCCTGCCTGTGACCATCAGCCGCTGCTCCAATAACTACGGCCCCTATCACTTCCCCGAGAAGCTGATTCCCCTGATGATCGCCAACGCCCTGAACGACAAGCCTCTGCCCGTGTACGGCACCGGCGAAAACGTGCGCGACTGGCTGTATGTGCTGGATCACTGCAAGGCCATCGATCTGATCATTCACAAGGGCCGTGTGGGCGAAGTGTACAACATCGGCGGCCACAACGAGATGAAGAACATCGATATCGTCAAGATCATTTGCAAGGCGCTGGGCAAGCCCGAAAGCCTGATCACCTACGTGGGCGACCGCAAGGGCCACGACATGCGCTATGCCATCGACCCCACCAAGATCCACAACGAGCTGGGCTGGCTGCCCGAAACCAAGTTCGCCGACGGCATCCAGATGACCATCCAGTGGTACCTGGACAACAAGGAATGGTGGGAAACCATTATCTCCGGCGAATATCAGAATTACTATGAAAAGATGTATGGGAACAGATAATAGGTTTGGCGCCCGTGGTAAGTTGGCTGCAGTGATTGCAGCCAATTTGCTATGGGCGTTTTTTAGTACGCTTCTGGTGCCTGTGTATGTGTGCGACAATAGCCTGGCTTTTTCCAACAGCCATTTGTCTGCAGTGTTTTTTCTGCTGCTGCTATTGCTGTTTGCCCGTCAGAAGCCGCTGCGCCATGACCGGCGCAAAACGGTGTGCGCCCATGCGGCGGGCACGGTGTTCAGTTTGCTGACAAGCTGCGGATGCTGTCTGGAAGCACAGGGCAGCGTTCCCTATACGCATGGAAACTGGCTGGCTGCCGTGGTGCTGTTTGCAAGGGTATACGGCGCGCTGCTGGAGATCCTGTGGGATTATCTGGAAAAATGGGGCAAGCGGCTGAATGACCGCACAAAACAAAATACAAAAGGTTTGCTCTCCCGGCCTGCGATCGTATTTGCCGTGCTCATCCTGTGCTGGCTGCCCTGCTATCTGTCCACATTTCCCGGCGGATTCCGTTATGATGCGGCGGATGAATTCAATCAGCTGACGAACGGTTTCAGAGGAGATTTTCCGTTGCTGCACAGCGTGCTGGTAACGGGCATACTGTCCCTTGTGCATCGCTTGACGTCATCGTACAATGCGGGTATTGCGGTACTGACGGTGCTGCAGATGGGTCTGGCTGCCGGGATCTTTACCCATATCTGTACATCCTGCCGCCGCAACGGTGTGCACCGGTATGTATGCGCAGGCATGCTGGCGTATTTTGCGCTCATGCCGTCTGTGCATATGCTGGTGACCTGTACGGTCAGGGATGTACTGTTCAGTCTGCTGATGACGTATCTGGTCTTTCTTGTGTACGCCATGCTGCGGGACCGGGAGGCATTCTTCGGTACATACAGAAAACCGGTGATCGCAGGACTGGTACTGGCACTGACGCTGCTTTCCCGCAACAACGGCACGGGCTTGCTGCTGCTGGTATTCATTCTCCTGCTGGGCGCAGGCCTTTGCATAGCCATGCGTAAAAAGCACCTGAAGGGCGCCGTGATCCTGACCGTAACGGCGGTATGTACCTATGCGGCGCTGCAGTGCGGACTGACGGCTGTATGCCGTCCGTCTCCGGCGCAGAAAAGCGCTGCCCTTTCACCTGTGACGCAGTCGCTGACAAGGGCATATCTGCTTAGCGGCGATACCTGGACGGAAGAGGAACGGCAGGAATACAGGCATTATTTCCCAATTGAACCGCAGTATGCAGCAGAAAATGGGGATTCCACCAAGTTCAAAGTGGATATCAGAGAAGGAGAACAGGACGATTTCCGGCGCTTCTATATCAAAATGGGGCTGAAAAATCCGGGGTGCTATCTGGATGCGATACTGGAAAATACCAAAGCATTGTGGTATCCGTCGGCCATAACGGACGGATATCAGGAAAGCGGCGTTCCGGGTTATCAGGAATATGACAAATCTTATTTCAGTTTTTCGGACAGAATAGCAGAGCCGGGCGAGCATTTTCTGTGGCTGCCCCGGGTGCGAGCGTTTTACCGGTCTGTGGGGCTGATGATCTCCTACGAGAAGATCCCGCTGGTATCCATGTTTTTCTCCATCGGGTTTCAGGTATGGATGCTGATCAACGCACTCTTCTTTGCGGTTTACCGAAAGGCGCCGTATGCATGGGCGCCGCTGGCAGTGCTGGCGGTGTACACGGCAGCGTCTGCAATGGTGCCGCTGGTGCTGCTCCGGTATTTTGCCGCGCTGTTTTTTGCGGCGCCGCTGGTATGGATGCTCATGCTGCAGGCAGGCGGCGAAGAGAACCCTGAGGATAAGAAACCGGAAACGGAGACTGTCCTGTGATCTTTAAGGACGGGCGGAAAAGATTGCTGAAGTGATCAGTCTGCATCCCGAGCAAGAACATAAAAACAGAGGCTGTAAACCGGCCTCTGTTTTTCTTTGCTATCCGATGCGGCAGCGTTTGCCCGCGGAGGAAAAACGTGGTTTTGCAGGCTGCACGGAGCGTTTCCGCCCAAGGAGGGGAAAGGATGCGCCTTATTCCTCCAATTCTCTGATTTGCTTCACCAGCGGGATCGTGGAGAAGCGGACGATGGTGCACAGCGCGCCTGCCATGAAAGCCAGCCACACGCCGAAAACGGTCAGGGGAGAAAGTTCACGCCAGATCAGCAGCGCGAACAGCGTCACCGGCAGGCAGATGAGGGCGTATTCCAGGATGCTTTGTGCCATCACGCGGAGTCGCCCCGCGCCCAGCGACCGGATGACGGCCATCTCCTTCTTCCTGCTTCTCATCTGCATGACCACCAGCATCA